>NZ_JBSGJA010000007.1:0-403623 GCF_053605345.1 Amycolatopsis sp. NPDC003865 | reverse complement strand
TGCCGGTCGGGGTGAGGGGTGCGTTAGCGTGGGTCACGAGGGCCTCCGTTGCTCGGCGTAGATGTCGCAATCCACACCGAACCCGGAGGCCCTCCCTCACACCAAGATCATCCGATCACGTGTCGCCACGATCGCAACCTCCCCGGACAGAACACCTAGCCCGTCCGGTCAAGCGGGTACGGCGAGCAGCGGGAGCCGGACCGTCGCGTGCGGGATCACTCCGAGCCCGGCCAGCGCCGCCTTGGCCGCCGTCGTCCCCGGGCCGTTCCGCATGATCGTCTCCACCAGCGGGACCAGCGACCGGTTGACCGCGCGCGCCGACTCGAGGTCGCCGCGGCGGACGGCGGCGATCAGGGCCGCCGTGCGGTCGGCCGCCACGTTGCCGACCACGCTCACCACGCCCGCCGCGCCGCACGCGAGGTACGGCAGGTTCAGCTCGTCGATGCCGCAGTAGTACGCCAGCCCGGTGTCCGCCATGACCGTCATCGCCTCGAACAGGTCGCCCTTCGCGTCCTTGACCGCCCGGATCCGGGGGTGCGCGGCGAGTTCGGCCAGCGTGGACGGCGTCATCGCGATCCCGGCCCGCGCCGGGACGTCGTAGAGCATCACCGGCAGCCCGGTCGCGTCGGCCACCGCGAGGCAGTGGGCCACCACGCCCTCCTGCGTCGGCCGGGAGTAGTAGGGGCAGACGAGCAGGAGCCCGTCCGCGCCGGCGGCCTCGGCGTCGCGGGCCCGGCGGATGCTCGCGGCGGTGTCGTACGTGCCGACGCCGGCGATCACCCGGGCCCGGCCGGCGACCCGGGCCACCACGCTCCGGACGAGCCCGGCGGCTTCGGGCTCGGTGAGGGTGGGGGACTCGCCGGTCGTCCCGCCGGCGACGAGCCCGTCGCAGCCGGTGGCGAGCAGGTGGTCGACGAGGCCCGCGAGGCCGGGTTCGCTGAGTGCCCCGCCGGGCCGCATGGGGGTCACCATCGCGACGAGGTTGGTGCCGAAGTCGGTCATGCCGTCGACCCTGCCCGCCGCGACTGGTGTGGTCCAGCGACGCTTTTTTGCCGATACCGCGTAGCCTGGCTTAATGATCGAAGTCGGTGCGCTGCGGGCGTTGCGGTCGGTGGCGGCGCTCGGGACGCTGGCCAAGGCGGCCGACGAGCTGGGGTTCACGGCGTCGGCGGTGTCGCAGCAGCTCAAGCGCCTGGAGCGGCAGGTCGGCGTGCCGGTGCTGGCGCCGGCGGGCCGCGGGGTGGTGCTGACCCCGGCCGGTCGGGCGATCGCCGACTCGGCCCCCGACGTGTTCCAGGCGCTGGAACGCTGCGCGGAAGCGGCCCAGTCGGTCTCGGAAGGCGCGCCGCGCGGCACGCTCCGGGTGGTGGCGTTCTCGACCGCGATCCGCGGCCTGCTCGCCCCGGTCCTGCGGGGCCTGGCGGAGCGCTGCCCGGACCTGCGCGTGCGGATCACCGAACAGGACCCGGACGAGGCACTGCGCAGCGTCGACGCGGGCACGGCCGACCTCGCCCTCGTCCACGACGCCGACGGGCTGCCGGCCCCGGCGCCCTCTTCGTTGACGCAGCGGCTGGTGCACACCGACGCCGGCGACGTGGTGCTGAGCCGCACGCACCCGCTGGCGTCGGCCGCCGCCCCGCTGGGCCGTCTCGACCTCGCGGGCCACGCGTGGGTGACCAGCCCGCCGGGAACGGTGTGCCACCAGTGGTTCCGCCGCCTGTTCGCGGACGCACCCGCCGAGCCGGACGTGCGTCACCTGGTCGACGACTTCGCGACGCAGCTGGCGCTGGTCGCGTCGGGGGAGGTGATCGCGTTGATCCCCCGGCTGGCCCGACCGCCGCTGGGCGAGGACCTCGTCGCGCGCCCGTTGCGCCGGCAGCCGAAGCGGGAGGTCCACGCGGCGTGGCGGCGCAGTGCCGACGCCAGCCCGGCGATCCGGGCGCTGCTCACGGAACTCGGCCGGGATCGTCCGCAGCCCGTGCCGAAGCCGGCTTGAACCGAGCGGCCAGGCGCACACCTCCACCCTCACCGCCACCCCTGAAGCTCTCCAACCCGTAAAGCTTGCCCGATTTCGGGCAAGAATTTGAAGTTCCCGACACGGGCGGGGCATGATGGCCGCGTGGCAGAGACCGACATCGTCGAACGCGTGGCCGCGTCCACCGGTCTCCCGCCGGGGGTCGCCGCCCGCGTCGTCGACGACGTCCTCGCCTACTACCGGACGCCCACCGAGGCCTACGTCCGCCGCCGGCACGCCGAGCTGCAGGCCGAGGGCCGGAAGAACCCCGAGATCTTCCCGCTCATCGCCGCCGAGCTGCGCGGCAGGCTGGTGGCCGCGCCCGACCTGTCCGAGCGCCAGCTGCGGCGCATCGTCTACGGCTGAAAGAAGGTTCGCCATGTGCGGGATCGTCGGCTACATCGGCGGCCAGAACGCCGCCCCCATCCTCCTCGAGGGCCTGACCCGGCTCGAGTACCGCGGGTACGACTCCGCGGGCATCGCCGTCCTCGGCGCCAAGGGCGCCCCGCAGGTCCACCGCGTCGTCGGCCGGGTCCGCAACCTGGCCGCCGCGCTGCCCAAGAGACTCGCCGGCAAGGTCGGCATCGGCCACACGCGCTGGGCGACGCACGGGCCGGCGTCGGAGGCCAACGCGCACCCGCACACGTCGGAAGACGGCCGGATCTCCGTGGTCCACAACGGAATCATCGACAACGCCGACGCGCTGCGCGCCCAGCTCGCCGACGCCGGCGTCACCCTCACCTCCGAGACCGACACCGAGGTCCTCGCCCACCTGATCGCGCGGTCGGCCGCCGAAACCCTCGAAGACGCCGTCGTCGAGGCGGTCTCGCGGATCACCGGCACGTACGCGATCGCCGTGACCGACAGCGAACACCCCGACCGCCTGGTCATCGCGCGCAACGGCTCGCCGCTGATCATCGGCGTCGGCGAGCGCGAGATGTTCGTCGCGAGCGACCTCGCCGCGCTGGTCCGGCACACCTCCCAGGTCGCGCACCTCGACGACGGCGAGTTCGCCACGGTCTTCGCCACCGGCTACCGCACCTTCACCGTCGACGAGAGCGACACCACCAAGCCGGCGACCGAGATCGACATCGCCGCCGAAGACCTCGACCTCGGCGGCTTCCCGCACTACATGGTCAAGGAGATCCAGGAGCAGCCCGAATCCGTGGAGCGGATCATCCGCGGCCGGCTCGACGACCGGTTCGGTGTCGCCCGGCTCGACGGGCTCAACCTGACGCCGCGGGAGCTGCGCGGGTTCAGCCGCGTGAAGATCCTCGGCTGCGGCTCGGCCTACTACGTCGGCCAGATCGGCGCGACGATGATCGAGGAGCTGGCGCGGATCCCGGCCGACGCCGAGGCCGCGTCGGAGTTCCGCTACCGCAACCCGATCATCGAGGCGGACACGCTCTACATCGCGGTCAGCCAGTCCGGCGAGACGATCGACACCGCCTTCGCCGTCGAGGAGATCAAGCGCAAGGGCGGCCGGGTGGTCGGTCTCGTGAACGTCGTCGGCTCGACGATCGCGCGCGCCTGCGACGGCGGGGTCTACCTGCACGCCGGCCCGGAGATCGCGGTCGCCTCGACGAAGGCGCTGACGAACATGGCCGTCGGGTTCGCGCTGATCGCCCTGGCCCTCGGCCGCGTGCGCGATCTGTCCAATGCGGACGGTCAGCGGATCATCGCCGCGATCCGCGCGCTGCCCGGCCAGATCAAGTCCGTTCTGGACGCCGAACCCGAGATCGCTGAGCACGCGAAGACCGCGGCCACCGCGAAGAGCCTGTTCTTCATCGGCCGCGTCCGCGGCTACCCGGTGGCCCGCGAGGGCGCGCAGAAGTTCAAGGAGATCTCCTACCGCCACGCCGAGGCGTACCAGACGTCCGAGCTCAAGCACGGCCCGCTGGCCTTGATCGACGACACGCTCCCGACGATCGCGATCGTGCCCGCCGACGAGCTGGCCGACCGCAACCTCGCGGCCGTGCAGCAGATCCGGGCCCGCGGCGGGTCCGTGCTGGCCGTGACGCACGAAGCCGTCGACTTCGGCGAGCTGGACGTCCCGCGGATCGTCGTGCCGCGGACCGAGCCGGAGCTCGACCCGATCCTGCTGACCATCCCGTTGCAGTTGCTCGCCTACCACGCCGCGCTGACGCTGGGCTACGACATCGACAAGCCGCGCAACCTCGCCAAGTCCGTCACCGTGGAGTGAGCTACTCGCGTTCGACCTTGCGCAGGCCGGCCTCGGGCGTCCACCACTCGACGACCAGCAGCGTCGCCGCCTCGTTCAAGTGCGTGTGGACCACCTCGGCGATGTCCACCCGGAAGCCCTCGCCCGTGTCGAGGGCCCGGCCGGAGATCTTCGCCTCCCCCGGCCACTTCGCCTCTTCGCCGTCGACCGGGTCGACCGTCGCGCTGTGCAGCGCCAGCCGCGGGTCGCGCTTCAGGTCGGCGCCCTTGCGCGCGTTCGGCATCGAGCCGAACGTCAGCTCGCCGTCGGCGAACTTCAGTTCGATGCCCGAGATCCGCGGCGAGCCGTCGGCCCGGATGGTCGCCATCGTCTTGTGCCTGCGCGCGTCGAACAACGTCCGCACGCGCCGCGCGAACTCCGGTTCCGCCGCCTCGACCTCACGCCACGCCGTCATGCGGTCATGATGGCAGCCACCGCGCGGGGACGGCGACGGGTTTGCGGAACACCAGCCCGATCGGTGCGGCCGGCTCCGCCAAGGCGAGCCCGGGCAGCCGGTCGAGCACGGTCTCGAGCGCGATCCGCGCCTCCAGCCGGGCGAGGTCGGCGCCGAGGCAGAAGTGCGGGCCGTGCGCGAACGCCAGCTGTTTGCCCAAGCCGGGGCGGCCCGGGTCGAAGACGTCCGGGTTCTCGAACACCGCCGGGTCGCGGTTGGCGGCCGTGAGCGAGACAGTCACGAGATCGCCCCGCGCGATCGATGCCCCCGCGAGCTCGACGTCGCGGGTCGCGTACCGGTCGACCACCGCCGCCGCGGGTTCCAGGCGCAGCGACTCCTCGATCGCGGCCGGGACGAGCGCGCGGTCCGCCCGCACCGCCTCGAGCCGCGCCGGGTCGCGCAGCAGGTGCAGCAGGAGGTTGGCGATCATGCCCTCGGTCGTCTCGATGCCGCCGAACATCAGCACCGCCGCGTTCGACACCACCTCCGGCAGGGCCAGCGCATCGGCCGCCTCGGTGAGCAGCGACGGCCGGCCGACCGTGGCTTCGATGTGCGCGCGCAGCTCACCGAACGCCTCCCCGCCACGCGCACCCGGCGGACGGCCGGCCGAGATGTCGTCCACCGTGGACACGATCGCGTCGTACCAGGCCAGCACCCGGGCGGTGTCGGCGCCGTCCAGGCCCAGCGCGCCGGCCACGACCGCGACCGACAGCGGGCCGGCCAGCGCCCGCCGCAGTTCCGCCCGCCCGGTGGCGGCGAACCCGTCGACCAGCCGGGTGCACTCCGCTCGGACGAACCCGGCGAACCGGTCCTCGATCTCCCGGGGCCGGAAGTGGCGGGCGAACGGCGTCCGGTGGCGGGTGTGCTCGCCCGCGTCGAGCGAGAGCATCGACGGGCCGACGACCCGGGCGGTCGAGAAGCGGGGGTCGTCCACGGTGAAGGTGGCGGCGTCGCGCATGACGTGCAGCGCGAGGTCGTGCCGGGTGACGAGCCAGCCGTTCAGCGCCGGCAGCCAGGCCACCGGTTCGGTCGCCCGGAGCCGGGCCAGCAGCGGGTACGGGTCGGTCGTGAGCTGCTCGATCGTCACGCCCGCAGCCCCGCGATGAGCAGCCCGACCAGCCGCCGCGCGTCGTAGTCCGGGTTGCCGTCCTCCGCGCCGACGCACAGGTTGCCGACCCCGCGCATCAGCTCCAGCGGGCGCACCCGCGCGGTCAGCCCGGCGGCTTCGAGCAGCTGGGCGCACACCGGGACCAGGCGATCGAGGAAGTACGCGTGCAGCGAGGCGAACCCGTCGCCCTGCAGGACCCCCGCGAGCCCGTGCTTGGTCACCAGGAAGTCGACGAACAGGTCGATCCACGCCGCCAGCGCCGCGTGGGGCGAGGACGCGGTCTCCAGCAGCGCGGGGCCCGCGTCGGCGCAGGCTTCCACCTGGTGGCGGTAGACGGCGACGATCAGGTCCGCCCGCGTCGGGAAGTGGCGGTAGATCGTGCCCATCCCGACGCCGGCCTTGGCCGCGATGTCCCGCACCGGCGCGTCGACCCCGGCCGCGACAAACACCGCCGCGGCCGCGTCGAGCAGCGCTTTCTCGTTGCGCCGGGCATCGGCGCGCTTGGGCTTGCTTCCGCTCACCACACCTCCCGGGGTTGCTAAGCGGAACAATGCTCCGTATCGTTAGCGGAGCAACGTTCCGCTTGCCATCATCCCACGGAGGAACCCCTCATGCAGTACCGCACCCTGGGCCGCACCGGCGTCCAGGTCAGCAGCCTCGCGCTCGGCGCGATGAACTTCGGCGCCATCGGGCGCACCACCCAGGACGAGGCCACCGCCATCGTCGGCGCCGCCGTCGACGGCGGGATCAACCTCGTCGACACCGCCGACATGTACGGCCAGGGCGAGTCGGAAGTCATGGTCGGCAGGGCGATCAAGAACCACCGCGACGACCTCGTGCTCGCCACCAAGGCGGCGATGCCGATGGGCGAGGAGCGCAACCACCGCGGCACCTCGCGCCGCTGGATCTTCAAAGCACTCGAAGACAGCCTGCGCCGCCTCGACGTCGACCACGTCGACCTGTACCAGATGCACCGCTGGGACCCGGCCACGAGCGACGAGGAAGCACTTTCCGCGCTGACCGACCTCCAGCGCGCGGGCAAGATCCGCTACTTCGGCTCGTCGACCTTCCCGGCCTACCGGATCGTGCAGGCCCAGTGGGCGGCGCGGGAAAACCACCTGGGCCGGTACGTCACCGAGCAGCCCAGCTACTCGATCCTGCAACGCGGCATCGAGGCCCACGTGCTCCCGGTGACGCAGGAGTACGGCCTCGGCGTGCTGGCCTGGAGCCCGCTGGCCTCCGGCTGGCTGTCGGGCGCGGTGCGCGCCGGGCAGGAGATCACGACCAACCGCGCCGGTGCCCTGCCCCAGCGCTTCGACCTCACCGACCCGGCCAACCAGGCCCGCCTCGACGCCGTCGAGAAGCTCGTCAAGCTCGCCGACCAGGCCGGGCTTTCCCTGATCCAGCTGTCGCTCGGGTTCGTCACCGCGCACCCGGGCGTGACCAGCGCGCTCATCGGCCCGCGCACGCTCGGCCACCTCCAGGCGCAGCTCGCGGCGGCCGACACCGTCCTGCCCGCCGACGTCCTCGACGAGATCGACGCGGTCGTCGCACCCGGCGTCGACCTGGCCGCGCACGAGAAGTTCGACACCCCGCCCGCCCTGCTCGAGAAGTCCCTCCGGAGGCGTTGATGACCAGCTTCGGCATCCTGACCGCACCGATGAACGTCGGCTACGACGAGATCCAGCGCGTCTGGCGCGAAGCCGACGAAATCCCGGAGATCGAGCACGCCTGGCTGTTCGACCACCTCATGCCGATCGGCGGCGACCCGGACGGCCCGATCTTCGAAGGCTGGACGCTGCTTTCGGCGCTGGCCGCGCAGACCGAGCGGATCCGGCTCGGCCTGCTGGTCACCAGCAACCGCTTCCGGCCCCCGGCGGTGCTGGCGAAGATCGCGACCACGGTGGACGTCGTGTCCGGCGGACGGCTCGACTTCGGCATCGGCGCCGGTTCCCGCCCGAGCCACCCGCTGGCCCGTCGCGAGTACGACGGCCACGGCCTGCCGTACCACACCCAGGACGACGCGGTCGCCGCGCTCGCCGAGGCGTGCACGGTCATCCGTCGCTTGTGGACGGAAACCGAGCCGTTCGACTTCGACGGGGAGCACGTCCACCTGAAAGGCGCGTTCGGCAACCCCAAGCCGGTGCAGCGCCCGCACCCGCCGATCATGATCGGCGGCCGCGCGAGCGCGACGCTGCGCGTGGTCGCCGAGCACGCCGACCAGTGGACCATCCCCGGTGGCGGCGACATCGAAGACCTGGCCGGCCGCAGCAGGCTCCTCGACCGCTACTGCGCCGAAATCGGCCGCGACCCGGCGGAGATCACCCGCTCGATCTTCCTGCCCGTCGACTACGACAAGCCCGCCGCCACGCGGGAGAAGATCGAGGAAGCGGTCGGCGCCGGGTTCGGCCACGTCGTCCTCGGCCTGGCGAACCCGTACCCGGACGGTGTCGTGCGGTGGGTCGCCGACGAGCTGGTCCGCTGAGCTACTTGTCGACCCCTTCGTAGGTGCCCCGAGTGAACCGGCGCGAGAAGACGAAGTAGACGATCGCGACCGGCAGCGTCATCAGCAGCGCCGCGGCGAGCTTCAGCGGGAACTGGTTGCCCTGGCCGAGTTCACCGGAGACCAGGCTCGCCACCCCGGAGGTCAGCGTGTTCAGCGCCGGGTCCTGCCGGGACACGATGTAGTGCGGCAGCTCGTTCCACGATCCCTGGAACGACAGGATGGTCACGGTGATCAATGCCGGTTTCGACATCGGCAGCACCACCGACCAGAACGTGCGCAGCGGCCCGGCGCCGTCGATGCGGGCGGCCTCTTCGACGCTCACCGGCACGGTGTCGAAGAACTGCTTCATGATGAACACGCCGGTGCCGTCGACCAGCAACGGGATGATCATGCCCGCGTAGCTGTCGTACATGCCGAGCTGGTTGAGCACGAGGAACTTCGGGATCAGCAGCACCACGCTCGGCACGGCGATGACCGCCAGTACCGCCCCGAAGACCGCGCGGCGGCCACGGAAGCGAAGCCTCGAAAGGGCGTAACCGGCGAAGGAGTCGAACACGACCCGGCCCACGGTGATCGTCACCGAGACGAACACCGAGTTCGCCGCCCAGCGCGGGAAATCCTGCTGGGCGAGCGTCCGGAAGACGCTCACCGACCACTGCCGCGGCCAGGGCAGAAGCGGGTGCGCGGTGGCGTCGGCGTCGGTCTTGAACGCCGTCGCGAGCTGGATGAGGAAGGGGTAGATGTAGAGCGCCGCGACCAGCGCCAGCACCGCGTACCCGAGCCACCGGAGTTTCATCGGCGCTCCCGCAGGGCCCAGCGCTGCACCAGGGTGAAGGCGACGATCACGAGGAACAGGAGGAACGCGATCGCCGCGCCCTGGCCCCACTGGTGGCCGATGAACGAGGACGAGTACGACAGGTACGCCGGCGTCAGCGTGGTGTTGGCCGGGTTGCCGCGGCTGAGCACGTACACCTGGTCGAAGACCTGCCAGGTGCCGATCAGGCCGAGCGTCAGCACGAGGAACAGCGTCGGGCGCAGCTGCGGCAGCGTGACGCGCCAGAAGCGCTGCCACGACGTCGCGCCGTCGATCAGCGCGGCCTCGTCGACCGACGGCGGCAGGTTCTGCAGCGCCGCGTAGAACATCAGCATGAACCCGCCCGTGGAGGTCCAGACGACGAGCACGATGATCGAGCACATCGCCACGCTCGGGCCGGACAGCCAGTCCCACCAGGACAGGCCGAGGAAGTCGTGGCCGGCCAGTGCCGGCGGCGGGCTCGCCGGGTCGCCGAGCGCGAGGTGGAAGATGCCGCGCGGGTCGGCGAACCAGCTGGGACCGTCCACTCCGAACAGCTTGAGCGCGGCGTTCACCGTGCCGGTGCTGGAGAACAGGAAGAGGAACACGACGGAGATCGCGACCGAGCTGGTCACGGTCGGGAAGTAGAACGCGGTCCGGAAGAACTGGCGGCCCTTGAGCTTCTTCCGGTGCAGGAGCAACGCCAGGAAGAGGGCCAAGGCGGTCTGGAGCGGGACGACGAACAGCACGAAATAGCCGTTGTTGCGGACACTGGTGGCGAAGTTCCGGCGCGTCAGCCCCGGTTCGGCGAGCAGCGCGGCGTAGTTGTCCCCGCCGACGAAACGCACCCGCGAGGAGAACGGGCTGCCGCTGCCGGTCCAGTCGCTGACGCTCACCCACAGCGCCATCAGGATCGGCAGCACCATGAACAGGCCGAGCACGATCAGCGTCGGCGCGAGGAAGAGCCAGCCCGCCTTGCCGTCGCGCCGGAGGGGGCGGCGGGCCCGGGTGCCGCGCGGGGGTGCGGCACCCGGGGCCACCGGTGTGGTGAGCAGCGTGCCCATGGCGTCACTGCCCCAGCGCGGCCGCGGTGTTCTGCTGCAGCTGCTGCAGGATCCGCTTCGGGTCGGCGCCCGGCAGCTGCTGCAGCTGGGCGTCGAAGTCGGTCAGCACGGGGTCCATCTTGGCCAGCGTGACGGGCCCGTGCGCGTACTCGGCACCGGCGACGAACGCCGACTGCGCGGGGAACTTCTGCTCGTACTGCGTCCGCACGGACTGCCGCGACGGGATGACGCCGAACGCTTCAGCGAACGCGAGCTGCTGCTGCGGCCGCATGAACGAGTCGACGAGCTGCTTCGCCTGCTCCTGGAACTTGCTCTTGGCGGCGATGCCCCAGCACTGCGTGAACGACAGCGTCCCGGGCCCGGCCGGCCCGGCGGGCAGCGCGACGACGCGGTACTTGACGTCCGGGTAGTCCTTCTTCATGCCGCCGGCCAGCCAGTTGCCGTCGATGCTCATCGACGCCTTGTGCTGGCCGAACGCCTCGCCGGAGTCCCCGGCGCCGATCTGCTTCGGGTACTTGGCCGCGCCGGAGGCGAGCAGGTCGCGGACGTAGGTCAGGGCCTGGAGGTTCTGCGGCGTGTCGGCGGTGGCCTTCTTCTGGTCGGCGTCGACGGCCCAGCCGCCGGCCTGGACGAGGAAGGCGCCGACGCGGTCGCGGGTGTCGTTGAACACCAGCCCGGTGCGGCCGCCGGTGGTCAGCTTCCGCGCGACGGTCGTCAGCTGGTCCCACGTCTTGGGGACGTCGGTGTCGGTCAGCCCGGCCGCGGCCCAGTCGTCGGTGTTGATCGCCAGCGCGAGGGTCGAGAAGTCCTTGGGGGCGCAGTAGAGCTTGCCGTCCTTGGTGAACGTCGTGCGCAGCGTGGGATAGATGTCGTCCTTGTAGGACAGACCGTCGCCGTACGGGAGCATTTCGGCGGCGTAGCCCTGGAACTTGGTGGCGTCGACGGCGAAGACGTCCGGCGGGCTGCCCGCGGCGAAGCCCTGGCTGAGCTGCTGCGCGAGGTCGTTGGCGCTCACGACCTCGGCCTGGGAGCCGTCCTTGCCCCACGCCGCGGCGGCGTCCTGCATGGCCTTGAGCTCGGCGCCGCCGCTCGCGGCGATCATCACCTTGAGCGTGGCGGGCCCGGACTGCTGCGTGGCAGGCCGGGCCGGGTCGTCGAAACCGCTGCCGCAGGCGGAAAGCGGGAGCAGCAGGCCGGCCGCCGCGAGGGCGGCCACAGTTCGGCGGGGAAGCATCGATCCTCCTTGATCGCGCGGGGACTCAAGTTGTGCGGAGCACGAGGTGCGGGGTGAAGAGGGTGGTCGCGGGTTCGGCGCCGGCTCCACCTCGCAGGGCGGTCCTCAGCTGCCGCACGCATTCGGCGGCGACGTCGGCGATGGGCTGGGCGACGCTGCTCAGCCCGAGGACGGCGGCGGTGGGGGTGTCGTCGAACCCGATGACGGCGGCATCGGCGCCGGGCCGGATGCCGCGGTCCCGGAGTTCGGCGGCGACACCGAGGGCGAGCGAGTCGCTGGCGCAGACGAACGCGGTCGGCACGCCGGCGCCGGGCAGGTCGGCGGCCGAGCCGCTGCTCCCGGCCGGGCCACCGGCGTCCAGCAGCCGGGCGGCCGCCGAGCGCCCGCCCTCCACGCCGTCGAACACCGCGACCCGCGGCCCCTCCCCCAGCCCGGCCGCGGCGAGCCCCGCCGCCCAGCCCGCGCGGCGGTCGTCACCGCTGCCCGAGCCCTCCGGCCACCCCACGAACGCGATCCGCCGGTGCCCCTGGCGGACCAGGTGGTCGGTGGCCAGCCGCGTCCCGGCGGCGCCGTCGACGTCGACCCACGGGTGCGTGTCCTCGGCACCCCACGGCCTGCCGAACGTGACGAACGGCAGCTCGCGCTCGAGCAGCCAGCGGGTGCGCAGGTCGTCGTGGTGGGTGTTGGTGAGCACGAACCCGTCGATCCCGACCGAGGCGATCAGGTCGGCGTACGCGCGGGTCTCGGCCTCGTCGTCGGCCGCGGTGAACAGCATGATCCGGTGGTCGTAGCGCTCGGCCGTCGCGGTCAGCGAGTGCAGGAACTGGTCGAGCACGACGCCGCTCACGCCGTTGCCCGAAGGCGGGATGCACAGCCCGATGATCTGCGACCGGGTGGTGCGCATCTGCCGCGCGGCGGTGTTCGGGCGGTACCCCAGCCGTTCGATGGCGGCCAGGACGCGTTCGCGCGTCTCCGGGCTGACGACCTCGGGCGAGTTGATCACGTTGGACACGGTCTGGCGCGACACCGCGGCCGCCTCCGCCACCGAGTTCAGCGTGGGCCGTCCCATGGTTCGCCTCCGGTTTGAACGTTCAACTGGCGGCAACTCTGAACCCGTAGCGCTGAGCTGTCAAGACCTCGAACCCAGTTGACATTCTTTGGTTGGATCGATCCAATCGTTGTCATGGCCCACCTCCAGCCCCTGCTCCACGACCTCGCGATCGCACTGCACGCACCGACCGTCGTCCTGTCCGGCCGGGACGGGCAGATCCGCGCCGGCGGGACGCAGGGCCTGCTCCACGGCGACCTCCGGCTGCTCAGCGAAGCCGTGGTGACGGTCGACGGCGACGAGCCCGAGGCCATCGGCGGCGACGAGCCGGTCGCCGGCCGCGCGCGGTTCACCGGGCTGCTGCGCCGGCTCGGCGACCCCGGCCCCGACCCGACGGTGTGGCTGCGGCGCGACCGCACGGTCACGGCGTCCGGGATGACCGAGGAGCTTTCGCTGGTATCGACGGCCTCGGTGCACCGACCGCGCGTAGTGGAGCTCGTGCTGGCCGCCGACTTCGCGCCGATCGACGAGATCAAGTCGGGCGGCCGGCGCTCCCCCGTCGTCCCGGCCGGCACCGGGTGGGCCGCTTCCTCGGCGGTCTCCGAAGTGACGGCCGAAGGCGCCGAAATCGACGTCGACGGACCTCGGCTCCGGCTGCGCTGGACCGTGGAAGGTGCGGCGACGCTGCGCTGGTCGCTGCGGGTTTCCGACGAGCGGGCGTTGTTCGCGCCGGCCGGCACCCGGCTGCCCCGGCCGGAGGTGCACGCGGACGACCGCCGGTTCACCGCGTTGCTGGACCGCGCGCTCGACGACCTCGACGGGCTGCTCCTGGCCGAGCGCGACCACCCGGGCGACGCGTTCGCCGGCGCGGGCGCGCCGTGGTTCCTCACGCTGTTCGGCCGTGACAGCCTGTGGGCCGCGCGGCTCGCCTTGCCACTGTCGGTCGACCTGGCGGGCGGGACACTCCGCACGCTCGCCCGAGCCCAGGGTTCGCGCCACGACCCGGCGACCGGCGAGGCGCCGGGCAAGATCCTGCACGAGCGGCGCCGGGACGTCTTCGAGACGATCGAGGGCGCGTCGCTGCCCGCCGAGTACTACGGGACGGTCGACGCGACCGCGTTGTGGGTGTGCCTGCTGCACGACGCGTGGCGCTGGGGCCTGCCCGAGGACGAGGTCCGCGACCTGCTGCCGACGCTGCGGTTCGCGCTGTCCTGGATCACCGGCGCCGCGGACCCGGACGGCGACGGGTTCGCCGAATACCGCGACGAAAGCGGGCACGGCCTGGCCAACCAGGGGTGGAAGGACTCCGGTGACGCCGTCCGCTTCCACGACGGCGCGCAGGCGAAACCCCCGATCGCCTTGAGTGAGGTCCAGGCGTACCAGCACGAAGCCGTGGTGCGTTCGGTAGCGTTGCTGACGGCCTTGGGCGAGCCCTCCGATGGCCTTGCCGAGTGGGCTTCGGCTCTTCGCACCCGGTTCCGGGACCGGTTCTGGGTGTCCACTTCGGACGGTCACTACCCGGCGCTGGCCCTGGACGGCGACAAGCGGCCGGTGGACGCGCTGACGAGCAACATCGGGCACCTCCTCGGCACCGGACTGCTTTCGGAAGACGAAAGCGCGTCCGTCGGCGCGTTGCTGGTGGGCTCCTCCCTGGCGTCGGGCTTCGGCCTGCGCACGATGAGCGCGTCTTCGGGCGGTTATTCGCCGTTGAGCTACCACTGCGGCTCGGTGTGGCCGCACGACACGGCGATCGTGGTCCGGGGTCTGCAGCGCACGGGCCAGGGCGCGCGGGCCGGCCACCTCGCCGCCCAGCTGCTCGCGGCCGCGCCCGCTTTCGGCTACCGGCTGCCGGAACTGTTCGCCGGCTACGGCGTTCCGGAGACGTCGTCGCCGCTGCCGTACCCGGCGTCGTGCCGTCCGCAGGCGTGGTCGGCGGCGGCCGCGGTGAGCCTGCTGGTGGCGTTCCTCGGCCTGGAGGTCGACGTCCCGGCGGGCACGGTGTCCCTGACCCCGCCCCGGCCGAGCCCGGTCGGCGCGCTGCGGGTGTCGGGGCTGCCGGTGGCGGGCGGCACCCTCGACGTCTCGGTCTCCGCGGCCGGTGAAGTCACCGAACTGCGGCTGCCGCCGGGGTTTTCAGTCCTTCCGGAACAGCCCGGCGAGTAGGAACGGCTCGCCGAAGCGGCCCGTTTTCCCCTTCATCGGGCGGAGTTCGAGTTCGGTGTAGCCGTCGAACAGGCTTCGCAGTTCGGCCGGTGAGTAGGCGAGGCCGCCGTGGAGGCTCCGGTCGCGGTAGAGCTGCGCGTCCGGGATCTCGGTGCCGGAATCCGGGTTTCCGGTGCCGGCGGCGAAGCAGACGAGGCCGAAGTGCCCGCCGGGTTTCAGGTACCGGTCGAGCAGGGCGAGGTAGCTGATCCGCCGGTGCGGCGCGAGGTGGTGCAGGCAGCCGGAGTCGTAGACCAGGTCGTAGTCGTCGTGCGGCAGGTCCATGGCGAAGATGTCGGCTCGGTGGAAGCGCACGCCGGCCACGCGTTCCCGCGCCCAGGCGATCGCTTCGGACGAGCCGTCGACGGCGTCGACGGCGTAGCCGGCTTCGGCGAGCCTCCGCGCGTTGCGGCCGGGCCCGCACCCCAGTTCCAGGGCGCGGCCGCCGGGCAGCCGGCCGTCCCTCGCCCAGGCGTCGAGGTTTTCGTCGGGTTCTTCGACGAAGAACGGGACGGGCCGGTCGCGGTCGGCGTAGAAGCCGTCCCACTCGATGTTCTCGAAGAGGCCGTCCAGCATCCGCAGGAGGTCGTCGACCGACCGGACGTCGCGGTTCACCGTTCGACGTGCACGCGCACGGCCCGGAGTTCCTCGTCGATCACGGCCATCTGCGCGTCGACGGCCGCCGGTTCGGTGTCCTCGGGGAAGAACAGGCTGAAGATCAGTTCCGCACCGGTCAGGTTGGGCACGACGCGGGCGAAGAGGCCGAGGTGCGGGGCGTCGGCGCTGACGAAGTCGACGACGCCGTGGTCCGCGGCGGCCTTGACGGCGACCGGTCGCGCGTCCTCGCCGACGCGCCAGACGTCACCGTGGTCGTGCTCGACGGTGGCGGCGAAACCCGGCGCCCAGTCGGGCAGGTGGCGGGCGTCGGACAGGTAGGCGAAGACCCGCGCGGGCGGCGCGGAGACGGAGATGGTGCGCGTCTCGGCGCGCCCCGGCTCGAATGTGGTCATGAGCCAAACGATACGCAGGTGCTTATCATCTGTCCACGCGTAAAATCTTCCCGGTGAGCGAAGACCTCGGAGCGTTGTGCGCCGGAGCGGCTCGCGCGCTGGCCGAGGCCGAGCGCCCGGTGCTGGAGTCGCACGGGCTCACGATGTGGCAATACGTGGTGCTGTCGGCGCTGTCCCCGGGTGCGGCGCCGAGCCAGCTGGTGCTGGCCCAGCAGATCCACTACGACAAGACGCGGTTGATCGCGTTGCTGGACGGGCTGGAGGCGGCGGGGCTGGTGAGCCGGGCACCGGACCCGGCCGACCGCCGGGCGCGCGTGGTGCGGTTGACGGAGGCCGGGATCTCGCGGCACGCGGCGGTCCGGGACGCGATCCGCGCGCTGGAGGAGCGGATGCTGGCGGGGTTGAGCGCCCAGGAGCGGCGGGCCCTGCGGTCGGGGCTGGCCCACCTGGCCGACTCGCGCCCGGTGCGTGAATGACCCATTCACGTCGGCTGACGACGTGAATGGGTCATTCACGTCGGCTCACGCCACCGAGCAGAGGGTTCCGTTCAGCCTGAACGCCGTCGGCAGGATGTTCGGCCCGCTGTAGTCCGCCACGAAACCGATGTCCGTTCCCGACGCCACCGGGGCCGACGAAGTGACCGTCACCGTCGAACCCGACTGCGCCCACGTTCCGTTCCAGCCGCTCGTCACCCGCTGCCGCGCGGTCGGCCACGTGAACGTCAGCGTCCAGTCACCCGTCACCACCGGCGACGACACGCGGATCCCGCCCACGAAACCGCTCGCCCAGTCGTTCACGTCCGTCAACCGGACCGTGCAGCTGCTCGACGCCGGTGCGCCCGTCGTCAACGTCAGCGGCGGCGACGCCCACGACACGCGCCCCGCCGCGTCGCGGGCCAGCACGTTCACCGTGTAGCGCGTTCCCGGGACCAGGTTCGCCACCGGCAGCGACGTTCCCGTCGTCTCGCCCCACTCCTCGCTGACCGCCCCCAGCTGCCGGTACACCTCGTACTTCACGCCCGGCGCCGACGCGGGCCAGCTGATCGTCGCCGTCGTGTCGGTCGTCGTCGCCGTCGGCTGACCAGGGGCGCGCAACGGCGAGACAGCGTCGTGCAGTACCACCGTCGTCAGGGAATACGGTGGCAGCACACCGTCCCATGTGGACGAGCGGGCGATCGACGTCGCGCCATTGGTGAACGTGTACGCCTCGGCCACCGGCGAACCCGCGCGGCCGAGGTCGACCGTCCGCGCCGCCGCGGGGTCCTTGTTCACCAGCAACACCGCGACGTCCCCGTTCGGGCGGCGGGCCGCGTGCACGTCGACCAGCGGGTCGTCCGCGGCGGCGCGGACGAACTGGTCACCCGGTCTCGCGAACGCGCTCAGCATCTTCAGCCCGTAGTACGGCGCGAACGGCGTGTTCAGCGCGGGCTCGCAGCCACCGTCCACACAGGTCGCGCTCGACAGCAGGCCGGAGTCCCCGTAGTCGGGGTATCCGGCCACTGTGGACACCTTGGTCGGTCCGTTGTGCGTGTCCCACCAGTCCACTGTGAACACGCCGTTCTCCAGCATCGACGCGTACGCCTCGGCCGCGAACAGCGCGCCCGGCTGGGTGTTCAGGCCCACCGGCGAGTTCGTCTCCGTCAGCGCGATGCCCAGCGGACGGCTCGCGTACCGGGTGATCTGCTCCCGGACCAGGTAGAGCAGGTCGTCGACCTGTTCGGTGCGGGAGAGCGCTTCTTCCGCCGTCGAACCGCCCGGGTACCAGTGCAGCACGGCGAAGTCGACGTGCGGGCCCGCGATCGAGAGCACCGTCTGGTTCCACGTGCCGGTGTCGCCGGCCGCGACGATGCCGTCCGGCCAGTTCGCCGGGGTCGTCAGCACGACGCCGATCTTGACCGACGGGTCGACGGCCTTCATCGCGTCGGCGTAGGCCACGACGCCCGCGGCGTACGCGGCCGGGCTCTTGTCCTCGTGGTCGTCGGCCTCCCAGTTCGCGCCGTAGTGGCCGTTGCCGTACAGCTCGTTGCCGATCTCCCAATACTTGACGCCATAGCCCTTCGTGACGTTCGCGTACCGCACCCAGTCCGCGGCCTCCGCCGGCGTCCCGGTGCCGTAGTTGGCGATGACGATCGGCTGGGCACCCGCCCGCCGGACGCCGCCCATGAACGTGTCGAAATCCGTGTTCGGCGCCACGTAACCGCCGGGCGCGGAGTTGTCCTTCCAGTGGTAGATGTCGCCGTAGGAGCCGCCCGGGTACCGCATCGTGCGGACCCCGGCGGCGCCGTACAGGTCGGCCACGACATCGGTGCCGAGCTGGCTGTCCCACACGGCGTGGTTGACGCCGACCGCGGTGTCCGGCACCGTGGCCAGCCCCGCTTTCACGTTGATGGTGACGGTCGTCGCGGCCGGGGTCGCCGCGGCGGCCGCCGGCACCGCCGCCACGAGCACGGCGGCCAGCGGCCACGCGGCCCAGTGCGGACGTCGAACTGTCATCGAAGGGTCCATCCTCTCGTCGGGCACGAAGGGATGGCTGGAAGCGCTCTCGGAGCAGAGAACCAGTGCGTGGCCCGGAAGTCAACGGAAGTCCCGCGACGGCGCGGTCCGCATCGACAGGTCGAGCGGTTCGAGCCGGTCCGCGACGAGCGTGACGACCCCCTCGGCCGCCTGGACGTACCCGCGGACCAGCAACGCCGCGCTCGTGTGGGCGACCAGCCGCTGCCGACGCCAGAGCCCTGGGGACACGATGACGTTGGCCATGCCGGTCTCGTCCTCCAGGTTGAGGAACGTGATCCCGCCCGCGGTCGCCGGGCGCTGGCGGTGGGTGACCGCGCCGCCGACCCAGACGCGCGTGCCGTCCTCGGCCCGCGCCAGTTCGGCCGTCGTGAGCGCGCCGCGCTTCCCGAGCAACGAGCGCAAGTACTCGACCGGGTGGCTGTCCGGGGAGACGCCGGTGGCCCACAGGTCCGCCGCGGTGACCTCCAGCCGCGTCATCCCCGGCAACGCGGGCGCGTCGAGGCCCGGGGCCAGGCCGGGCAGGTGCCCGGGCCGGGTCGCCGCCGCGGCACCGGCGGCCCAGAGGTCCCGGCGCCGGTCGCCACCGAACGCGCCGGCCGTCGCCAGCGCCTCGGCGGCGTTCTTCTTCAGCCGGACACGGCGGGCGAGGTCGCCGGGCCCCGCGTACGGCCCGTTCGCGTCGCGTTCGGCGACGATCTCGCCGGCGACGGCCTCACCCAGGTGCCGGACACCGGCGAGGCCGAGGCGGAGCGCGACGCCGCCGGTGCTCCCGGCGTCGGGTTCGAGCGTGGCGTGGGCGAGGCTGGCGTTGACGTCCGGTTCGCGGACGCGGACGCCGTGGCGGCGCGCGTCGGCCACCAGCGACTGCGGGCTGTAGAACCCCATCGGCTGCGCGCGCAGCAGGCCCGCGCAGAAGGCGGCCGGGTAGTAGCGCTTGAACCACGCCGACGCGTAGACGAGCAAGGCGAACGACATCGAGTGCGCTTCGGGGAACCCGTAGCCGGAGAAGGCGTGGATCTGCTCGAAGATCCGCGTCGCCAGCTCGCGGTCGAGACCGTTGGCTTCGCAGCCGGCGAAGAACCGCGCCATCAGCGCCTTCATCTTCGCGCTGGAGCGCTTGGCGCCCATGGCACGCCGGAGCTGGTCGGCTTCGGCGGGTGAGAAGCTCGCGACGTCGACGGCCATCTGCATCACCTGTTCCTGGAACAGCGGCACGCCGAGCGTCCGGTCCAAACTGGACGCCAGCAGCGGGTGCGCGTGCTGCCACTGCTCGTCGCCGCGGCGGCGCCGGATGTACGGGTGCACCGAACCGCCCTGGATCGGGCCGGGCCGGATCAACGCGACTTCGACGACGAGGTCGTAGAACTCCCTGGGGCGCAACCGCGGCAGGGTCGCCAACTGCGCGCGGGACTCCACTTGGAACACTCCGACGGCGTCGGCCTCGCACAGCATGTCGTAGACGGCGGGGTCGGCGAGGTCCAGCTTTCCGATGTCCACTTCGGACCCGTGGTGCTCGGCGACGAGGTCGAGCGTGTAGTGCAGCGCCGAAAGCATGCCGAGGCCGAGCAGGTCGAACTTGACCAGGCCGACGGCCGCGCAGTCGTCCTTGTCCCACTGCAGCACCGAGCGGTTCTCCATCGTGGCCCACTCGACCGGGACCACTTCGGACACCGGCTGCTTCGAGATGACCATGCCGCCGGAGTGGATGCCCAGGTGGCGCGGGAAGTCCTCGATCCGGGCGGCCAGCTCCAGGACCTCCGCCGGGATGTCGCCCGCGGTCTGCCCGCCGGTCCGGCTCCAGCGGTCGACGAGCTTGCCGTAGGCGTCCTGCTGCCCGGGGCTGTGCCCGAGGGCCTTCGCGGCGTCGCGGATCGCCGAAGGCGCGCGGTAGGTGATGACGTTGGCGACCTGCGCGGCGTGGAAGCGGCCGTGTTTTTCGTAGACGTACTGGATGGCCTCCTCGCGGCGGTCGGACTCGATGTCGATGTCGATGTCGGGCGGCCCGTCCCGTTCCGGCGCGAGGAAGCGCTCGAACAGCAGGTTCCACTTCACCGGGTCGGCGTGGCAGATCTCCAGCGCGTAGCAGACCGCGGAGTTCGCCGCGGAACCGCGGCCCTGGCAGAGGATGTTCGCCTCCTTGCAGAAGCGGACGATGTCCCACACCACGAGGAAGTACCCCGGGAACCCGAGCTTTTCGATGATGCCGAGTTCGTGGTCGAGCTGGGCGTAGGCTTCCGGGTTGTCTTCCCGCGTCCCGTAGCGTTTCGCCGCGCCGCGCCAGGTCAGTTCGCACAGGAACGACATTTCGTCGTGCCCGGGCGGCACCGGGAACGGCGGCAGGTCGGGGGCGACGAGCTTCAGGTCGAACGCGACCTCGACGCCGAGGACGGCGGCACGCCCGACCGCGCCCGGGTAGCGGCGCTCGAAGCGGCGGCGCTGCTCCATCCCGGACCGCAGGAACGCCTGCCCCGACGGCGGCCGCCACGCTTCGAGGTCCTCGGCCGAGCGCCGCGCCCGGACGGCGGCGACCATGTCGGCCACGACGGCGTCCTCGGGGCGGGCGTAGTGGACGTTGTTGGAGACGACGGTCGGCAGCCGCAGCTCCTTCGCCATCCCGTCGAGGTGGTCGTTGGCCGCGTCGTCGAGGGGCTGCCGGTGGTCGATCAGCTCGACGGCGACGTGCCGGCGCCCGAACCGGTCGACGAGCCGGCCGAGCTCGGCGCGCGCGGCGGCGGGCCCGTGGGCGGCGAGCGCCCGGCGCACCGGCCCCTTGCGGCACCCGGTGAGCACGACGACGTGCCCGGCCAGCTCGTCGACGAGCTCGTCGGGGTCGTAGACGGGCCGGCCCTTCTCCCCGCCGGCGAGCTGCGCGCGCGAGATGACTTTGCAGAGCCGGTGGTACCCGGCCTGCTGCCGGGCGATCACGAGCAGGTGTGTCCCGTCCGGGTCCGGCTGACCGGCCCGCGGCCCGGGCAGGCCGAGGGAGAGCTCCGCCCCGAACCCGACCCGCACCCCGAGCTCCCGAGCGGCGTCGTTGAACCGGACGGCGCCGTAGAGGCCGTCGTGATCGGTGAGGACGAGGGCGTCGAGCTCGAGCCGGGCGGCTTCCTCGACGAGGGTCTCGGGGTGGGAGGCACCGTCGAGGAAGCTGAAGTTGGAGTGGACGTGCAGCTCGGCGTAGGGGGCCCGGATCCGGTCACCACCGTCGTCCCGGGCCCTGCGCCGCCGCAGGTCTTCGGGCGCGCCAGCGTACCCTTCGCGTTTGCGCGACCACGCGGGGGCATCGTTGCCGTCACCGGGAACGGGCGGCCGCCCGGAGGCGATCCGTTCCACTTCGGACCACGGCACACTCGGGTTGTTGAACGCCAAAATCCGCTCCCCACAAGGAGTTCGCTGTGGGGAAGCCAGCGACTACTGTTCGAACACACGTGCGACTACGTGGACCGATCCTGAGCCCGGCGGGGCCCGCTGTCAACTCGGCAGTCGCGTCGGTCACAAGGACGGTCAGTCGTAGACGCCCTCGACAGTCCATTGTGGATCAACTCCCACGGTGACCCTCAGCAGCAGCGCCAGGTCGTCGTTTTCGCCCTCCAGCACCACCTGTACCCGGGCCAGCGGGCGTTCGCCGCGGTGACCGGGCAGCGCCGGGTGCACCACCCACGGCCCGGCCGACCCCAGGACGCGGCGCGCCGGGCCGCCGTCGATCGCTATCGTCGCCGGTGGGTACGTGAGCTCGCCGCGGTCCGTGCACGCCACCGGGTCGCCCACCGCGTCCAGCACCCTCGCCGGTGGGGGCTCCGGTGGGACCCGGGACGGCGATGGTGCCGGGAGGCGGCCCGGCCACGGGCGGTCCTCGACCGCCGGCTTTCGCGGCTCGCCCCACGGGATCAGGCGGACCCGCTCCGCCGGGCCGCGGCCGCCGTCCAGCAACGGCGTCACCACCGCGCCCGGGCCGAGGAGACCCTGGATGCGCACCAGCGCGCGGCCCGCGCGCTCGGCCGCGTCCGCGTCGCGGCCCAGCGAACCGAGCTGCAGCTGCAGCGCCTGCCCGCCGACGACCTCCTCGGGGTCGAGGCGCAGCCGGACGATCCCCGCGCTGGGCCGGTCGCGCGTGGTGAGCCAGCCTTCGCACTGCCAGCGCACGCGGTCCGCCGTCGCGCGGGCGGTCAACGGCTCCGCGCAGCGCCAGACGCGCACGCGCTCTTCGCCCGCTTCGGTGACCGCGACGATCGCCAGGCGTGTGCAGGCGAGACCGTGGTTCGCGAGGCCGGCGAAAAAGCGTTCGCCGAGGGTCTTCGCGACGAACGCGGCTTCGTCGACGCGGCTCAGGGGGTGGTCGAACTCCTCGGTGACCGTCAGGTCCGGCGGGAGGGCGCGGCGCAGCGGCGGGCGTTCGGCGAGGCCGCGGGCGAGGCGGTGGGCGGTGACGGCGTCCTTCGGGAAGCGGCCCGCGACGTCGCGTTCGGCCAGCGCGGCGAACGCGCCGAGGGTGCGCAGGCCCAGCCGCCGCAGCAGGTCGACGAGCTCGCCGCGGTCGTCGCCCGGCTGGTTCAGCTCGGTGATCGGGAGGGGCGCGAGGAAGCCGGGCGTGTCCCCGGGCGGGACGAGAGCCGCGCGGCGGGCGGCGAGGGTCGCGGCGAAGAGCCCGTCGGCGATCCCGACCTGGCATTCGACGCCGGCGCCGGCTTCGACCTCGTTGATGAGGAGCTCGGCGAGCGCTTCCTCGCCGCCGAAGTACCCGGCGGCGCCGGTGACCGGCACGGCGACGATGCCCGGCCGCACGACCTCGACTCCGACGGCCTGCCGTTCGACGGCGGCGGCGACGGGTTCGAAGAGGCGGGCGTCGCGGTCGGGGTCGTGCTGGTGGACGACGAGATCGGGACACCGGGACTGGGCATCGCGCCGGCGCATGCCGCGCCCGACCCCGTCGCGGCGGGCGGCGGCGGAGCAGGCGACGACGCGGTTGGCGGAGAAGACGGCGGCGGGTGCGAGGGGCGGGGTACCGGCCGCGGCCCCGGCGGCGACGACCGGCCAGTCCGGGCACCACAGCACCAGCAGCCGTGGTGAACCGCTCATCCCGCGAACGAAAGAGGAGTCATCGCCCGGCTTCCGCGGGTCCGGGCGAGAACGGCAAGCCGATCAAGCGAAATCCGTGGCACCCAGGCTCACCCGGCCACCTCGGCCAGCCGCCGCTTCCGGGGCTCGCCCGCCGCGACCGCCCCGCCCGGCCCCGGCAGCTGCAGCCGCACCGACGACGGCCGCACCGCCGCACCCCGCCCGGCGCTCGTCGCCACCACTTCGCGCGTCCTCAAATGCCCGTACCCGTCCGGTGTCAGGCCCTGCCAGCGGCGGCCCGACACCGTCAGCTCCACGTCCGCGCCCGGCCACGGGCCCATCGCCAGCAGCACCGTGCCGCGGTTGCGGACCCGCCCCGCCAGCCGGCGCGCCAGCTGGGGCTGGACGCCGACCGGGCCGAGCACCACCAGGTCGAACCCGTCCACCAGCGCCGACAGCACACCCGGCAGCTCCGCGCCCGGGTGCGGCACCAGCGCGATCCGCGCCAGGTCGACGCCGAGCTCCGCCGCCGCGGCCAGGCCCAGCTCGGGCAGGCCCGTCACCGCCGCCCAGGAACCGTCGCGGGTCGCCGCCGCCAGCAACGCCAGCGCCAGCGAGGTCGCGCCGCGCACCGAGACCGTGCTGCCGCGCCGCAGGCCGCCGCCCGGCAGCAGGTCCGCCAGCGGCGGCAGCACGGCCAGCACGTCGCCGGAAACCGGGGACGAGCCCAGCTGCGCCGCCGTGCGGACCCCCGGGATCGCCGTGAGCCCGGCCAGCGCGTCCGGCACCGCCACCACCGCTCACCTCCAGCACCACGTACTCGCACCGGAGACACCCGCGCGGAGCGGGCGCACCCAGGAGAAAGTTATCGAACATTTGTTCGCATAGTGCGAGACGGGCGGCCCGCTGTCAAGCCGGGGGTCACCCCGGCGGGGCAGGGCCGCTCCGGCACACTGGACGGCATGACCCGCACGAACCCGGGCCTGGACGCCGCCGGCGTCGACACGCTGACCGACGCGGTCCTCACCGCGTCGCGGCTGCTGGTGGCGGTGTCCGTCCGGTCGATCGCCGCGGCCGAGGACGGCCTGACCCTGCCGCAGTTCCGGCTCCTCGTGGTGCTGCACACCCGCGGCCCGCTCAAGCACGCGACGCTCGCCGAACACCTCGGTGTCACGCCGTCCACGGCCAGCCGGATGGTCGACCGGCTGGTCGCCGCCGGGCTCGTCGACCGGCGGCACAGCCCGGTGTCCCGCCGCGAGATCGTGCTCGACATCACCCCGGAAGGCGCGCGGATCGTCCGGCAGGTGACGACCCGGCGGCGCCGGGAGATCGCCAAGATCGTCGCCCGGATGCCGGCGGAGAGCAGGCAGGGGCTCGTCGACGCGCTGACGGCGTTCGCCGAAGCCGGCGGGGAGCCGCCCGCGGCCGCGGCACCCGAAGCCATCTGGGGCTGACGCTCAGACCTCGCGGCGCACGATCCACGCGTGGGCGCCGAGCTGACGGCCGCGGGTGAACCCGAACTCCTCGAACAGCTCCACGGTCGCGCTGAACAGGAACCGGCCCGGCGCGTCCCGGCCGGTCGTCACCTCGGAAATCGCCTCGACGAGCCCGCCACCCGCCGTCGCGATCTGCGCCAGCGCCCCTTCGAGCGCGGCGCGGGCGACGCCGGCCCGCCGGTGCTTCCGGTCGACGAAGAAGCAGGTGATCCGCCAGTCCGGCCGCGGCGGCGGGGTCTTGTCGTACTCGCGCCGGTGCTTGATCCGGGGCAGCTCGTCCGGTCCGCCGTACTGGCACCATCCCTGCGCGACGCCGTCGCCGTCCAGCACGAGGGCGGCGTGTGCGCCACCGGTCCGGACCCGCTCCTCCTTGAGCTCGCGGCGGACCGGCCCCCGCTGCTTGCCTTCGGGGTGGAACCCGAGGCACCAGCAGCCGCCGAAGACACCGTTGTTGCGCTCGACGAGCTCGGCGAAGACGTCCCACGTCGAGGCGTGCAGCGGCACTGTGATGTAGGGCATCCGCGGATCCTGCCAGTCACGTCCTGCCCCGCCACCTCGTCCAGGGGGTGAAGCGAGAAAAGAGGACGAAATGCGCCGGATCCTGATCGTCGGCGGTGGGTACGCCGGGTTCTACGCCGCCTGGAAGCTGGAGAAGAAGCTCCGCGAGCACGAGGCCGAGGTCACCCTCGTCGACCCGCGGCCCTACCTCACCTACCAACCGTTCCTGCCCGAAGTCGTCGCCGGGGCCGTCGAGGCGCGGCACGCCGCCGTGTCGCTGCGGCGGCACCTGCGCCGGACCCGCGTGGTCGCCGGAGCCGTCACGGCCATCGACCACGCGCACCGGGTCGTCACCGTGCAGCCGGCCGACGGGGACGCCTTCGAACTCGGCTACGACATCGTCGTCGTCACCGCCGGGGCCGTCACGCGGAAGCTGCCCGTGCCCGGCGTCGCCGAAGAGGCGATCGGCCTCAAGCACGTCGAAGAGGCGGTCGCGATCCGGGACCGGCTGCTCACCGCGTTCGACCGCGCCGCCGTGCTCCCCGAAGGCCCGCAACGGCGGAAGCTGCTCACCGTCACCTTCGTGGGCGGCGGCTTCTCGGGCGTCGAAGGCTGCGGTGAACTGCTGTCGCTGGCCACCGCGCTGCTCAAGCGCTACCCGGAACTGCGCCGCGACGAACTGGCGTTCCACCTCGTCGAGGCGTCGGGCCGGATCCTGCCCGAGGTCACCGACCGGCCGGGGCGCTGGGTCGTGCGCGAGCTGGAACGGCGGGGTGCGCACGTCCACCTCGACACGCTGGTGACGTCGGCGACCGGCGGGCACGTGACGCTCTCGACCGGCGAAGAGTTCGACTCGGAGCTGATCGTCTGGACCGCCGGCAACGGCGCGAACCCCGTCATCGGCAAGCACACCGACCTCCCGGTCGACGCTCGCGGCCTGGTCGTCGTGCGCCCCGATCTGCGGGTCGAGGGCGTGACCGGCGCCTGGGCGGCCGGCGACGCCGCTGCGGTGCCCGACCTCGCGTCGCCGGTCCCCGGCGCGCGCACGGTGCCCAACGCGCAGCACGCCTACCGGCAGGGAAAACTGTTGGCGCGCAACATCATCGCGACGTTGCGCGGCCGGCCGCCGAAGCCGTACGTCCACCACAGCCTGGGTGCCATCGCGACGCTCGGCCTCGGCCGCGGCATCTTCCAGTACCGGCGCCTGGTGCTCACCGGCCTGCCGGCGTGGCTCCTGCACCGCGGCTACCACGTGCTGGCGGTGCCGAGCTGGGAGCGCAAGGTCCGCGTGCTCGCCGTGTGGCTGACGGCGGCGCTGTTCGGGCGCGACATCCTGTCGCTGGCTTCGGTGCAGCACCCGCGCGACGCGTTCGTCACCGGCGGTGCCCGCCCGGAAGGGAAAGATCTCCCCGCCCCCTTCAAGGTATAGCCGAACCCCGGGCTTGCGGCAAGGCGGGGGTGATCCCCCACAATGGCCCGCCGTAGGCCACCACCAGGGAAAACGGGGGAACGCTCAATGCGGTTGCTGTTGACGACATGGGGTTCGCGAGGGGACGTCGAGCCGCTGGCCGGGCTCGCGGTGGCCCTGCGGGAACTGGGCGCGGACGCGGTGGTGTGCGCGCCACCGGACGACGACTTCGGCCGGCTGCTGGCGCGGGCGGGGGTGCCGCTGGTGCCGCTGGGCCCGACGGTGCACTCGATCGTCGCCAATCCGAAGCCGCCGACGGCCGAAGACGCGTTCAAGCTCGCGCCCCGGCTGGTCGACGCGCGGTTCGAGACGCTCACCGCGGCGGCCGAAGGGTGTGACGCCCTGCTGGCGACCGGCCTGATGCCGGCCGGCGCGCGGGATGTGGCGGACCACCTGGGCCTGCCGTACGTGTTCGCGTGCTTCCACCTGCTCGGGCTGCCGTCGCGGCACTTCCCGCCGGGGGCGCGGCCGGGCACGCCGTCCTCACCGGACGAGACCGACAACCGGGTGCTGTGGCGGCAGGACGCCGAACGGGTCGACGCCCTGTACGGCCCGGCCGTGCGGCGCCACCGCGCAGCGCTGGGCCTGCCGCCGGTGGACAACCTCCGCGACTACGTCTTCACGGATGAGCCGTGGCTGGCCGCGGACCCGCTGCTGTGCCCGTCGGACGGCCAGACCGACCTGGACATCTTCCAGACGGGCGCGTGGATCATGCCCGACGACCGGCCGCTCCCGGACGGGCTCGAGGAGTTCCTGGACGACGGCGAGCCGCCGGTGTACGTGGGCTTCGGCAGCATGGCCGCGTACGCGCCGGAGGGCATCGCGCGGACCGCCATCGAGGCGGTCCGCGCACGGGGCCGCCGGATCGTGCTGGCCGCCGGCTGGGCCGGACTGGCCCCGATCGACGACGCCGTCGACTGCTTCGCCGTCGGCGAGGTGAACCAGCAGGCGCTGTTCCGGCGGGTCGCCGCCGTCGTGCACCACGGCGGTGCCGGCACCACCACGACGGCGGCGCGGGCCGGCGCGCCGCAGCTGGTGGTGCCGCGGATCGCGGACCAGCCGCACTGGGCGGCGCGGGTGGCCGAGCTGGGCATCGGCGCCGCGCACCCGGACCCGGCGCCGACGGTCGGGTCCCTGTCCGCGGCACTGGACACGGCGCTGGCCGCGGAAAGCCGGGCGAAGGCCGTGGGCGCGGAAATCCGTCCCGACGGCGCGCTGGTGGCCGCCAAGCGGCTCGTCGAACTGGCCGGGTGAGCCCCGGGGCGGCACTTTCACGTGAAAGTGCCGCCCTCGGGCCTCAGCCCGCGAACGGGCTCGCGTCGATCGCGCAGGTCTTGCCCGCCGCCGGGAACGTCCCGGAGATCAGGTACTCCCGCTTCACCTGCTCGGTGCAGGTGCTCGGCACGTACATCGACGAGTGGCCGTACCCCTCGGTGACGAACACCCGGGCGCGGGCCAGTTCCGCGGCCCCGTCACGGGCGCCGTGGAGCGGGGTCGACGGGTCGTAGCGGTTGTTCAGTACCAGGATCTCCGCCGACGTCGGGCGGTTCCACGGACCGGTGTAGCGGTCGGTGTCCTTCGCCTGCCAGAACGCGCAGCTCATCATGTCCAGCACCGCGATCCGGCCGAAGTACGGCACCCGCTGGTCTTCCGACTCCGCGTACCGGCTGTAGATCGCCGGGTCGGTCGGGACGTCGCTGTCACTGCACTGGATCGCGTTGAACGCCTCGGTGCGGTTGGACGTGTACGGCTCGCCCGTCTTGAACGCCGCCGCCGTACGAGGGGCCTCGTAAAGCCGCTGCAGCAGCGAAGCGATGTCCGGCCAGCCCCGCGAGTCCGACAGGTCCGCCGCGGCGTTGATGATCCCGGAGTACGTCCAGGTTTCGCCGTCCACGGTGATCGGCGCCTGCTTCGCGCGGGCGGTCAGGGCAGCCCACTTCGCCTTCGGGTCGCCCGGGGAGAACGCGCACTTCGGGCCGGCTTCCGCGCACAGGCGCAGGAACTGCTCGAACGTCTGCGAGATGCCGGTGGCGACGTCCTGACGGGTGTCGAGCGGGACGGTCTTCCCGGTGCCGTCGCGGCCGGTGGAGTTGCCCGCGAAGTCCATCGTGCCGTCGAACGCCATCGCCCGGATCCGGTTCGGGAACAGGTTCGCGTACGTGGCGCCGAGCTGGGTCCCGTAGGAAATGCCGTGGTAGGTCAGCTTCGCGTCGCCGACCGCGCGGCGCAGCAGTTCGAGGTCCCGGGCGGTGTTGGCCGTCGAGACGTGCTCGAGGATCGGGCCCGCCTTCGCCGAGCAGCGGTCGGCGAGTTCCTCGGACTTGGCGTAGAAAGCCGCGTTGCCGCTGGGATCCCCCGGCATCTCCGGGAAGGAGCCGAAGAACGCCTCCTGCTCGGCGAGGGTGTCGAAGCAGCGGACGGCGGTGCTGTGCCCGATGCCGCGCGGATCCCATGACACGAGGTCGAACCGCGCGCGCAGCTCGTCGGAGAAGAGCCACGGCCACTTCCCGCGCTCCCGCAGGCGTTGCAGGCCGGACGCGCCGGGGCCGCCGAAGTTGACGAACAGCGTGCCGATCTTGTGCGCGGGATCGGTGGCGGGCAGCTTGATGAGCGCGAGGTCGATCTTCGCGCCGGCGGGCCGGTCGTAGTCCAGCGGCACCGAAGCGGTGGCGCACTGGAAGCCGTCTTCGCAGCCGGTCCAGCTCAGCTTCGGCGTGGGAACGCTGTCGACGGAGGCGGACGCCACCGCCGGACCGGCCACGACGGCCATCGAGACCCCGAGCGCGACGACGATGCCGCGCACGAGGGCTCCCCCAGTGAATCGACGCACGAAAAACCCTTTCGTCGGAGGAAACGATCACCCCCACAGACGGGCGAGGGGGTGATCGGGTTGGCAGCCGGGCCGAAAAGATCACGGCCGCCTCTGGGTTGTTCGCGCGGAGCCCGGGCAGGGTTCCCGCCCGCTCGCCTGAGCACTGGCGCGGACTTGCACCGCTTAGCTATAGTACTAGGCAACTAGATAAATGGAGTTGCCGATGATCGAATTCCACCTCGACGCCCGGTCGGGTCTCTCGCCGTACCAGCAGCTGGTCCAGCAGGTGCGGCACGCGCTCCGCCTGGGCCTGCTCAGCGAGGGAGACCAGCTCCCGAAGGTCAAGGACGTGGTCGCCTCCCTCGCGATCAACCCGAACACCGTGCTCAAGGCCTACCGCGAACTGGAGCACGACGGCCTCGTCTCGGCCCGGCCCGGTGTCGGCACGTTCGTCACCGCGACGCTCAACGGCGGTGCCTCCTTCGCCGTGCTCGGGTCGCTGCGGCAGGACCTGCGCCGCTGGCTGGGCAAGGCCCGCAAGGCCGGTCTCGACGAAGAGAGCATCGAGGCCCTGCTGATGTCCACGTTTCGCGACTCCGCCAGAGAGGACATAGCGTGACCGTCCTGACCGCCCGGGGACTGGGCAAGAAGTACAAGCGCAAGTGGGCGCTGACCGGCTGCACACTCGAAATCGAAGCCGGACACGTCACCGGGCTCGTCGGCCCCAACGGCGCCGGCAAGTCCACCCTGCTGAACATCGCCGCCGGCATGCTGGAGCCGACCACCGGCAGCGTCGAGGTGTGCGGCGGGGTGCCCGGCAGCGGGCCGGACCAGCTGGCGAAAGTCGGCTACGTCGCCCAGAGCACGCCCGTCTACACGGGACTGACCATCGAAGAGCACCTGCGGCTCGGCGCGCACCTCAACCCGCGCTGGGACTCCGCGCTCGCCGCGAAGCGGATCGAACGGCTGGGGCTCGACCCGAAGCAGCACGCGGGAAAGCTGTCCGGCGGCCAGCGCGCGCAGCTGGCGCTCACCCTCGGCATCGCCAAGCGCCCCGAACTGCTGCTGCTCGACGAGCCGGTCGCCGCGCTGGACCCGTTGGCGCGGCGGGAGTTCCTGCAGGACCTCATGGAAGCCGTCGCCGAACACGAGCTGTCGGTCGTGATGTCCTCGCACCTGGTCAACGACCTGGAACGCGTCTGCGACCACCTCGTCGTGCTGGTGGCGTCGCAGGTCCGGGTGATCGGCGAGGTCGAAGAGCTGCTGGCCACGCACCACCGGCTGTCGGGGCCGCGCCGTGACGTCGGCACGCTGCCGGCGGACCAGTACGTCGTGTCCGAGAAGCACACCGACCGCCAGACCACCGTGCTCGTGCGCACCGAGGCGCCGATCCTCGATCCCGCGTGGACGGTCGCGCGGATCGGGCTGGAGGACCTCGTCCTCGAGTACATGAGCAACCCCGCCGCCGCCCGCCCCGCACTGGAGGTCTTGAAATGACCTGGCTGACCTGGCGCCAGTTCCGCCTGTCCGCGCTGTCGGTGTTCGCCGCGCTGGTCCTGATCGGCGTCGCGCTCGCCATCACCGGACCGGAGCTGGTCGGGCGCACGGACTTCTCCGACCAGGACGTCCTCTTCGGCGGCACGATCCTGGTGCTGTACCTGCTGCCCGCGGTGATCGGCGTGTTCTGGGGCGTCCCGATGATCACGCGCGAGCTGGAGACCGGGACGCACAGCCTGGTCTGGAACCAGACCGTCACGCGCACGCGGTGGCTCACCACCAAGCTCGGCTTCGGCCTGCTCGCGGCGATGGTGGCGGCCGGCCTGCTCGGCTGGGCGGTGTCGTGGTGGGCGAGCCCGATCGACGCGCTCGCGGCCCAGCAGACCGACCGCGGGATGCTCTCGCGCATCATGCCGGTCGTCTTCGGCGCCCGCGGCATCGTCCCGATCGGCTACGCGGCCTTCGCCCTCGCGCTCGGTGTCGCGGTCGGGATGCTGCTGAAGCGGACGGTGGCCGCCATGGCCGTCACGCTCGTCGCGCTCGCCGCCGTGCTGCTCGTGGTGCCGAACTTCGTGCGGCCGTACCTCATCCCGCCGGCGCAGATGACGGTCCCGATCGTCAGCAAGGACATCACGAACATCACCGGCGACGACACCCACGGCATCCTGGAGATCGGCGTGCGGAACCCGGCCGGCGCGTGGGTGCTGGCGAACGAGACCATCGACCCGGCGGGCAGCGTCGCCGAGCCGCTGCCGGACTTCATCCAGACGTGCGCCCCGCGGCCGGGCCAGGGCCCGCCGGAGCGCGGGAGCATGGAAGCGTGCATGGGCCAGCTCGGCCAGCACGGCTACCAGCAGCGCCTGACCTACCAGCCGGGTTCGCGGTTCTGGCCGCTGCAGTGGCTCGAGCTCGCGCTCTACCTCGCCATGACCGCACTGCTCACCTGGTTCTGCTTCCGCCGCGTCCGCCACCTTTCCTGACGACGATTCCTGGGGGAATCATGCGCACCCTCGCGGTAGCCACCGCTTTGGCACTCACCCTCTCCGCGTCGCCGGCCGCTTCGGCGGCCACGGCGCCCCACCTGCCCCGCCCGACCGGCCACGAGCCCGTCGGCGTCAGCTCACTGTCCGTTGTGGACAGATCACGACCCGATCCCTGGGTACCGGCGGTGCCCTACCGGGAGCTGATGGTCTCGCTCTTCTACCCGGCCGCCTCGGCGAACGGGACCACGAAGCAGTACATGACGCCGCTGGAGTCCGAGCTCAACCTCGACCGGGAAAACATCCCCGGGCTGCCCCTGGACGTCCTGAGCACCGTCCGGACGAACGCCGTCGTCGACGCGAAGCCGGCCGGGCGGTGGCACGGCCTGCCGCTGGTCGTGCTGTCACCGGGCTGGACGCAGCCGCGCGCCACGCTCACCGCGCTGGCCGAGGAGCTCGCCAGCCGCGGGTACGCCGTCGCCGCGATCGACCACACCTACGAAAACCGCGCGACGACCTTCCCCGACGGGCACGTCACCGGCTGCGCCGCCTGCGAAGTCGACGACCAGCCCGGGTTCTGGGAGAAGTTCGCGCAGGTCCGGTCGAAGGACACGTCGTTCGTGCTCGACGAGCTGCTGCGCTCGAAGAAGTGGGGCGCCCTGATCGACCCGGCACGGATCGGCATGACCGGCCACTCCGCAGGCGGGGCGATCACGACGCAGGCGATGCTGGCCGACCGGCGCATCCGGGCCGGCGCCGACCTGGACGGGAGCATCCACGTCCCGCTGCCGGCTTCGGGGCTGTCGCGGCCGTTCCTGTTCCTGGGCAGCATGGACGACTACGTGCCGGGTCAACCGGGTCCGTACGACGACTGGGAAACGGACTGGACGCACCTCACGGGGTGGAAGCGCTGGCTCATGGTCTCCGGCACCGTGCACGCCTCGTTCACCGACCTCGGCGTGCTGGCCGAGCAGCTCGGCGTCGACCTCGGCGCGTCGATCGACGCGGACCGCGCGCTGGCGATCACCCGCACCTACGTAAGCGCTTTCTTCGACCTGCACCTGCGGTGCCGGCCCCAGCCGCTGCTGACCGCGCCGTCGCCCGCCTACCCGGAAGTGACGTTCATCGGATGAAGACCACGATCTTGACGGCGGTCACCGCGCTGGCCTTGAGTTCACCCGTGGCCCCGCCGCACTCCACGGAGGTCGATTCCGCCATGACGCTCTCCCTGCCCGCGCCGACCGGGCACCGCCCGGTCGGCAGCACGCCGGTGTACCTGAAGGACGTCTCGCGCCCGGACCCCTGGGTGCCGTCGGTGCCCTACCGGGAACTGATGGTCTCGCTCTTCTACCCGGCGGCGTCCGCGCACGGGCCGAAGACGCGGTACCTCACCTCGGCCGAATCCGCGGCGCTGCTGCGGGACAGCGGCCTGGCCGTGCCGCCGGACCTGCTCACCGGGGTGGTGACCAACTCGGTGGCCGGGGCCCGGCCGGCCGGGCACCACCTGCCGCTGGTGGTGCTTTCACCCGGCTACACCAAGCCCCGCGCCACGCTCACCGCGCTGGCCGAGGACCTGGCGAGCCACGGATACGCCGTCGCGCTCGTCGGCCACACCTACGAGAACACCGGCACGAGCTTCCCCGACGGGCACTTCGCCGGGTGCGCGTCCTGCGAGGTGCCGCACGACGACGCGTTCTGGACGAAACTGGAACTGGGCCGGGCCGCGGACGTGTCGTTCGTGCTCGATTCCCTGACCCGCTCGAAGCAGTGGGGCCCGCTCGTCGACGCGGCGCGGATCGGCATGGCCGGGCACTCCGTGGGCGGCGCGAGCGCGATCCCCGCGATGGTCGCCGACGCCCGGATCCGGGCCGGGATCGACATCGACGGGTCGACGCACGTCCCGCTCACCGCACCCGGGCTGGCCCGGCCGTTCCTGTTCGTCAACCACGAGCAGGTTCCGGCGTGCGCGCCGGGGAACGTGGACTGGGAACGGGACTGGGCGCAGCTGACGGGGTGGCGGCGCTGGCTCGAGGTGGCGGGCACGCAGCACGCGTCCTTCACCGACGTGGGCCTGATCGGGGAACAGCTCGGCGCCGACCTGGGCACGACGAGCGCCGAGCGGGCGCAGGAGATCACGCGGACGTACGTGAACGCGTTCTTCGACCGGCACTTGCGGGGCGAGGCGCGGCCGGCGCTCGACACGCCGGCCTACCCGGAAGTCTCGTTCTGCCGCTGAGAACGGCGGAAGCGGCACGCGTTGGGGGTGTGCCGCTTCCGCCGGGCTGCCTACCGCGCGAGCACCTCGGCCGGCGGCCGCGCCTGTGCCGACCGCCGGCGGGGTCGAGGCTCGGCCGCCGGAGCCGGTCCGCCGCGGCCCAGGAAGCCGTAGCCCGCGCCGACGATCAGGCCGCCGCCCACGAGGTTGCCCAAGCCGACCAGCACCAGGTTGACCGCGAACGCGCCGAACGTCGCTCCCGGCACGCCTTCGAACAGGCCGAGGGAGAACATCGTCATGTTGGCCACCACGTGCTCGAACCCCGAACCGATGAACGCGAGCAGGCACCAGAAGAGCAGCACCAGCTTCGCGCCGTCCGACTTCGTGCGGGCCGCCATCCAGACCCCGAGGCAGACCAGCAGGTTGCAGAGCACGCCGCGGAAGAAGAGCATCGCTGCCGATTCCGCCGTCTTCGCCTTGACCGTCGCGGCGAGCAGCGCGGCGGCCGGGGCGGCGTGGCCCGGAGTCGCGCCCGCCTGCAGGATCCCGCTTTCGTGCACCAGCCACGCGAACCCGGCCGAGCCGGCCAGGTTGCCCGCGAACGACCCGGCGATCACCGCGATCCCCCGGCCCACCCCGGTGCGGCGCGCGAACGCGCCCTGCACCATCGTCATCATGTTGCCGGTCGACAGCTCGCCGCCGGCGAACACCACGAGCGTCAGCGCGATCCCGAACACCAGCCCTTGCACGAGCTTCGTCCACGGCGACTGCGCCGCGTTCAACGGCCCGGTCACGGCGAGCAGCACCACCACGGCGATCCCGATGTACGCGCCCGCCAGCGCAGAGCTCAGCAGGTACCGGCCCGGCCGCCGCAGTTCGGCGCTCTTGCTCCGCGCGGCTTCCGCCTGGACACTGAGGGCTTCGGAAATCGGGACGGGCACGGTGCTCCTCCTGGCGGTCTCGGTTGCGGCGATCGGACGATCACCGGCCCCAGTCGAATCGCCGCCCGCTGCGACGCGGTGAACCCGGCATCACGGCCTCGTGAGCGGCTCCGCACCCGCGCTCCGGTTTCCGGTGAGAACGGTCATCCGGCACGAAACTCGAAGATCGAACGTTTGCCGCGATCACGCCGATACTGGACACCGTGTACGAGACGCTCTCGCTGCTCGCCGCGCTCGCCAGCGCCGTCGCCGCGGTCGTCGGCACCTGGGTCGCGGTCGCCCAGTGGCGGGCGTCGCGGCCGGCCGCGCCCGCGCGTCCCCCGGCGCCGCGTTCGCCGGCACCGCCTTCCCCGGCACCACCGCGTGAGACCGCGGCCGGACGCCCGCCCGGCCGCGGTCTCACGCGCACCGCCGCGGTGGCGGTCACCCTCGGCACGGTCACCGCCGTGTCCTCGGCGCTGGGCGACGTCGTCTTCGGGCTCCAGCAGCAGGACTCCACCTCCGGTCAGGAGGCGCTGCTCAGCGTCCTGCTGGGCGCCGCCGTCCTGGCCGGCCTGGCCGCGACGCTGCTCGGGCTCGTCCTGATCGCCGCCGGCCTGGGGAAACGGCAGCGGAAGCTGGTCCGGCTCGGCCTGCTCGCCGTCGTGCTGAGCCAGACGTTCTGGCTGGCGACCTGGCTGACCACGTTCCTGTAGCGCCTCAGAGCTTGCCGCCCGCGACCGGCGGCATGTCCGGCGCGTCCTCGACCCCCGTCGCGGCCTCGCGGTAGAGGTGGTTTTCGACCTCGAAGAGGTTGTCCGCGGCGCGCTCGACGACCGTGAGCAGTGTGGACATCTGGGCCACCTCTTCGACCTGCTCCTTGAGGAACCAGGCCACGAACTGCTCGCCGAGGTAGTCCTCCTCCGCCCGCGCGGCCTTCGCCATGGCCTCGATGTCGGCGGTCACCGCGCGCTCCTGGTCCAGGGCCAGCTCGATGGCCTCGTGGACGCTCGAGAAGTCGTTCCGGACGTCGCCGCTGCCCGGGATCGCCACCGGCTGGCTGCGGTCGAGCAGGTACTGGACCATGGCGAGCGCGTGGTTGCGCTCCTCGATCGACTGCCGGTAGAAGCGTTTCGCCAGCCTCGGCAGATCGCGGGCGTCGAACCAGACGGCGAGGGCGACGTACTGCTGCGCGGCGGTGAACTCGTGCCGGATCTGCGCCTGCAGGAGTTCGGAGAACTTCGAACGCTGGGTATCGGCCATGTCCCACAAGGTACGGCCTGCCCGGCCGCCGGGGCTACGAGCCGCGGGCGCCCCGGACGCTGTCCTTCACGGCGTCGAGCAGCTCGTTGCGGGCCGCGGTCAAGGCCCGGTACTCGGGTTTCCCGGGGTTGATCAGCTCGTGCCACAGGGAAACGACCGCGGCGCCGCGGTCTTCCAGCTCGTGTGCCTTGGCGATCACCGCCGGTGTCCCGATCACCTCCAGCATCGCGACCTGCTCCCGCAGTCCCGCGAGCGCCTCGGCGCCGGCCTGGTACCTCGACCGGCGGTCGTCCTCTTCGGTGAGCACCTGGTACCGGAACGCGGTGATCCGCCCGAAGTACCGGGTGATCTCCAGGTAGGCGTCGCGGAGGTCGCGGTCCCACTGGCGCCGGTCTTCGCGGTTCAGCCGCCGCCGATCGCTCAGCGCGGTCGCGACGAACGCGATCACCGCGCCCGCGAGCAGGAAGCCCCCGGCGATGACGGGAACGCCCCACCAGGGCGCGGAACCCGGTGCGGCTGGGGCGAGGGCGGCGGGCACCGGCGGCAGCATGCGGGCACGATACCGGGGAACGGCGGCAAATCCGCCTGAAGATTTTCGCCCGGGAGCTACGATCCGCGGGTGCCGAGCCACCTGCCCGACCTCTCCGGGACCGTCACCTGCGTCACCGGCGCGTCCGGCACGATCGGCCGGGGCGTCGCCGCGAGGTTCGCCGAAGCCGGCAGCGCCGTGGCCGTGCACCACCGCCGCCCCGGCGCGGCCGACGACCTGGTCGCCGCGATCGAGGCCGCGGGTGGCCGGGCCCGCGCCTTCACCGCCGAACTGACCGACGACGACGCCTGCCACGCACTGCTGGCCGCCGTCGCGGAGTGGGGCGGCCGGCTCGACGCCCTCGTCAACAACGCCGGCGCCCAGCCCGTCGAACCCCTCGCGGACCTGACCGCGCACCAGTGGCGCGCGATGCTCGACACGACGCTGACCAGCGCGTTCTCCTGCACCCAGGCCGCCGCGACGCTCCTGCGCGACGGCGGCAGCGTCACCCACGTCGCGTCGATCGAAGCCCGGCAGCCCGCGCCCGGGCACGTCCACTACAGCGCGGCCAAGGCCGCGCTCGTCATGCACGCCCGGGGCGCCGCGCTGGAGTACGGCCCGCGCGGGATCCGCGTCAACACCGTGTCGCCCGGGCTCATCGCGCGCACCGGGCTCGAGCGGGACTGGCCCGAGGGTGTCGAACGGTGGCGGCGCGCCGCGCCGCTGGGCCGGCTCGGCACCCCCGAAGACGTCGGCAACGCCTGCGTCTTCCTGGCCTCGCCGCTGGCTTCCTGGGTCACCGGCCACGACCTCGTCGTCGACGGCGGGGTCACCGCGCGCCCGACCTGGTAACCTGGAACACGTTCTAGTTCCTGGGGGCGCGATGACCTTCCCGATCGTCGACGGCGTGCCGCCCGGGCGCGCGCTGCTGGGGTCCCGGATCCGCGAGCTGATCGAAGCTTCGGTGTGCGCGGGCGACGACGCCGACCTGGCCGCCGCCGCGAGCCGCGTCGAAGCCGTCACCGCCGCGCTGCGGGCGACCGGCGGCGCACCGCCGCTGCTGCTGGCCGCGCTCGAAGGCGGCGGTCACCTGAGCGTCAACAACCCGCTGGAAGGGCCGGGGAACCCGCTGGCACCCCCGTTGTCGTGGACCCACGTGGGCCCCGGGGAGGTCCGCGCGGAAGTCCTCCTCGGCGCGGCGCACGAAGGACCACCCGGCCGGGTCCACGGCGGCTGGGTGGCGGCGGTCCTGGACCACGTGCTGGGCCGCGCCACCGCCGCGGCCGGCTTCCCCGGGATGACGGCGTCGCTGACGGTCGACTACCACCGGGGCACGCCGTACGCGGTGCCGCTCAGCGCCGAAGGGCGGCTCGAGCGCCGGGACGGGCGGAAGCTGCACGCCACCGGCACCCTCCGCGCGGGCGAAGAGATCTGCGCGACGGCCAAGGCGATCCTCGTCCACTTCGGCGCCGACCGGTTCCCGGTGTCCACTTAGGGCACGACGGACGTGTGGCGGGGCGCGTCCGAACTGGACGACGCCATCAGCACCGCGCAGATCGGCACCGCCATCGCCAGCGCCGCCAGCACGAACACCGGGAACAGGAACGAGAACACCTCCGCGCCCGACGGGTCCGGGGCCGCCGGGTCGAGGTGCAGGCGGACCGCCGCCATGCCCGTGTAGTGCATGCCCGTCACCGCCGCCGCCATCACCAGGCCCGCCGCCAGGCGCGGCAGGAGCTTGTCCAGCCCGACCGTGAACCACAGCGCCGCGGTCGCCGCCACCACGGCGATCACCACCGACAGCGTCACCAGCGTCGGGTCGTAGCCGATCGTGCCCTTGACCTCGACCGCCCACATCCCCGTGTAGTGCATGACGGCCACGGCGAGCCCGGTCAGCAGGCCGCCGAGCAGCAGCCGCCGCCACGCGAACCGGTTGCGGACGCCGAACACCAGCAGGCCGCAGAACACCGCCGCCACCGACAGGACCGCGGACAGCGCCGTGCGCGGGATGTCGTAGCGCACCGGCTGCCCCGGCGTCGAAAACCCGAGCATCGCGATGAAGTGCATGACCCAGATGCCGACGCCGCCGATCGACAGCGCGGCGAGCCCGAGCCAGGTCAGCCGGGTGCGCGCGTTGTCCGTCGTACGCGCCTGCAGCGTGCACGCGAGCCCGAGCGCGCAGCCGACCACCGAGGTCAGGTAGGCCAGCACGACGAGCCATTGGCCCATCGCGAAGTCGTCGTGGTCCATGTGCATTTTCCGGCTCCTACTCAGGCTTGCCGCTGGCGCGGCGCGTGCAACGCGACCAGTGCGTACTCGGCCGCGGCGATGAGGGTCTGCTTCGTCGACTCAGGCGAACGCGCGTCGCAGGTGATGACCTGGACCTCCGCCGGGATCTTCAGCGCTTCGCGCACCTGCTCCGGCGGGTGCTGCCGGGTGTCCTGGAACTGGTTGACGGCGACCAGGAACGGCAGCCCGCGCGACTCGAAGAAGTCGATCGAGGCGAAGCTGTCCGCCAGCCGGCGCGTGTCGACCAGGACGATCGCCGCCACCGCGCCGCAGACGAGGTCGTCCCACATGAACCAGAACCGGTGCTGGCCCGGCGTGCCGAACACGTAGAGGATCAGGTCGTCGGCCAGGGTGAGCCTGCCGAAGTCCATCGCCACCGTCGTGGCGAACTTCCCCGGCACCGCTTCGGTCCGGTCGATCCCGATGGCGGCGGCCGTCATCACGGCTTCGGTGCGCAGCGGGTCGATCTCGGAGACGGCGCCGACGAACGTCGTCTTGCCGGCCCCGAACCCGCCGGCCACGACGATCTTGGCCGAGGTGATCCGCTTGTCAGAGTGCACGTAGTCCACTGAGGACCCTTTCGAGCAGGTCGTTGCGTTCGTCGAAGGAGGCGTCCGCGGTGAGCGTGTCGCGGATCGACACGTGGCCGGCGACCAGGAGGTCGCCGATGAGCACCCGGGCCACGCCCAGCGGCACGCCCAGGTGCAACGCGACCTCCGCCACCGAGCGCTGGTGCAGGCACAGCTGCGTCACCGCGGCCAGCGGGTTGGTCGGGCTGAAGGGCGCCGTCCGCCCCTCGGCCGTCGTCTCGACGAGGGCTTCCACCGCCAGGTCGACCGTCGGCCGGGTGCGCCCGGCGGTCCACGCGTAGGGGCGGGCCAGCGACGCCGCGTGCCGCCCGCCTTCGCGTCGCCGGCCTTCGGTCACCGGCTCGCCCCGGGTGCGGCCGTGGGTCGCGCGGGCGTCTCGACCATCTTCCCGACCCGGTCGACCAGCAGCGTCATCTCGTAGCCGACCAGGCCGATGTCGCAGCCCGGGTTGGCCAGCACCACCAGGTTCGAGCCGTCGCCGACGTTCATCAGCAGCAGGAAACCCTGCTCCATCTCGATGACCGACTGCACGACCCGGCCGGCGGTGAACAGGTCCGCGGTGCCCAGCGCGAGGCTGGCGAGACCGGACGCGATCGCGGAGAGCTGGTCCGCCCGGTCGCGCGGCATCGCATCGTTCGCCGCCACCAGCAGGCCGTCCGCCGAGACGAGCGCGGCGTGCGCGACACCGGGCACCTCCTGCGTGAACGCCGACACCAGCCAGTTCCGGGACCCCTCGGCCACTTCCGCTCCTTCCTGCCGGGTGCTCATGCCGATCCCGGGCCCTTCGGGTCGGTCGCGACCCGGTGGCGGGCCGCGCGCATGCCGCTGTAGTGCCGGGACAGGTTGCTCCGCACCGCGGCCGGGTCCCGGAACGACGAGTCGGTCTGCTGCGGCCTGCGCGGGGTGACCGAACCGGGCGCGAGCTGCGCGCCGGGCTGCCGGGTCGGCAGGCCGGACTCGGTGAACTCGAGGCCGTCCAGCGTGCCGACCGCGGCCTCCGCGGCCTGCCGGACGTCGTCGGCGGGGGTCGCCCACCCGCCGGGGCGCGCCGGTTTCGCCGGCGGGTCGGCGAACCAGTGCGAAAGCATCTGGTCGAAGATCGGCGTCGGCATCGGCGCGGGCTCCGCGACGGCCGGCGGTTCCTCGGCGGGCCACCGGGGTTCCGGCTCGCGGCGGACGCCGTCGACGGCGGGCGGCGCCGCGGGCAGCCCGGGCCGCGGCGGCAGGTCGACCAGGATCAGCGCCCCGGGTACGTGCACGCTGGCGGTGATGCCGGCGCTCGCGGTCCGCGTGGTCGTGGGCCGCAGCCGCACGGTGATCCCGTGCGAAGCGGCGAGCCTGCTCACCACGAACAGGCCCATCCGGCGGGTGGTCTCCGGGCTCACCGACGCGCCGGCGGCGAGCCGGGCGTTCGCCGCTTCGAGGTCCTCGCGGGTCATGCCGAGCCCGGTGTCGACGACCTCGATCAGCACCCCGCCGTCGAAGCCGCGGTCGGCGGTGAGCACGACCTGCTCGTCCGGCGGGGACGAGCGGATCGCGTTCTCCAGCAGCTCGGCGAGGATGTGCACGACGTCGGCCGCGGCCTCGGCCTGCACCGACCCGCGGGGCGCGTTGCCGAGCGTGACGCGCTGGTAGTCCTTGACCTCCGACGTCGCCGCGCGCAGCAGCTCGACCGTCGCGACCGGCCCGACCTCGCGGCGCACCGGCCGCCCGCCCGCGAGGACCTGCAGGTTCTCGCCGTTGCGCCGCAGGCGGGTGGCGATGTGGTCGATCCGGAAGAGCTCGGCCAGCCGCTGCGGGTCCTGCTCGTCGGCTTCGAGGTCCTCGATCACCGACAGCTGCAGCTCCACCAGCGACTGGCTGCGCCGCGACAGCGTCATGAACATCTCGCTGACCTGGATCCGCATCTCGGCCTGCTCGCCGACGGCCAGCCGCACCGCCTGCCGGTGCATGTCGTCGAAGGCGCGGGCCAGCTGGCCGACCTCCTCGTCGGAGTCGACGGGCAGCCGCTCGGTCGACTGCCAGTCGACGTCCTCGCCCTCCCGGATCCGCTCGATGGTGGCGGGCAGCCGGCGGCGCGCGGTGTCGACCGCGGCCGCGTGCAGCCGCCGGATCGGGGCGACCACCGAGCGGGCCACGGCGAGCGCGATGGCGAGGGCGCCGAGCAGCGACGCGATCACGAGCGCGGCGTCGCGCAGCGCGTCGGACCGGGTGAGGTTGGTCCGCGCGCCGACGGCGTCGGAAAGCGTCTTCACCTGGTCGTCCAGGATGGTCCCGAGCGCCGCGCGCTTGGCCGCGGGCCCGCCGGCGCCGGGGATGGTCGCGGCGGCGAACCGCGCCGCCACCGCACCGGACGGCAGCGCGCGGCGGATCTGCCCGGTGAGCACCGCCTCTTCGGCGACGGCGGCGGCGAGCGAGTCCGCGGATCTTCCGTCCGGCACCTCTTGGCCGGCGAGGGACGCCCTCAGCTGCGTCAATGCTTTCGTGATATCGGCAGGCGCGTCGAGATCGACATTCCCGGCCTGGGCGACGATACCGGGGATCACCTCGCCCAAACCGACGACGAAGTCGTGGTAGGCGGCGGCTTTCTCACCGGGGGAACCTTCCTGCAGGCGCACACCGGCCAATTTTCCCAATTGATCTTCCAGTGCGCGGGAAAGCTCCGGGCCCAGCTGCGAGAATGCGGCGTCGTGGCGGATCGTGGCGGTTTTGGCGTCGACCGCGGCGGTCTGCGCGGCCGCGCCGCCGTGGATCAGTTCGTCGTCGACGAGGCCGGTGAGCTCGGCGATCCCTTGCACGACAGGCATTTGGTCGCGCACGGCGCTGAGCGCGCCGGCCTGGGCGAGCTCGCCCTGCACGCGCCCGCCCGCCAGCAGCAGCGCGACCAGGACGGGCAGCAGCAACACGACGGAGATCTTGGTGCGCAGCCGCCAGGTGCCGGGATTCCACGACGCGGCGGACCGTCGGCGCAGCGGTTCATCTTCTTTCATCGGTGGCGTGGCTCGATTCGTACCGGTGGCCCGAGAACGATTTCCTGGATTTTTTCCCCCGGAATTCTGACCGGAGACATAACTCCGCGGGCCGCGGTGCTGTCAAGGAACGGCGGCCGTTTCCCCCGTACGCATCAGCTACGCAGGGTAATGGTCGGCGACGCCGCTTTTCACCTTCGCGGAGTGCGTGAATTTCCGTCCGCTTCGGACGGTCCCGGGCCGGGCCGACCCCCAGCCGGCCCGCGCCACTCGCCGTGAATCCGGCGGGAGGTGAGCACGACGGTGCCAGCGGCTCGTGAGCAGCGTCAACAGCCGTGCGGACCTTTCACGCCTGGGTGAAACATCACTCCGCGTCACCACGGCTATCCTCGGCCGGGAAAGGGCGGTGCGGTGCATGCTGAAGATCCACTTCACGGACGCGGACCTGGCGAAGGTGACCATCGCCGAGGACGCCGATCCGATGTGGGAGCTGCTGATGAGCAGTTACCGGATCCGCCGACCCGAGGGCGAGCCGTTCTTCGGCCGGTGGCGCAAGGGGTCGCGCACCGCCGTTCCCGAGTCCGGCCGGCTGCTGATGTCCGCCGTCCCGCCGTACGGGTACTGCCCGGACTTCCTCACCCCGGCCGGGCACGCCACGATCGGTGACGGCGTCTCGGCGGTGCTCGAGACCCCGGCGAAGGCACTGGCCGGGGACGTCGCGGAGCTGGCGGCGCAGGGCACGCGTGTCACGCCGTGGCTGCGCCGGCTGGCCGGCGGCGACACCGGCGAACTGCACCGGCTCGGCACCGCCCTGCACGACTACTACCGCCGCTGCCTGGCCCCGGACTGGGCGACGGTCCGCCACGTCGTCGCCCGCGACCGCCGCCGGCTGCAGGCGAACCTGGACCGCGGCGGGCCGCAGCTGCTGCTCTCGACGTTGCACCCGGACGTCACGTGGACGCCGCCGGTGCTGCGGGTGCGCTTCCCGATCGAGCAGGAGCTGCACCTCGACGGCCGCGGCCTCCGCCTGATCCCGACGTTCTTCGCGCACGGCATGCCGACGACGTACAAGGACCCGGATCTGCCGCCGGTGCTGGTCTACTCGATCGGCCACCCGCGCTTCGACAGCGACGCCGAGCCCGGCGCCTCCCTGGTCGCGCTGCTCGGCCAGACGCGGGCGCGGGTGCTGGTGGCGGTGGCGACCGCCCGGTGCAACACGAGCGAGCTGGCCGCGACGACGGGGGTGTCCCTGGCGACGGCCAGCCAGCACGCGTCGGTGCTGCGGGCCGCCGGGCTGATCACCAGCGCCCGGTCGGGGAAGTCGCAGATCCACGAGGTCACCCCGCTGGGCCTGGGCGTCATCCGGGCCGGCTGACGCCGGGGGTTGCGCGACCCGCCCGCCAAAGCGAACAATCATTCGCCATGGAGTCCCGAGCCAGCTTCACCGCGGAGACGATGGCCCTGCAGCGGGCGTTCGAATCCCACCGCCCACCCGGGCGGCGCCTGTTCGACGACCCGTACGCGACCGCCTTCCTGCGCCCGTCGCTGCGCGTCCTCGCCGAGGCGGCGCGGCTCCCCGGCGTCCGGCACCTCGCCTTCGGCCTCTACGACGCGGTCGCCGGGCCGGGACCACGCGCGTCCGGCATCACCCGGACCAAGGTCATCGACGACGCCCTCACCGCGGCCGTGACCGGCGAAACCCAGTGCGTCCTGCTCGGCGCCGGCTACGACACGCGCGCCCACCGGCTGCCCGCGCTCGCCGGCCGGGCCGTCTTCGAGGTCGACCACCCCGCCACCCAGGCCCGGAAGCGGGCCGTCCTGGGCGCGGGCCCGGAGTACGTGCCGGTCGACTTCGAACGCGACGACCTCGCGGCCCGGCTCGTCGAAAGCGGCTTCGACCCGGGGAAACCGAGCGTGTTCGTCTGGGAGGGCGTCACCAACTACCTCACCGCCGAGGCCGTCGGCACGACCCTGGCCGCCGTGCACGGGCTCGGCGGCGACCTCGTCTTCACCTACGTCGACGTCCGCGCCCTGCACGAGCCCAGCCCCTTCCCCGAGGCGCGCCGGTGGGTGCGGGCCGTCGCGCGGTCCGGGGAGCCGTGGACCTTCGGCCTGCTGCCGGCCTCGACCGGGGCCTTCCTGGCCGAGCACGGCTTCGACCTGCGAAAAGACGTCTCGGCCAGGGAAGCGGGCGGCGGCTCGCGGCTGTACCGGATCGCGATCGCGGCGAGGCGGGCCGATGCCCCGCATCAGTGACGAGCGCCGCGCGGCCCAGCGGAAGCGGATCCTCGACGCGGCGATGACGTGCTTCGAGCAGGCCGGCCCGGACGGTGCGTCCATGCAGGACATCGTGGCCGCGTCGGGGATGAGCGCGGGTGCGATCTACCGCTACTTCGACGGCAAGGAGGCGATCATCGAGGCGGTCGCCGCCGACCGCCACGAGCACGAGCGCGACCTCGTCGCCGCGGCGATCGCGGACGGCGGGCCGGAGGCGCTGAAGCGGTTCCTGGACGCCTACTTCGACTGGGTGGCCGACCCCGAGGAGGCACGACGCCGGCGCGTCACGGTCCACGTCTGGGCCCGCGCCCAGCACGACGAGCGGCTCCGGCGGATCGTCACCGAGGGGCTCGCCCCGCTCGACGACGTAGGCCGCGCACTGGCCGGGATGGGGCTGCCGGACGGCGTCGAGCCGGACATGTTCGCCCGGGTCCTGCTCGCGCTCATCCAGGGCTTCCTGCTGCAACGCTCGTGGGAGCCCGACCTCGACCCGCACCGCTACCGTGACACGGTGACCAGCCTCCTCGACCGGGTGTTGCGTCCGTGAGCGGCTCGCGTGTTAGCCTGACGCCGTGCAGCGCCCGATGACGTCCTCGCGACTCGTAACCCGGCGCGCCGGCTGAACCCAGGTCGCCGGCGCGCAGCGTCGTCGATCGCTCTTCCGGGACCTGGCCCCGATCTCGTTCCCTTCTTTCGTTCCGGGAGATCAGCCATGTCCACGTCGTTCGCCATTCCCGCCGCCCGCTCGGCGATGCTGCTGCGCCGCCGCATCGCCACGTACTTCGTCGGCGGCGCCGAGGAAATCCCGGCGCTGGTCACCGCTCTGGGCGGCCACCTGGTCCACGAACTGTCCGTCGACATCAAGGACGGCGTCCGCGAGAGCAGCATGGTCTGCGCGGTTCTGCTGGCCGCCGAGGAGACCGAGCCGCTGCTGGAGCGGTTGCGGGAGCTGCCGTCGGTCGTCTCGGCGGAACTCGTCTAACCGCGGACGAGGGTGCGCGGGCGCATCGCGTTCGCCACCATCGACATCCCGCCCTCGGTGAACAGCGACTCCGGGTGGAACTGCACCCCCTCGACCGGCAGCTCGCGGTGCCGCACCCCCATCACCTCCCCCGTCGACGACCACGCCGTCACGACCAGGTCCGCCGGCAGCGATGCCGGGTCCAGCACCAGCGAGTGGTACCGGGCCACCGTCAACGGGTTCGGCAGCCCGGCGAACACGCCCCGGCCGTCGTGGGCCAGCGGGGAGCACTTGCCGTGCATCGGCTCCGCCGCGTGGACCACCCGGGCGCCGAACGCCGCGCCGATCGCCTGGTGGCCCAGGCACACCCCGAGGATCGGCACGCGCCCGGCCAGCGCGCGGACCAGCTCGACCGAGATGCCCGCGTCCGCCGGGGCGCCCGGGCCCGGGGAGATCAGCACCAGCTCCGGGTCGAGCGCGGCCACGTCCGCCACCGACACCTCGTCGTTGCGGTAGACCTGGCACGACGCACCCAGATCGCCCAGGTACTGCACGAGGTTGTAGACGAACGAGTCGTAGTTGTCGAGCACGCAGATCACGCGGCCGCCCCTTTCACCGTCACGCCGAGAGCGCGGGCCCCGGAGCCGAGCTTCGCCAGGCACTCCGCGTACTCCTCGGCCGGGTCGGAGTCGTGGACGATGCCGCCGCCCGCCTGCAGCCGGATTTCGCCGTCGCACCAGACCATGCTGCGGATCGTCAGGTACAGGTCCACATGGGACACCCCGAACGAGCCGACCGCGCCCGAGTACAGCCAGCGCCGCGCCGGTTCCAGCGAATCGATGATCTCCATCGCGCGCACCTTCGGCGTGCCGGTCATCGTGCCCGCCGGGAACGTCGCCCGGATCAGCTCGGCCGTGCCGCGCTCCCGGGCCGGCTCGCCCCACACGTCGGACGTCAGGTGCATGACGTGCGAATACCGCTCGACGGCCAGCAGCCGCTCCACCGAGACCGTGCCGGGGCGGCACACCCGGCCCAGGTCGTTGCGGGCCAGGTCGACCAGCATCCGGTGCTCGGCCAGCTCCTTCACCGACGAGCGCAGGTCGTCCTCGGCGAGCCGGTCGGCGCGGCCGTCGCGGCCCCGCGGCCGGGTGCCGGCCAGCGGGCGGATCAGCGCCCGGCCACCGCGCAGCGTCAGGCACGGTTCCGGTGACGCCCCCACGGCCTCGAACTCCGGGCCGCCGTACCAGAAGTGGTACGGCGACGGGTTGATCTCCGTCAGCCTCCGGTAGACGGCCAGACCGTCCACAGTGGCCGGTGCCGTCCAGGGGTTGGACAGCACGAGCTGGAAGACGTCGCCGTCGAGGATGTGCTGCTGGGCGCGGCGCAGAGCGTGGACGTACTCGTCGTACCCGAAGCCGAACGTCCCGGCCCCCACCGCGACCGTCCCGAGTGGAGCGACGACGAGCCGGTCGAGCGTCCGGGCGACCTGCTCGGCCGCCTTCCGGGCCGCCGCGGGGGTCGGGCCCCGGCCGATCACCCGGCCCTCGGTGACCAGTACCTCGGGCAGGAAGAACTCGTACACCGGCCGCCCGGCCGCCGGGTGCCGGCTGGGCAGCCGCTCGAAGTCGCGCGCCGCGTCGTAGGCGAGGAACCCGTACCAGGCCGCCTCGGCGTCGGTCGTGTCCGGCGGCAGCTCCAGCCCGGCCAGCAGGTCCACCGCCGCGGTGAGCGGGGCGGGCCCGGCACCGCCGGGGTGTGAGAGGACGGCGAGCTCGCCCGCGGCCAGCACCGCGTCCCGGCCACCCGGCCCGGCGGTGAGCATGACGCGCCCGGCCGGGCGCAGCGCCGCGGCGGCCGCCACCGGGTCCACTGTGGACGACAGCGGCACGACGCAGCGGTGCAGCCGGGCCCCCGGGGACAGCGCGGACGTGATCATCGCGCGACCGCCGGCACCCGGAACTGCGTCCGCTCGTGGTCGCCGACGGGCTTGCCCATGGCGTAGCGGAACGCGGCGAGCTGGATCGCCCGCGGCGGGCAGCCTTCGACGAAGATACCCAGGTCCCTGCTCTCGTACAGGCAGTTGCCGACGAGGATCACTTCGCCCCGCAACGGCGGCACCTCGACCTGGGGCCCGGAGATGATCGTCATCTCGCCGTCCCACTCGCACAGTTCCCCGGCCAGCGCCCGCATCGCCCCGGCGACGAACCGGCTGCACGCCGGGCAGGCGTTGTCGGCGTGGACGTGGATGCCCTCGCGCGGCACGACGATCTCGACCGGTGCCTTCACCATGTCGAACGCCAGCTCCTCCAGCGGTGTCCCGAGCAGCTCGATTTCGTCGAGGGCGAGGGGTCCCATCCCCCGCGCGTGCGCGTCCCGCAGGTACGCGACGCTGTCCGGGTCGAACCCGGCCAGGGTCCCGACGGCGACGTCGAGTGCGACGGCGTTGCGGCTCGCGGCCAGGAAACCGACCTCGCGGGCCTGCCCGTCCATCGGGTAGTTGCCCTCGATCACCGTGGTCCCGTCGCAGACGACCAGGTCCTGCGGCCGCAGGACATTGAGGTCCACAGTGGACTCGTCGACGCCCGCCATGTGCACGATCCGGGTGGTGTACCCGGGAAGCAGCCCGACCAGGTTCTTCATCGCGTTCGAGTAGACGACGCTCGCGTGCGTGCGCAGCTGCGGGACGCCGATGAAGTAGTCGCAGTCCAGGATGAGCTCGGGGACGGCGATCGGCACCCGCAGGGACGTCGCCCCGGGGATGCCGGTGATGCGCAGCGGCAGGTCGTCGAAGCTGACGACGCGGGCGTACTTCGCGGCCTCGTGGTCGCGCAGGATCTCGTAGATCGCGTGCGTGCGCTCGGCGATCACCGGCCGTGCCCCGTGTTCGGCGACGGCGCGGGCGATCGCGGCCAGCAGCGCCGGCCGCACGTGGAACCCGGGCGCGGTCTGGAAGAGGTTCGGCTTGATCAGCACCTCCGCGCCGGGCGGCAGCGCGGCCAGCGGGTCGCCGAGCAGGTCGAGCAGGCGGGCCAGGCCGTCCGGCACGTCGGCGTCACCACCGACGGCCGAGAGGGCGACAGCCTCAGACATCGGTGTCCTCCACGGCGATCACGCGCGCGGGCGCGGCTTCGGCGCCGGCGACCTTGGTCGGCAGCGCGATCAGCTGCACCACCTGCCGGGTCAGCTCGTGCATGTTGGTGACGTACTCCAGCAGCGGGATCCCGGCCGCCAGCAGCGCGTGGTGCACCGGCGACTCCGCGTCGCCGGGCCGTTCGGTGAGGCAGTCGAAGCCGACCAGGCACGCGCGGTTGTCGATGGCCCACTGCGCGGCCGACGGCGTCAGGTAGGGCGGGCGGTCCCAGTAGTCGGACCGTCCCCAGTTGTGCCGCAGCCAGTCGGTGCGGACGAGCAGCCGGTCGCCGGGCCGCCACACCGGCCGCAGCACCTTCTCCAGGTCTTCGCCGGTCACCTCGTCCAGCTCGCCCTTGTACGACAGGTCGGCGACGCAGGCGCGGCCGATCAGCGTGGCGAGCGGCACCTCGTCGATGCCTTCGGTGCCCGGGTAGAAGTGCAGCTTGTACTCCATGTGCGTCCCGTTGTGCGGGAACACGTGCAGGTACGAGAAGGTGCGCTTGGTGCCGTACGGGTCGGTCTCCGGCGTCATCGAGCGTTCGCTGACGAACTTCGGGAACCAGTCGGCGGGGTAGGACGGCATTCCGTCGTAGAAGCCGTGGGTGAGGTCGACGAGTCGGGGCACCGGGGTTCTCCTTGCTCAGCAGGTGAAGAGGCAGGTGTTGCGGACGTCGGGGTTGTTGATCATCGTGATGACGGTGGTGCCGCCGGGCGGGATCGCCCGCACGCCGCCACCGGACAGGCCGGCCGGAGTCATGAACGCCGCCCACAGCGCGTACCACTCGGTGCGTTCGCCGGTGTCCGGGTCGATCACCGTCTCCAGGTTGGGCCGCACGATCTCCTGGACGAGGGAGCCGGTCCGCGAACCGGCTTCGAGGGTTTCCCGCCAGGTGGCCGCGTCGACTTCCGGGCCGATGACGACGCCTTGGCCGCCGTAGAGGCCGGTCGGCTTGAACACCAGCTGGTCCTGGCGCTCGAGGCACTCCTCGATGCGCCCGGCGTCGGGACCCGCGCCGGGGCGCCCGAGCATCCGGCACCACGGCAGCACGCGCTCGATCGCGGCCCGCTCGCCGGGCTCGAAGGTGTCCACGAACTCCGACAGCATCGCGAGGGTTCCCTTGTTGCTGAACACGTTCGTCGGGGTCCAGACCACGACCTGGCCGTTCTCGTGGGCGCGGAACACCGGTTCCAGAAGCTCATCGCAGTCCGGGTGCTCCAGCATCTCCTCGAGGCCGTAGTAACGCAGGATGACGTCGACGCCCGCGCCGTCGAGGTACGGCTTCCCGGAGCGGAACTCCAGGTCGCCGATCTCCCCCACCCGACAGACGACGTCGTTTTCCGCCAGCAGCTCGGCGATCGCGCGCCGCTGGTGGCCGTACGTCGTCATGCCGCCGGGGCCTTCGACGATCGCCACCACCGGCTCGCCGGCCCCGATCGTCTTGCCCGCGTTGCGCAGCGCCTCGGCGAGGTCGGAGCCCATGTCGAGGAACCCGAGGCCGTGCTCGGCGGCGAACTCCGCGACGGCCGGGACCCGCAGGTACGCCTTGGGCAGCGTGCCGACCATGTCCAGGCCGCCCAGTGCGCTGCCGATGTTGTATTCGAGCAGCTTGAACGCCGAGCCGTCGTAGTAGACGTCGGCGCGGCCGTACAGCGGCGGCGGTTCCTCGCCGAGCAGCCGGGTCATCAGCGCCGCGTGCCGGTCGTCGATGCCGAGCGACCGGCGGAACCGGTCGAAGTCGCCGTCGAACAGCCGCCGCGGCAGGCTGCCGACGAGCTCGTAGACCGTGACGAGGTCGCGGCCGAACGCGCGGTACTCCGCCTCGTCGACCACGATCGGCCGCGGCAGCAACCGGGGCCACGAAAGGCGCTTGGTCTCCGACAGCTCGAGGCTCTCCCGCGCGTGGCGCAGCGGGCTGTCCGCCTCCTCGCACCCGGCGAGGTAGGCCTTGGTGATCCGCTCGGACCGTGCCGACATGGTTACCTTCCCAGGTGGATTCAGGCGGAGACCGCGACGCGGGCCTCGCGCCGGGCCAGGATCGCCCGGTACTGCAGGATGACCACGACGCCGAAGGCCAGGTAGATCCCGGCCATCCCGGCCGTGCTCACCACCGCGCTCAGGCTGATCAGGATCGAGTTGACGATCTGGCCGAACCGGATGTGCAGGTAGTACGCGGCCAGGTAGCGCGGCCGGCCGTCGTCCGGGGCCAGCTCGGCCAGCAGGGCCTGCTGCACCGGCAGGTTCATCAGTTCCCCGACGGTCAGCACGACGACGGCGACGAGCAGCAGCCACGCGTCATCGGTGACGGCCAGCACCGCGAACCCGCCCGCGTACAGCGTGATACCCGCGTAGAGCCGCGCCCGGTCCGGCATCCGCTTCAGCAGCGTGTTGACCACCAACGCGAACGCGACGACGAGGACCGTGTTGACCGCCTTGAGCACGCCGAGCATCTCCACGCCGGTCACCACGCCGAACGGGAACACCGGCTGCGTGGGGAAGTCCGTCGACAGCCGGATGCCGATCGCGGTGCTCAGCTGGCCTTCCAGGGTCAGGATCAGCGTGGCGGCGATGATGAGCCGGCGGAACGTCGAGTCGGCGAGCACGACCTTGTAGCCCTGCGCGAACTGGGCGAGCCCGGTCAGTTTCGTCGGCGGCCGGGGAATCTCCGGTTTCGTCTCCGCCACCATCGTGACGGTGATCGTGAGGGCGAACGCCATCCCGATCGCGCCGCCGAGGATCACCGCGCCGAAATGGCTGCTGTACAGGAACGCGCCGAGCAGCGCGCCGGTGCCGAGGGCGAGGTTGATGACCCAGTAGTTGACCGTGTAGACGAACTTGCGCTCGTCCGGCGGCGTGACGTCGATGATCGTCGCGTCGTTGGCGGGCAGCGCGAGGTTCGTCCCGAACTTCACGATGGCGTAGGCGAAGTAGACGGCGAGCGCGCCCCACTCCGAGTAGTAGGCGACCGCCATCACCGCGAGGAAGCCGGTGCCGATCAGGTCGCCGACGACGAGCACCGGGCGCCGTCCCCAGCGTTCGGACAGGTGGCCGCCCACCAGCATGCCGATCACCGCGAACGCGGCGAACACCAGGATCAGCGCGCCGGCGACCGCGACGCCGACGTGCGCCGCGAGGTAGATCGCGATGAACGTCAGGATCATCGCGTCGATCAGCTTGTGCACGAACGCGAGGCCGATCCGGACCCGGACGTTGCGGTGCAGGGCGAAGAAGCTCCTCATCGGACCTCGACCTCGATCAGGGAGCGGACGTGGTCCGCGCGGGCTCGGGCTTGTTCCGCGGCTTCGGAACCGGTGAGGATCACGAAACCGTGCCGGGTCTTGGAGCTGACGGTCTCCGGCAGGACGTCCCCGGGGGCGAACGGGAAGCTCAGGATGTCCACATAGTCCAGTGCGCGGGCTCGCTCGAGACCGGTGACCGACCGCAGAACTCCCGTGGGGAAGGAGAAGTAGGCGATGTGCCCGACCGAGCCGCCCGGCTCCGGCAGCGACGTCCGCCCGGCGAGCGCGGCGAACATCGCCCGCTTGACGTCGAAGCCGCGCGCGTGCCGGATGATGTCCGGGATCTTGTCCCCGCCCAGCCGGGCCTGCGACTCCACGATCCGCGGCCCGGCTCCGGTCAGGATGACCTCCGTGTGCGCCGGGCCGCACTGGTAGCCGACGGCGTCGAGCAGCTCGACCGCGAGCGCGGCGACCTCCCGCGTCTCCGCCGTCTCCGGCTCGCCGAAGAGGTGGCCCCGCTCGACGAAGTGCGGCAGCGGGCCGAGCAGCTTGCGCGTCACGCCGATGACGTGGTGTTCGCCGCGCACGGTCATCGTCTCGACGCTGAACTCGGGCCCGCGCAGGTATTCCTCGACCAGCAGCGGCCCGGAATAGGCCAGCGCGGCCAGTTCGTCGCCCCAGGCGGGCAGCTCGGCCGGGTCGGTGAGCAGCCGCGTCCCGCGGCTGGCCGACAGCGCGGCGGGCTTCACCACGACCGGCAGCGTGAACCCGGCCAGCAGCGGCTCGACGTCCTGCCAGCGGTCCGCGACGGCGAACCGGACGGTCGAGATGCCCTTGTCGCGCAACAAGGTCCGCATCGCGAGCTTGTCGTTGAGCAGGAACACCGAACGCGGCGAGTTGACCGCCACGCCCAGTTCGTCGGCCACCTCATAGGCGAGCTGCATGCTCTCCTCGGAGCCGACGTGCCAGACCCGGCGGGCGCCGGTGTCCCGGACGGCCGCGCGGATCGCCTCGGCGTAGGCGGCGCGGTCGGTGAAGTCGACCAGCCACAGGCTTTCGGCGAGGCTCTCGACCTCCTTGAGGTAGGCGGGCGCGTCCGCGCCGAACAGCCGCGTGGCTTCGGCCGGGTCCCAGATCGCCGTGATCCGGAAGCCCTCCGCCCGCGCCTTGCCGAGGTATGCCTTGTAGGGCATCACCATCACGAGGTCCGGCATGTCTTCTCTTCCTCCCGTCCTGGGTCCAGCCTCACCGACGCGGCCATCAGCGGGCCATCGGCGGCGCATCGGCGCGGGTCTCGACGACGATCTGCTGCGCGGCGGCCTCGGCGATCCGGCCCGCCAGGTAGGCGTCCGCGGCTGTGGCGAGGACGTGGCCGACGCGGTCTTCGTTCACCCGCAACGGGTCGACCCGCCCGCCGGGGCCGACCGACACCCCGGCTTCGCGGACCCCGGGCACCGCGGCCGCGATGTCCAGGCCGGTCACGGCGGTCACGACCCCGGGATCGGCGGTGAGGTAGCGGATGGCCGCGCCGCGCGCCGGCTCGGTCACGACGTCGCCGGCGGACTCCCCGAGGTACTGGCGGATCAGCAGCTCCATCGTGCACCAGCCGAAACTGGCGTCCATCAGCTCGGTGATCCGGTCGCCCGCCGGCCGCGGGTTGATCTCGATCAGCTTCGGGCCGTCGCCGGTGTACTTGAGCTCGACGTGCGCGATGCCGAGGTCGAAGCCGACGGCTTCGGTGGCGGCCACCGCGGCCGCCTCCAGCTCGCGCCGGACGTCGCCGGGCAACGCCGTCGGGAAGCTGTGCCCCAGCTCGACGAACCGGTTGCGGCCGCCGAGGATCTTGTCGGTGACGCCGAGCACCCGGACCGCGCCCGCCTCGGCCAGCACCTCGACGCTGACCTCGAACCCGACGAGGCACTCCTCGACGAGCACCTCGGGCGAGCGGGCCTGGCCGCGGCGGTTGGTCGTCTCGGAGCGGATCGCGGTGAACGTCCCGGTGACCTCGTCGAGCGTGCCGCAGCGGACGACGTGGGCGCCGCTGGTCTCGTCGACCGCCTTCACCACGCACGGCAACCCGATCTCCTCGGCCGCCCGCACCGCCTGCCCGGCCGTCGTGACGACGCGGAATTCCGGGACGGGCACGCCGCGTCCGGCCCAGCGACGTCGTTGCGCGGCCTTGTCACGGGCGATCCGGACGGCAGCCGGGTCGGGACCGGGGAGGCCGAGCTGGCGGGCCGCTTCGGCGGCCTGGATCACCTCGTACTCGGCCACCGACAGCAGCGCGTCGAGGGGCTTGGCGGCGTCGACGGCCTTGACCGCCTCCAGCAGCGGTTCCAGCTCGTGGGTCGGGCAGGACACGAACTCGTCGACGCACGTTTCGAGCACCTCGGTGCCGCCCGGCGTCGCGTGGTAGCGGTCCAGCCCGCGGCTGAAGAAGGTGACGTGCAGGCCCAGCCCGCGCGCCGCCCGCAGGGCGTCGAACCCGGACCCGGACCGGTTCGACTCGACGAACCCGATGCGTCTCATGTCCGTTCCCTCACTCGTAACTCAGGCCCGGCGTGCGGGCGCGCTTCAGCTCGAAGAAGTGCGGGTTGCGCGCGAGCGCGACCACGCCGTCGAAGAGGTCGACGGCGTCCTGCCCGCGGGGGATCGCGTTGAGCACGGGCCCGAAGAAGCCGGTGCCGTCGACGTGGATCGCCGGTGTGCCGAGGTCCGCGCCGACCGGGGCCAGCGCCTCTTCGTGGCTCTTGCGCAGGGCTTCGTCGTACTCGGTGCTCTCCATCGCGTCGATGAGCCCGGCCGGCAGGCCGGCCTCGGCCAGCGCCTGCGCGACGACGGCGGGGAAGTCCTTGTTCCGTCCGTTGTGGATCCGGGTGCCGAGCGCGGTGTAGAGATCGCGCAGGACGTCCTCGCCGTGCTGCTGCGCGGCGGCGACGCAAACCCGGACCGGGCCCCACGAACGGTCGCAGAACTCGCGGTACCACGGCTCGATCTCGCGGTCTTCGTTGAGCACGCCGAGGCTCATCACCCGGAACCGCAGGGTGACTTCGCGGTGGCGTTCGACCTCGAGGATCCACCGCGAGGTGATCCAGGCGAACGGGCAGGCGGGGTCGAAGTAGAAGTCGATCTTCACGGGGTCCTCTCCGGGGTGTGCAGCCAGCCGAACTCGTCGGGGGTCTCGCCGTACTGGATGTCCAGCAGCGTGTTGAGCAGGCGGCGGGTGACCGGGCCGGTGGTGCCGTCCCCGACGGCCCACTCGCCGTCCGGCGTGACCGCGTGCCCGACCGGGGCCAGCGCGCGGGCCGTCCCGCAGGCGAACGTCTCGGTGATGCGCCCGTCCCGGCAGCCGCGCTGCCAGTCGTCGAGGGTCACCGGCGCTTCGGTGACCGCCAGCCCGAGCCGCGCGGCCAGCCGCAGGATCGAATCCCGCGTGACGCCGGCCAGCAGCGTCCCGCTCAGCGGCGGCGTCACGAGCCGGTCGCCCTCGACGAAGAACAGGTTGGAGCCGCCCACTTCTTCGACGTACCGGCGCTCGCGCGCGTCCAGCCAGACCACCTGGTGGCAGCCGTGCGCCGCTGCCTCGCGCTGCGCGACGTACGACCCGCCGTAGTTGCCGCCGCACTTGATCGTGCCGGTACCGCCGTCGGCCGCGCGGACGTACTCGGGCGACGCCCACAGCCGGATCGGGGCCGGTTCCGCCGTGGCGGGCCGGGCGGGACTGCCGATGACCGCGAACAGGTACTCCTCGGCGGGCCGGTTCGACAGGTGGGTCTCGCTGGCGATCATGAAGGGCCGCAGGTAGAAGCTGTGCCCGCGGGTGCGCGGCACCCAGTCGCCGTCCAGGCGCAGCAGCGCCTCCACGGCCGCGAGGAAGTCGGCCTCCGGCAGCTCGGGCATGGCCATCCGGCGGGCCGAGCGCGCGAACCGGGCGGCGTGGTCGCGCGGCCGGAAGAGGGCGTGCGCGCCGTCCGGCCGCCAGAACGCCTTCAGTCCCTCGAAGATCGTCTGTCCATAGTGGAACGCCATGGTGGCCGGGTGCAGCGAGAACGCGGTGAGCGGCCGGCTGCGGGCGTCGTGCCAGCCGCGGCCGGCGGTCCACCGGGCGGTGACCATGTGGTCGGAGTAGAGCGATCCGAAGCCCGGCATGCGCAGGAGTTCTTCGCGCTGCCCGGCGGGCATCGGGTCGGTCCGCTCGTGGGCGAAGTCCAGGGTCGTCATCGTCGCTCCTCGCGTTCGAAGCGGGCCAGGGCCCGGTCGGCCAGCGGGCCGGCCAGTCCGGTGTAGCCCGCCGGGTCCAGCAGGCCGGGGGGAACGTCGAGCAGGCCGGCCAGGTCCGCACCGGTCCGCTCGGCCTCGGCGGTGGCTTCGGTCAGCAGGCGCTTGGCCGCGGCTTTGCCCAGCTTCGGGGCCAGGACGGCGTTGACGCGTTCGGAGACGATCGCGCCCCGGGTCAGCCGCAGGTTCGTCGCCATCGCCCCGGGGTGCACCCGCAGCGTCGCGGCCAGCCGGACGCCGTTCGCGGCGGCACCGGCGGCGATCCGCAGGGCCTCCCGCAGCGGCTGCCACTCGGCGTGCCAGCCACCGGAGGAGCGTTCGTCCTCGGCGGCCATCGAGCCGAACAGCACGGTGGCGAGCGGCGGCAGCTGCCGGGCGGCGGTCGCCACGAGCGTCGCGAACACCGGGTTGTGCTTCTGCGGCATCGCCGAGGAGGCGCCGCGGCCGGGCGCGCGTTCCTCGGATACCTCGCCGATCTCGGTGCGCGCCAGCACGAGGACGTCGGCGGCGATCTTGCCGAGCGCGCCCGTGGTGACCAGCAGCGCCGAAGCGACGTCGGCGATCGGCGTGCGGATCCCGTGCCAGGGCAGGACCTGCGGGGCGAGCCCGAGCCTGCGCGCCACCCGGTCGGGCAGTTCCAGCGAGCCGGGACCGTACTCTTCGTACGCGGCGAGGGTCCCGGCCGCACCACCGAGCGAGACCGGCAGGTCCGCGCGCGCCCGGCGCACCCGCTCGACGGCGTCGAGGACGAGGTGCAGCCAGGTCGCCGCCTTGAGCCCGAACGTGACCGGCACGGCGTGCTGGGTCAGGGTGCGCCCGGCCATCGGTGTGTCCCGGTGGGTCCGGACGTGGTCCGCCAGGCCCGCGGCGGTGGTTCGCAGATCACGCTCGACGCGGTCGAGGGTGCTCGCGCACAGCAGCATCAGGGCGGTGTCGAGGATGTCCTGGCTGGTGCTGCCGCGGTGGACGTACTCGGCGGCGGCCGGGTCGACGGCCGCGGTGAGGCCGGTGACGAACGCGACCACCGGGTTCGCCGTCTCGCGCACCCCCGCGGCGATGGCCTGGGGGTCGAGGTCGGCGACGGCGACCGCACGGATGGCCTTGGCGGCGGTCTCGGGGATCGCGCCCAGCTCGGCTTGTGCCTCGGCCAGGGCGGCTTCGGTGTCGATCATCGCGGCCAGCAGAGCGTGGTCGTCGACGAGTTCGCCGGCGCCGGTCCCGGCCCACGCCGGGGCGAGCAGCTCGCTCACGCGGTCCTCCCCAGGTCGTCCCGTTCGGCGGCGATCCGCAGGCACGAGCGCGCGATGGCGTCCGCGTCGCCGAGGATCACCGAGTTGACGCCGGGCCGGATGCCCGCCGCCGTCACCCAGTGCACCGCTTCCGTCGGCACGCCGAACGCGAAGCGGCGCGGGTGGGGCCGCCCGCCCGTGTCCAGCACGTGGTACGGACGGCGCGTCACCGCGAGGCCGCCCGTCTCGAACTCCCCGATGCGGTACGGGCGGCACTCGCCGCGCGCCAGCAACGCGCGCAGCAGCGGGTCCGTCGTGCGCCGCAGGTCGGTGTCCGGCAGGCGCGCCTCGATCAGCGTCTTCGCGTGGACCGTGACGTCGGGGCACGCGGCCGACCGCGCGACGAACCGGCCGCCCGCGGCCTCGATCCGCAGGTCCGGGCCGAGCACCTCGAGCACGCCCGCGTCGAGCAGCGCGCCGAACTGCTCGACGCGTTCGGCGGGCGGCCCGATCGACAGGTACGCGTTGAGCGGCATGTACCAGCGCCGCAGGTCGTCGCGGTAGGACGCGCCGGAGATGCCGCCGTGGTCGACGACCAGCCGGATCTCGTTGCGCAGGTCGCGCAGGACGTCCGTGGCCGCCTTGAGCGGGCCGGTCACGTTGCCCTTGCCCGCCTCGGCCAGATCGGTGTCCACAAAGGACCGGAGCCACGTGCGGAACGTCGCCGTCGAGGCCAGGTCGGCGGCCGAGTACGGCGTCGCGACGCCTCCCCAGTCCCAGCTCTCCTCGAGCCCGAACTTGGCCAGCACGATCCGCTGGGCCTCGGTTTCCCGCACCGCCAGTGGATCCGCGGGCACCTCCGCCGGCCCGGCCGCCGCGAACGCTTCGGTGAACTCCTCGACGTCGCACGCGCACCCCCGCTCCCGCACCAGCGCCGCGTAGAAGACCGTGCGGACCTCCTGGTCGATCAGCGGCCAGACGTCCCGCCGGAAGTCGGCGCCGGCCCGCAGCCGCTCGATCACCGAGGTGGTGAGGAACCGCGGTTCGTGCCGCCCGGACGCGCCCTTCTCGTTGCGGGCACGGGCCTGGTACGGAACCCCGCGCCGCGACCCGGCGACCAGCCGCGGCTCCCGGCCGGACGGCACGTACTCGAGCGCGCCGCCCGGCTCGCGGACGAACTCGCCGCCGCGGCCGAGCGTGAGCAGGGCCAGGTGGTCGAAGAATTTCAAGCCCATCCCGCGCAGCAGCACCGGCTCCCCCGCCGGGACGTCGTCGAGCGACGCGTCGGCCGGGTTGCCCGGCGCGAGGTAGCGCAGGCCGTGCCGGGCGGCGTACCGGCTCAGGTCCGCTTCGGCCGGGCTGAGCTCGTGCGGCTGGTGCCCCAGCGCGAGCACGACCGCGGCCAGCCCGCCGATGGTCGTGCCGTCGTCGAGCACGACGTCCTGCCCGGTTCCGGTGTCCCGGACGTCGACCGCCCGCGCCTGGTGCGCCACGAACTCGAGCGACGGCGGCGCGGTCCGGGTGATCCGCCGCCGCGTCCACCGCAGGTAGCTGCCGTAGAACGCCCGGGACGGGTAGTCGTCCGGGCCCAGCCGCTCGGCTTCGGCGCGGACGGCGTCCGGCACGTCCGGGCTGCCGAGCAGGGCGATCGAGCGCGCCCACTCGTACAGGCTCGGACCGCGCACGACCGGGCCCGCGCAGTCGACGGTGTCGTCGACGAACATCGTCACCTGCGACGCGACGGTGTTCATCAGCAGCAGGCGGTCCTGCGTGCTGCGCCACACCTGGCCGCCGTCGGCCAGCCGCGGGTCGATCAGGTGCACGACGAGCCGGTGGCCCCGCGGCACGAGCGCGCGTGCGTTGGCGCTCAGCCGTTCCGCGACCGACAGCCCGCGCGGGCCGAGCCCGGCCACGGCGATCTCCGACGTCTCCCCGAACACGATCTCCCACTCCCGTACAGGTCGTGGGTGAGAGCACACTGCTTCTCACCCACGAGGTCTTGGTCAGCGTTGGTGCAAGGTGCGGCCCAGGCCGGCCGCGGCGCCGGCCAGCCGGGTCATCAGCCCGGCGAACTGCTCCGGCCGCAACGCCTGTTTGGCGTCGCACAGCGCCTGCTCCGGCTGGACGTGCACGTCGATCAGCAGTGCGTCCGCGCCGGCCGCGATGGCGGCGAGCGAGAGCGGCTCCACCAGTTCCGGCCGGCCGCCCGAATGGCTCGGGTCGACGATCACCGGCAGGTGCGTGCGCTGCTTCCACAGCGCCACCGCGGTCAGGTCGAGGGTGAACCGCGCCGACGGCTCGAACGTGCGGATGCCGCGCTCGCACAGCACCACCTGGTCGTTGCCCTCCAGCAGCAGGTACTCCCCGGCGGAAAGGGTCTCCTCGACGGTGCAGCCGAACCCGCGCTTGAGCACCACCGGCAGGCCGCTCTGGCCCACCGCGCTCAGCAGCGCGAAGTTCTGCATGTTCCGCGCGCCGATCTGGAAGCCGTCCACCACTTCGGCCAGCCGCTTGACGTGCTCCGCGTCGACGACCTCGGTGACGAACGGCAGGCCGGTCCGCTTCCGCGCCTCGACGAGCAGCTCGAGCCCGGAGAACCCGAGGCCCTGGAACGAATGCGGCGACGTCCGCGGCTTGAAGACGCCGCCGCGCAGGGCGACGGCACCGTGCTCGGCGACGACCCGCGCCGTCGCCAGCATCTGCTCCGGCGTCTCGACCGCGCACGGCCCGGCGATCACCGCGACCGAGCCGTCTCCGATCGTCGCGGGGCCGAGGGCGACCTCGGTCCCGGCCGGGCGCAGCTCCCGGCGGCCCAGCCACGCCTCGCCGCCCCGCGGCACACGCCGGGTCGGCGACGGCAAGTCCGCCGCCGCGGCGAGCAGCTCGGGGTTGTCCACTCCGGACACCGGGAGGACGTGGCTGGCGCCGAGGCGGTAGACCTGCGTCGGCGTGCCGGCGGACTCGAGGTACCGCAGCCAGCCGTCGACCCGGGCGCGGGTCACGGTCTCGTCGAACACGAGCAGTTGGTCTTGGTGGGTCACGGCGATCGTCTCTTCTCCGATGGTCACGCGAGCGCGTCGCTCGTCGCGAGGTTTTTGCCCCGGCGGTCCCGGACGTGGACGGCGAGGTCCTTGTACTTGTCGCGGAGGAAGCGCTTGAGCGACTTCCCGGTCACCCCGAGCGGGAAGTCGTCGTCGCCGGTGGCGACCTCGACGACCGACAGTTCGGGTTTCCCGTTGGCGCGCAGGGCTTCGTTGGCCGCGAACAGCACCTTCTCGGCGTCGACGTCCCGGCCGGTCACGACGGCCACGGCCACCTTCTCCCCGCCGTAGCCGCCGGCCACGACGGTGCAGTCCTCGACGCCGGCGACCTCGTTGAGGATGAGTTCCTCCATGAGCACCGAGTAACCGGGGCCGTCGGCGGTGGGCACGACGTCGACCGCGCGGTCGACCTGGTAGAAGTTGCCCTCTTCGTCGCGGTAGGCGATGTCGCCGGTCAGCCAGTAGCCGGCCAGCTTGCTGCGGTAGTAGGTGTCCTGGTTGCCCCAGTACCCCACGGTCATCGACGGCGGTTTCGCGCCGAGGAAACCGTATTCGTAGGGCTCGGCGAGCGTGCCGTTCTCCCGCACGATGGCGACCTCGGCGAACCCGACCGACTTGCCGACGCAGCGGTCGTTGCGCTCGGTCGCGAGGGTGCGCGGCTGCATGAGCACGCCCCAGCCCAGCTCGGTGGTGCCGAGCCGGTCCAGGAACGCGGCGGGCGGGCGCTCCGGCGACCGGCGGCCGAGGATGTTCTTCAGGTGCCGCTCGTGGATGGCGTCCGCCATGGACACCCAGATGTTCACCGAGTCCAGCGCGCGCGGCGCCGTCTCGATCGCCGCGAGCTCCGGGTAGGCGTGCCCGAAGGCCATCACCATGGTCGGCTGGTGCTTCTCGACGGCGTCGGCGAGTTCGGCGCCGGTGACGTCCCGGTGGACGACCATCGGCTGGCCGCCCAGCACGGCGTAGGCGTTGAACGACACACAACCCTGGTGCGACTGGGGAAGCGCGTTGAGGATGAGCGCGTCGGGCTCCTCCTGGTAGTTCACCGCACGCCACTTCGGACCGTCCAAAAGGGTCTTGTGGGTGTGGATGACGGGCTTCGGCAGGCCGGTCGTGCCGGAGGAGTGCATGAGGCCGACGGGGTCGTCGGGGTGGTGGCGGAACCGGTCGGCTTCGGGCAGGACCGCCGACGGCGGGCCGACCTGCTCGGTGTGCACCCACTTCAGGTTCAGCCGGTCGAGGTCCGGGGCGATCCGGGCGAGCCGTTCGGAGTCGGTGTAGAGGCCGGTGGCGCCGCTGCGCTCGATCAGGGCGACGGCGCTGTCGCGCTTGGCGTTGCTGTTGATCAGCATGGAGATGGCGCCGATCCGCGCGAGCGCGGAGAGGTGCAGGAAGTACTGGATGGAGTCCGGCGGGAAGACCGCGACCCGGTCGTGCGGCCGCACCCCGCGCTCGAGGTACCACACCGACCAGCTCTGCACGAGGTGGTCGAGGTCGCGGAGGCTGAACCAGGTCTTCGTTTCGCCGTCGGTGTAGGGGATCGGCGTGAGCGAGTGGAGGAAGGGCTCGTCCGGGAAGGGGTTGAGCTCCAGCATGGCGGGCAGCAGGTTTCCCCCGCCGATGGTCGGATCGGCGAGCACCCGGGCGCGCAGCTCGGGGCTCAGGACGGTCTTGTGCGTGAACTCCATGGCATCACTTTCTGCTGCGGGACCACGGTTTTTGTCTCCTAGTACCGAGGATGCCGGGCCGGGCCATCGGCGCGGCCTTGCCGGTGCATCGGCCCTGCATCGGCGCGGATGCATTGCCCGGCAAGGGTTTGCGGTGCGTACCGGAGGCGTCACGCAAGGACAGCGGCGGCCGCCGGTCAGCCGAGGCTGCACTCCAGCTCGACGGCCGAGGGCAGCGGCCGGCCGAACGTCGTCAGCAGCGTCTCGTGTTCTTCGGCCTTCTCGCGCGCGTGCTCGCGGACCAGGGCGTGGAAGTGGTACCGGCCCGCCGTCCGCTGCCGCAGCACGTGGGCGTCGAACAGCTCCTCCAGCACCCGTTCGACCTCCGGCCCCGGCTGGTTCACCAGCCGTGCCGCGTCGGCCGCGTCGAACTCCTCGCCGGCGAACGCGCCCAGGGCCCGGAAGAGCCGGCGCTGCGCCGCGGTCAGCCGCTCGTAGGAGACCTCGAACCGCGACTCCACGCTCCGGTCCTCCAGGCTCAGCTCGGCCAGCCGCCGCACCCGGTCGCGCAAGCGGAACACCAGGTCCTCCAGGGACCACGCGGGCCGGTTGTGGAAGCGGCACGCCGCGATCGTGACCGCCAGCGGCAGGTTCCCGCACAGCGCCACGACCTCGGCGACGGCGTCCGGCCGGTCCGCGGTCCGGTCCGGTCCCGCGATCCGGGTGAACAGCGCCGCCGCGTCCGGTGCCGGGAACACGTCCAGCGAGCGGGAGGTCACCCCGTCGAGGCCGGCCAGCCGGCGGCGGCTCGTGATGATCACCTGCGCCTTGCCCGTGCCGGGCAGCAGCGGCCGGACCTGCCGGGCGTCGAAGGCGTTGTCCAGCACCACCAGAACGCGCCGCTCGGCGACCTCCGCGCGCCAGCGGGCCGCGCGCTGCCGGGCGTCGCGGGGGATCCGGGACGGCGGGAGCCCGAAGTCCAGCAGCAGCCGCTCCAGCGCCGCGTCCGGTTCGAGCGGCTCCTGGCCCGCCGTGTGCCCGTGCAGGTCGATGTAGAGGTGGCCCTCGGGGTACCGGTGCGCGAGCTGGTGGGCGAGCCGCACCGCGAGCGTCGTCTTGCCGGAGCCGGCCATCCCGTCGATGGCCAGGATGCTCAAGGCGGTCCCGGCGGGCCGGCTGCCGGCCAGGAAGCGCAGCTCCTCGGCGCGGCCGGTGAAGTGCGCGGTGTCGTACGGCAGGAAGGAGCGGCCCGCCGCGGGCTCGGCCGGCCGCCGCTTCGGCAGGTCGTCGCGCAGGATCCGTTCGTACAGCTCGCGGATGCTCGCTCCGGGGTCGACCCCCAGTTCGTCCCGCAGCATCCGCCGGCCCTGTTCGTACGCGTTGAGCGCGTCGGCCGTGCGGCCGCACCGGTGCAGGGCCAGCATCAGCAGCTTGCGGGTCTCCTCGCGCAGCGGGTGCCGCGAGACGAGCTCGCCGAGCTGCGGGACGAGCGCCGACGCCTCGCCGCCGTCCAGGCGCAGCCCGATGAGCCGTTCGGTGGCGGACAGGCGGTTCTCCTCGAACCGCGCGGCGACGATCTCGAACACCGGGCTGTTCAACCCGGACAGCGCCGGACCGTTCCACAGGCCGAGCGCGGCCTCCAGGTGCTCGACGGCCGCGGTGGCGCGCCCGGCCGCGGCCGCCGCCGAGGCCGACGCGACCAGCGTGGTGAACCGGTGCGCGTCCACGTCCTGGGGGTCGACGGTGATCCGGTAGCCGGGACCGTCCTTGACGACGAGGTGCTTGGCCGCCCCGAAGCTGCGTCTCAGCGCGGCGACCGCGTTGTGCAGCTGTCTTCGCGCGGTCACCGGCGGCTCGCCGTCCCACATGGCCTCCAGCAGCCGGTCGGCGCCGACCACCTTGTTCACGCTCAACAGCAGCATCGCCAGCAGCCGCTGCTGGCGCAGGCCGCCGAGGTCCACCCGCTCCCCGTCACGCTGGACCCGCAGGGTGCCGAGCAACTCGAAGTACATGCGATCCTCCCCCACCGTACGCGGGCGGCCACCGCTCGCTGCCGTCGCCGCCGAACCCGGGAAATATAGCCGAGAAATGCGCTCGGCAAGACGTAACAACCGACACGGTGTTTTCGGCACGACATCGCCGGGAATGATCGACTCGGTCCGTACACGAATCGTCGCAACCGGCCGACGAATATGTCCGACGTGATAGCGGCGGTTCGATGTGTGCTTTTTTCACGACCCGTTCGGCGACGGCACAAATCACCGCGCGGGCGAATTGCCCGGCGGCGGTGCGAGTGCGGGAGCCCGGTAGGCGCCGACCTCGCCCGGACCGGTCAGGCCGAGGCCGGCGAGCTCGCCGACGACGGCCGCGGCGAGCCCCGGCCGAGCTGCGACAGCCACGTGCGCAGGGCCATCCACCTCCACCCGGAATCCCCGGCCGAGCAAGCGCACGCGCAGGTCTCGCGGGCGGATCCCCGCCTCGGCCAGCCGCGCGCCCACCGCGATCTCGGCGCGTTCCACCAGTCCCAACCTCCCTAAAGAGACGGGGACGCCCACGGAGATACGTGAGGCGAGGCAAGGTGTCGACGGCTTGTCCGCCACGGGCAGCCCCCACGCGGCCGCCAGCGCCCTGACCTCGGCTTTGCCCAGCCCGGCCGCGGCCAGCGGCTCGACGACGCGCAGTTCGCGGGCCGCGCGCAGGCCGGGCCGGTGCAGGGCGCGGTGGTCGTCGGCGTGCGTGCCGGTGGCCACGTGCGCGAACCCGCGCCGTGCCGCGAGCGCGCCGATCGCGTCCAGCACCGTCCGTTTGCAGAAGTAGCAGCGGTCCCCGGCGTTGTCCCGGTAGCCGGGAACGGCGAGTTCACCGGTCGGGACTTCGGCGAGCTCGGCGCCGAGGCCGGCCGCGATCTCCCGCGCGGCGGCGAGTTCGGCCCGCGCGAGGCCGGGCGAGTCGGCGATCGCCGCCAGCACCCGGCCGGCGGGCAGCACCCGCACGGCCGCGGCCAGCACGACCGCCGAGTCGACGCCGCCGGAGAAGGCGACGGCGACCCCGCCGAGCTCGCGGACCCGGTCCAGCAGCCGATCTTCGATTCCGGCCGCCATTACGGCGTCCCCGCTGGTGGCGACGTCACGATGAGTCGGTTCCGGCAAAAGAACAGCACTTGTCCCCCACTCGAGGCGTGTTGCGTGCGGTAAGTCGATCGCGGCGGGTCCACCCAGTCAACCCATTGCCGTATTCGTAAGACGGCCCCCTCCGGACAGTTTACATACAACGCGCGACGAGGCTAACGTGTCGAACGTGGTATCGACTGGGGTTACGGCGGCGACCGCCGATCTGGGTTTCGCGCGATTGGATCTCGACCGGGCCGCCCGGACCGGGGATCCGGAAGTGGTGTTCGGCGCGGGGAAGACCCCGGAGCAGATCGCGGCCGCGCTCGCGCGGCTGCACGAAGCCCATCCCGGCCGCGCGGTGCTCGCCACGCGGGTCGGCGACGAAGCCCGCGCTCTGTGCCGCGATCGCCTGCCGGGCGCGGACATCGACGACGCCGGCCGGACGGTGACGCTCGGCGCGCCGCCCCCGCCGCGCGGCAAGGTGGCCGTGGTGTGCGCGGGGACCTCGGACCTGCCCGTCGCGCGGGAGTGCGCCACGACGGTGGCGGTCTTCGGCGCGGAGCCGGACCTCGTGGTCGACGTCGGCGTGGCCGGGCTGCACCGCTTGCTGGCCGAACGCGACCGGATCGCCGCCGCCGACGCCGTCGTGGCGATCGCCGGCATGGAGGCCGCGCTGCCGACCGTCCTCGGTGGACTGTGCGGGAAGCCGTTGATCGCCGTGCCCACGAGCGTCGGCTACGGCTGGCACCTCGACGGCCTGACCGCGTTCCTGACCATGCTGAACAGCTGCGCCCCCGGGGTGGTGACGGTCAACATCGACAACGGCTTCGGCGCGGGCGTCGCGGCGGCCCGCGTCGCCCGGCAGTCGGTGGCGCCGTGACCGTCGCGTGGATCGACGCGGGGAACGGCTGCGCCGGCGACATGCTGCTGGCCGCGCTGGTCGACGCGGGCGCGGACTTCGACGCGATCACCGACGGGCTGGCCGGGCTGGGCGTCGACGACATCCGGCTGACCGAGCAGGTGGTGCGGCGCCACGGCCTGCGCGCGCGGCAGGTCGTCGTCGAGGCGCCCGAGACGCGCCACGCCCGCCACCTCCCGGAAATCCTCGGCCTGATCGCCGCCGCCGCGCTGCCCGACGCCGCGAAAGGCTTTGCCACCAAGGTGTTCGACCGGCTGGCGGACGCCGAAGCCGCGGTGCACGGCATCGGCCGCGACCACGTGCACTTCCACGAAGTCGGCGCGCTGGACGCGATCGCCGACATCGTCGGGTGCGCCCTCGGCCTGGACGCGCTCGGCCTGCTGGACGCGACCGTGACGGTCTCGCCGATCGCCGTCGGTGGAGGCACGGTGACGGCGGACCACGGCCGGCTCACCGTGCCGCCGCCCGCGGTGCTCGCGCTCCTCACCGGGGCCGGCGCACCGGTCGCCGCACACCCGGCGATGCGGGAGCTGTGCACGCCCACGGGCGCCGCGCTGCTGGTCTCGCTCGCCGACGCCTACGGCCCGATGCCGTCGTGCGTGCCGGTCCGGGTCGGCGTCGGGGCGGGCACGGCCGACCCGCCAGGGCACGCGAACATCGTCCGGGTCGTCGTCGGCGCGGGGGCGGAGGAACGCGCGTGGGTGCGCGCGAAGCTGACCGTCGTCGAGACGACGGTCGACGACCTCGATCCCCGGCTGTGGCCCGAAGTCCTGGCCGCCCTGCGCGCCGCGGGCGCCGCCGACGCGTGGTGCGCGCCGGTGACCGCGCCGAAGGGCCGGCCGGGCGTGGTCCTGACGGCGCTCGCGGCCGAAGACCGCGTCGACGGCATCTGCGCGACGGTGTTCGCCCACACCTCGACGCTCGGCGTGCGCCTGTCCCCCGTCGAGCGGCGCTCCCTGCCGCGCGACAGCGTCACCGTCGACTACCGCGGGCACGCGGTGAGCGTGAAGCGCGGGTTCCTCAACGGGTCCGTGGTCACGGCGCAGCCGGAGTACGACGACGTCAAGGCGGCCGCGGACGCCACCGGCCGGCCGCTGCGCCGGGTGCTCGAGGAAGTGCGCGCGGCCGTCGAGCCGGAGCGCCACGAGCACTGATCAGGGCAGCCCCGGCAGCAGCTTGTCCAGGGTGATCGGCAGATCGCGCACGCAGACGCCGGTGGCGTGGAAGACCGCGTTGGCCACCGCCGCCGCCGTGCCCACGATGCCGATCTCGCCGACTCCCTTGCTGCCCATGGGGTTCACGTGCGGGTCGACGTCGTCGAGCCAGTGCGCCCGCAGGTCCAGGACGTCCGCGTTGGCCGCGATGTGGTACTCGGCCAGGTCGTGGTTGACGACGTGGCCGAACCGCGGGTCGAGCAGGCTGTGCTCGTGCAGGGCCATCGACAGGCCCATGGTCATCCCGCCGAGGAACTGCGAACGCGCGGTGCGCGGGTTGACGATCCGGCCGGCCGCGAACGTGCCGTGCAGCCGCGCCACCCGGACCTCGCCGGTGTCGGCGTCGACGCGGGCTTCGGCGAACTGCGCCCCGAACGCGTACATCGCGTAGCGGTCCTCGTCCGGGTTCTCCGGTGTTCCCGCCGAAACCTCGTCCCCGTCGCCGGGGTCGTCGCCGTACTTGTCGCGGAACGCCTCGGCCGCCGCGACCAGCGTGGCGCCCCACGACGTCGTCCCGGTCGACCCGCCGGCGACCGTGGCCTCGGGGTGGTCGGTGTCGCCGATGCGGACGTCGACGTCCTCGACCGGTACGCCGAGGGCGTCCGCCGTGATCTGCGGCAGCACCGTCCACGCGCCCGTGCCGAGGTCGGCGGCCCCGATTTCCGCGGTGTAGCGGCCCTTTTCGAACCGGACGACCGCCGTCGAGCCCGGCATCCGCTTCGCCGGGTAGACCGACGCGGCGACGCCGGTGCCGACCAGCCACCGGCCGTCCCGGCGGACGCCCGGCCGCGGATCGCGGTCCGCCCAGCCGAAAGCTCGCGCGCCGGTGCGCAGGCACTCGACGAGCCGGCGGCCGGAGAAGGGGTTACCGGTCTCCGGGTCGCGCTCGGGTTCGTTGCGCACGCGCAGCTCGACCGGGTCGATGCCCAGCTCGTACGCGAGTTCGTCCATCGCCACCTCGGGCCCGAACATGCCGGGGCACTCCCCCGGCGCGCGCATCCACGACGGCACCGGCACGTCGAGCGCGGCGAGGCGGTGGCCGGTCCGCCGGTTCGGCGCGGCGTACATCATCCGCGCGGGCACCGCGGTCTGCTCGGCGAACTCCTTGATCCGCGACGTCTGCTCGACGACGTCCAGCCGGATCGCCCGCAGCCGTCCGTCGCGGCCGACGCCCAGGCGCATCCGCTGGATCGTCGGCGTGCGGTAGCCGGCCAGGCTGAACATCTGCTGCCGGGTCAGCGCGAGCTTCACCGGACGGCCGGGTACGGCCCGTGCGGCCAGCGCCGCGAGGACGACGGGGGCGTGCGCGGTGCCCTTCGACCCGAAGCCGCCGCCGACGTACGGGCAGCTCACCCGCACCTGCGCTGCGGGCAGGCCGAACACCTTCGCGACGGTGCCGCGCACCGGGTGGACGCCCTGCGTGGAGTCCCACAGCGTGAGCGTGCCGTCTTCCCAGAGCGCCGTCGTGGTGTGCGGCTCGAGCGGGTTGTTGTGGTACATCGCCGTCGTGTACGTCCGGTCGACGGTCACGGCGGATTCGCGCAACCCGGCCTCGACGTCGCCCTGGTCGGTGTCCGTCGGGAAGGACGGGTTGACCTTCTCCGGTTTGTAGAGGTCGTCGCGGTCGGCGCGCAGCTCGACGTCGGCTTCGCCGCGGTCGTACTCGACCTCGACGAGGTCCGCCGCCTGCCGCGCGGTCTCCGGGCTGTCGGCGATCACCAGGGCGAGCACACAGCCGCGGAACGGGACCTCTTGGTCCTGCAGGACCGCCAGTTCGGCGTCCTCGGTGTCGGCCAGCCGTTCGGCGGTGAACGGCGTCAGCACCCGCAGGACGCCGTCGAGCGACTCGGCCTCGACGGTGCCGACCCGCGTGCACCGGCCGCGCGCGATCGTCGCCTGCACGGGATGGCAGTAGGCCGCGTGCTCGACGGGGGCCTCGTAGGCGTACGGCGCGGTGCCGGTGACCTTCGCCGGCCCGTCGCGGCGGGTGAGGGCGCGGCCGATGGCCCGCGGTTCCAGCAGTCCGGTCATCGGGGGCGCTCCTCGGCGGTCAGCTCGCGCAGGACGGCGGTCAGGGTGCGGGTGACGAGCGGGATCTTGAAAGCGTTTCCCCCGTCGATCCCCTCCAGCGGGCGGGCGTCGGCGAGTTCGGCTTCGGCAGCCGCGCGGAACAGCGCGTCGGTGGGGCGTTCGCCACGCAGGACGTCTTCGGCGCGGTGGGCCCGCCACGGCTTGTGCGCGACCCCGCCGAGCGCGACCCGGACGTCTTCGACCGTGCCATCCACAATGGACACCGCGGCCGCCGCGGAAACCAGGGCGAACGCGTAGGACGCCCGGTCGCGGACCTTGCGGTAGGCCGACCGGCGGGCCCACGGCAGCGCGGGGACGGTGATCGCGGTGATCAGGTCGCCGTGGCCGAGAACCGTGTCGCGGTCCGGCCGGTCGCCGGGCAGGCGGTGGAGCCCGGTGAACGGGACGTCGCGCTCGCCTTCCGGCCCGAGCACGCGCACCCGGGCGTCCAGCGCGGCCAGCGCCACCGCCAGATCGGACGGGTGGGTGGCGACGCAGTGCTCGGACGCGCCGAGCACCGCGTGCTGGCGGGTGGCCCCGCCGAGCGCCGAGCAGCCTTCGCCGGGCGTGCGCTTGTTGCACGGCGTCGTGACATCCTGGAAGTACACGCACCGGGTGCGCTGCAACGGGTTTCCGCCGGTGGTGGCCATGTTCCGCAGCTGCGCCGACGCGCCCGCCAGCAAGGCCTGGGCCAGCACCGGGTAGCGCTCCCGGACGCGCCGGTCGGCCGCGAGGTCGCTGTTGCGCACGCCCGCGCCGATTTCCAGGCCGCCGTCGGCGTCCTCCCGGACCTCCGTCGACGTCAACGCCGTGACGTCGACGAGCCGGCCGGGTGCGGCGATGCCGAGCTTCAGGTGGTCGACCAGGTTGGTGCCGCCGCCGAGGAACTCCGCCGCCGGATCACCCGCGACGACCTCGACCGCCTCGGCGGCCGTGGCCGGCCTGCCGTACGCGAACGGTTTCACCGGTTCCCTCCCGCCTGCCGCACGGCGGCCACGATCCCGGCGTAGGCACCGCAGCGGCAGAGGTTCCCGCTCATCCGCTCGGCGATCTCGTCGTCAGTCCACTGTGGAGTTTCGGTGACCGGGGCGGTGACGTGGCTCGGCGCGCCCTCGGCGAACTCGGTCAGCAGCCCGGCCGCGGAGCAGATCTGGCCGGGAGTGCAGTAGCCGCACTGGAAGCCGTCGTGTTCGAGGAAGGCTTGCTGCACCGGGTGCAGCTCGCCGTCCGGCGCCAGGCCCGCCGCCGTCGTCACCTCGGCGCCTTCGCAGGTCACCGCGAGGACGAGGCAGGCGAGCACCCGCCGGCCGTCGAGCAGGACCGTGCAGGCACCGCACTGGCCGTGGTCACAGCCCTTCTTCGGGCTGTGGACGCCGAGCTGGTCGCGCAGCAGGTCGAGCAGCGTCCGCCGCGGGTCGACGGTGACCCGGCGCGCGGTCCCGTCGACCCTCAGCTCGAGTGTGGTGGTCATGCGACGTCCAGCACCGTCTTGAGCCAGCCCTCCTCGCGGCGGTCGAACGTCCGGTAGGCGTCGATCGCGGAGGTGGGCTGTTCGTGCTGCGTGATGAACGGCGTCGGGTCGACCGCGCCGGAGGCGACCAGCCCGATCAGTTTCGGGACGTACCGGCGGTGGTTGCAGTTGCCCATGTGGACGGTGAGGTTCTTGTTCATGGCCTGGCCGAACGGGAACCGGTCGAAGCCCGGTGGGTAGACGCCGATCACGCCGATGGTCCCGGCCTTGGCCACGGCCTCGACCGCCCAGCGCGCGGCCAGGCTCGGGGCCTCGCCCGGCACCCACTGGTCGCCGTCCGGGGCGGCGTCGGGCGCGGCCACCTCGCGTTCCGCTTCGAGGTCTTCGCCCTGCCCCGCGGCGGGCCCGCGAGCCGGGCGCTGGGCGTCGACGCCGACCGCGTCGATCACCCGGTCCACGCCGATACCGCCGGTCAGCTCCTTGACCAGGGCGACCGGGTCCTCGGCGTTGAAGTCGACCGTCTCCGCGTTCTGGCCCCGGGCGAGGTCCAGCCGGGAGGCGATGCCGTCCACGACGAACACGCGGCCGGCGCCCTGGCGCTTGGCGGAGGCGATGGCGAACTGCCCGACCGCGCCCGCGCCCAGCACGAGCACGCTGTCCCCCGCGCCGACCTCGGCCAGGCGTGCCCCGAACCACGCGGTCGGGAAGATGTCGGAGACGAGGATCGCCTGGTCGTCGGTGACGTTGTCGGGTACGCGGACGAGCGTGGTCATGGCGAACGGGATCCGGGCGTACTCGGCCTGCAGCCCGTCGACCGGGCCGGTGGACTCGGGACCGCCGAAGAACGACGTGCCCGCGGACGGGCCGTTCGGGTTGGCCGTGTCGCACTGGGCGTAGTACCCGGCCCGGCAGTACGCACAGGTCCCGCACCCGATCGTGGACGTCACCACCACGCGGTCACCGGGGGTGAAACCGCGGACGGCCGGGCCCACCTCTTCGACCACCCCGACGGCTTCGTGACCCAGCACGGTCCCCGGCACCATCCCCGGCATCGTGCCCCGCACGAGGTGCAGGTCGGTGCCGCAGATCGCGCTGCGGGTGATCCGGATGACGGCGTCACTCGGCTCCAGGATCTTCGGGTCGGGCACCTCGTCCAGCCGGATGTCGCCGACGTCGTGCCACACCACTGCCTTCACGTTCGCCTCCGGAGGTCGTTTCGGAGGCGGTTGCCCGCTGGGCGGCCGCGCAAACGGCCACCGGCGGAAAGATGTCAGGGCCGCTTGCCGACACCGGTCGCGAGCTCGTGCAGCCGGTGCCGGTCCGGGGCCAGCGGGGCCGTGTCCGCGCCCGCGCCCGCGCGCAGCCCCTCGAGGAACTCGGTCAGCGTGCTCGCGGCATCGTGCCGCGGCCGCCAGTCCAGCTCGGACTCCGCGCGGCTCGTGTCCATCAGCGGCAGCCGCAGCACGGCGTCGAAGAGCCCGGGCGTCGCCGGGACCGCGTGCAGCCGCCAGGCCGCGTCCACCGCCGCCCGGACCACGCCGGCCGGGACCGGGACCGTCCGGGCGTGCAGCAGGTCCGCGGCGAAGCGGGGGTCGACGACCGGGCCCGTCGCGATGTTGAACGCCCCGCGCACCGGCCGCGTCACGGCCCGGCGGACCGCGTCGGCCAGGTCGGCGGTGTGCACGACCTGCGCGCGCAGTCCCCGGACGTCCGGGACCAGCGGGATCAGGCCCGGCCGGATCAGGCTGCCCGGTACGAACGGCCCGCCGAACAGGCGGCGCTGCGCGGTCGCGGCCGCGCGCTGGAAGACGAACGCGGGCCGGACGCGCACGACGTCGAGCTTCGGGTGGCGCTGCTCGAACGCGTCGAGATAACGCTCCACATAGGACTTCTCACGCGTGTACGCCGCACCGGGCCAGCCGTGCGTCGGCCAGTCCTCGGTCACCGGTTCGTCGTTCTCACGCGGCGAATACGCGCCGACCGACGACGAGTAGACGAGCTTGGGCACGCCGGCGGCGGCCGCGGCGTCGAACACCCGCAGCGAGCCGAGGACGTTGGCGCGCCAGGTGGTTTCCGGGCGGCGCGTCGGCTGGAACAGCCACGCCAGGTGGACGACGGCGTCGGCGCCGCGGAACAGCGGCACGAGGTCGGCGCGCTCGACGTCGGCCGCGACGACGCCCCCGGCCGGCCGCCGCGCCAGCCCGGCGACCGTCTCGACCTGCGGATCGGCCTCCAGCGCCGCGACGACGCCGGTGCCGATGTTGCCCGTTGCTCCCGTGACCACGATGCGCATCGGGGCCGGTTACCCGGCCGGTCGCCGGACAACCCTGCTATGTTCGAGGTGAAGATCCTTACCGAGGGAGCAGTCGTGGCAGGTGACGTCGACATCTCCGGATAGCTCCGGAGTGTGCAGGCCCCCGGCAGTGCCGGCGCGGGCCGCTTTCGACGTCCCCCTTTCGCTTCGCACCACTTCGAGGTCTTCACCATGTCCGAAATCGTGCTGTCCGGCCTGTCCTTCTCCTGGCCGGACGACACCCCCGTGTTCGACCGCCTCTCCGCCACCTTCCCCGGCGGCCGCACCGGGCTCGTCGCCCCGAACGGCTCCGGCAAGACGACGCTGCTGAAGCTCGTCGCGGGCGTCCTGCGGCCGGCGGCGGGCAGCGTCACCGCCGACGGCGTCCTCGGCTACCTGCCGCAGGACCTGCCGTTGAGCGGAAAGCCGTCCGTCGCCGAAGTCCTCGGCGTCGCGCCGGTCCTGGCGGCCATCGCCGCCGTCGAGTCCGGCGACGCCGCCGAAGCGCACTTCACCACCATCGGCACCGACTGGGACATCGAGGAACGCACCCGCGCCCAGCTCGACCGGCTCGGCCTCGACGTCGCACTGGACCGGTCGCTGAGCACGCTGTCCGGCGGGCAGATCGTCTCACTGGGACTGGCCGCGCAGCTGCTCAAGCAGCCCGACGTGCTGCTGCTCGACGAACCGACCAACAACCTCGACCTCGACGCCCGCCACCGGCTGTACGCGGTGCTCGACGACTGGTCCGGTTGCCTCGTCGTGGTCAGCCACGACCGCGCCCTGCTCGACCGGATGGACCGGATCGCCGAGCTGGACCGCGGGGAAATCCGGTTCCACGGCGGCAACTTCACCTCGTACGAGGAAGCCGTCCGAGCCGCGCGGGAGGTCGCCGAAAAGAACATCCGCACCGCCGAACAGGAGGTCAAGCGCGAGAAGCGGGAGATGCAGCAGGCCCGGGAACGCGCCGCCCGCCGAGCGAGCACCGCGTCGCGCAACCTGGGCAACGCCGGGCTGCCCAAGATCTTCGCCGGCACCATGAAACGCAACGCCCAGGAGTCGGCCGCCAAGGCGGACGGCACGCACGCGGCCCGCGTCGGCGCGGCGAAGGCCAAGCTCGACCAGGCCGAACGCGCGCGGCGGGACGAGCAGAAGATCAGCCTCGAGCTGCCGCGGACGGAGGTCCCGGCCGGCCGCACGCTGTTCCTCGGCGAGGGCCTGCGGGCCCGCGGGCTGTTCCCGGACGGCGTCGACCTGGCGATCCGCGGGCCGGAGCGGATCGCGCTGACCGGGCCCAACGGCGCCGGGAAGTCCACGCTGCTGCGGATGATCCACGGCGACCTCACCCCGGACGCGGGTTCGGTGTCCCGTGTGGACGGTCGGATCGCGTTCCTGTCCCAGCGGCTGGACCTGCTGGACGACGAACGCTCGGTGGCCGAGAACCTGGCGTCCGCCGCCCCCGCGACACCGCCCGCGCAGCGGATGAACCTGCTGGCGCGCTTCCTGTTCCGCGGCTCACGGGTACACCTGCCGGTCGGTGTCCTCTCGGGCGGCGAACGGCTGCGCGCGACGCTGGCGTGCGTGCTGTTCGCCGAGCCGGCCCCGCAGCTGCTGTTGCTGGACGAGCCGACGAACAACCTCGACCTGGTCAGCACGGGCCAGCTGGAAAGCGCGCTGACCGCGTTCCGCGGCGCGTTCGTGGTGGTGAGCCACGACGAACGCTTCCTGGACGCCATCGGGATCGACCGCCGGCTGCGGCTCGAAGACGGTGAGGTGCTCGGCTGACGTGTGTCACATGCGGGCGGCGTCGAGGATCGCCTGGGCGAACGGCTTCGGCGCCTCCTGCGGCACGTTGTGGCCGATCCCGTCGAGGATCCGGTGCTCGTACTTGCCGGTGTACTTGGCGCGGTAGGCCTTGCCGTCCTTGGCCGCGCCGTCGAAGTCGCTGGCGATCGTGATCGCCGGGACCGGGATCACCGGGCCCGCCTGCAGCTTCTGCTCGTACGCGTCGTACTGCGGTTCGCCCGGGGCCAGGCCGAGCCGCCAGCGGTAGTTGTGGATCACGATGTCGACGTGGTCGGGGTTGTCGAACGCGGCGGCGCTGCGGTCGTACGTCGCGTCGTCGAAGTGCCACGCGGGGGACGCCGTCTTCCAGATCAGCTTGTTGAAGTCGTGGCGGTTCGCCGCGTAGCCCGCGCGGCCGCGCTCGGTCGCGAAGTAGTACTGGTACCACCAGCCGAGTTCCGCCTGCGGGGCGAGGGGTTTCCGGTTCGCCGCCAGGTTCGTGACGATGTACCCGCTCACCGCGACGACGGCCTTGCACCGCTCCGGGAACAGCGCGGCGATGATGTCGACGGTCCGCGAGCCCCAGTCGTACCCGCCGAGGACGGCCTTGCCGATCTTGAGCGTGTCCATCAGCGCGACGACGTCGAGCGCGACGGCCGCCTGCTGCCCGTTGCGGACGGTCTGCGCCGACTTGAACGCCGTCGGGCCGTAGCCGCGCAGGAACGGGATGATCACGCGGTAGCCGGCCGCGGCCAGGATCGGCGCGACGTCGACGTAGCTGTACGGGTCGTACGGCCAGCCGTGCAGCAGGACCACCGGCTGCCCGGTCGCCGGCCCCGACTCGTGGTAGGCCATGGTCAGCACCCCGGCGTCCGCGTGCTTGACCTCGCCGAGCGAGGTGTGCTCACCGGAGCCGGCCCGCAGGTCAGGGGCCGTCGACGGGGCCGCGGCCGGAGCGGCGGCGTCCGACGAGCAGGCCGCCAAGGACGTCGCCGCCAGCCCCGCCGCGAACGCCTGCCCGAACCTTCTCCTGCTGATCATCTGGACTCCTGTGCGAAAGACCGTGGGACTTTCACGACGTTAGAGCCGGTCCGGTGACCTTCGCGCCCGTCAGGTGACGCAGCCGGTGTACGTCACCCCTCCAGGGTCTTCAGCATCCCGGCGAGGTCGGCGCGGGAGCTCACGCCCAGCTTGGGGAAGATCCGGTGCAGGTGCGTGCCGACGGTCCGGTGCGAAAGGTACAGCCGCTGCCCGATCTCGCGGTTCGTCAGCCCCTCCGCGGCCAGCTGGGCGATGCTCAGCTCGTGCGGGGTCAGCTTCTCGCGCGCGTCCGGACCGCGGTTCGGGCTCGACTCGCCAGCGCCGCGCAGCTCACGTCGCGCCCGCTCGGCCCACGCCGTCATGCCGAGGGCGTCGAACGTCTCGCGCGCGGTGCGCAGGTGCGTCCGCGATTCGACGACCCGCCGCTGCCGCCGCAGCCACTCGCCGAAGGCCAGGTGGACGCGGCCGCGTTCGGCGGGCCAGCCGCTCAGGTCGGCCCCCAGTGCTTCGGCGAACCGCTCGTCGCTCGGGTCGAGCACCGCGCGGGCGTACCGCAGCCCGATGTGCAGCGCGGGCGACGGCGTGTCCAGGCACTCCAGCTCGGCCAGGACGTCCCGCAGGTCATCGGTCCGCCCGGCCCGGACCGCGGCCTCGGTCAGCTCCGCGACGCAGTACGCGCGCAGAGCCAGCTGGTAGGCGGGGTCGGCAGGATCGAGGAGCCGGCGCAGGTCGGCGAAGGCGTCCTCGAAGCGGCCTTCGCTCAGGTCGGTGAGCCCGCGCGTGAGCTGGACGGTGGCGAGCACCGGCCGCGCCCCGGCGGCCAGCCCGGTGCGTTCGGCCTCGCCGGCGAGGGTTCTCGCCTGCTTGTGGTCGCCGCGCAGGGCGGCGATCTCGGCCTGGACGGCGGTGGCCAGGCCGTGCATGAACGGCTGGCCGGTCTCCTGGGCGAACCGGGCCGCTTCCGCCGCGGCGGGCACGGCGCCGGCCAGGTCCCCGAGCCGGACACGGCTCCACGCGAGGACGGCCAGCGCGCGCGGCAGCGCCCCGAGCCGTCCTTGCGCACGCAGGCCCGGCGCGGCGGCCGCGGAGAAGCGGGCGGCGAGGTCGAAGGCCCCGATCTGGAGGGCGGCGCTGCCCAGGTAGCGGTCGACCTCGGGATCGGCCCCGGTCCGCGCGGCCAGCTGCGTGAGTTTTTCCAGGACGTCCCGGCCGCGTTCGAAGGGCGCGACGTACGCGGTGACCGCCACGATCCGCGGGTCGTCGGCCGGGACGGGCAGCGCGTCGGCGACGTCGAGCAGCGCTTTTCGCGCGGCCGGGCCGGGCTCGGTCCAGAAGCACCGCATGGCGGCGCTCCAGAGGATCCGCAGTGCGGCGTCGTGCTGCCCGTCGGCGGCGACGGTTGCGGCGGTGGCCGCGAGTTCGGCGACGCGGGCGGGGTCTTCGCGGACGCCGTCTTCGAACTCGCTCAGCAGCCGGCTGGCGGTGGCGCGCCGGCTCGCGCCGGCCGGGTTGGCGGCGTGCACGAGCCGTTCGGCGGTTTCGCGCCGCCCGGATTCGACGGCCAGTTCGGCGGCCTTGAGCAGCCGATCGGTCCTGGCTTCGGGCTGTTCGCTGAGCCGCGCGGCCTGTTCGAGCGCGGCGATGGCGGCGGCGGCCCCACCCCGGTAAAGGGCGCGGTCGGCGGTCCGTTCCAGATCGGCGGCGACGCTCTCATCGGGCCCGGCGGTCGCGGCGGCCTGGTGCCAGGCACGCCGGTCGGGCTGGTCGTGCAGGGCTTCGGCGAGGGCGAGGTGGGTCCGGCGCCGCTCAGCCGGTGCCGCGGCGGCGGGGATGGCGGAGCGCATGAGGGGATGCCGGAAGGTGACCGTGCCGGCGGAAAGTTCGACGAGCCGCGCTTCGACGGCGGGAGTGAAGACATCGGGCTCGACGCCCGCCGTTACGAGCGCGCCTGTCGCCGTCAATGTCTCGGCCAGCGCCGTCGTCTCGTTGAGCGCCGCCACCAGCAGTGCCGTGCGGGTCGCCGGTGGCACACCCGCCACCCGAACCGTGAACGTGCGCTCCAGCCGCTCCGTCAGCGGCAGCACCGGGTCGAGCCCGTCGAAGTCCGCCAGCGCGGACGGCAGCTCCGTCAACGCCAGCGGATGCCCCGCCGCCTCCGTCAGCAACCTGGTCCGGACCGCCGGCGCCAGCCGCGGCGCGACCGCGTCCAGCAGGTCCGCCGCCTCGTCCGCCGCCAGGCGGTCCAGCAGCATGGGCGCCAGACCCGCGTCCAGCAGCGGCGAAGCGGCACCCTCCCGCAGCGTGGCCAGCAGGACGATCGGCTCGTTCTCGATCCGCCGCGCCACGAACGCCAGGACGTCCGCGCTCGCCTGGTCCAGCCAGTGCACGTCCTCCGCGACCAGCAGCAAGGGCTTCGCCGCCGCTTCTTCGGCCAGCAACGTCAACACGGCGAGCCCGACCAGGTACGCGCTCGGCGAAGCGCCCTCAGCCAGGCCCAGCGCCGTACGCAGCGCGTCCCGCTGCGGCGCGGGCAGCTCGGCCACCCCCGCCCGCACGGGGTGCAGCAGCTGGTGCAACCCCGCGTACGCGAGGTTCCGCTCGGCCTCCGCGCCGGCCGTCCGCAGCACGCGCAGCCCCGCGACCGACGCCGCGTCCGCCGTCTCCGCCACCAGCGCCGACTTGCCGATCCCGGCTTCGCCGCGGATGACGACACCGCTGCGGTCTTCGGGACCGTCGACGAGCTCGCCCAGCTCCTTCAGCTCGGCTTCCCGCCCGTGCAGCGCCATGCGACCGACCTTACCCAACCGGTGTTTTCCCAGCTCAACGCCTAGTGACGTACACGGGCAGCGTCATCCGACGGGCGCGGCGGTCGCGCGCCGCCGCCTAGCTTCGCAGCGTCCACCCAAGCGACCCGAGGAACCGATGAGACGCATCCCCAAGTTCTTGGCGGCCGCTGTGCCGCTCCTGCTGACCGGCCTGATCCCGCTCTCCCCGAGCGCGTCGGCCGCGACGCCGGCCTGTGCCGCCGTGCCGGTCGAGGCGCCGGCCGGCGCGAAGATCGAGTCGGTCCAGGCGGAACCCAAGACCGGCTACTGCCAGATCACCGTCACCCTGACCCACTCGGGCAGCGACCACGTCAAGGTCGCCGTGGCCCTGCCCGACACCGGCTGGACCGGCCGGCTGCAGGCCCTCGGCGGCAGCGCCTACGCCGCCGGGAACTTCGACGGGCTCGCCCAGGCTGTCAAGGACGGCTACACCGGCGTGACGACCGACGCCGGCGTGTCCCTGGACGGGCTCGACACGTCGTGGGCGCTGACCGCCCCCGGCAAGGTCGACCGGACGCTCCTGACCGACTTCGCCACCCGTTCGGTGCACGAAGAGGCCCTGATCGGCAAGGCCGTCACGCAGCGGTACTACCACCGCCCGGTGGCGTACTCGTACTGGACCGGCTGTTCGACCGGCGGCCGCCAGGGCTATTCCGAGGCCCAAAACCACGCCCACGACTTCGACGGCATCCTCGCCAACGCCCCGGCCGTCGACTGGACGCAGTTCGCCGTCGCGACGCTGTGGCCGCAGATCGTGATGAACCAGAGCCACGACTTCCCGAGCACCTGCGTGCTCACGGCGTTCCGCACCGCCGCGGTCCAGGCCTGCGACGCGCGTGACGGCGTCACCAACGGCATCGTCGACCGGCCGGACGAGTGCGGCTACGACCCGCGCAGCCTCGTCGGGACGAAGGTCGTCTGCGACGGCGAGGAGTTCACCGTGACAGCGGCGGACGCCGAGGTCATGCGCAAGATCTGGGCCGGCCCGACCGACGAGCGCGGCCGCAAGCTGTGGGCCGGGCTGCCCAAGGGCGCGGACTTCACCTGGCTGGCCGGCACGACGCCGGGTCCCGACGGCACGCTCGTCGCGCCGGGCTTCCCGGTGGCCGTGAAGTGGGTGCAGTCGTTCGTGGAGAAGCAGGCCGGTTTCGACACCTCGAAGCTGACCTACGCCCAGTACGCCGACGTGTTCCGCCAGTCGGTGCGCGAGTACGACGACGTCATCGGCACGTCCGACCCGGACCTGTCAGCCTTCCGCCGCGCCGGCGGCAAGCTGATCACGTTCGTGGGCGCGAACGACCAGCTGATCCCGCCGGGCGGCACGCTGTCCTACCGCCGCGCGGTGGAGCGGACGATGGGTGGCGCGCAGCGGGTGAACGACTTCTACCGGCTGTTCTCGGCGCCCGGTGTCGAGCACTGCTTCGGCGGTGGCGGCCCGGAGCCGACGAACGCGCTCGGGCAGCTGGTCGACTGGGTCGAGCACGGCAAGGCCCCGGCCACCTTGACGGCCGCTTCGGCGGACGGCAAGACCCGCGACCTGTGCCCGTTCCCGTCGGTTTCGCGCTACACGGGCGGCGACCCGGCGGTGGCGTCGAGCTACCGCTGCCGCTGAGTCCACGCCGTGGGTGCCGGCCTCCCTCCGGCACCCACGGCGAATGGACTTGCGGGTCCAAAAACGGCTCGGCACGGTGGAGTCATGGCACTCGACCAGTACTACCTCCTCGGCCGGTCCGGCCTCCGCGTCAGCAGGTTCGCGCTCGGCACCATGAACTTCGGCACCGGCGGTTTCCACGCCGCCTACGGCAAGACCGAAGCCGAAGCCCGCCCGATCTTCCGCAAGTACCTCGACGAGGGCGGCAACTTCGTCGACACGGCGGACTTCTACACCGCGGGCGAAAGCGAGACGATCCTCGGCCGCCTCATCGCCGAAGCGAAGGTGCGCGACCGCGTGGTCCTCACCACCAAGTTCACCAACAGCGTCGACCCGGGCGACCCCAACGCGGGCGGCAACGGCCGCAAGCACATGATCCGCGCGCTCGAGGCGTCGCTGCGCCGGCTGGGCACCGACTACGTGGACCTGTTCCTGCTGCACACGTGGGACCGGCTCACCCCGGTCGAGGAGGTCGTCCGCACGCTCGACGACCTCGTCCGCGCGGGCAAGATCCGCTACGCGGGCCTGTCCGACGTGCCGGCCTGGTACGCGGCGCGCGCCCAGAGCGTCGCCGAGGCGAACTCGTTCGGCCCGATGATCAACCTGCAGCTGCCGTATTCCTTGGTGCAGCGCCAGATCGAGACCGAGCACGTCCCGATGGGCCAGGAACTCGGCCTCGGGGTAACGGCGTGGAGCCCGCTGGCCGGCGGCTTCCTGACGGGCAAGTACCGCGACGGCGGTCCGGGCCGGTTCGCCGACCCGGACGCCCAGACCTGGACCGACCACGACTGGCAGCTGCTGAAGCCACTGGAGGAGGTGGCGGGCAAGCTGGGCGTGACGATGGCCCAGGTGGCGATCAACTGGGTGGCGACCCAGCCGGGCATAGCGGCGGCGATCGTGGGCGCGAGCAGCGCGACCCAGCTGGAGAAGAGCATGGCGGCGCTGGACTTCGAGATCCCACCCGAGCTGCGTGCGGTACTGGACGAGGCGAGCGCGGTGCCACCGGCGTCGGTGTACCGGATGTTCACGGCGCAGTACCAGAACTGGATCGTCACCCCGGACACGAAAGTGGGCGACAAACCGGCGGGGTACGCACCCGCGATCCGGAACTGGTAGCTCCGCCCCTTTCGAGTGAAGATTTCTCGCTTTCTTGTCGCCAACCGAGGACAAGAAGGAAGTGCGGCCACCCGGTCGGGTGGCCGCATTGCTCTGTCCGCGCACACGTGGACGACCGGAGGAGCGAACGCCTTGCCAGGCCGTGCCACCAGCCTCACCGAAGGTCTACAGTGGAACGACACCGGTTGCGTCAGTTGTTGAATTCACAGCGGATCGAAGCAGGTCAGACCATCAGGTGACAATCACTCGACCGTGTTGTCCCATCCGAGCGACACCCTGCTAAGTTTTCCCCTGACAGGGGGATGTACCCTCCCCCCAACGAAACCGAATGACCGCCGAAAGAGGCTCGCACTCGATTTTCCCGGCTTCGGATGAGCTCTAATCTTGATGCTCGTCCACCTGCGAGGTGCGCCGCGCCGGTCCCCAGCTGTCGTGAGGAGGTTCCCTGATGCACGCCCTGTTGCCCCTTTGGTGGATCATCATGAGTGGCGCCGCCTGAGCCACCGCCCACCCTACCGGCGAACGGCCGGGTCGCGCCGGGCTTCGTACGTGGCATCTCGTTTCGGAGCCCGGCCGCACAAGAGAATCAGGGCTGGCCACGCCTGCGCAGTTCGACACCCTCGGCGAGCAGAACGTTGCGCGTCTGGTTGTAGGACAAGCCGTACGTGTCCGCGAGCTGGCGGATCGACCGGCCTTCGAGATAAGCCTCGACCATGCCCGGCGGGGTCGGTGGCAGCGGAATGCGCTGCGGCCGCAGCGTGATCCCGGCATCGAGCAGCACAGTCCGGATCTTGCGGTAGCTGAACGGGTAACGCGCGACCAGGCCTTCGATCGTGTCGCCGGCGGCGTAGTGCTCGACGAGCTCTCGCACCACGTCGTCGGGAACGGGACCGGGTTCGGCTCGGTGCTCGTCGCTCACGGGATCATCCGCCCAGCTGATCCGGGTGCGTTGCAGTTCGTGCGCACCCAGCCAACGGCATCGCCGCCGCCGCGTACACCGCCGCGAGTGTGGTCCCCGGTCGATCCGTGCTCATGGCCGCTCCGCTCCCGGTGTGCGCGTGTGACGTGCTCGTGGTGCGCGGTCTCCCCGGAGGAACGACCGCGAGCGGCGGCGATGACGCGGATCGGCGGCTTTGTGGCCGACGCCAGGAGTACGCCTCGCCTTCAGCCTCGACGTCACGTTCGGTCGACACCAAGATCCCGAAGGGCTGACCACTGTGGACGATCACGCTGTTGATCGTCGTGGTACGACCGGAAAACCGACACGAAACCGGTGGGATTCCCGCTTCACCGTTCGTGGCGCAGCCGCGGCGGCAACATCGCCACGGTGTCGCGTTCACCGTCCCGCGCGGCCGGGATGACCAGCTCCGCGTCCAGTTCGGCCACCAGCTCACCCAGCTCTTCCGCCCGCCTGCCGCGCTCCCTCCCCCGGTAGAGCTCCGCCGCCTGCAGCCACAGGGCCCGCGCGTCCGCCCGGTTCTCGCGCTCGCGCAGGATCGCCGCGAGCGCCGACAAGGCCCTCGCCTGCCCGGTCGCGTGGCCGGTGCGATCGGCCAGCTCGACCGCCCGGTACGCGTACCACAACGCCGCCCGTGCGTTGCCCTGCTCGTGCCTCAGCCTGGCCAGGACCGTGTTGAGCTTCATCACCGCGGGCAGGCTCAGGCTCGCCGACGTCAGCTCCGAGGCTCGCCGGCACTGTTCGTCGGCCTCGGCCAGCCGTCCCTGGTCGGTCAGCAAGGACGCCCACGCCGTGTGGATCTCCAGCCGCGTCGTCACGTCCGGGGTGTCGCGCAGGTCGGCCAGGGCCTCGGCGTACAGCTGGGCGGCCTCCTGCTCGAAGCCGCCCGCGGCCACCAGCGCGTTCGCGAGCCGGTGCGCCGCGGCGGCGCACAGCGCCGGCTCGCCCAGCTCGTAGGCCAGCTCCAGGGCGAGCCGGCACAGCACGGCGGCTTCCGCCGCGCGGTCGTCCCGCAGGTGCCACTTGGCCAGGTTCAGGGTCGACGCGATCCGCCCCAGCGGTGAGCCGTCCGCCTCCGCCAGTGCCAGCGCCCGCCGCAGGTGGCGTTCCGCCTGCCGCTCCTCGCCGCGGTGCATCAGGACCACGCCCAGGTCGTTCAGGTGCGACCCCAGCAGCTGCCGCAGCCTCACCTCGTCCGCGCCGGGCTCGGTCAGCGCCGATTCCACGCTCTCGACCGCGGTCGTCAGGCAGGCGATCGCGTCGGCGAAGAAGCCTGTGTTCACCAACAACTCGACGAACAGCGCCGGGAGGTGGCAGGCGATCTCGTGCAGCCCCTCGGCGCAGGCGCCGGCGACGACCGCCACCAGCAGGCTCTTCTCCCGGATCACCCACTGCCGGGCCGCGACCGCGCCGGCGAACCCGGTGCCCGGCCGATCCAGGGTCGTCGGGGGCAGAGGCGGCAGCGGTTTGTGCGGGAACACCAGACGGTGCGCGTCACGGGCCATCAGCAGGTAGAACTCGAACAGCCGGCGGCGCACCGCCGCGATGTCGTCCAGCTGCGCCGCGACCGACGCGGCGTAGGCGTGCAGGAGGTCGTGGACGCGGTAGCGGTCGAGGTCGCCGGGGTGCTCGAGCAGGTGCGCCGCGACCAGGACGTCGAGCGAGCGGCGCACCGCGGACACCGGCCGTCCGGCCGCGGCCGCGACGGCTTCGGCGGTGACTTCCGCACCCGGGTGCACCCCGATCACCGCGAGCGCGCGCCGCTCGTCCGCCGCCAGCGCCTGGTAGGACACGGTGAACGCCGCACGCAGGCTCCGCTGCGGCCAGTCGCCTTCGTGCCCGAGGTCCAGCAGCAGATCCGCGTCGCGCAGGAGCCGGGCCAAGGTCGGCAGCACCATGCCCGTGCGGGCCAGCGCACGATCGGCCACCAGCGTGAGCGCCAGCGGGTTGCCCCGGCACAGCCGCACCAGTTCCGCCACACCGCGGCGGTCGTCCCGGGCGCGCCGGCCGATCCGGCGCTCCAGCAACGACATCGCGTCCGAAATGGCCAGCGGCCGCACGGTCACCACCGGCGGGGACACTGTCGCCGCCAGCGACGGCAACCGCCACCGCGACACCACCAGCACCGTGCAGGCCGCCAGCACACCCAGCAGCGGAGCGACCTGCTCCCGGCTGCGCACGTTGTCGAGCACCACCGCCAGCTGCCGTGGCCGCAGCAGCGCCGCCAGCTTCGCCGCACGCGCCACCGGGTTGACGACTTGGTCGACCGGGAAGTCCAGCAACGACAACAGCGTGTCGACGACCTCGCCGGCGTCCGCGGCCGTCGCCTGGCTGTCACCGCGCATGTCCAGCACGACGACGCCGTGGCGGAACCGCCGCCGCGCCCGGTGCGCCCACCGCACCACCGCGGTGGACTTGCCGACGCCCGGGCCGCCGGTCACGACGACCGCGCCCGGACGGGGCACCCCGCTCGAATCCGAGGTGAACGCGTCCAGCTCCGCGAGCAGCTCGGCGCGGCCCTCGAGCTCGTCGCAGTCCGGCGGGACGTGCCACAACGCCGGAACGCCGGGCTCCGCGGCTTCGGCCGGGGCGAGCACCTCCACCACCTGACGTGGAAAAGCGCCGTGGCCGGTGATCACTTCTTCGTGCACCGCCCGCAGCTCGTCGCCGGCCCGCTGCTCCCCCGCGTCGAGGTACTGCCGGCGCATGGAGAGGTAGAACTCGGTCACTTCGCCGGGGCGCTCCGCCGCGGCCAACGCCCGGATCCGCAGCTTCGCGAGGCTCAGCTCCAGCGGATGGGCCTGTTCGAGCTCCAGCAACCTGCCGAGCGCGACGTCGGCCTGCCCGGCGGCCAGCAGTTCGGCCACCAGCAGGGCGTTCGCCGGGAGCCACTGGCTGCGCAGCCACTGCGCGCGCCAGCCGGCCGCGCGCCGCGTCCGCAGGTCGCTCAGCGGCTCGTCGCGCCACAGCCGCATCGCCGCTTGCGCCTCGACGTGGGCTCGCTGGTGGTCGCCCCGGTCGCGCCGCTGCCGGGCGAGCCCCAGCAGGGTGGCGAACGCGAAGTGGTCGACCAGCGCGGGATCGATCTCGACCACGCAGCCGGCCTTGCCGACCCCGACGTGCGCGGCGACCCCGCGAGCCTGCAGCGCGTGCCGCAGGTGCGCGGCGTTCTGGTGCAGGGTCGCGAGCGCTCCCCGTGGCGCGTTCTCGTCGTCGGACCACACCCAGTCGACGACCTCGTCGACGGAGAACCGCTGGTTCGGGCGCGTCAGCAAGGCGGCCAGAACCTGCCTCGACCGCGGCTGGGCCCACTTCACATCCACTTTCCCGTGCAGCAGCAAGGCCGTTTGCCCGAGAATTCCGAACACCAATTCCACGCCGCCCCCTTCCCCCTCGGTGAACACTGTCCACCGCCCGCTCCGCCGCAGACATTTTTCCATTGATCTTAATGAAAGACCACGTCAGAAAAGTGAAGAAAGCGCGTTGACGATCACTGTTGATCGTTTGTCAATCCACTAAAGCACAGGCCGAAAGGCTTTTCTCAACGGGGTCCAGGACATTCGTGACAACAACTGGACACGACACCGAGGAGACCCCGATGGCCGACCACACCTGGGTGCGCAGCCCCCTCGGCCCCGCCGACGCGCACTTCGCCACCCGGCTCGGCACGAAATCCGTTCTCGTGCTCGTGCCGCACATCGTGGCCGGCACCCGGTTGCTGGACCTCCTGCCGCTGCTCGAAGCCGACCATCGCATCCAGATCGCGTTCGCCGATCCCGGCGACGGCGAAGACTGGCAGGCCACGCACGACTTCCTGCGCGCCCAGGGCGGCACGGTGCTCCCGTGGGCACAGGCGCGTCGCAGCGAAGTCGACCTCGTCCTCGCCGGCAGCACCCGCGGCATCGACGACCTGACCGCGCCGGTCCTGCTGGTCCCGCACGGCGGCGGGTTCGGCCAGTACCAGCCGTGGCGCCCGCGGGCGGGCGACCCGCACCAGGTCGGGCTCGGACCGGACCAGCTGCTGCGCGCGGGCCGGGTGCGCGCCGACGCGATCGTCCTGGTCCACGACCGCGAGCAAGACCTCCTGGCCGAATTGTGCCCGCCCGCGGTGCCGGCCGCGGTCGTCGCCGGCGACATCGCCCTCGACCGGCTCACCGCGAGCCTCCCGTTCCGCGACCGGTACCGGCAGGCGCTCGGCGCCACCGGTGAGCAGGAGGTCGTCGTGGTGACGTCCACCTGGTCGCCGCGGTCGGCGTTCGGCAGGCACCCGGACCTGTTCGACCGGGTCCTGGCCGAGCTGTCGCCGGAACGTTTCCGGGTCGTCGGCGCGCTGCACCCGGCGATCTGGTCCCACCACGGCGCCCGGCAGGTCCGGTCGTGGCTCGCCGACGCGCTGCGGGCCGGGCTGGTGCTGGTACCGCCGGAGGAGGGGTGGCGCGGAGCGCTGGCCGCCGCGGACCACGTCCTCGGCGACTACGGATCCGTCACCGGTTACGCCGCCACCACGGGTGCGTCGATCCTGCTCGCCGACAACCCCGACCAGCCGCTCCTGTGCGGCAGCCCCGCCGAAGTCCTCGCCCGGCACGCGCCCCGCTGGCAGCCCGGCCTGCCCCTGCGGCCCCAGCTGGTGGCCGCGGCGGCAGCACGCGACGCCGCCGGCCTGCCCGGCATCGTCCGCGGACTGCTCAGCTCCCGTCCCGGGCGGACCGGGCACATCCTGCGCCGCACGCTGTACCGGCTGCTCGGCCTCGCGGAGCCCGCGCGGGCCGTGCCCGTTTCCCCGGTCCCGCTGCCGAAGGCGGTGGCGTGGTGACCCGCTGGCACTACACGTGCGGCGCCCGGCACGGCACGCTCGTCACCGCCACCCCGCACAGCCGCGCCTCGCTCGCCGACGCCGTGATCGCGCCGGCCTGCGCCACCCGCGCCGACGGACGAGCAGTCCTGGCCGGGCTCTTCGCCCGGCTCCCCGGGCTCACCGCTGCCGTCGTCCCGGTCGAGGCGACCGGCCTGCTGCTCGGTGCGCACAGTGGAGACACCACCCTCGTCGACGACGGACCCGCCGAGCTCGCCGCGGTCGCCGCCTGCCTGTGGCTGATCATCGGGCGGCGGCTAACCGCCCTCGCCTCGGTCCAGGGCGTCGAGCGCGGTCCGGACCCGCGACAGCACCTCGCCGCCGACGTCGGCGACCAGTTCCGCCGCTTCCACGAGGTACTGCCGGGCGCGCGGGAAGTCGTCCTGGGTGACCTCGGCCAGCGCCAGCAGCACGTTCGCCTCGTGCACCTCTGAGCCTCGCCGTCCCAGCACCTCGCGGGCCTCTTCCAGCCGCCGGACCGCCACCTCGGGCTGCCCGGATCGCGCGTCGATCCGGGCGAGCCCGAGTGTCACCCAGGCCCCGCCCCGTGCGTCGCCGATCCGGGCGAACAGCCGGGCGGCCGTCTCCAGGTGCCGCTTCGCACCTCCTTCGCGGCCGGCCAGCAGGAGCACTTCGCCGATTCGCCAGTGCCGGGCCGCCACCCCACGCTCGATCCCCAGGTCCTGCTCGATGCGCAGGCTGTCGGTGAACAGGACCACCGCCGCGTCGACGTCACCGCGGTTCTGCGCGACCAGTCCCAGCTGCTCCAACGCGGCGGACTCGCCGCGCCGGTCCCCGGCCTCACGCGCCAGCTCCGCCGCCCACCGCGATTCGCGCTCGGCCGCCTCCGGCTGCCCGAGGTCCAGGTGGGCCCGGCCGAGCTGGTACCGGAGCCTCGATTCCGCGATCCGGTTGCCGCAGCGGTGCGCGGCGGTGATCCCGAGCTCGTGCGAGCGCAGCCACTCCGGGTAGCGCTTGCGCCGGAGCAGCAGCTCCCACAACGCTTCGCAGAGCTGCCACGCCACCTCGTCGTGGCGGTCGGCCACCGCTTCTTCCAGCAACGCCAGCACTCCCGGCAGCTCGCCGGCCAGCCAGTCCAGTGCCTCGCCGTCCGTGGCGAACGGCGCCGGCTCGTCCCGCACGTCCTCGGCGACCGAGCTCACGCGCCAGCGCATCGGAATGACCACCAGGTTCGCCCGCGTCAGCTCCCGCAGGTACCACCGGGCGGCGCGAGGCACGGCTTCGAACCGGTCCTCGTCCCGCTGGGCGCGCGCGTGCAGCCGGACGAGGTCGTGGAAGCGGTAGCGGTCGAGGTCGACCTCCTCGAGCAGGCTCGCGTCGACCAGCAGTTCCAGCGCCTCGCCCACGTCGTGCTCCCGCATGCCGGTGACCGCGGTGGCCAGTCCCGCGGTGAACTCCGGCACGGGGACCTCGGCCGTCAACCGGTACAGCAGCGCCGCGTGCGCGGGCAGCTCGCGGTAGGACCAGTCGAACGCCGCCGTCGCGGAGTCCTCCGCGCCCGCGAGCCGGGACAACGTCGCCAGCCGTGAACGCTCGTCGCGCAACTGCGTCACCACCCGCGAGACCGGCCAGCGCGGCCGCGCGGCCAGCCGCGCCGCCGCCACCCGCAAGGTGATGGGGAACCGCCCGCACAGCTCCGCCAGTTCCGCCACCCCCGCCGGTTCCGCGTCGGCCCGGCTCCGGCCGACCGTGCTGGAGAGCAACGCGATCGCGTCGCCGGGCGGCAGTGGCGCCACGTCCACGAACCGGGCGCCGTCGGCGAGCAGTCCGTCCAGGCGAAGGCGGCTGGTCACCACCACCGCGGATCCGGCCGAGGCGGGGATGAGCGAGCGCACCTGTGCCGTCGACACGGCGTTGTCCAGCACCACCAGCAACCGGCGCTCGGCGGTCACCGTCCGGTACAGCCCGACCTGCTCGGCCAGCCCGGCCGGGACCCGCTCCGGGGCGACGCCCAGTGCGCGCAGAAAAACGCCCAGCACCTCTTCCGGCGCCACGGCCGTGTCGGCGGAAAAGCCGCGCAGGTCGGTGTAGAGCTGCCCGTCGGGATAGCGGTGCGCGTGGCCGGACGCCCACGTCACCGCCAGAGCGGTCTTCCCGACTCCGCCGGGACCGACCACGACGACCACCTGCGCCCGGGAGCCTGCCCCGGGTCCGGTCAGCTCGTCGAGACAGGAAAGCTCGTCCGCGCGGCTGACGAAGTGCGCGGGCGGCGGTGGCAGCTGCCGGGGACTGCCCGGCACGATCGCCGGTACGCCCGGTACCGCGGCGGCGGGCTCCGGATCGGCGGCGCCGTGCTGGGAGGGCACAGCCGACAACTGCCCCGTCCGCGGCGAACGACTGCCGTCCTGCCCGTTCGCGCCCTTCGCCGCCCCGCGGCCGCCCTCGCTGACGCCGTTCACCCGAACACCCCCCGACGTACCCGGAGCTTCCCTGTCTACAGGGTGCGCACGGAAAAGTCAGTGGGCGGGCCAGTGAGTTGGCCGACAGCCCCGGCGTCAGATCGCCGTGCCGGCGACCACCTCGCCGCCCTGGATGATGTGGCTGAAGTGCTTCGGGTCCGCCAATACTCCGATGTCCGCCAGCGGATCTCCGTCCACCACCAGCAGGTCCGCGTGCGCGCCCGTGGCCAGTGTTCCGATTTCACCCGTAAGGTTCAGCAAGTCCGCCGCTGTTGATGTTGCCGAACGGATTACCTCCAACGGGGTCTGGACTTCGCCGCGGAGGCGGAACTCGTGGTTCTGGTGGCGGTGCATGCCGCCCAGCAGGTCCGTTCCGTACACCAGCTTCACGCCGCCGCGGGCCGCTCGCTCCAGGGCCGCCATGCCCGCGCCCAGTACCTCGTCGACCTTGCGCCAGCTCGGCTCCGGCAGCCCGTGCTCGCGGCCCTCCTCCTTCAGCGCCCAGTACGTCACCAGGGTCGGGACCAGGTAGGCGTCCTGGGACCGGAACAGCGAAACACTGCGGTCGTCCAGCAGGTTGCCGTGCTCGATCGACCGGACGCCCAGCTCCAGTGCCCGGTTGACCGCGCGGGCGGTGTACGCGTGCGCCGCCACGTACCGGTTCGCCGCCGATGCCTCCTCGACGATCGCGGTCAGCTCCTCCGCCGAATACTGCGTCGAGTCGATGCGGTCGGTCGGGGACGCGACGCCGCCCGAGGCCATCACCTTGATGTGGTGCGCGCCCTTGCGCAGCTCGTCGCGGGCGGCCGCGCGGACCGCGTCCACGCCGTCGGCCACCCGGCCCAGGCCCGCGCAGCACGGGTGGTCGTCCTTGACGTGGGTGCCGCGGGTGCGGCTGTCGCCGTGCCCGCCCGTCTGGCTCAGCGCCCGGCCGCAGAACAGCAGCCGCGGCCCGCGGAACAGCCCGTCCGCCTGGGCGTCCGCCAGTCCGTAGTCGGCACCGGAGGCGTCGCGGACCGTGGTGAACCCGCGGTCGAGCATGCGGCTCATGGTCTGCGCGGCCTGAGCGGCCACATAGGACGGTGACGACGAGGAAAGCGAGCCCAGGTCCGCCGTCGACGCCGTGACGTGCACGTGCGCGTCGACCAGCCCGGGCAGCACGACCGCGCCGCGCACGTCCAGCGTCGGCACGTCGGCGGCGGCGAGGCCCGGCCCCACCTCGACGATCCGTCCGTCGGAAGCACGCAGGTCGCCTTCGGTGTACTCGCCCGACAGCGGGTCGAGCAGCCGGGCGTTGCGCAGTAACAGTCCGGTCATCGTTCCTCCAGTAGCGCGGACACGGCCAGCGGCGCCAGCGATGCGGCCACCGCCACCGAATCTTCGTCATAGCTGCCTTCGGCGTCCAGGATGTTGAGCACCCCGAGCGTCCGGCCGTCGGCGACCACGGGCACGTTGATGATCGACCCGCAGCCGAGGCTTTCGATCAGGTCGTGGTCGGCGAAGATCTCGCGCACCGCCGCCCGGTCCGGCCCGAAGTACGGCTCCTGGGCGGTGATGCAGCGGTCGAGCCAGCCGGCCGCGACCTCGACCGTCTTCTCCCCGCCCACCGGGTACTCCGCCGGGTGGCTGCTGTGCACCCGCTTCAACGCGCGGCGTTCGGGCACCCACGCGAGCACCGTGAACAGCCGCACGCCGATCGCGTCGCGCACCCGTTCCTCCACAGTGGACAAGCTCACTTCGTCATCTCCTTCGCGGCGGCCTTCGGCGCGCCGTGTTCGGTCAGTTCTTCCAGCGACCGGCCCGCGGTGGACAGGCCGAAGACGAGCACGCAGAGCACCCCGGCCGCCAGCACCGCCGTCGTCATGCCGAAGACGCCGGCGAACCCGAGGCTCGCCGAGGACAGGCCGATGATCGTCGGCGCGAGGATGCTGCCGACCCGGCCGAACGCGCTGGACAAACCGGTGCCGCTGGCGCGGATCCAGGTCGGGAACACCTCGGGCGTGTACGAGTACACCCCGGCGTAGGTGCCGTTGAGGAAGAACGACAGCACCGCGCCCGCCAGCGTGATCGACCACGGCGCGCTCGTCTGGCTCAGCCAGAACGCGCTCACGGCCGAGCCGGCGAGGTACAGCGCGATGGTGTGCTTGCGGTCGAGCCGCTCCGACAGCCACGCGGCCGAGAAGTACCCGGGCACCTGCGCCAGGTAGATGATGATCGAGAACTCGAAGCTCTTCGTCACGGTGATGCCGCGTTCGACGAGCAGCGTCGGGATCCACGAGAAGAAGCCGTAGTAGGAGAACGTGATCACGAACCAGACGGTCCAGATCACCGCCGTCCGGCGCCGCATCGCCGGGCTCCACAGGAACTTCAGCGCGCTGAAGAGGTTGACCTTCGGTGTCTCGGTGGCCGGCTGGGCGTCGGCGGGCGGCACCGGCGGGAGCGTCGTGCGCGTGGCCTTCTCGACGTCGCGCTCGATCTTGGCGACCACGTTCTCGGCTTCGGTGACCCGTCCTTGGGCGAGCAGGAACCGCGGCGACTCGGGCAGCGACCGCCGCCACCACAGCAGCATCACGATCGGCAGCGCGGTGACCAGCTGCGCGATCCGCCAGCCCTCGTCGAACGACGGCACGACGAACCGCCCGATCAGCGCGGCCGCGACGAACCCGAAGGAGAAGAAGCCGGCGAGCGCGCCGACGAACCAGCCGCGCCGCTTGGCCGGCACGAACTCGGACAGGAACGGCGCGATGATCGCGCTTTCGGCGCCGGCGCCCGCCCCCGCGAGCACCCGGGCGCCGAGGAAGATCTCGTAGTTCGGCGAGAAGGACGCGATGACGGAGAACAGCGCGTAGAAGGCCAGCGCGTACATCATGACCTTCTTGCGGCCGATGCGGTCGCCGAGCAGGCCGGCCGCGATCGCGCCGAAGAGGAAGCCGAACGGCGTCGCGGAGCCGATCAGCCCGAGCTGGCCGTTGTCGAGACCCCACGCCGCCTTGGCGCTGGGCAGCAGGAAGGCGACGACCGCCGAGTCCATGCCGTCGAAGGTGTAGCCGAGCCCGCCGATGAGCAGCAGCTTGTAGTGGGGCCGGCTGAGCGGCAGCCGATCCAGTCGTGCCAGCAGGGTCATGGGGGAACGCCTTCCGTGTCCGGGCGCCGGGGAGTGTGGACAACGTATACTGCGTTTTTGCAGTTTTGCAATGTTTGTTGCAACTCGACATCCCTGCGTTACGGTTACCCGATCCGAGGGAGGGGACGAGTGGCGGACACCGACGACGGTTTCGAGGCGTGGCTGCGGGACCGGCTGCCCGAGCGCGGGCTGCGGCCGAAATCGGCCGCCGTGCTGGAGGTCCTCGTCTCCCAGCCGAGGCGGGCGTCCTTCGGCTCGACGGCCGAGCTGGCCCAGCTCGCGGGCGTCAACGTCGCGACCGTGACGCGCACGGCGCAGGCGCTGGGCTTCGCCGGCTGGCCGGCACTGCAGCAGGAGCTGCGGGCCCGGTACATGTCGTCGCTGAGCGCGCCGCAGGTCGCCGAGGAGCACCGCGGCGTCGACTCGCCGGGGTCGGCGTCGCTGCGCCGCGACCTCGACAGCCTCGCCCTGCTGAACCGGCGGTTCGACGAAGAGGTGATCCGCGAGGTCGCCCGGGCGATCGCCGCGGCCCGCCGGACGCTGGTGATCGCCGACGGCAGCTACGCGGCGGTCGGCATCGCTTTCGCGCACAACGCGCGGCTCGCGGGCTACGACGTCCACGCGGTGACGGCGGGCGACGCGGAGCTGGCCAACCAGACGGCGAAGCTGACCTCGGACGACGTCCTGGTGGCGATCAGCTTCTGGCGCCTGTACGAGAGCACGGTCCTGGCGGCGAGCGAGGCGAAGCGCCGCGGCGCGCGGGTGTTCGCCGTGACGGACGCGGCCAGCCCGGCACTGGCGGGCGCGGTCGAGCAGGTCTTGATGGTGCCGGCCGAGGGCGTGACGTTCTTCCCGTCGCTGACCGCGGGCATGGCGCTGGTCCAGGCGATCGTCGCCCAGCTGGCGGCGGTGGACCCGGCGCGGACGAGCGAGTCGATCGAGGCCGCGGAGGCGATGTGGTCGCGCTTCGACCTGCTGCACCGCCGCCCCTCGGCCAAACCCGTGTGATCTGGGTCACTCAGCGACGGTTTTCCGCTCCCCCGGCGGTCTCGATCCGGTCCACACGGCATCGACCACCGGGAGTCCTCATGTCCACCACCGCCGTAGTCACCGGGGCCGGCCGCGGCTTCGGGCGTGCCATCGCCGCGGCGCTCGTCGCCGGCGGCCGTACCGTCGTCGGCATCGCCCGCAGCGCGCCCGAACTCGACGCCGTGCGCGACGAGCTCGGCGCGTCCTTCGTCCCCGTCGCCGCCGACGCGACCGACGACCAGCTCGCCGAGAGCGTCCTTCGCGAACACCGGCCGGGCCTGCTCGTGCTCAACGCGGGGGCCGTGCCGCACATGGCGCCCGTGCACGAACAGACCTGGGAAACCTTCAGCCGCAACTGGCACGTCGACACCCGGCACGTCTTCGCCTGGACGCGCGCCGCACTCCGGGAGCCGCTCGGGAAGGGCAGCGTCGTCGTCTCGATGTCCAGCGGGGCCGCCCTCGCCGGGTCGCCGCTCAGCGGCGGGTACGCCAGCGCGAAAGCCGCGATCCGGTACCTGCGCGCGTACGGCGCCGAGGAGTCCGAGCGCGCCGGGCTCGGACTCCGGTTCGCCACGCTCCTGCCGCAGCTCACGCCCGCCACCGGCCTCGGCACGGTCGGCGTCGAGGGCTACGCCGCGCGCACGGGCGTCGACCGCGACACCTTCGTCGCGAAGATGGAGTCGGTCCTGACGCCGGAGCAGGTGGCCAAGGCCGTCCTCGAAGTGATCGACGGCGACGCCGCGGAATACCAGGTCAGCGGCACCGGCCTGCGTACGCTCTGAGTGTCATGCCCGACTTCGCCACCGAGACCGCGCCCTTCCGGGCCGAGCTGCTCGCGCACTGCTACCGGCTGCTCGGCTCGATCCACGACGCCGAGGACCTGGTGCAGGAGACGTACCTGCGGGCGTGGCGCGCGTTCGGCGGGTTCGAGGGCCGGTCTTCGGTGCGGCGCTGGCTGTACAAGATCGCGACGACGGCGTGCTTGACCGCGCTGGAAAGCCGGGCCCGGCGGCCGCTCCCGTCGGGGCTGGGCGCGCCGTCCGACGACCACCGGGTGGCGGTGGCGGCCGCCGATCCGGCGGTGCCCTGGCTCCAGCCGATCCCCGACGCGCTCCTCGACCCGGCCGCGGTCGTGGCCGGGCGCGCCGGGGTGCGGCTGGCGTTCGTCGCCGCGCTGCAGCTGCTGCCCGCCCGGCAGCGGGCGGTGCTGACCCTGCGGGACGTGCTGGCGTTCGGCACCGCCGAGGTCGCCGAGATGCTCGGCACGACCCCGGCGGCGGTCGACAGCGCGCTGCGCCGGGCCCGCGGCCGGCTCGCCGAGGCCGGCCCGGTGCAGGAGGACCTCGCCGAACCGGCCGGGCAGGGCCGGTTGCTCGACCGGTACGTGGACGCGTTCGTCCGCGCCGACCCCGGCGCGCTGGTGACGCTGCTGCGCGCGGACGTCGAGCTGGAGATGCCGCCGGTCCCGACGTGGTTCACCGGCCGCGACGCGGTCGTCGGATTCCTGGGCCGCCGCGTGCTGCGGCCGGGGGCCTGGCGGCTGGTGCCGTCCCGGGCCAACGGCCAGCCGGCGCTGGTCGAGTACGCGGCCGTGGGCGACGGGCGGTTCGCCGCCCACGGCGTCCAGGTCCTGACGGTGCTCGGCACCCGGGTCGCGCGGATCACCGCGTTCAACGACGCCTCGCTGGTCCCGCTCTTCGCCGCGGCTAGCTGCGACCCCCGTCGGCCGAGCTCATCCGCTTGGTGAACCGGGCCGCGACATCGCGCAGCTTCGTGTTCGTGTGCTGCGACTCGACGATCAGCCGTTGCATCGCCGCGTCCTCGCTCGCCCGGTGGATCAGCATCAGCATGCCCTTGGCCTGCTCGATCACCGCGCGCGTCTCCATCGCGTTGCGGAGCTCGTCGGCGAGCCGGCGGGCCTCCCGGTAGCGGCGGGTCAAGCGCAGGACCGTCTCCACGCACAACGTGAACAGCCGCAGCACCTTCGTGTCGAACTCGTGGTAGCCGTGCGCGCCGAAGCCGAACAGCGTGATCGCGCCCACGAGCGCGTCGTCCACCCGCAGCGGCACCGCCAGGTAGCTGCCCACGCCGAGTTCCTTGGCCGCGAGGACGAACTCGGGCCACCGGTCGCCGGTGTCGGCGACGGCGACCCGCACCACCTCGCCCGTGAGCGCCGCGAACAGGCCGGGTCCGTCGCCCGCCGCGTACTGCACGTCGTCGATGCGCCGGGCGCGTTCGTCGGTGAAGGCCGCGGTCTGCGTCACGCCGTCGCGGACCACCACGATGCTCGCCAGGTCCGCGTCCGGCACCACCCGGACCGCCTCGCCGCAGACCGCGTCGAGCAGGCCAGGCGTGTCCGAGACCGATTCGAGGACCCCGACGAGATCGCCCAGGACGGCGTTCAGCTCGTCGACCCGCTCCGCCATGGCGTCGCCAGTGGTCGGCAAGATCCACCCCTCCCATGCGTCAAGCGGCGAGCCATGGGAAAGAGCTCGCCAGCAGCGTCAACCGAGACCACCGCTGGCGTTTCAACGGGTCCGGGAGAACCTTACCGGCCGGGTGCCTGCGGTTTGGCGTGGGCCGCGCCGGGTAGCCCCGGAAAATGAGCAACACGGCAGTTGACGACGAGTTGTGGGCGGAGTTCCACCGGGTGGTGAACATGACTTCGCGCGAGCTGGAGGACTGGCTGCGCACGCGCGACGCGGGCCCGGAGGCCGAACCGCTGCCCGACGAGGCGGGCCCGCCGACCGGCCACCAGGTGCTGGCGGTGCTGCGCAAACGCAGGAGCGACGCCGATGAGCACGACGCCGACGTGATGCGGAAGGTGGTCGACCGGGTGCACGCGCAGCGCCGCGACGACCTCGAGCCGACGGCGGGCGAACCGCACTGGCGGCACCGGCTGATGTCGATCGGCCACGACCCGCTCAAGCCGGCGGGCTGAGTTCGCGGCCGGGTTTGCCGGGTAAGCGACCGGCCACAGGGGCAGGTGACGTCGCGGGCGACAACGGCCGCCGGGGCGCCGAGGAGATCGCGGCGGACGAAGGCCGTGAAGCGGAGGGCCAGCGCGTCCCAGCGTTCCTACGGCTCGGCGGACTGAGCCCGGCCGAGCAGCCCCCGGTTTCCACGCTAGCGGAGGGCACCGACAAATCCGGCGCCGGTCGTTCCTGATCGCCCGAGTTGTCCACAGCGCGGGTCAGGCGCCCCGAGGTGGCCTTGGTTGCGTCAGACGCACCGAAGGCCGCCTTGGCGAGGTCTCATTTGCTGACATAGCCTCGTCGTATGGCAATCAAACAGGATGTTAACGCAGGTCAGGGCTCTGACCGACCGATCGTCCTGGACTCCTACGGCCGGCTGTCGCGGGTGCCAGAGACGGGCGAGTTGGAGAAGATCGAGACCCAGTGGGCCGATAACCGGAAGGTGATCGAGCGGGCCGGCGCGGCCCTCGGCGAGGAGTTGAAGGACGGGCTTTCGGCGTGGAAGCGTAGCGTCCGCCGCCCCGGCTGGGAGCGACTGTTGGAACGGGTCGAGTCCGGCGAGTCGGACGGGATTGTGGTCTGGCATACCGACCGCCTGTTCCGGCAGCCGCGCGACCTGGAAAAGTTGATCGAGCTGGGCGAACGCGGATTCAAGGTCTACTCGGCGCACGGCGAGCGGGACTTGGCCGACCCGGACGACCGGTTCATCCTGCGAATCGAGGTCGCGCACGCGGCCCGCTCGTCCGATGACACGTCCCGGCGGATCAAGCGCCGGTTCGCCACCAAGCGTGAACAGGGCGTCGGGCACCTGGGAGGTCCGCGCCGGTTCGGGTGGCCGGGGAAGGACATGACGTGGGAACCGGGTCCGGGCGAGACCGACAAGAACCGGCCCGATGTTACTGCCGAGCTGGTCGAGCGGGAGCGAGCCGCGTTGCGGGACGCGACGGATGCGCAGTTGGCGGGGATCGGTCAAGGCACGATCGCCAATGAGTGGAACACAGCAGAGCTACGGACGGCGTTGGGGCGTGAGTGGGTCGCCGTCACGGTGAAGTCCGTCCTGCTGCGGCCGACGAATGCCGGGCTGATCGAGCATGACGGTAAGTTGGTCGGCCGGATCGAGGGCGAGCCGATTGTGGACCCGGACAAGTTCGCACGGCTGCGAGCGATGTATGCCGCTCGGCGGCGAGGACGGGTTGTCGGCGAAAGCTACGTCGGGACTGGCATCCTGCGGTGTGGCCGCTGCGAGATGAAGCTGTCGGCAAGCCGTAAGGACACGGTGTACAAGGACACTGGCGAGCGGCGCGCGGTGTACTTCTCCAACAAGCAGCGGCGCGGGTGCGGGAAGGTCTACGGAGACCGGCGCGCCGTGGATGCCGAGTTGCGGTTGATCGTGATCGCGCGGCAGTCCGATCCGCGTCACGCTTCGGCGGTCGCTGCGGCCCGGGCGCGCGTCGCCGACCGGCTCGCCGAGGTGCGAGCGGAGATCGCCGAGTGCGAGAAGATTCAGAACGCGTTGTCTGAGCGACTGGGACGACGGGAACTCACCTTGGATGCGTTCGATCAGGCGAACCGGCCTCTTGCTATCGATCTTGCGCGGCTGCGCGCGGAACGGGACGCACTCTCCGGCGGGAACCCTGACGGTCCGATGACGGCCCAGGAACCGGCCGAGATCGCACGCCAGTGGGACGACGGTGACGTCAGTGAACGACGGACGATGCTGACGTCGGCATTGGGCAAGGCCCTGCTTTTCCTGGACCCGCCCGACCGGAGGGGCACACGGAAGTTCGATCGGGAGCGGTTACGGCTGAACGACGCCGAAAGCCGAGGCTACAAAGCGGATCGGGCATGACAGGCGAAGGGGTGCCATAACGTCGCGGCCCCGGGTTCAGAAAAGAGTTTCCTCGGATATATGAAATCCTATTAGTGATACGGATTCCTCTTGTACAACTGCTACGACCTCTTTGTGGCGTCGCGATTCGACGAATGTTCTCACGCGAGCAGCGGCCCCCTTCAACAGGTTGTAGCTGCCAGATCTAGTCATCAGCTTTATTGAGTCTTCAAGTTCAATTGCGAAGCCGCTGCTGATCGGATATGTTTCCAGCACTTCATCTAGGTTGACATGGATTCGACTTGCTTCGCGATAGCTTTTGACTGGCTGAAGTCGAACGTCACGGTTTTCGTTCCCAACTCGCAGATTTACGACATGAAGCCGACCTGCAACAGAAGCCAGTATATGAGAATTCGAGTTGCCCAGGACTTTGATATCCAGTTCAGCTGGAGGGGTGCCCTGCCCTAGGTCGGATAGCGTCGATTGAGTCGTCGTAAGGAGTTCGGACTCCTGCTCGTACCCGATCACTTGGACATCATCAAATCTGGCAGTTCCTTGAGCTGGTCGCTCTTCGATCCGCGACCGCAGAAGACTAGGAGCTGCGTCCTGGGTGTAATTTAGCAAATTTCTTCCGGCGTAGGACGATGAAAGAGAGTAGTCCGCAACCCGACGGAACGTTGACGGCTTGAATCCGGGGCGCCCGACGAGAGAGTCGTCTGCGCTCTCGTCCGCAGCGAACCTGATTCGCCCAAAGAGTAAGCCATCATCTTCGGCGGATGCATTTATGGCTGCGTACCCCACCGCCAGGCGTGATACCCGTCGGTCGAGTTGCTGATTTAGCTCGTACTCTCTGTCGGGGTGTCGCGGGTGTATGTAGCTCTCAAACAGGCCATTTAGGGTAGCGAGGTATAGTCGGTTCGCGTAGAGATAGGAGTCTAGTACCGGCTCACGGTAGGCCTCGCTGCCGCTGAACCCAAACAGGTTCTCCGGAAGCTCTAAGACAATTCTGTCATTGCCCCTGAAAGGGCGCAAAAAAGCGGATTCCAATTCGGGTATTTGCAGCATTAGGCGGGTTTGTTCGCCAACCTTCCAGTCGTTTCGGAAGATCAGTTGTTGAACAAGGAATGCAATATTGAGACCGTAGTTCTTGGCAAGCTTCTTGTACGCGGCCTCCATGTCAAGATATCGCAAGAGGCCAATGCGATCCCAGAGGTAGATTCGATTCTTGTACAACCAAATATCCCGCCATTGTCCTGGGATTCTTAGCTGAATCGAAAGTAGTTCCGGCATCGCCATCTCACCTGCGCCTTGTCAGGATTCGCTGCTGCTCAGTGTATGAGATGAATCCCGACGTGTGCCACTTGAGCACTAGGTCGTCTGGCGGTGGCTTGAAGGCGAGAGCGCCCCGCTTGGTGCCGACGGGGAAGCCATGCCACGGGTCCGGGGGGTTTTGAGGCGCGTCGAAGAACGCTACTCGCTCCCCGCGCGTGCCCAGGTCTGGAGCGCCAGCCTCGGCGACCGCCCAGTAGTTGCCTCGGGCGTCCTTCCACGATTCAGCTTCTGCTCGGCAGAACGTGTGACACTCGTCGTCACGACTGATGTTCCACTGTGACTTGGGATGCTTGGTGGTCGCGGTGGCGCGGTGGTAGTTGACTGACTTATAAGGCGTCTGCTGGCAAGAGTCGAACAGGACGCCATCCGACGCGACTGCGGTTCGCCTGCACGAACGGCTGCCAGACGTCAAGTCGCCCCCTCTCGTCGCCGCCCCGGAGCGAGCAGTGTACGTCTGGGACGCGTGTCAACTGGCCATCTTGTGCAGATGTCGTTGAAGAGGACGAGTTCGTTTCAATCGCACGCCGTCTGACCAGGGCACATGCGCTGACCTCGGGTTTTGGATCGGCCCTCCGTATGCGGCGCGTAGCGACCAGAGTCTGCGTTTGGGCGTGAGGATGGACCGCCAACAGCTAGCGGCAGCCCATCCCCCGCATCTGATCAGCGTTGGTGGCGCTGGTCGATCCGGCGAAGCACGACGGCGAGTCTCTCGATTTCGTCGCCGGTCATGGGCGGCAAGGCGGCGCACGCCCGGCGCCAGTACTCCAGACCTTCCGGATCGATTGGCTCGGCGAGTTCAGCATGGTCTTCCTTTGCGGGTTGCTCGGCTGCGGGCTGTTCGGCGGTGCTCGGGGCCCGGTCAGCCGTCATCCGCGCCCACCTCACCACCGTTCGCCGTGTGTCGGCTGGCCTCGCCAAGAACGCGGTCGACGGCCGCACGAAGGTCGGACGTGAGGTAGCCGCGTACGCGTTTGGTCTGGCCGTCCTCGGCGGGGATGTAGTCGCGTGTCGGGCGGCATCCCAGCTCACCCATCGAACGGCCGAACGCGGTCGGTTCGACGGCGAGCGCGTCGACAAGTTCGGCGCTGGGGATGAATGCGCGTTCGTCCGCGTCGTCGCCGAGGTAGTCGATCACCGACGCCAGCGGTTCCGGTAGCTCGTCGAGTCCGGCCGGTTCCGAAGTGGGTACGGCGCCGACGCCGATGGCGTGGGCAGCGGCCGCGTGGTCAAGGGTCGGCATGGTGTCCTGCCCTGCGGCGTGCCCGCTGAGCGTTCCGGCAGCTTTGCGGAGCGCCCGGCCTTGCTGACAGATGGTCTGCCAGTCCTCGTTCGGCATGTAGTAGGTTCGGACTGTCATCGCGAGGACATCGGCTCCGGCGGCGGTATCTCCGTCCGGCCGGAGGATGCCCACCCCCTTGTGGGAAGGCAGCAGGCGGCTGGAGTCGAACCCTCGCGTGTTCATCTGCTCGCCGAGCACGATGTTGGAGTCGCGCCAGTCCATCACCCGCAGTGCGAACCGTGATCCGAGCACGGCCCGCAGCCCGGAGGGGATGGTCTTCGAGTCCGGCCGCTGTGTGGCGAGCACGAGTACGATTCCGGCGGCCGGTCCCTTCTTTGCCAGCCACGTCAGCAGTTCGCCGACGTACTCGCCCGCCGTGACCTTCTTGCCTTCCACTTCCACAGGTGTCCGGCTTTCGAGCGGGACTTGGACCTCATCGATGAAGATCGCTGTAATCGGCATGTCCAATGACGGGTCGCGGGACATCTCCGGCGTGACCTTGGACTCCGGGCAGGTCAGGTCGTCGAGGTCTCGCATCCGCCGGAACCTTCCCTGAACCTCTGAGACCAGTTCGACGAGCCAGTCCACGAGGGACAGCACGTGTTCGGGTTCGTCGCCGGACATGAACCGGTGCGCGACCTGGCCGGCGGCGTCCCAGTCCTTCCCGGCTTTGAAGTCCACCACGTACAGCCGGACCCACGCGTCCAGGATGAGACCGGCCGCCGCGAGCCGAGCGGCGAATGTCTTGCCCTGCCGAGGAATCGCACCGACCAGAAGGGACGTCCACACAAGCGGCAAATCGATCCGCCGATCCCGCGCGTCGCGCCCGAACGGGATCGGACGCCACGCGTCCCACGTGGACACCCCGAGCAACGGGGTCCGCAGCGGCGGCCGGGCATACGGGTCCTCATCCGCGACCCACATCGACACCCGACCGGCATGCCCGCCGTTGCCGCGCACGCGTTCCACGATGAGCTGAACCTCATCTACCGCCAGGGCCGACGCGAGCGCGTCCCGGTTCTTCACCACGTCGGCCGCCTTGCGAGTGGCGGGTAAGTCGACCGTGATCGCCCATCCGTTCCCGACATGTGTTGCCCGCTCCACCAGGCGGAGCGTTTCGTCCTTGCCGATCAGCTTCGCGTCCCGGAACGCGTCCACCAGAACTTGCGGGTCCATCGTCCATGTGAGTGTGCGTGGACCGGCGAGCGCGGGTTTCCGCCCAGGGCTTCCATCCTTGCGACGCCCCAGGATCGCCAACGCCACCGATGCGACGGCACCGGCGATCCAGAGTGGATCGGTGCCGTACACGAGATCCACCACGGCGACCGTCAGTGTCAGGACGGCGAGCACCGCACCGGTGACCTTCCACCGGAACAGTGTGAGTTCGCGGATCTCGGTGAACTTGTCGGCGAGCTTGTCCGACTCCTCAGCGGCCGTTCGGTAGTCCCGCACCTTCACCCAGCCTCGCCACCACCGCGCGCCGACGACGACGCCGCGCACCACCGCGCCGAGGAACCGCCACGGCGACTTGAGCACCCAGACCACGCCGTCCTTGGCGGCTTGAACGGCCTGCGGCTTGCTCTTGAGCCACAGCGGCACCTGGGGCGAGTGCTGCCACCACCGCACGAACCGGCGCCGCACGGTCCGGTGGCGCGGTTGCGGCAACGTGTCATCGATTAACTCGCCGTCGAGCACCGGCCCGACGTGCTCGACTTCCCGCGAGCTCATCCGGGCCAGCGCACCACCTTCCGGTTCAGTGTTCATCGCGGGCCCCCTCGCTTACCTCGGCGACGAGGGCGGCCGCGAGCCGGGAGGACAGGCCGCGCGAGCAGCCGGTGACCTCTCGCACCCATGCTGGGGTCACGACGATGTCGGGTGACCAGGCTCGTCGAGCGTCGGCGAGGTAGTCGGCGAACCACCGCCGTCGCTTGGTTGGCTGTTCACGCCGGGGCGCGGCCGGTTCATGAACGCCCGCCGGGTTAGTGGCAGTCGTGAACGCGACGTGCACGGCGTCGGTGAGCTTGTCGCGCAGGTCGGTGACCGCTTCGGCGGCCACGAACACGACCAGGGGCGGCACCGAGTGCAGGACCACCCCGGCCGGCGACCCAGCCGCCCACGATGACCAGGTGTTCATGACGTACGTGGCGGCTAGCGTGAGCCACTTCGCTGCCCGCACCCACGCTCCTGTGTGGACCTGGTACCGCGCCGTCACCTGCTCCGCCCGTAGGATCGCGAGCAGCACCAGGCACACGGTCGGATCGAGCAGCCACGCCGTCAGCCACGGCAGCGAGCCGAACGCGGCCCCGGACGCGGCGAACCATTGGACATTGGCCGTAGTGAACGCCAGACCGAGGATGATCCCAGCCCAGCACAGCCGGTCCACCTGCGTGCGGACGCGTTCGACCTGCAAGGCCACCACGTCCGGGTGGGTCTGCCAGCGGCGGACGTCGGCCGCTTCGGCAGCGTCTTCGGCCAGCCGCTGCGCCCGGTTCGGCGCGGCCGGGGCGGGCAGCCGCCGGATGGCGGCCACCCCTCCTGGCTTCCGGTTGGTCGTGGTCATCGGCGACCACCACCCCGGCGACGCGTGCTGGTGGTGTCCAGCGACGTGACCGTCAGGGCACGCGTGAGGACGTGCGCGGCGATCAGGTCCGGCAGGCCCGGCACCACGAGCAGCAGCGTCGGGTTACCCGGGTGCGTGATCACCAGCCACTGAACGCCCATGAACGCCGCGCCCGTGAACAGCACCCGCCCGGCGAGCGACACCACCCGGGCGCCCGCCCGGGCCGCGTCGGCCGCCCGGCGTGCCTTCCGCGCGCCGAACCGCCACACCACGAACAGCGCGAGCAGGACACCGGCCCCGGCGAGGATCTGTGTCGGCGTGAGGGTGAGCGTCATCATGCCTCACCTCCACGGCGTCGCAGCCAGACCGGGTGGAGCGTGCGCCGGTCGGTGTCCGGCAGCGCGCCCCAGACGCCGAGCGTGTCCGGCCCGGCGGTGCGCAGGTCGAGTTCCAGGCACTCGTCGACCACCGGGCATCCGGCGCACAGCCGGGCGGCCAGCTCCCTGTCTGGCGGGTCGTCCCCGGTCAGTTCTGGCATGTCGGCCCGGTCGAACGCCCAGAAACACAGACCGTCCCTGGTCACCAGGTTGTTGAGCACGTCGTCCGGCACGTCGACGTACCGGTCGAGCCAAGCGGCCATCTCTTCGTAGTTGGGTTCGGTCATCGCGCACCCCCGTCGAGTACGCGCCGCAGCTCGGCGGCCGGGATGACGAGGCGGGAGCGGCGCCGCTCTGCGTGCAGCGAACCGACCCGGATGGCGCGATGGATCTCGTTGCGGTCGACGCCGAGAATCCACGCGGCGTCGGCAAGTGAGTAGAACGCCGGACCACCGGCGTCAGGGATGTTCTTCTTCTGCATTGGAGTGAGCCCTTAGAGTCGTTCAGCTGATTTGAGCTGAAAAAGAAAGCTGATTTAGTCGCATGAAGGCGTGAAAATGGTCCAAATGCGCGACGCGGTGTCGATCTCGGCGCCGCGGATTCCGTTAAGCGCTAATGTCGGCGCTGAGGCGGACCACGGAGGAATGGGTGTCGGAAGACTGGGCGGCGGTCGCGAAGACCATCAACGAGCGCGTGAACGAGCTCGGATGGAAGCAACGCGAGCTGGCCGAACGCTCGCAGGTCTCCCAGGCGATCGTCCGCGAAATCCAGAACCACACCGTGGAGCGCAAGCGCAGCGACCGCACCCTGGAAGCGCTGGCCGTGGCGCTGGGGCTGCACCCGCAGCACCTGCTCGCAGTGCTGCACGGCCGCATCCCGCCGGCCCTGGGCCAGCCTCGCGAGGACATGGAAGACGCCGTGTCGGCGCGGCTGGCCGTCATCGAGCAGCGGCTGACGCAGATCACCGATCAACTGGCCGATCTCACCGAGCTGATCCGCCGTGATGGTGATCCGCGCGGCTAGCGCGAATTCCTCATCACGGTCGGCCTCTGCGGCCGTCCGGCGGGCGTTCCTGTCGTGTGTCATGCCTCTAAGAAACGGCATTTCTGCGGCCGCCGGGAGCTGGCAGCGGATGACACACCCCGTGTTATCTCGTGTTATTTCCGCAGGTCGCGGCCGTTATCACGGGGCAGCGTCATGACGCCGATAAGCCCCCTGCAGGCCGCCCGGCACGCGGTCGGCTGGAGTCAGGAAAAGCTCGCGCGAGCAATCAACACGCGCGCTGCCGCACACGGATTGTCGGAGCGTTCAGTCCCGAGTCGGAAGACGGACATATCCCGGTGGGAGAACGGGCACGTCACGCCAGAACCGCCGATGCGCGCAGTCCTGCGCGAGATCTACGGCCGCACCGACGCGGAACTCGGTCTCCCATCTGGTGACGCCGCAATCGGCGAAGAGCTGGCCGAACGGCTCGTCGTCGCCAAGCGTGTCGACGCCGCGATCATCGCGGGGTTTCGCCAGGAGGTCGACGGCGTCCGCCACGCCGACCGCCGGTTCGGCTCGGCCGCCCGGCTGGAGCGGCTGCGCGGCCAGATTACCGAGATAGAAGAGCGGCTGCAGCACACACTGTTGCGGCGCGACCGGGCGCCGCTAGCTGGGGTGCTGGTCGAGGCGTCCACCCTGGCCGGCTGGAACTCGCTCGACATCGGCTCACTCACGCAAGCGTGGACCCACTACGAACGCGCCAAGTCAGCCGCACTGGAGTCCGGCTCGGCCGCGCTGCTCGCGCACGCCACCGCCGAACAGGCATACGTGCTGATCGACGCGGGCAACATCGACGACGCACTAGCCCTGTTCGCCGAGGCACGATCGATCGGCAAACAGGCGCCGCGCCTGCTGCGCGCGTGGCTGGCCGCCGCCGAAGGAGAAGGCCACGCCATCGCCGGACACGGAGACGACTCCCTACGCGCGTTCGACGACGCCGACACACACCGGCCATCCGAAGTCGTACACCCCGAACTGCCGTTCCTGTTCCTGGGCGGCACCCACCTGGACCGCTGGCGCGGCAACGCGCTCGTCCACCTCGGCGCACCGGAGGCCATCGACCAACTCGAACGGCTCGTCGACGACGCCCGATCATCGTCGTTCGTCCGGGCGAGCGCAGCCGTGTATGTCGACCTTGCGCTTGCCTACAGCGCGGCCGGGGACCGAGAGGCCGCCCGGACCTACGCGCAGCAGGCCCGGCGGATCATCTCCCCGGTCAGGTCCGTCCGACTACGTCGCCGATTGGAACGGCTCGTGCTGCCCGGCGACTCACGCCCGGCGTGAGTTGAGGTAGTAGAGCAGGGACACCAGCGTGCCCGACCCGAGCAACTCCTGACGCTGCGCCAGCTCGTTCACCCGCAACAACGGCACCCACTCCACCCGGCCTACCTCCTCGGTGTCGGTCGGGTCGCCGACGTGCTCGGCTTCTCGCCACAGGTACACGTCGACCGGCGCGGTGACCTGCCCCGGGAGTGGCTCGAAGCTCACCAAGTGCTCGGGTTCGCCGACCGGCCGCCAGCCGCTCTCCTCCGCCGCCTCCCGAGCGGCCGTGCCTGCCGAGTCGTCGCCGTCGTCGACCATGCCGCCGAGCAGCTCATACCCCCATTGCTCGGTAGCGAAGCGGTAGCGCCAGAGCATGAGTGCTTCGTCGTGCTCGTTCACGATCAGCGCGATAGCGATCCGCGCGAGGTGGACCACGTGGTAGTCCCACCGCTCGCCGTTCGGCGCCTCCACGTCCGTCAACCCGACCTTGACCCACCGGTTGTCATAGACCAGCCGCTCACCGAACGTCTTCCACGACCCATGCTCGTCAGCCACGCCGGGCAGCCTACGGGCTGGACGCCGCTGAGCGCGATTGTTGCCGACTAGTACGGGCAGCGCCGAGACGAGATCATTGCGTCACTTCAGGCGGTCGAGTAGCAGTGTGACGAACTCGCCGCGCTGTGGGCCACACCGGGCGAGCTGGCCACGACCGAGTGGCAGACCGCCCGCCGAACGTTTGCAGAGAATGAACGGCGGCTGCGCGCAGAGTTGGCCGCCGTTCCGCTTCCGCTGGTGAATGTCGATATCGCAGAGGCGCGGCCCATGGCGATAAGTGGACAATGGGCTAACCCCATTGTTGGGGCTTTCGCCGGCGTCGACAAAACCTCACCCCGTTGCGGCTGGGTCGGCACCTTGCGGGGCGCAAGCTCGGACTCACATATCGCTGGCGACAATAGACCGTATCTGATCAATTCCGGGTAGCGGCGGATCGGATAGCAGGTCGTACATCACTTGGCTTTCGAGCCGGTCACCAGGAGTCCGCAGTGACAGGGAATCCCGCAGACGACGTTCGTAGTCGTTTGCCTGCTCTACGCCACAAAGGGCAATTGTTTCCAGCTCAACGGTGCGGAAGGGGGAGCACCCGGTCACACGGTTTTCGGCGCGCGCGAATCTATCTCGAGCTCCCGCGATATCTTGCCGGTGCCACAGGATAGCCCCGGCCCATATCCTGGCTTCTCCCGTATGCCCTGGACTGAGTTGTTCGGCGACATCAAACTCAGCGAGCGCCTCCGACAATTCGCCTATCGTTGCCAGCGCGATGCCGCGGTTGCTGTGGTAGTCGCCGTCGTCGGGGTTGAGGGCGATGGCCTGGTCGAAGGCGGTGAGGGATTCCTCGAGCCGCCCCAACCGCTGCAGCGTGATGCCGCGGTTGTTGTGGTAGTCGCCGTTGTCGGGGTTGAGGGCGATGGCCTGATCGTGGGCGGTGAGGGATTCCTCGAGCCGCCCCAACCGCTGCAGCGTGATGCCGCGGTTGCTGTGGTAGTCGCCGTCGTCGGGGTTGAGGGCGATGGCCTGGTCGAAGGCGGTGAGGGATTCCTCGAGCCGCCCCAACCGCAGCAGCGTGATGCCGCGGTTGTTGTGGAAGTCGCCGTAGTCGGGGTTGAGGGCGATGGCCCGGTCGCGGGCTGTGAGGGATTCCTCGAGCCGCCCCAACCGCTCCAGTGCAATGCTGCGGTTGCTGTGGTAAGCGCCGTTGTCGGGGTTGAGGTCGATGGCCCGGTCGTAGGTGGTGAGGGATTCCTCGAGCCGCCCTGCTTCACCCAGAGCCACAGCGTAGTTGTGCCAGGCTGCCCCATCGTCGTTCGTGTACGTTTCTGTAGCGACGTGGGCGGCTGCCAGGCCAATCGCAGTGGGCACGGCGGTGTCGTCGACACCTGCCCAGATCAACCTGTTGGCGATTGCGTGCGCCTCGTTCCCGATCTGCTTTCGCATGCTGGTGCTGTATGTTCGGTCAGCTGCCGAGCGAAGTATAGCGACGGCTTCCTTGTCGTTGTGGTTTGTTGCCTGGAGCCGTGCCTGAAGGATCATCAGCGCGATCCCGCGATCGGTTGCATCACCAAGCATACATTCAACCTCGTTCCGACTCGCTCGTTGCAAGGCGGCATGAGGTAAGACCGATTTAACTCGGCGTTCCGCGCGAACGAAGGTTCTCTGTTGGATTTCCCTCAACCTCTCAGCGGTTGTTCGCGGCGAATCCGTCGTGACCAAATCCAGCTCACGGTGCTGCTTATCGTCAAAGGTGCTCGCGAACGTGTCAACAACAGACGCAGCGGCGTCGGCGGTTTCTGGGGCCGTCACGGCGAGTACCGGTAGAATGTTGATGAATATCTCCAGTCCGACTTGATTGTCTCGCCAGAGCGAGTGCCATAGGTAGGCCAGCAAAGTTGTGTCGTAATGAGAATTGTTCAGCTGGTCGTCAACGAGTGGCCACTTTATGCGCAGCTGCATCAAACGCTCCGCGAACAGGTCGAGGGCCCGTTGGTTGATTACGCGTACACGATCGCGTCGAAACGGGTCTAGCAGGTCGGTGCGTAGCGTGTCGCGCACGTCATCGTGCAGTCGACGCGAGCCCGGCAAGACAAAGTCATGACGGCGCGCCAAGTCCAGGAATGCTTCCAACGGGTCGGGAACGTTCCACAGGGTCCTCAGCAGTTCGGGATCGCTGCGCAGGTCTCCGATAGTGAGAGCAAGTCCGAGGATCTTCTCCACATCGCCACGGCGCGGGTCATCGTCTGAGTGGACAAGCTGCTCGGCGTGAATGAGATAACGCCGCGCCAGCTGGGACACGATGCTGCTGGGGTGTCCTGCGTCCATCTGGCGGCAGACATCCTCGACCGGTTGGTCTTCGTCGAGTAACTTCGCCGCCAAGCTGACCGCGAGTGGCAGCCCCTTGGTGAACCGTGCGATGACATCGATTTGCGCGTCGGTGTAGCGACGGCCGGGCATACGTGTGCCGAGATAGTCCCGGATCATCGAATCGTCGAACCTCGTCGGCGACATGAGCAGCAGGCGTGCGTCGCCGATGTCCCGTACAAACTGCACCACCGGGCTGTCGACGCCGGCTTCTGCCTCGGTTTCGAAACGGGCACCAACCACCCACAGGACCCGAGGCCCAGTCTGCGCCATGACGTGCCGCAACCAATTCCAAGCGCGAAGACCAACGACCTCTCCGGTGTCCAGCAGGACCACCATCGGTTGTCGACCTGCCACTGTTCGTACGGCCGCAGCAAGTCGACGTGTCAACTCCCGAACGGGATCGGTCACCAAGTCGTATTCGTCCGGGGACAGCACCCCGGTCTTCCTCCCGGTGACCGCCCGGGCTGCGGCGGTCGACAGGTGCCCCGCGGCCTTCGCCGAGTCTTTGAGCTGGTCTGGCGTCAGTCCCAGAAGCCCGCCTGGATGCCCGCTGAACGTCAGCCCAGCCGACACCGCCGACTTCACCAACGTTCCGGCGTCCTCTGCTGTGAACGGCGACCCGGATTGCCGGCTCTGTGCAAGCACCTCCGAGAAGCGGGCCGCGTACTCAGGCATCCGAGCAGCACCGCGCACGTAGCCCTCGAAAGCCTGATCTGCCCCACGTACATCCTCCCCGATCGCGTCGATCACAGCCGCGCGGACGGCGTCGAGGACGGTGACCAGGCTAGGCCCCTGGATATCCGCGTAGCGGCTCGGCTGGTCACGCATTTCGTCCTCCCAATCCAGCCATACGGTCCGGATCCGCCCCGGCGACACCGGCGAGTCGCCGACCTCGCCCTCGGCCATCTCCTGGAAGTAGTGCAGCAAACGGCTCTTGCCGCTCCCGCCCAAGCCGTGCACCAACACCACACGGGAAACCGGGCCACTCCGGCCCTCACTACGTCGTCGCCATCGCGCTCGGCGCCCGGTCGGCATCGTCTTCAGCAACGCCGCGAACCGCGCACGCTCGTCGCGGCGACCGACGAACGCTCCCTCGACCGCCCAAGTTGTGGTTACATCGGCAGCTTGAGACCTGACCCGTCCGCCGCGCATCGCGCCCCTCCGCTCTGAGAGCTAGGCTTAACTGCTCATCGATGAGGATGAAGTCGCGCCTTCCGTGCACTTCCACTGCACCAACGCGTTCCAGCCTGACGCCGCGCGGACCTCCGGTGGCACAACTGCACCACTAGATCGAAAGGTCAACCACCTCATGCCCCGAACAGTCGCCTCAACTAGTGCACCTGTTACGCCCATGGTCGCTCTCCGTATGCACGCTCGTGCGTGTCCAGGCAACGGGGCAGGTGCGGCGTGCGCGGCCGGGTACCACAGGCTTTGACACGGGTCGCGTGGATATCGCCTAGCAGTCCCGGCGACGTCCGAGCCTTGCAGTCCGGGACGCATGCCGAACCCCCGGCAACCGTGGCGCACTGACGGGTATTGCCCGGGCGCCGGGGTTCCGGCATCCAAGATCAGCCTTTCTGACGTCCGCGAGCGAGGGCGCTGGACTCGACCGCCCGGCCCGCCTCCTCGATGAACGCTACAGGTCTTACCAAAGTGCTTAGCAAACGCACATGGCTCCCCGGATGCGGCGAGCTCAACGTCCGTAATAAAACCTTGAGAGCGCGCGACTACATGGTATGGGATTGGGACTTCGGCGGAGGGCGTGACTATAGGGCTTTTCGGCGCGCATGCACACAAGATCTTCGGCAGCCTAGCTAGCCACCATTCCTTCAATGTGGTCGCCAACTCGCAGAATGGACGTATTTCTTGCTTGCACGAATGCATCTAGTCAACTACAAAGGATTTGGCAATTTCACTGTTCACTTTAAGCCGGAAACATCAATCTTGATCGGCCCCAATAATGCCGGAAAAAGTACAATAATTGCAGCCCTCAGATTGTGCTCCAGTCTACTATCTCTAGCGATGAGGCGAAAGCCTGAGTTTGTCATCAAGGACGTTCGGCGCGACCGATCGGTCATGGCATATGCGGTGTCTTCCGCGCCGGCCAGCGGCTTTATTGACGCCAATGTCCGCCACGAGTTTCGCGAAGTTGAAGCGCGGATCGAACTTTACTTCAAGAATAAGGCCGCACTCTATGTAGTATGGCCAGTCGACGATGAGCGGCCCTACTTCTATCTGGAACACGTCCCAGGCGCACAGCCGCCTGCTCTGCGTGTTGCCAAACAGTTCTACTCGACGATGGGTTTTGTCCAAACCATGTCGCCCTTAGAGCAAGACGAGGTAGTCCTGTCTGAAACCCACGTTAAAGAGAATCTTGGCACGCGGCTGGCGAGTAGGCACTTTCGTAACCAGCTTCACCTCCGAAAAGAAGCGAACCCGGAAGAGTATTCCAAGCTCTGTGAATATTTAATAGAGCACACTCCAGAGATTGAAAAGATTGATCTTGTTGTAACAACATCCAAGGATTCCAGGGCTCTTGATCTTTATTTTGTCGAAAGTAGTACACGGACCGAAAAGGAGATCTGCTGGTCGGGGGATGGTCTCCAAATCTGGCTGCAGATTCTATTCCACATCTGGCGCCAGATGGATTCCACAAGCCTTGTGCTCGACGAGCCCGACGTCTACCTGCATCCCGATCTGCAACGTCGACTGATCCATCTGCTCGAAGACTCGCGGTGTCAAGTAGTTCTAGCGACACATGCGCCGGAGATGCTAGCTGAAGCCAGTAGGAATTCCGTAGTTATTGTCGATAGGGGTAAAAAGACTTCACGGGCTGTCAATAGTGACGATGCACTTTCAGAGTTGAACCACGTCCTCGGCTCCGGGTTTAACCTTCAACTAGCCAAGGCGCTCCGTGCCAGAGTTGCGCTCTTTGTTGAGGGGCAGGACATGCGGGTTTTGCGAAATATTGCAAAAACGATCGGTGCCGATATGGTTGCCCAAGAACGAGGTCTAACGGTTGTTCCCATGGGGGGAGCATCAAAGCGCAGGCTTGCAAGCTCGTTTGGATGGATCAACACCACACTACTGGACTCCGCAGTGGCGATATACGTGGTTCTCGACAGAGATTTCCTTGACGAAAAAGCTGTAGCAGAAATGGTTTCCGAGTTCGACTTCAGTGAAGTCAGTCCGCATGTATGGCAACGCAAAGAGTTAGAGAGCTATCTGATTTCTGAACCGGCGATGGTGCGCATATCGGGCTTGTCGGAGGATGTTGTCCGTGAGTCGTTGGACGATGTTTTGGAGTCCCTTGAGGAGTACGTATTCTCGCAGACTCTCGCGCTGGCTCTTGAAGAGGAGCGACGTAAAGGAATTTACTCTGCAACCACCTATCAATCTTGCAGGCAAAGATTTGATGAAAACTGGTCGATTCGCCAGTGGAGAATCGACCATGTCCCCGCAAAGGATCTTATTGCAGGCGTGAACCGAAACTTTCAAGCCGTGGGCGGCAAAGCGTTGTCTGCTCGCTCATTGTCGTCGACGATGAGATCACATGAGGTTCCCGCAGAAATGCGTGACCTGCTCCTCGAAATAGATCAGAAGCTGAGTTGATTCCGTCCAACTACTTGATGCTGCCAGCTACGACGCACTGACCTTGCCAAATAGGAAGTCACGTCAGCGCGGCTTGGAGCCGATCAATCCGTCGCTGTTGGCGGAGGGAACCGATCTCGGCCGCGAGCGCTCTCGCTCGGACCGCGTGCGCACGCCCCTGCTCACGATCGCCCATCGTCGTAAAAGCGGTAGCGAGGTCGACGCGCAGTGCCGTCTCGGCGCGAGCGAATGTAGGGTCAAGGCGACTAAGGGCCGCCGAGAGAACGTCGACGGCTTCGGGTTCGCCGATCCGGGCCAGAGCGTGACCGCGCCATCGCGCGAGGTGGACCTGGTCGAGTACGACATACGGTCCATCCGCCGTCGGCGTGCAGGACGGCAACAACCCGGCCGCGCGATCGAAAGCGTGCAGGCTCGCTGAACGCTGGCCGTCTGCCGCGAGTGCTTCCCCGTGTGCGGCAGCAAGCCAGGATCGCAGGAGACGGCCGCTGGTGCGCTGGGCTCGGCGCTCGGTCGTGTTCAGCAGTTCCACGGCCGACGTCGTCTCATTGACCTCGATCAACACAAAGGCCTGTTCAGCGGCGCAATGGACTTCGAACGCGGCATTGCCGGATTCCGACGCAGCCGCTTTCGCTCGTTCGTAGAACTGCCACGAGTCGGAGACCCATCCCATATCGAGGGCCTGCCACCCGGCGAGTGTGCCGAACTCGGCGAGCAAAGCCGCAAGCTGGCTCCGGACGCTTGGAGTCAAGCTATGCGACCGCAGGCGGTACACCTGACTGATCTTGGTCGCGACCTCGTCGTGAGCAGTAGTCGCACCCAACTGTCGATCAAGTCTGCGCACTGCTGTGAGCTGAGACTGGAGCAGCGCCAGCACATCTGGGTTGACCCGGCGGGCCGCGCTAAGTCGCTGCCGTAGCTCGTACTCGCTCGGCTTAACTGCCAGAGCCGCGTCCGGTTGAGCGAGCAGTTCATCGATCCTAAGTCCCAGCATCCGCTCAAGTAGCCGTGCCGTCGCCGGACGCGGACGGCCGACCGGCGTGCCGTCGGGACGACGCCCAGCGGCGAGGCGCTTCAGGTGGCGTTCGCTGAGGGTTCCCGGCTCACCGAAGCTGCGCGCGAACTCTTCGGCGGCAGAAGCGAACTCCGCCAACGTCTGATGTCGCTCGCGGATCTTCTGCTCTAGGACGGTGCGAGGCGCAGGCCCGGCAGCGTCATCGATTGCCATCGTCCACCCTCCTCACATTCCGGTGCCGCGGCATGTCCCCTGTATGTCCCTCGCCTGACCTGTCGCTGATATGAGCTATTGATCCAGGCTGATTTCAGATCATACAACTTGTTCCGCCTGGTCGGCCTGTAGGAGGCGGCACCCACCCGGGAGCGTGGATCCGACCTGGCCGGCGGGACCTGCGGAGAAGGGTTTCAGGTGAGCGTCGAACGGCCGGGAAGGGGCGCGGGCCTGCATGTGAGCTGGCACCGGAGCGAACGAGACGGCATAGACCATGCAGTGACCGATGAGGAGTTCGCTCGCGGCAGGCGCGACGACACCCATGGACGGTACGAGGCAGTCTGCGGGCACGTCGTGCTGACCGGCTCGATGCTGCTGCCGCCGGGTCGCCTCTGCCCAAGGTGCTACGCGTTCCTGGTCGCCCGCTCAACACTCCCGACCGCGAAGCAACGCATCCGGCGAACGCGGCATCGGAAGCCATCGGCGTTGCGTCGCTTGCTTCGCGGCTCCCAGTTTCCCGACCTTCCGTCATCCATCCCGTGCCCGCAGTCACGACCGGGACCGGAGCGAAACGGTCGAACCCCAGTTCCGGCGGGGGCGGGTAGCGCCCCGATCGCATCCGTTCCCGCCGGTCACCACGCGCTGCGGGGGGCGCGGTGACGGTCCGGCTGGTGTTCGGGCGCCCGTTGCCGGGGGTCGTGGGTGAGACGCGCCGGGTGGTGCACGTGTTCGAGGTGTCGACCGGGGACACGGTGCCGGAGCGGCTAACCGCGTTCTGCGGGACCTCCTTCGGTCACGGCGAACTGGAGCACCTCGACCGGATCCAGGGGATGCCGTGCGTGTCGTGTTTGCGCCGGGCACCGATGCCTGATCCGGAGCTGACCGACGGTGTGCCGGAGCTGTCGCGGTGAACGATCTCCTTGTTCTGGGGATGGTGTGGGTTCCGTGGGGGCTGGTCATCGGCCGGGAGACCTACGGCGACCTGCGCTCGTCGGTGCCGTCGCAGTGGTATCAGGGCCCCGTCAGGGCGCGGGCCGTGGTCGTGGCCGTCGTCGCCGGGATCTGCTGGCCCGCCGTGCTGGTCGTTGACGACCTCGTCCACGTCCCGGGTCTTTTCCGGTGGCTCTTGGCATTCGTCGTGTGGCGGCGACCTTACTAAGCACGATGGATCTTCCGAGCGTTTGGCTCGGAGTTTTGTTGGTACACAACGGAAAGAGGGAGTGTTGAGAACAACCGCAATCGCGTCCATCGTGGCCGCGTTGGCCTTGCCGGGGCTGCTCGGCGCAAGCGTCGCGACCGCTGCTGTCCAACCTGAGATTGTCGGCGGGAGCGCCGCGACCGGGGACACGAGCTGGGCAGTGTCGATGGTGTATGACGCCCCCGCCTACGGCCGCTTCACCGCCCCGTGGTGCGGGGGCGTGCTGGTGTTCCGGAGCTGGGTGGCGACCAACGCGCACTGTTTCACCGACACGCCCGGCAACACCGGGAGGATCCCGGTGTCGGCGAAAACCTTCTCCGTGCGCGTGGGCTCGAAGGACCGCACCCGGGGTGGCGAGACGGCCAGGGTCGTTCAGATCAAGGTGCACCCGGGGTGGCAGTGGGCGGCGGGGGCGCCGAAACAGCCGGTGGACGATATCGCCCTGCTCAAGCTGGATCACCCGGTGAATGTGCAGCCGATCCCGCTCGCCGGACAGGCGGCCCGGCCCGGTGACCCGGTGACGCTCTACGGCTGGGGCGCGGACCAGCCGGACGGGGACACCAGCAACCCGCCGGTGCGGCTCCAGCAGTTGCGTACCACGGTGCTGGCGCCGGAGCGGTGCGCCGACGCGGGCCAGTCGGCGGGCGAGATCTGCACCGACAACCCGCACGGCACCGACGGCCCCGGCGGCGGCGACTCCGGCGGCCCCGCCGTCGCGCTCGTGGACGGGGTGCCGCAACTGGTCGGCACCTGCAGCCGCGCCGCCGCCGAGTACCCGGGCGTCTCGCCGACGATCTACACGAGTTCGCCGGACTTCCGGACCTGGATCTACGACACGGCCCGAGGAGCCGCGGTCGCTGCCGCGTAGTCCCTGGCCGCGTCGCGGTGGCGTATCACCTCATGCGGCCGTGAAAGTCACCGCCCCCGGACCACTCATCACCCCGGGATATGCGGAATCCAAGGTGGGGAGCAGTCTTCTTTCGCTGTACTGATCCACCTGCGGCCAGCATGAGCACCAAGAGTTGAGCCGCCCGACCCCGTGTGCGGAGGGGGTCGGGCGGCTCCTCGCGGCTCCAGGATGCCGGGTACAGATGCGCGCCCACGCGGCGGCAAGGCGCACGGCCGTTCCACGACACGACAACGAAACGACGAGGGAAGCGCTAGTGATCGCCAGAGTGCGCAGTGAGCGACGACCGGTCGCTATCCGCAGCATCAGCCGTGATCTTGATCCGGTGCTGCTCGCGCCCGCGCGGCTGTTCGTCGTGACCCTGCTTGCCGAGATGCGCTGGTGTGAGTTCGGGTTCATCTGCGCAGCGCTCGACGTCACCCCGGCCGCGCTGTCCGCCCAGCTCGGCAAGCTCCGCCGGGAGGGCATCGTCCAGACCCAGCGGAACAAGGCGCAGCGAACCTCGGTCCGGCTCACACCCGAGGGCTGCGACCGGCTCGTGAACCACCTCGAAGCGCTCCAAGCCGTGGTGTCCCGCGCGGTCGAACTGATCGGCACTGGATCCGCTGCGTGCGACGGTCCGCCACCGGAGCAGGACGTGTGACAGCCTGCTGCCATGTCTTGAAAGAGCTCCAGACGGCCGGTTCGGGACGGGTGGGACAGGCTCCGGTGAACCTGTCCCACCCCTCCCAGTCGACGTTTCCCCAGCTCAAATCCTATTTTTCTACCTGTCCCACGTGCGGGACGGGTACGCCTACCTGTCCCACGTGCGGGACAGGTAGGCGGCCCGGCCTTCTCTGTCACAACTATGTAACCAAATAGGACATCGTCTTGGGGCGCTTGGGCTACCTCGCCACGGCCTGCCAGCGCTGGTTCGGGCCGTTCGTCGGCCGGTAGAGCCCGATCTTCGCGCCGTCGGCGCGGGACTCGCCCGTGACGTCCAGCAGCTGACCGCTCGCCGCGTTGACGAACGTCCACGTCCCGTCACCCGTTGTCGACAGCGTCCACTGGGCCGCCGGGTCCGACGTGCCCGGTGGGGCCAGCGTCACCGCGCCGCCTGATGTGCTCAGTACCGCGCCCGTCGCCGCCGAGGCGATCGAGAACCGGTCGCGGTTGCCGTAGCGGCCCGTGCGGTCGGTCAACGTCCAGTGCTGCGCCGCCGCCGAGGCGTCCGTCGTGCGCTGGACCAGCCCGCCGTTCTCCGCCGACAGCGACTTGCCGCTCTGCACCCCCGTGAACGCGACCGGCTTGCCCGACCCCAGTCCCGTGCCCGCGGCCGTCGACGACACCCCGGTGACCAGGAACGTCGTCACCGACCGGGCCGGGACCCGCAGCGTCGCCCGCGCCGACGTCACCCGCACCGGCTTGCCGCGGCGCAGCGCGCCGGTGACGTCGGTGACCACCGGCGTCACGGACGCGCCCGGCCGGACGCTCCCGAAGCCGGACAAGTCCAGTGTCACGTCCTGCTCCGCCGCGCCCGGGTTGACGTGGACCACCGACGACAGTTCGTCGGCGCGCATCGCGGCCGTCGAAGCGGTGTCGTCCGACGCGATCAGCCGGTCGCCCGGGCGGATGAAGTGGGTGAAGTTCCGCATCGTGTCGAACTTCGTGTTCGTCCGGATAGGACAGTCCGAAGTGGTGCAGCCGAACGGGACCTGGATCTCGCCCCAGTTCATCCCCGCCGCCGACTCCCCGCCCGGCTTCATGTTGTCGTAGTCCTCGATCGGCTGCCAGCCGACCCACGCGCCCGGCTCCAGCAGGCGCAGGTCGTCGGTGATCTGGCCGGCCAGCCCGAGCCCCGAGTCCATGCTGGTGAAGTCCTGCCGGTCCAGCCAGCTCCCGCCGACCTCGCTCATCCACAACGGCTTCGACGCGCCCTTCGCCAGGTCACGCGGGATCGGCCGGTTGCCGGTGCCGTAGGTGTGCACGTTCAGCCGCCCGGCCGCCGCCCGCGCCGCGGCGGACCAGCCCGCCCAGTCGGCGGCGAAGATGTCCGGGTTCGTCTCGTCGGGCGCGGAGACGACCTTCCCGGGCAGCGCCGCGGCCATCGCCGGGATCAGCCGCGACTGCACGGCCGGCCCGATGTGCGCACCCTCCTGCCGGCCGCCGGTCGGGTTCCCGTCGGCGCCGAGGGTGGTCTTCCAGTAGTTCGTGTTCGGCTCGTTCAGCGGGTCGACCGAGGAGAACGTGATGCCGTGCGCCCGTTCCAGCGTGCGCACGACCTGCGCCAGGTACGCCGTGAAGTCGCCGATCTTGTCCGGGCGCAGCTGCTCGTCGGTGGCCGTGAAGCCGCCGGAGACGTACCCCGACACCGTCTGGAAGTACGGCGGCGAGTTGCTGAACGCCTCCCACTTCGTGACGCGGTTCTTGATCTTGTCGACCCACCAGCGCTGGTTCGGGTCCGCCGCGGTGTCGAACTCGGCCGGGTCCCCCGGCGTCCACCAGTCCTTGTCGGCGCGGGTCGTCCCGGCGGGCGCCTTCCACCAGCCGGGGACCGCGCCACCGGGCCGCAGGTAGTCCGGGACGTCCGGGGCGTTGCCGCCGCCGATGTCGAACCGGGCGATGTTCAGGTTGAGCCCGTCGGGGCCGAACACCATGTCCGCCAGGCGGTTCCGGACCGGATCGGGGTAACCGCCGGTCGCCTCGGCCATCCACGCCAGGCTCGCCCCCCACCCTTCGAACGGCTGCTGGCGATAGGTCGGATCGGGCCGGACGGTGACGGCGGTGGCCGCGGAAGCGGGTGCCGCGGCCACCCCCGCCGCCACGATCGGTACACAAAGGACGGTGAGCAAACGCCGCAGGTTCATCGTCGAACTGCCCTTCGCTTCGGTGGGGACTGCTCAGGCCTCCGTGTGGCCCAGCAGCGGCCGCGGCACGAACCGCGCCGCCGGGTCGAGCATCGTGTCCAGTTCGAGCACGACGAGGTCGTTGGCGCCCGCGCGGACGACCGGGCGCGGCACGTACAGCGTCCGCTGCGGGCCGCGCCGCCAGTACCGGCCGAGGCAGAACCCGTTGAACCACACCAGGCCCTTGCCCCACTCGCCGGTGTCGAGGAACAGGTCCGCGGACGCGTCGACGTCCACCGAAGCCCGCAGCAGCACCGGCCCGGCCACCGCACCGGCGACCAGCGACGGCACCGCCGGCCGCAGCCCGGGGAGCGTGTCGAGCTCCAGCGGCAGCACGTCCCACCCGGTCAGCGGCTCGCCGTGCAGCGTCGCGCCGCCAATGACGCCCTTCGCCTCGCCGATCCGCGGGCCGTAGTCGACGCGGCCCTGGTCCTCGACCAGCACGAGCAGCTCGCCGTGCGCCCGCGGCAGCGCGATCGCCCGCTCGTGGTGGTCGCGCTGCAGCGTGCCCACCGGGTCGCCGTCGAAGAACACCGTCGCGCGGTCGCGGACCTCGCCGAACGCCAGCACGCCCGGCCGGTCGCCCGAAACGGTCGTGCGCAGCAGCGCCAGGCGCGGCATCGGCGTCAGGTCGTCGAACGCGGGCAGCTCCTCGTGGAACTCCCAGGTGCCCCAGCGGTCCGGGGCGTCGAGCAGCCGGACCGGGTCGCGCAGCACCGCGTGGGCCGTCGGCGCGGGCCGCGGCGGCGGCGGGACCGAGTCCGGCACCTTGTGGTAGCGGGCGATCACGTCGCGGAACGCGTGGTACTTCGGCGTCGGGTCGCCGGCTTCGTCCAGCGGGGCGTGATAGTCGTAGGACGTCACCAGCGGCTGGTAGACGCCCTTGTCGTTCGCGCCGTTGGTGAGGCCGAAGTTGGTGCCGCCGTGGAACATGTACAGGTTGACCGACGCGCCCGCGGCGAGCAGCGCGTCGAGCTCCGCCGCGGCGTCCGCGGCGGGCGTCGTGTGGTGGTGGGCGCCCCAGTGGTCGAACCAGCCGTTCCAGAACTCGCTGCACATCAGCGGACCGGTCGGCTGGTGCGCCCGCAGGATCGCCAGCCGCTCCCGTGCGCCGGAGCCGAACGACGCGGTGCGGTGCAGCCCGTCGAGGCTGCCCGCTTCGAGCATGTCCGGCTGGTCCACTGTGGTCAGTGGCACGGTGATCCCGGACGCGCGTGTGTGGTCGGCCAGCGCCCGCAGGTACTGCTTGTCGTCGCCGAACGCGCCGTACTCGTTCTCGACCTGCACGAGCAGCACCGGCCCGCCGCGGTCGACCTGGTGCGGCACCACGACTTCGTAGACGCGCGTCAGGTACTCGCGCACGGCGGCGAGGTAGCGCGGCTCGTACCGGCGGACCCCGACCGCCGGGTCGCGGAACAGCCACGCCGGCAGGCCGCCGTTGTCCCACTCCGCGCAGATGTACGGTCCCGGCCGGACGATCGCGTACATCCCGGCTTCGGCGACCAGCCGCAGGAACCGGTCGAGGTCGAGCCCGCCGGCCAGGTCGAACACGTCGGGCGAAGGGGCGTGCGCGTTCCACGGGACGTACGTCTCGATGGTGTTCAGGCCCATCCGCCGGGCCTTGTCGATCCGGTCGGCCCACAGGTCCGGGTGCACCCGGAAGTAGTGCAGGGCACCGGAAAGGATCCGGAACGGCTGCCCGTCGAGCAGGAAGTCGGACTCCCCGATGGCGAACTCAGGCATGCGGAGCCGCCTCCGGGCTCAGCTGGAGCACGGTCCAGGACAGCGGTGGCAGTGTCACGGTGATGGTCGTCCCCCCTGGGTCGGACGTCGCGGCGGCGCCGGGGAGCGGCACCGGCCGGACCGGTTGCGCGGTGGCGGTGTTGGTCGTGTGGCGCGTCCCGCCTTCGGGCGTGGTCAACGTTTCGGCGGCGTACAACCCGTACCGCGCGCCGCGCAGGCGGATCCGGACCTCGGTCGCCGACGTGGTGGCGCGGTTGGTCAGGAACACCGCGCCGCGCCCGGACTCCCCCGCCGTCGCGGCGACGTCGACGAGGTCGACCTCACCGTGTTGCGCGGTGCGAAGCCGTGGACCCTCGACGGACAGGCGCAGGCTCTGCCCGCTCGCCAGCGCGGCCACCCGCTGGAACGGGTGGAACGTCGTCTGCCGCCACGCCGGGCCGCCGGGCTCGGTGCGGATCGGCGCGATGACGTTCACCAGCTGCGCCTGGTTGGCCATGGTGACGCGGTCGACGTTGCGCAGCAGGGAGCTCAGGAGCGAGCCGACGACGACCGCGTCGGTGACGGTGTAGTCGTCCTCGATGATCCGCGGGTGCTCCCGCCAGCCGCCTTCGGCGAGCCGCGCCTGGTCCACCTCGTTCCACCGGCGCAGGTCCCAGACGTTCCACTCGTCGACGCTGATCCCGATCTTCTTGTCCAGGCCCAGTTCGGCGAGGGCGTCGTCGATGATCGCCGCGGTGGTGCCGATGAAGCGGTCCAGCGCGGCGCCGCTGGCCAGGTAGCTGTCGGTGTCGCCGTGCAGTTCCTGGTAGTAGGCGTGCAGCGAGATGTGGTCGACGAGCTCGGCGGTGTGGCGCAGCACCGTGCGTTCCCACGAGCCGAACGTCGGCATGTCCGCGTGCGAGCTGCCCGCGACGACCAGCTCGACGTCCGGGTCGACCATCCGCATGACCCGCGCGGTTTCGGCGGCCAGGCGGCCGTACTCTTCGGCCGTCTTGTGGCCGATCTGCCACGGGCCGTCCATCTCGTTGCCGAGGCACCACAGCTTGAAGCCGAACGGGCGGTCGGCGCCGTTCGCGCGCCGCCGCTCGCTCAGTTCCGTGCCGCCCTCGTGGTTACAGTACTCCAGGACGTCGATGGCCTCCTGGATGCCGCGGGTACCGAGGTTGACGGCGTACATCACCTCGGTACCCGCGGCTTCGGCCCACGCGGCGAATTCGTGCAGGCCGAAGCGGTTGGACTCGACGCTGTGCCAGGACGGGTCGAGCCGGACCGGCCGCCGCGGGCCGACGCCGTCCTCCCAGCGGTAGCCGGAGACGAAGTTGCCGCCGGGGTACCGGACCACGGTCGGCCCGAGCTCGCGGACCAGTTCCAGCACGTCGCCGCGGAACCCGCGGTCGTCCGACGTGGAGTGCCCGGGTTCGTACAGTCCCGTGTAGACGGACCGGCCCATGTGCTCGACGAACGAGCCGAAGAGGCGACGCGGGACCGGGCCGATCACCTCGCCCGCGTCGCCTTCGATGTGGACGGTCATCCCGCGCTGACCGTGAAGCCCTGCTGGTTGCCGTAGTCCACGATGGCCTGCTGCCAGGCCGCCAGGCCGGCGTCGAGCGGCGTGGCGTTCACGTAGGCCTTGCCCGCGGTGTCGCTGAAGATGCTGTTGGCGTAGGTCTGGTACGGCAGGTAGGTCCAGCCCGGCGCGACGTCCTTCGACGCCTGCGTCAGCACCTGGTTGATCTTCTGGCCGCCGAAGTACGGCACCGCCTCGTCGACGAACGCGGGCGAGGTCAGGTCGGCCGTGGTGGACGGGAAGCCGCCGCTCTTGATGAACGGCGCGACGCCGCCGGCGTGGTTGAGCCAGCGCACGAAACCCGCGGCCAGGGCCGGGTTCTTGCTCTGCTTGACCACGGACTGGGCACTGCCGCCGTTCTCCGCGGTCACCGGCTTGCCGTCGTAGGTCGGCATCGGCGCCACGGCCCACTTCCCGCTGGCGCCGGGCACCGAAGAGATGAAGTTGCCCGGCATCCAGGCCCCCGTGACCAGGGACGAGATGGTGCCGTCACCGAGGGCGCGGAACCAGTCGTCGGACCACTCCTTGACCGGGGCGAGCAGCTTGCCCTGGATCATCTGGTCCCACATCGCGGTCCACTTCTTGGTGCCCGCGTCGCCGAAGTTCACCTTCACGTTCTTGCCGTCGACGGCGAACGGGCGCCCGCCGGCCTGCCAGATCATGCTGAGCACGGCCCCGGGATCACCGGTGTCCGAGGTCATGTACTTGGTGGGGTCGGCGGCGTGCAGCTTCTTCGCCGCGGCGAGGTACTCGTCCCACGTCTTCGGGACGGTGATGCCGTTCTTGTCGAAGACTTCCTTGTTGTAGAACAGGGCCATCGGGCCGGAGTCCTGCGGGAGGCCGTAGATCCCGTTGCCGTTCTTCACCTGCGCCCACGTCGAAGCGCTGTAGTCCTTCTCGAACGAGCCGAACCCGAACTGGTTGAGGTCGGCCAGTGAATCGGTCAGCGCGAACTGCGGAAGGGCGTAGTACTCGATCTGGGCGACGTCGGGGGCACCCGAGCCGGCCTTGATCGCGTTCTGGAGCTTGGTGTACTCCTCCTTGTTGGTGCCCGCGTTGACGTAGTTGACCTTGACGTTCGGGTATTCCTTCTGGAACGCGGCCACCTGGTCCTTGGCCGACGGGGTCCAGCTCCAGTAGGTGATCTCGCCGCCTGCCTTGAGCGCGGCGTCGACGGAGTCCTGGGTGCCGGTGGCGGCGGCGGGTGCGGAGGACGTGCCCCCGGACGAGCAGCCGACCGCGAGCGCTGCGGCCAGCGCGATGGCGGCGGCCGCCTTGGCGCGAGTGCGGAATCTTGACATCGGATGTCCCTTCACGGCGGTGTGACGGCGGGTTACTGCTTGACGCTGCCCGCGCTCAGCCCGGATTGCCAGAACCGTTGCATGAGCAGGAAAGCGAGGACGAGGGGGATGATCGTGAGCAACGACCCCGTGAGCACGAGGTTGAAGATCGGCTGGGCGCCGGCGCCGTTGGCCTGCGCGCTCCACTGGTTGAGCCCGACGGTCAGCGGGTACCACTTCGGCTCGCTGAGCATGATCAGCGGCAGGAAGTAGTTGTTCCACGTCTGCACCATCGTGAACAGCGCGACGGTGATGATCCCGGGGACCAGCTGGCGCAGCGTCACGGTGAGGAAGATCCGGATCTCGCCCGCGCCGTCGATCCGCGCCGCTTCCAGGAGCTCGTCCGGGATGGCGTCGGCGGCGTAGACCCAGATCAGGTACAGGCCGAACGGGCTGATCAGCGACGGGATGAGGACCGCCAGCGGCGTGTTGGTCAGCCCGAGCTTGCTGAACATCAGGAACGTCGGCACGGCCAGCGCGGTGGGCGGCACCGCCACCGCACCCAGGACGACGGCGAACACCGAGCGGCGGCCGGGGAAGCGGTACTTGGCCAGCCCGTAGCCCGCGGCCGTGGCGAGGATCGTCGCGCCACCGGCGCCGGCCACGACGTACAGCAGGGTGTTGCCGAGCCAGCGGAAGAAGATCCCGCCGTTGTAGGTGAACGTCTGGCCGATGTTGTCGAACAGCGCGAACGTGCCGCCGAAGGACAGCCCCGACGTCGAGAACAGCGCCGGCTGGGTCTTGGACGCGTTGATCACCAGCCACACCAGGGGAACCAGGGTGTAGAGCAGGTAGAGCGCCATGAAGCCGGTGAGGACGCGCGATTTGCGGGGGTTGGTCACCGAGAACGCGGCCACGTCACATCTCCTTCCGGGAGCCGCGCAGCTGCACGACGTAGGCGATGACGGCGGTGATCACGCCCATCACGATCGCGACGGTGGCGGAGTAGTTGTACTGCTGCCCGGTGAAGGAAAGGTTGTAGGCGTACATGTTCGGTGTGTAGAAGGTGCCGATCGTGTTCGGCACCAGGTTGCGCATGATGTTCGGCTCGTTGAACAGCTGGAAGCTGCCGATGATCGAGAAGATCGTCGCCACCACGATCGCACCCCGGATCGCGGGGAGCTTAACCGACAGGATGGTGCGGAACGCGCCGGCGCCGTCGATCGCGGCCGCCTCGAACAGTTCCTTGGGGATCACCTTCAGCGCGGAGTAGAAGATGAGCATGTTGTAGCCCACGAACTCCCACGTGACGATGTTGCCGATCGAGGTGAGCAGCCAGCCGGGCGACAACGGCTTGACCTCGGTGCCCAGCAGGTGGTTCAGGTCGGCGGCCAGTCCGAAGTGGTCACCGTAGATGAAGCCCCACATCAGGGCGGCGACCACGGCGGGGACGGCGTACGGCAGGAAGATCACGACCCGGAAGAACCCGGCGGCGTGCAGGCGGGCGCTGTCGATCGCGAGTGCGGCGATCAGCGCGAGCACCAGCATGATCGGCACCTGCACCGCGAGGAACACCAGCACCCGCTGGAACGCCTCCCAGAACTTCGGGTCGGCGAGCACCTGTGCGTAGTTGTCGGCTCCGACGAACACCGTGCCGCCGAAGAACGCCTGGTCGCGGAAGAGGCTGAGCACGAACGCGTAGCCGACCGGCGCCACGAACGTGAGCGCGAACACGAGCATGAAGGGGGCGACGAAGAGCCAGCCGCGCCAGTTCCGCCGCGAACGGCGGGCCGCGCGCGCCGGGCGCGCCGGTGCCGCGACGGGCGGTGCCGCTGTGGACGTCATCGTCCCTCCGGATTTTGGTGCTGATGTTTACGTCAACATTTCCGCGCCGAAGGGTAACGTGTTGACGTAAACATGTCCAGGACGCTCCTGAGGAGACACTCGTGCCGGCTGCATCCCCCCGTCGTGGACCGTCGATGGCGGACGTGGCCCGCGAGGCGGGTGTGTCCGGCCAGACGGTGTCGCGGGTCGCGAACGGCCGGACGAACGTCGACGACGCGACCCGCGAACGCGTCCTCGCGGCCATGCGCCGGGTCGGCTACCGGCCCAACAGCGCGGCGCGGGCGTTGCGCAACGGCAAGTTCCGCAGCATCGGCGTGATCATTTCCGCGCTCCCGACGTTCGGCAACAGCCGCACGCTCGACGCGATCGCGGCGGCGGTGGTGCCGGAGGGGTTCTCGATCATCCTGATGCCGGTGACGCGCCCGACGCAGGGCGAGGTGACGGGGGCGTTCAGCAAGCTGAACGAGCAGGCCGTCGACGGCGTGATCATCCTGATCGAGCAGCACCAGCTCGACCAGAGCGAGATCGAGCTGCCGCACGGGCTCCCGGTGGTGGTGATCGATTCGAGCGCGCGTTACGACTACCCGGTGGTGGACACCGACCAGGCCGACGGCGCGGCGACGGCGACCCGGCACCTGCTCGAGCTGGGGCACGCGACGGTGTGGCACATCGCGGGGCCACCGCAGTCGTATTCGGCGGAGCGGCGCCGCAAGTCGTGGCGGGCCACATTGGAGCTGGCGGGGGCTTTCGTCCCGCCGGTGCTGACGGGCGACTGGTCTCCGTCGTCGGGTTACGAGGCGGGGCTGGCGCTGGCCCGCGATCCGTCGGTGACGGCGGTGTTCGCGGCCAACGACCAGATGGCGCTGGGATTGCTGCGGGCGTTGCACGAGTCGGGGCGCCGCGTGCCGTCGGAGGTCAGCGTGGTGGGCTTCGACGACATGGAGGAGGCCGCCCACTTCTGGCCGCCGTTGACGACGATCCGCCAGTCGTTCGAAGCGGTGGGCCGGCACGCGGTTTCGGCGCTGCTGGCGGAGATCGAGACGGGCGCGGAGGCCGGCGAACCGGTGTCGGTGCCGACGGAGCTGGTCGTCCGGTCGAGCACGGCGCCGCCCCACCCGAAACTTCTCGTTTGAGCGCGCGAAACCGCGGGCATTACCGGCCACCAAGCCGGATCCCCCGGTCGGACGAACGTCGCAGTGGTGTGGACCATTCGGCCCACCGCCGCAGAAACGAGGCCGTCATGCTCGCCATCCTCGCCGCCGTGCTCTTCGGGCTGGCCCTGCTCATGGAACTGGCCGGGTTCGGCCTCGGGCCGATCATCACCACCGGCACCCTCACCACGGCCGGGCTGCTGTGCGTCGCCCTGCACCTGGCCGGCGTCGCCACCGACCGGTCGCGGTTCAGCCGGCGGCGGCGTCGCTGACCCGCCGCAGCACCTGGGCGAACACCTCGGGCGACTGGGCGCCCGCGACGCCGAACCGCCGGTCGATCACGAAGAACGGCACCCCGGTGGCGCCCAGCGCCCGCGCTTCTTCGCCGTCCGCCACGACTTCGGCTTCGTAGGCGTCCGACTCGAGCACCGCGCGCGCGTCGGACGCGTCGAGACCGGCTTCGGCGGCCAGTTCCACCAGCGAATCGCGGTCGAACAGCGACTTCCGCTCGGTGAAGTGCGCGCGGTAGAACCGGTCGACGACGGCGTCGGCCAGCCCGTGCCCGGCCGCGAGGTGGACCAGGCGGTGGCCGTCGACGGTGTTTCCCATGTGGACACCGTCGAGGTGGTACTCGAGACCGTCGGCGGCCGCGCGCTGTTCCATCTGCGCTTCCATCGCGTCGGCCTCCTCGAGCGTCCGGCCGTACTTCTCGGCGAGCACCTCCCGCGTCGGCCGGGAGGTCCCGCGCGGGAACGAGGGGTCGAGCTGGAACGAGTGGTGCACGACCTCGACGTCGACGCCGACGTCGGCGACCGCTTGCTCGAAGCGGCGCTTGCCGAGGTAGCACCAGGGACAGACGAGATCGGACCAGATGTCAACACGCACGTACCCAAGCTAACCCGGCCGGTGGCACGCACTTCAAGGTAACCGTCCTCCAGCTGTGGATAGGGTGACCCGGTGACCGTCTCGACCGACGACATCGTCCGCCACGCGGCGCGGCTGCTGTACGCCGGCACCCGCCTCGACCTCGGCCGGATGGCGACCGAACTCGGGATCTCGCGCACGACGTTCTTCCGCCGCGTCGGCAACCGCGACGACCTGATGGGCGCGGGACTGCGGCTGCTGTCGGACCGCACGTGGCAGCGCGCGCTGGAAAACTGGCGGTCCGTGCACGGCGACGAGGTCCGCACCCCCGAGGGACGGCTGCGGTGCCTGTGGGTGATGGAGGAGTACCGCCGCGAGGTCGCGGGCAACGAGGGGATGCGCAAGCTGATCGAGGCGGAGTCGACGGTGGCGTTGCGGGTGCTGACGGACCCGCGCGGCGCGGTCCAGCCGGCCTTGGTCGACGCGCACGTGGAGCTGTTCCGCGAGGACGCCTCGGCTGCGGGGCTGACGCCGCTGGTGGGCCTGCCGGACCTGGCGTTCGCGGTGGTGCGGCTCGGCGAGTCGTTCCTGTACTCGGACGTGCTGGCGGCGCGGACGGTGGACCTGAAGGTGGCGACGACGCTGCTGGACACGTTGGTGCGCGGCGCCTTGGAGCCGAACGCGACCCGCTGACCCGAGTACTCACGTGCGTGAGTGCCACGCGCCCCCGAATCGCTGAGCAAGCGCACAGTCGGTCGGCTACTCACCCGTTCGGGTGTTGTGGAACATTTGCCCGAAGTGTTTCATGAGTCCACGGGAAAGCGGTTCCCCCGCATCTCGCACGCGGCACGTTCTCCGTTGCCGTGCAACGGTTCCATCGGTCCGCCCGTCCGTGTCCGGGCGCGCTTTCGCCTGCCCGGGGAAAGAGAGCGATCCATGTCCGTACTCACCAGTCCGCCGACGTCGCCAGACTCGGGTGAGAAAATTTCCCGCCGCCGCTCCTGGCGGGCCAAGGCCGCCGGCGTGCTCGCGGCCGCCTTGACGGTCACCACCGCCGTCGCCTCGCCGGCCCCCGCCGCCGACAACCCCTACGAGCGCGGACCCGCGCCGACCACCGCCAGCATCGAAGCCAGCCGCGGCAGTTTCGCCACCAGCACCGTCACCGTGTCACGGCTGGCCGTCTCGGGCTTCGGCGGCGGGACCATCTACTACCCCACCACCACGACCGCCGGCACGTTCGGGGCGATCTCGATCGCGCCCGGCTTCACGGCGCTCCAGTCGAGCATCGCCTGGCTGGGCCCGCGGCTCGCGTCGCAGGGGTTCGTCGTGTTCACCATCGACACCCTGACCACCAGTGACCAGCCCGACAGCCGGGGCAGGCAGCTGCTGGCCTCGCTCGACTACCTGACCCAGCAAAGCAGCGTCCGGTCGCGCATCGACAGCAGCAGGCTCGGCGTGGTCGGGCACTCGATGGGCGGCGGCGGCACGCTCGAGGCGGCCCGCTCCCGGCCGTCACTGCAGGCCGCGATCCCGCTGACCGGCTGGAACCTGACCAAGAACTGGTCGACGCTGCGCGTGCCGACGCTCGTCGTCGGGGCGGAGGCGGACACGGTCGCCCCGGTGGCCACGCACTCGATCCCGTTCTACACCAGCCTGCCGTCCACTTTGGACAAGGCGTACCTCGAACTGCGCGGCGCCAGCCACTTCGCCCCGAACTCGTCGAACACGACGATCGCGAAGTACACCCTCTCGTGGCTCAAGCGGTTCATCGACAACGACGCCCGCTACGAACAGTTCCTCTGCCCGATCCCGGGCACCAGCCTGTCCATTTCGGACTACCGCGGCAACTGCCCGCACAACGGCTGACCGGTCAGCCGGGCACGCCGAGGGTGACCGACACCTTCCCCTTGGCGTGCCCGGCTTCCTGGTAGGCGATCGCGGCGCGCAGGTCGTCGAACGGGTAGCTCCGGTCGACCACCGGCCGCAGCGAGCCGCGTTCCACCAGCTCGGCCAGTTCGTCCAGGACCGCTTTCTTGTCCCGGCACGCGACGGCGTCCGCGAGCACCACGCGCCGCCGGGCGAACGGGCCGGCGGCCAGCGCGGCGAAGACGTGCCCGGCGGGCTGCACCCAGCGCCCGGCCGGGCCGCCGACCGCGACGAACGTGCCGCCGCGTTCGAGCACCCGGCGGCAGGCGAACACCGACCGGCCGCCGGCGACGTCCAGCACGAAGTCGTAGCGGCGGCCGCCGCGGGTGAAGTCCGCCGAGCGGTAGTCGGTGACGTGCTCCGCGCCGAGGGACCGGACCAGTCCGGCGTTCGCCGGGCCGCAAACGGCGTCGACGCCGGCCCCCAGCGCCTTCGCGAGCTGGACGGCGAAAGTGCCGACGCCGCCGGAAGCGCCGTTGACCAGAACCCGGTGCCCCGGCTCCACTCCTCGCAGCGACAGCAGCGCCGTCACGGCCGCCATCGGCATCGCCGCCGCCTGCTCGTGGGTGAGGTTCGCGGGCATCCGCGCCAGCAGGTCCTCACGTACGCAGACGTACTCCGCGTAGGCGCCCCTCGGCAGCAGGGCGTAGACGTCATCACCGGGTGAGAACTCCTTCCCGGCCGTCTCGACCCGGCCGGCCAGGTCGCAGCCGAGGACACCGGCCGGCGGCCGGCGCAGGCCGAAGCCCCCGGTCATCAGGCGCGCCACGCGGGGCTCGCCTCTCATGAAGTGCCAGTCGTACGGGTTCACCGACGTGGCGTGCACGCGGACCAGCACTTCGCCTTCACCGGGAACCGGATCCGGCACGTCTTCCCAGCTCAGAGCCTCCGGCGAGCCGTACACACGCTGAACGAGAGCTTTCACGACGCCTCCCTTACGTTGTAAGTCTTACGTCGTAAGGTAGCGCCGGAGCCGACGAGGGGTCAAGTGGCCTTACGTTGTACGATCTTGGGCGTGACCACCGAAGCCCGCGTCCCGCTGAGCCGGGAGCGCGTGCTGCGCGCGGCCGTCGCGCTCGCCGACGAGCACGGCCTGCGCGCGGTGACGATGCGCCGGCTCGCCGACGAACTCGACGCCGAGGCGATGTCGCTCTACTACCACGTCGCCAAGAAGGAAGACCTGCTCGACGGCATCGTCGACGTGGTCGCGCAGGAGATCAACGAGGCCGTCGCCGGGCTGGAACCAGGTCCGGACTGGCGGCGGACGGCGCGGCGGCGCATCCTCACCGCCCGCGAGGTGTTCCTGCGCCACCGCTGGGCCCCGGCGCTGTTCGAGACGCGGTCGTCGGCGAGCCTCGCCGTGCTGAAGTACTACGACGCCCTGGTCGGGGTGATGCGCGAGGGCGGCTTCACGCACGACCGGATCCACCACGCGCTGCACGCGCTCGGCAGCCGGGCCCTGGGGTTCAGCCACGAGGTGTTCGACCCGAACGCGGGCGCGTCGGCCGAGCTCCCCGCGGAGCTGGCCGCGCAGCTGCCGAACCTGGCCGGGATGCTGAGCGAAATCGCCCACGACGACCCGGACTCGACGCTGGGCTGGTGCGACGACCAGGCGGAGTTCGAGTTCGGCCTGGACCTCATCCTCGACGGCTTGGACCGGCTCCGGGACCGGTAGTCCAGCACGTGGGACACCACCGCGCGCCGGAGCAGAATCGGCGGTGTGTCGCGACCACTGCGGAAGCTCGGCTTCCTGACCATCGGCCTCTTCGATCCCGCGGACCCGCGGCGGGGCCACGAGTCCACGCTGGAGATCATCGAGCTCGGCGAGCGGCTCGGGTTCGACAGCGCCTGGGTGCGGCACCGGCACCTGCAGCACGGGATCTCGTCACCGGTCGCCGTGCTCGCCGCCGCGTCGCAGCGGACCAGCCGGATCGACCTCGGCACCGCCGTCATCCCGCTGGGCTGGGAGAACCCGCTACGGCTCGCCGAGGACCTCGCCACCGTCGACCTGCTCTCCGGCGGCCGGCTCAACCCGGGGATCAGCGTCGGCCCGCCGATGCGCTACGACGAGGTCAAGCGCGCCCTCTACCCGGACACCGCGGACGCCGAAGACTTCTCCTACGAGCGTGTGCGGCGGCTGCTGGACTTCGTCCGCGGCGAGCCGGCCACCGGGTTCAGCGGCACCGAGGGTTTCGAGGTCTTCTCCGACCGCGTCCAGCCGCAGGCGCCCGGCCTCGGCGATCGCCTCTGGTACGGCGGCGCGAGCCTGCGCTCGGCCGAGTGGGCGGGCAAGCACGCGATGAACTTCCTGACCAGCAGCGTGGTCAAGGCCGAAGGCGAGAGCACGGACTTCGCCGAAATCCAGCTCTCGCACATCCGGACCTTCCGCGAGCACCACCCGGCCGGGCGGATCTCGCAGGGCCTGGTCGTCATCCCGACCGACACGGCGACGCCGGCGCAACGCGCGAAGTACCAGGCCTACGCGGAAAACCGGCTGCCGCGCACCGCGCGGCCGCAGGGCCCGGCGCGGATGCTGTTCTCCCCCGACTTCGTCGGCAGCTCCGCCGAGATCGCCGAGCGGCTGCACGCGCACGAGGCGTTCCGCGAGATCGACGAGGTGGCTTTCGCCCTGCCGTTCACCTTCGAGCACGAAGACTACGTGCAGATCCTCACCGACATCGCGGAACGCCTCGGCCCCCTGCTCGGACGCTGACTACTTGTTGGTGCCCGGGGTCAGCACCTTGTCGATCACGAAGACGGTGGCGTTCTTCGTGGGGATGTTGCCGCACAGGATCTTCGCGCCGTTGACGGTCAGGTTGTCACCCGAGCCCTCGATCTTCAGCGGCCCGCCGGCGGTGTTCAGCGACTCCAGCGTGCCCGCGGAGGCGAGCCCCTTGGCGTCGTAGCGCTTGCCGACGACGTGGTACTGCAGGATCGGCGCCAGCTCGGCCGGCTTGCCCGCCAGTTCGTTGAACTTCGCGTCTCCCAGCGCGGCGAACGCCGGGTCGGCCGGCGCGAACACCGTGATGGCCTGCTGGCTGTTGAGGGTGTCGACCAGGTTGGTGGCCTTGACCGCCGCCACCAGCTTGGTCAGCAGGGGGTTGGTCGACGCGGCCGAGGCGACCGGCTGCGGGCCCATCGAGTCCAGCGAACCGGGCGCGGACCCCTGCGGCAGCTGGGAACAGGCCGGGCCGAAGACGTCGGCGTTGGTGGTCACGCCGTCCCCGGCGGCCATGCTGGACGACGGAGCCATCGACGACGACGGCGCCGGAGCCGGGGCGCTGCTGGAGCTGCCGGAAGAAGCGGTGTCGCTGCCGCTGCACGCGGTCAGCGAAAGCGCGGCCACGGCGGCGATGCCGATTCCGGCGACACGAAGCTTGGTCACGAAAATCACTCCAAAGAAAGCGGCTGTGAACTTCTTCTTGCGGGGTATTCGGAACTACCGGGAAAACGGATGGGCACCCGATCAGGTGATGTGGGTCACCGCGCCGTGAAATTGATGCCGTGCCATCCGGTGGCACCGTCGGGAACGGTTCCGGCGCGCGCGTCGGTCTGCGTGTACCCGTTTCGGTCGGTGGCCCGGCAGACGACCTGGTGACCGCCGGGCGCGGCGTCGAACTCGATCCACCACATGCGCCAGGTGTCGAGGTTGACTTCGTGGGACAGCAAGGCTTCGCGCCACGGGCCGTCGTCGATCCGCACTTCGACCTTCTCGACACCGGTGTGCTGGGCCCAGGCGATCCCGGCGACGCGCACCTTTCCGGCGGGCACGGTTTCGAAACCCTTCGGGGTGTCGATGCGCGATTCCGTCTTGATCGGCGCTTCCCGTCCCCAGCCGCGTTTCAGCCAATAGGCCTGCCGGGCCCGCCAGGTCGTCACCTCGAGGTCGGTGACCCATTTCGTCGCGGACACGTAACCGTACAGCCCGGGTATCACCAGGCGAGCCGGGAACCCGTGCTCGATCGGCAGCGGTTCGCCGTTCATCCCGATGGCGAGCATGGCACCGCGCCCGCGGTCGAGTGCCGCCGCCACCGGGCTGCCGGACGTCCAACCGTCCACACTGGACGAGAAGAGCTGCTCCGCGCCGGGGCGGACCCCGGCCTCTTCGAGGAGGTCGGCCAGGTCGACGCCGATGAAGTTCGCCGTGGACACGTAGGTGCCGCCGACTTCGTTGGACACGCACGTCATCGTGATGGTGCGTTCCACGAGCGGCCGGCCGCGGATGTCGCCGTAGCCGAACCGGAGTTCGCGGTCGACCATGCCGTGCAGGCGCAGGCTCCAGTCCTCGGTCCGGACCTGCGGGACGGACAGCGCGGTGTCCACGCGGTAGAAGTCGGCGTTGCGGGTGAGGAAGGTGGGGGTGCCCAGCTTCGCGAAGTCGGCGTCGGCCGGGATCACCGGCGCGGTCCGGGCCGGGACGAGCCGCCCGACCGCGGCGCGCGACGACGCCGCGTCCCGGCTGCCGGCGAGGAGCTGCCCGCCGAGGCCCGCGACCCCGGCGCCGACGACCACGCCGGCGCCGGCCAAGAGCACCGTCCGGCGCGAAGAGTCGGCCACGACGTCGCGCCGGGCCAGCCGGTGCAGGAAGGCGAACGTCGCGACGCCGGCGACCAGGCTCGCCAGCGGGGCGAGCAGGGCGACGGTGTCGAGGTCGGGACGGGCGTACACCGCGACGACGCCGACGAGGCCGAACGCGGCGACCACCCCGAGCCCCGGCCACGGAGTGCGGCGGGACGCCAGACCGGCGACCGCCGCGGCCACCACCATGACCACGGCCATGCCGGAGAGCAGCACGAGCTTGTCGTAGGTGCCGAAGGTGCGGACCGCGAAGTCCTTGAGCTGCACGGGGGTCAGGTCGATCGCGCCGTTGCCGACCGCCAGGTAGGGCGACGCGTTGACGCCGACGAAGCCGGCGACGAGGTGACCCGCCGCCAGCGCCGCCGCGAGCGCGAGGACGCCCAGGAGGGCGGCCATCCACCGGCGCAGCTTCGGCGCGGGTGGCGTCGGGGTCGGCCGTGGGGCCGTCGAGGTGCTCATCGCAGTCCGATCGCTAGACGAGGGAAATCCGGGTGACCGCCGGGGTCGTCGGGCCCGCGGAGCCGCCCGCGGGCTCGACGGTGATGCCGATCCGGTCGGTGCCGGGCGGGATGTCGGACATCAGCATCCGCGGCTGCAGGATCCCGGCCGAGTGCGCTTCGCCGGCGCGGATCAGCCACACCTGGTAGACGTGGCCGGCGTCGAGCGCGGGCAGGTCCGACGCGAGCAGCACGGCCTGGTTCCGGCTGCGCGAGACGACCAGCGTGGCGTGCCCCTCGCCGGTGCCCTGGATCGCGGAGGCGTCCGGCGCGGACAGCACCGAGTCGACGGGAGCCGGCGGCGCGGAGACGCCGGCCACCCCGATCCCGACCGCGACGACGGCCGCCGCGGCGGCGCCGAACAGCGCGACGCGGAGCTGGAACCCCTTGCCGCGCCCGGGTTTCCGCCCGGCGTCCGGCCTCGGCTCGCCGTCGGCGGCGCGGGGCCCCGGGACCTTCGGGGGCAGCTGACGGGTGCGGGCCACGTCGGCCAGCACCAGCAGTCTCAGCTCGGCCGGCGGGGTGACGGAGGCGGCCGCGCCCAGCCGGGCGCCGGTCGCGCGCAGCTCGGCCACCTCCTGGCGGCACGCCGGGCACGCGCCGAGGTGCCGTTCGAACCCGGCACGCTCCACATCGGACACGGCGTCCAGCGCGTAGGCCCCGGTCAGCGTGTGCAGCTCGGCGGTCATCGATCCACCCCCAGGCAGTCACGCAGCCGGATCAAGCCGTCCCGGATGCGGGTCTTGACGGTGCCGGGCGCCACTTTCAGCACCTCGGCGACTTCGGGATAGGTGTAGCCGTTGTAGTACGCCAGCACGATCGACTCGCGCTGGAGCTCGGTCAGCTGCGCCAGGCACTGCCGGACGCGCTGCTGGTCGAGCGTGGCCAAAGTGGACTCGGTGACGTCGTCGAAGGGCCGCCGCACGTCCATCCGGCCGGCCTTCTCCTCCCGGTCGAGCACGGCCTGGTGCGAGCGCACCCGGTCGACGGCGCGGCGGTGGGCGATGGTCAGCACCCACGACAGCGCGCTCCCCCGTTCCGGGACGTACCGGGCGGCTTTGCGCCACACCTCCACCAGCACCTCCTGTGCCACTTCCTCGGCCTGGGCGTGGTTGCGCAGCACGCGCGTCACCAGCCCGAGCACCGGACCGGCGATGACGTCGTACAGCGCCGCGAAGGCGGATTCGTCTCCGGCCGCGACGTGTCTCAGGAGTTCCTCGGCGCTCGCCGCGGGCCCCGGAGCCTCGCCCGGATGCAGCCGCAGCCGCCCTCGCTCACCCATGCCCGGCACCCTCCGCCTCACCCTGGTTGTACGAGGCGTTCGCGGCCGGACGGCGCCGCGGACTGGTGCGGGGTGGCGCTTCCCACCCGGACGGTGCAACTCGGGCGCCGGAACCCATCCGGCGGCGCGGCGGCTCCGAAAGTCTGGTGTCGAGGTCGGCCGGTGGGCCGGCTGGGTTCGACGCGCCCGGTCGCGGGCGCGGTCTTGAACGGCTCGCTCCGCACCTCCGGCGCCCGTCGATGACTCACTCCCGACCACCGGCAACGCGGACCGGCACAAAAAGTGGAGTCACTTCACTTGCGCACCGACTCCAGATCGACCGCTCACCCAGCGTGAGAAATCTGCCCGTCCGGCCACGCCGACGGTGACCTCGGACACTTCTTGATCACCCCGAAGTGTGAAAGTTTTTCGGAACGCTGGGCGTTGAACTCACCATGGGTTATCCCTGGAACAAGACGAAGTTAACCGACGAGTAGCAAAGGCGGTCCCGATGGCCGACCCGCACAGCATGACCAGCGCCCGCATCGACTTCGCCCTGCGCACCTTCGGGGCCGGGCCGCGACCGGTGCCCGCCGAGCTGGAGTACGACACCCGTGACCCCTACGCGGTCGCCGTCGTGCTGCACGCCGGCGTCAACGCCGTCCGGTGGCTCTTCGGGCGCGATCTGCTGGCCGACGGCCTGCTCGCCCGCTGCGGCGACGGCGACGTCCGCGTCGGGCCCGCCGGCGATCCCGCCCTGGTCGTCGTGGAACTGACCTCGCCCGACGGCGCCGCCGTGCTCGAAGCGCCCGCCAAGGAGATCGCCGCCTTCCTCGACCGGACCTACGACGTCGTCCCCGCCGGGAGCGAGAGCGACTGGTTCGACTTCGACCAGGAACTCGAGAAGCTGTCGTACCAGGACTGAGTACCGTCCACGCGGTGAGCTTCTTCCTGACGAAGGTCCTCGCCGCCCTGGACGACGGCGGTGACCGCCCGCTCTTCGTCCACGACGGGGTCACCACCTACCACCAGGCCCGCGACCGCCTCCGCCGGCTGCACGGCGGGCTCGGCACCACCGGCACCGTCGCCGTCGACCTCCGGAACCGGCCCGAGACCGTTCTCGTCCAGCTCGCCGCCCTCCTGCGCGGCGCGACCGTGCTGATGGTCCCGGCCTCGGCGCCGACGCAGGACCGCCTGGCGGCCGCGCGCGGCGCCACTGTCGTCACCGACCGGCCGCACGACTGGCCCGGCGAGCCGAACACCCTCGACGACCTCGACGGCGACCCCGAACCGCTGACCCCGCCGGACACCGTGCACCTGCTCTTCCCCACCGGCGGTACCACCGGCACCCCCAAGCTCATCCGCCACAGCGGCATCTACGACGGCATGGCGCACATCTTCGCGCCGAACCCGGACGGCCCCGGCCGCACGCTGCTCGTCGCCCCCATGACGCACATGACCGGCAACGCCACGGTCCTCGCCGCGCTGCTCCGGCGCGACACCGTCGTCGTCCACGACGGTTTCGACGCGGGCGCGGTCCTCGGCGCGATCCAGGAGCACCGCATCGACACGCTCTCCCTGACGCCGCCGCGGCTGGCCGCCGTGCTCGACCACCCGGCGCGCGAGAGCACCGACCTCAGCAGCGTCCGCTCGCTGTCCCTCGGCGCCGCGCCGCTGCCGCCGCACCGGCTCGCGCAGGCCCTCGACGTCTTCGGCCCGGTCGTCGGCCAGGGCTACGGCCTCACCGAAGCGCCGATGATCGCGAGCATCTCCGCCGCCGAACTGATCGCCCGCCCCGAGCTGCTCGGCTCGGTCGGCCGGATCGTGCCCGGCATGGAAGCCCGCATCGAGGACGGCGAAGTCGTCGTCCGTGGACTGTCCATGATGGACGGTTACCGCGGCGGCCCCGACATCGGCGCCGGCTGGCTGCGCACCGGCGACCTCGGCCGCCTGGACGACGACGGCTACCTCTACCTGCTCGGCCGGGCCGACGACGTCGTCGTGGTCGGCGAGCACGGCACCAAGGTCGCCACGACCGTCGTCGAGCACGCCCTCGAGACGCACCCGGCCGTGCGGGCCGCGGCCGTCTTCGGCCGCGGCGACGTGCTGCACGCCGTCGTCGTCGCCGGAAACGTCACCGAAGACGAGCTGAAAGCGCACGCCCGGGCGACTTTCGGCCAGGAGCACTACGTCCCGGCGAAGGTGGACTTCGCCGACGCGCTCCCCCTCACCGAGGTCGGCAAGGTCGACAAGCGCGCGCTCAGCTCGTGACGGCGCCGTAGGACGACGACCGGACCAGCTTCGCGTACTTGCCGAGCACCCCTTCCGGGAACTTGTTCGGCAGCGGCTCCCAGCCTTCGCGGCGACGCGCCAGTTCGGCGGCGTCGACCAGCAGGTCCATGCTGCGGCCCTTGATGTCGACGGCGATCCGGTCGCCGTCGCGGACGAACGCGATCGGCCCGCCGTCGACCGCCTCGGGCGCGACGTGGCCGATGCACAGCCCCGTCGTCCCGCCGGAGAACCGCCCGTCGGTCAGCAGCAGGACGTCCTTGCCCAGCCCGGCGCCCTTGATCGCCGCGGTGATCGCGAGCATCTCGCGCATGCCCGGCCCGCCCTTGGGGCCTTCGTAGCGGATGACGACGACGTCCCCCGCCTGGATGCGGCCCTCGTTCAGCGCCGCCATCGCCTCCTGCTCGCGCTCGAACACGCGCGCCGGGCCTTCGAAGCTGGCCGTGTCGAAGCCCGCGGACTTCACGACCGCGCCTTCGGGCGCGAGCGAGCCGCGCAGGATGGTGATGCCGCCGGTCGGGTGCAGCGGGTTGTCCAGGCGCCGCAGGACTTCACCGTCGATCGGCTCGGGGTCCAGCTCGGCGAGGTTCTCCGCGACCGTCTTGCCGGTGACGGTCAGCGCGCCGCCGTGGATCAGGCCCTCGTCCAGGAGCGCCTTCATCAGCACCGGGATGCCGCCGTGGCGGTCGATGTCCTGCATGACGTACTTGCCGAACGGCTTCAGGTCGCCCAGGTGCGGGACGCGGTCCCCGATCCGGTTGAAGTCGTCCAGCGTCAGCTCGACCTTCGCCTCGTGTGCGATGGCCAGCAGGTGCAGCACGGCGTTGGTCGAGCCGCCGAGGGCCATCACGACGGTGATGGCGTTCTCGAACGCTTCGCGCGTGAGGATGTCGCGCGCGGTGATGCCCTTTTCGAGCAGTCCGACGACGGCCTCACCGGAGAGGTGCGCGTAGTGGTCGCGGCGGCGGTCCGCGGAGGGCGGTGCGGCCGACCCCGGCATGCTCATCCCCATCGCCTCGGCCGCCGACGCCATCGTGTTCGCCGTGTACATGCCGCCGCAGGCACCTTCGCCGGGGCAGATGGCGCGTTCGATCCGGTCGAGGTCGGCGGTGCCCATTCGGCCCGCCCGGCAGGCGCCGACCGCCTCGAAGGCGTCGATGATGCTGACGTCCTTCTCGGTGCCGTCCGTGAGTTTCACCCAGCCGGGGGCGATGGTGCCCGCGTAGAGGAACACCGACGCGAGGTCGAGCCGGGCCGCCGCCATCAGCATCCCGGGCAGGGACTTGTCGCAGCCGGCCAGCAGCACCGAGCCGTCGAGCCGCTCGGCCTGCATGACCGTCTCGACGGAGTCGGCGATGACCTCGCGCGACACGAGCGAGAAGTGCATGCCGTCGTGGCCCATGGAGATGCCGTCGGAGACGGAGATCGTGCCGAACTGCAGCGGGTAGCCGCCGGCCGCGTGCACGCCCTCCTTCGACGCCTGCGCGAGCCGGTCCAGCGACAGGTTGCACGGCGTGATCTCGTTCCACGAACTGGCGACGCCGACGATCGGCTTGCGCCAGTCGCCGTCCCCCATCCCGACGGCGCGGAGCATGCCGCGGGCGGGCGCGGCCTCGATCCCGTCGGTCACCGTGCGGCTGCGGGGTTTCGGATCGATCGTCATCGCGGGGCCCTCCGGTACGACGTTCGGACGCACTGCAGCCTACTCGGCTCCGCGCGGTCCGCTGGCCGGAACGATTCGCTTCCGGCGCCCCGGCCGACCGCGAAAACTCGGGCAGATGATCGCCACAGTGGTGTGGGGCACGGGCAACGTCGGCCGTGCGGCAATCCGGGCCGTCGAGGCCCACCCGGCGCTGGAGCTGACCGCGGTGCTCGTCCACGACCCGGCCAAGGTCGGCAAGGACGCGGGCGCGCTGGCGGGCGTCGGCGACCTCGGCGTCGCCGCCACGGACGACATCGACGCCGTCCTGGCCGCGAAGCCGCGAGCCGTCGTCTACGCCGCTTCGGGGGACGTCCGGTTCGACGACGCGCTCGCCGACGTCGTCCGCGCCCTCGGGTCGGGCGCCGTGGTCGTGACCCCGGCGCTCTACCCCCTCTACGACCAGCGCAACGCGCCCCCGGAACTGCGGGACCCGGTGCTCGCGGCGATCAAGGAGGGCGGCGGTTCGCTGTTCGTCTCCGGCGTCGACCCCGGCTGGGGCAACGACGTGCTGCCGCTGCTGATCAGCGGCCTCGGCACGGACGTCGACGTCATCCGCTGCCAGGAGATCTTCGACTACTCGACCTACGAGCAGCCCGACTCCGTCCGGTACCTGGTCGGCATGGGCCAGCCGATGGACTACGACCCGCCGATGCTGATGACCGGCGTGCCGTCGATGGTGTGGGGCGGGCAGGTCCGGCTGATCGCGCGCGGCCTCGGCGTCGAGGTGACCGAACTGCGCGAGACCCTGGATCGCCGTCCGCTCGAGGAGACGGTGACCACGCGGACCATGGGCGACTTCGAGAAGGGCACCCAGGGTGCGGTGCGGTTCGAGGTCCAGGGCATCGTCGACGGCGAGCCGCGGATCGTCATCGAGCACGTGACGCGCATCCACCCGTCGTGCGCGCCGGACTGGCCGGCGCCGCCCAGCGGCGACGGCGCCCACCGCGTGATCATCGAAGGCCGGCCGCGCATCGAGGTCAGCGTCGAAGCTTCCGACGAGGGCGAAAACCGGTCCGCGGGCGGCAATGCCACCGCGGTCGGCCGGCTCGTCGGCGCGATCGACTGGCTGGCCGAGGCGGAACCCGGTCTCTACGACGCACTCGACGTCCCGCTGCGCCCGGCAGCCGGCAAGCTCGGAAGGAGGCGCTCGTGAACATCGACATCCCCGAGGGCAAGGACCCGATCGGGTACGTGTGGGGCGAGATGGTGCCCGGTATCGGCGTCGCCGCGTCGCAGTTCTCGCTGGCGGTGTACTCGCACACCACGTTGGGGCTGCGGGAGTTCGAGGCCGCGCGGCTGCGGATCGCGCAGATCAACGGCTGTGTCTTCTGCCTGGACTGGCGCACCGAGCGCGACGGCGTGAAAGTCGAACCGGAATTCGCGGACGCGGTCACCGAATGGCGCACGACGGAGCTGTTCGACGAGCGCACGCGCCTCGCGGCCGAATACGCCGAGCGGTACACCCTGGACCACCACAACCTGGACGACGAGTTCTGGAAGCGGATGTCCGCGCAGTACAGCCAGAAGGAGATCGTCGAGTTGTCGATGAGCCTGGGCTCGTGGCTGGCGTTCGGGCGCCTCAACCACGTCCTGGGCCTGGACACCGTCTGCGTCCTGCCGTCCCACCGGTCGTGAGTGAGAAACAGCGTTCTAACGCTGTTTCTCACTCACGAGGGCCGCGGGAGACTGCTAGAAGTCGGTGGCGATGATCTTCTCGATGTTGCGCTCGGCCAGGGCTGTGATCGTCACGAACGGGTTGACGCTCGTGTTGCCTGGGATCAGGGAACCGTCGATCGCGTACAGGCCGGGGTAGCCGGCCAGCCTGCCGTAGTTGTCGGTCGCCTTGCCGAGCACCGCGCCGCCGAGCGGGTGGTACGTCAGGTGGTCGCCCCAGATCTTGTACACGCCGAAGAGGTCGGTGCGGTAGATCGTCCCCTCCTTCGCGTTGATCTTGTCGAAAATGGACTTCGCCATGTCGATCCCCGGCTGTTTCCAGGCCGTCTGCCAGTTCAGGTCGACCTTCTGCGTCGCCGGGTTCCACGAGAACTGCGCGCGGTTCGGGTTCTTCGTGATGGACAGGTAGAACGACGCCCACGTCTCGATCCCGGTCGGCAGCGGCGCCACCTCCGCGAACGCGCCGCCCGCGGCCCAGTTGTCGATGCCGCCGCAGGGGATGGACGACTGGAGGCTGCCGGTCGGGTCCCAGATCTGGTTGGCGCGCCCGACCATCACGTTCCCGTTGTCGCCCCAGCCCTTCCCGACTTCGCCGTTGAGGTTGGGCAGCGCGCCGGTGGCCTTCAGCTTCACCAGCAGCTTGCTCGTCCCGACGCTGCCCGCGGCGAAGAACACCTTGTCGGCGGTGACGCCCTTGGTCGCGATCACCGCGCCGGAGGTGTTCAGCTGCTCCAGCGTCACCGCGTAGCCGCCGCCGGACGCGGGCGTCACCGACGTCACCCGGTGCAGCGGCGAGATGGTGACCCGGCCGGTCGCCTTGATCTGCGGCAGGTACGTCTTCTGCAGCGACTTCTTGCCGTAGTTGTTGCCGTACAGGATTTCCCCGGCCAGCGCCGACCGCGGCACGGTGTTCGCCTGCTCCTGCTGCATGTAGTTCCAGTCGTAGACGTCCGGGACGAAGATGAACGGGAACCCGGACCGCTGCGCCTGCTTCCGGCCGACGCGCGCGTACTGGTAGCACTCGGCGGAGTCGAACCAGGCCGGGTCGACCAGGCCGACGCCGAGGCCGGCGTTGGCGCGCGGGTAGTAGGTGCCGTACATCTCGTCGGCGTTGACCGTCGGCAGGATCGCACCGAAGTTCTCCCGCTTCGGCGTGACGGCCATGCCGCCGTTGACGAGCGAGCCGCCGCCGACGCCGCGGCCCTGGTACACGATGATCCCGCCGAACTCCTCCGCGTCGAGGATGCCGGTGTACTTGGGGATGTCCTTGTCGATGGGGAACCCGAGGAAGTTGGACAGCGGCTGCTTCGTCCTGGTGCGCAACCAGAAGGAGCGCTGGTCCGGGCTGGTCGTGTTCGCGAAGATCTTGCCGTCCGAGCCGGGCGTGTCCCAGGCCATGCCCATTTCGACGAGCTGGACGTCGACGCCGGCCTGGGCCAGGCGCAGGGCGGCGACCGAACCGCCGTAACCCGAGCCGATCACCAGGGCGGGCACGCGCGCCGCGTCGGCGATGGTGGCGGCGGCCGCCCGGCTCCCCACAGCCGCGGCCGCCAAGATAGAACCAGTTCCTGCGATGAAAAGACGACGGGAAACTTGCCCAGAAGCTGTTCTCCATACGGATTCGTCACGCATGTGATGGTCCTCACCGTTGAGGTATATTAGAACAGGTTATAACTCAGTGGTGCAGACAAGTCGACATATACCCACGAGTAACCTCCCGGGGCTGCGCGAGGATTCCGCTGAATGGGCCATGATGGACGACTGTGGAGTCGACCCGAGTGGACCGCTGGCTCTGGGCGGTCCGGCTGACGAAGACCCGTCCGGACGCCGCAGCGGCGTGCCGGGGCGGGCACGTGCGCGTCAACGACAAGCCGGCGAAGCCCGCGACGACCGTCGTGCCGGGCGACGAGGTCCGCCTGCGCATCGGCGGGACGACCAGGATCCTCGACGTGGTACGGGTGATCCAGAAACGCGTGGGCGCGCCGGACGCGGTCACGTGCTACGTCGACCGGACGCCGAAGCCGCCGCCGGAGACCGCGATCCCGGTCGCCCGGCGCGACCGCGGCGCGGGCCGTCCGACCAAAAGGGAACGGCGCGTGCTGGACGCGTTCCGGCAGCAGGAGTTCTGAGGCGGTCGGCCCATTCCGGAAATGGGTCGACCGCAACACGACAGCGACGATTCACCGCGGTGGTGCGGTCGCCGCTGCGCACCCTCCGGGCGATGGTCATCTCGCCCGATGACCTCGGAATCGCCATCGCGCGCGGTCGTTGACCGGCGATAGCGGGGAATTCGCGCGGTCCGGGTCCGTACCGGGGGAAAACGGGTAGTACCCCCGCCGGATGGAGGGGAACCATGACAACCGCAGAAGAAGCCCCGGACCGCCTGCTCGCCGCCGCACGGCCGCTGGTGGTGCGCTACTGCCGCGCCCGGCTCGGCACCCGGCACGCCACCTGGTGCTCCGCGGACGACGTCGCGCAGGACGTGTGCGTCGCCGTGTTCAAGGCACTGACCGCGCGGCCGCCGGACCGGCCGTTCCCCACGTTCGTCCAGGGCATCGCCCGCCAGAAGGTCACGGCCGCCCGCAAGGCGGCGGCGCGCCAGTGGGACGAGCCGGCGGCCGAGCTCCCCGACGAGGCCGACGTTTCGATGGACCCCGAAGACCACGCCCTGCGCCGCGAACTGGGCGAGCGGATGGCGAAGCTGCTGCAGGTGCTACCGGAGAGGCAACGCGAGATCCTCGTCCTGCGGGTCGCGGTGGGGCTGTCGGCCGAGGAGACGGCGGAGCAGGTCGGGTCGACGCCGGGCGCGGTCCGCGTCGCCCAGCACCGGGCGCTCAGCCAGCTGCGGAAAGTGGTCGGCGGTTAGAGCTACGCTGGATCGGTGAGCGACAGCGAGAACTTCGAAGGACGCGACGTCGGGTCCGGGATCTCCGTCATCCGCGAAAGCACCGACGTCGTCGGCTCCGGACCGCGCCTGCACAAGCACCCGTACACCGAGACGTTCGTCATCATCCGGGGGCGGGCGCGGTTCACCGTCGGCGACACCGAACGCGACGGCGGCGCCGGGGACGTGCTGGTCGTCCCCGCCGGCACGCCGCACAAGTTCGCCGTGCTCGGCCCCGGTGTCTACGAAGCCGTGCACATCCACGAGAGCGACCACTTCATCACCGAATGGCTGGAGTGACGCTCAGAACCCGCCGTCGCCGATCATGCCGCGCAGCTTCGTCAGCGCGCGGTACTGCGTGATGCGGACGTTGCCGGCGGAAATGCCCAGCGCCTCCGCGGTCTCGTTCGCCGAGAGGCCGACGACGACCCGCAGCGACAGGATCTCCTGGTGCAGCGGCGGCAGCGACGCCATCAGCTTGCCCAGCCGGGCACCGAGGTCGAGGCCGAGCACGTGGCTCTCCGGCTCGTTGCCGCCCAGCGGCCGGTCCGGCAGCTCCGGCACCGGCTTCGACCGGTCCCGCGCCACCGAGCGGAAGGCGTCGGCGACCTTGTTCGCGGCGATGGCGCGCACCAGGTAGAGGAACGAGCCGCCGCGGTCCTGGTAGCCGGGCAGCACCTTCAGCACGGCCAGGCAGACCTCCTGAGCGACGTCGTCGGCCGACAGGTAGGACAGGTCGCGCCCGCCGATCCGGGCGCGGCAGTACCGCACGACCGTCGGCTTGATCAGCCGCAGCAGGGCCTGGACGGCGTCCGGGTCGCCGGCGCGCGCCGCCGCCACGACCGGGTCGAGCTGCTCCTTCGTCAGCTTCCCGTCCGGGCGCGGCAGCTCCTCGAGCACGACGTAGCCGTCGACCGCCGTCTCCGCCATCATGGTGTCCACGGGTTCCCTCCTCGCATCCGTCCACCGGACCGGGGACCCGCCGTCCGCAATGGACCACACTGGCCCGCATCCGCTTTTCCCGGTTCCCAGTCCGACAATCGGAGTAATCGAGGCGCTGACCAGCAACGTTGCAGCAGTGTGGTTCTTGTCCAGATATTGTCCGTTAACCGCAAACGGCCCACCGGGCTTTCCCGGCGGTCCTGCCCGCCGGGCAGGTCAAATAGTGGACAGATCCTGCCGGGCGTAGCGAATTCGCGGCCCGGTCCGATCCTTGGCGCGTGACCGAACTCGACCTCCCGGGAACCGAAGCCATGATCACCCATTGACCGCCGACCGGTTCGACGTCTTCCTGTGTCCCGCGGCGTCCGGCAGCGTGGAAAAAGCCCTGCGCGCCGACGGGCTGCGCGTTTTCCGAAGTTCCCCTTTCGACGATTTCGACAAGATCGCGCCGGATCTGGCGGCCTCCCGCGTCCTGCTCGCCGACCACCCGGCTCGGTCCGGCCGCGTCCTGGCGATGGTTCCGGGGGAACCCCTCCCGGACCTGGTCCGGCGGGTGCGCGAGAAAGCCGTCGCCGGCCCCGGGTGCGCGTTGCTGTGGACCGTCCACAGTGAACTCGCCGCGCGGCGGGCGGTGCTGGTGCGCGGCCTGCCGGGCGCCGGCAAGACGACGCTGGCCGAGGAGTACGCGTGCCTGGCCGGCCGGTTCGGCGGCCGGGTGCTACGGACGGGCCCGTTCGGCCACCTCGACCCGGACGACTTCCTGTCCCGGTTCCACCTCGCGCTGGCGGCGGCCGCGGGCACGTCCGCCGGCGGGTTCGACCGGTTGCGCGCGCGGCTCGGCGCCCGGATCGACGCGGCGGGTTCGCGGGTGCTGGTGCTGGTCGACGACGTCCCGGCGGGGGTGCCACCCGGCGAGCTGGCCCGGGTGCTGCTGCCGGCGCCGTCGGTCCGCACGCTGATGACGAGCCGGACGGCCCACTGGCCGGGGGCGACGGTGGACGTGCCGGGCCTGACGGTCGCCGAGGCCCGCCGGGTGCTGCCGGCCGCGACGGCGGAGTTCACCGCCCGCTGCGACGGCCACCCGATGACGCTCCGGGCGGCGGAGTTCCTGCTGCGCGAGCGGCCGGGCCGGGCGCTGGAGGAGCTGCCGGACACGGCACCGCAGGCGATCCGCGAGGTGCTCCTGCGGCTGGGGCGCCCGGCGCGCGAGCTGCTGCGGCTGGGATCGGTGCTGGCGCCTTCGCCGCTCCCACCGGAGGTGACGTGCGGCGCGGCGGTGGCGGAGCTGGTCGAGCACGGGTTCGCGGTGCGGGAGGAGGGCGGCGTGCGGCTTCAGGCGCTGGCGGTGGAGGTGGCCCGCGGCGAGTTCGGACAGCCGGCGGCCGATGGGCCGGCGGCGGTGGTGGTGAGGGGGTTGGCGGGCGACCTGGGCGCGGAGGAGCCGGGCGCGGTTGAGCTGGGCGGCGCCTTCCCGAGCACGGGCGGGCAGGCCGAGGCCTCGCCGGGCGCGGCTCGACCGAACGGCTTCACACCAGCCCTCACCAGCGCGGCCGGGCCGACCGACTCCCCGCCAACCCCCACCACCGCAACCGACCCAACCGACCCCCCACCGAGCCTCGCGAGCGCAGCCGGGCCCACCGACTCCCCGCCAACCCCGACAGGCGCAGCCACCCCCTCCTCACCCAGCCACCTGACCTCCATCACCCACACGGACCTCATCGAGCACGCCCGCGCGCTGGCCGAGCACAGTCCCGCCCACCGCGTCGCCCTCCTGCGGCACGTCGCCGCCGCTCATGAAACCTGCGGTGATCCCGCCGCCGCCGGGGAAATCCATGCCGTCATCCTCTCCTCCGGCGAAGCCACCTCCGCGGACTTCGCCGCCGCCGCCCAGGTCGAACTCGCCTGCGGGCTCGTTCCCGAGGCCCTCGCCCACGCCCGCCGGGCCTTCGCCGCCGGCCACCACCTCGCCGCCCGCGTCGTCGCCCAGGTCCTCGACAGCCGAGGCGACTACGCCGAAGCCGACCGCCTCTTCTGGCGCACCCACCGTCCGGCCACCGCCGAGGAGCGGCTGCACGCCGCCCGAGCCCGGCGGCTGCGCGGCCACCCCGGGGAAGCCATCGCCCTCCTCGAACCCGCGCTCGGCCCGCCCGGCGCGCTGACCCTCGAATACGCCCGCAACCTCCTCCAGGCCGGCCACGCACAGCGTGCGCACGACGTCGCCGAAGCACTCGACCACCCGGACGCGGACGTGATCCGAGCCGAAGCCGCCCTGCGCGGCCACGAGCCCGCCGATCTCGAAAAGACCTACGCGCGGCGGTTCGGCGTCGAAAGCCCCCTCACCCTGACGGCGTCGGTCCACGCCGCCCGCGCGCGGCACCGGCCCGAGCAGGCCCTGGCCGCCCTGCGGCGGGCCGAGCCCGCCGTCCGGCGGGTGCTCGGCGACGACCACCCGCTGCACCACCGGCTCCGGCACGGCATGGGCCTCGCGCACGCGAGGCTGCGCGAATTCGACCGGCAGGCCGACCTGCTCGACGGCATCCTCGGCCCCCAGCTCCGCCTTCTCGGCCGGACCCACCCGGAAACCGTCGAAACCCGCCTCGACCTCGGGCTCGCGCTCGCCCTCAGCGGCCGCGGACCGCTCGATCGAGCGACCGAACTCGTCGACGGCGCCGCCCGGGACGCCGAACGGCGGGGCACCCCCGGCCTGGCCGCGAAAGCGCGGGCGGCCCAGGGCATCGTGCGGCTGGTCCTGCCCTGAGCGTCACGCGCACTGCCAGCCGATCCCGTACGCGAAGCCCGGCGCGAGGTGCCGGAACCGCACGTGCACCTCGCCCACCTCGTCGGCCTCCAGCACCGCGCCGCGGGGCGACCGGGTGTCGTTCTGGAACGCCTTCTCCAGCAGCACGATCCGCTCCGGCACCCGGTCGCCGAACCGGACGTGCAGGTCGAACAGGTCGCACGGGTGCCGCGGCACGCAGATGTAGTGCGGCTGGCGCATGTTCGCCCGGAACCGCAGCCCGATGTCGTGCCGCTCGCCGCGCCGCAACGGCTCCGGCAACCGCAGCGCCAGCCCCACCCGGTCGCTCGACTCCATCGCGCGACCGGCGAGCGCGCCGCCGTGGAACACGTCGACCTCGAGATCGGACTCCCGCACCGAATCGCCGGATTCGGCGCCCGCGGTGAGCGTGAGCGCCAGGTCGAGCTCAGCGATTTCGTCGGCGTCGGCGACGACCCGGCGGAATTCGAACGCCTCGGCCACCGGCTGGTCGAGTGCGAGCGTCACGCGCAGTTCTTCGGTGTGCCAACTGCGGCTCGGATAGCGCGGCCGCGGATCGGGCCCGCCCGCCGCGACGGCCATTGCCGCGACCTGCTCGATTCCTTCGTCGATCCGCCGCCGAACCGTCCGGTCGTCGCGATCGAGCGTGATCGCCGCCCAATGCACCCGTTCCTGGTAGAACGGCTTTCGCGCGCGCTCGTCCAGCGCGAACGCGGCCCGCAGAGCGATCTTCAGGTCGTCCGGCAACGACTCGACGAGCGGCCGCAATCGGTCGGTGAGTTTACGCCGGACCGCCACCGAGTCGTCATCTTCCACAATGCCGCATGCGGCGCGCAAAGCGGGTCCGACGCGATCCGCGAGGGGTGTGGTGAAAATTCCCCGCCCTTTGCGCAGAACCTTCAACTCACCGACCACGTCCGCCGCACTGAGGTCCACCGTTCCTCCCTCGCCCTTACCGCACGGGGATCAATATTCGTCAGCGCCGACGCCGCTGTCCAGTCGATCAAGCGGCGGCAAACGGATCGTTATCCGCCGCATTCTTGACGGGGCCGCACCGATTTCGCGCGGAAAATCGCGGGGCCGTCCGGGGTGCCCGAACACGGCTGCCGCGCGCCGGCGGGTCGAAATCGTCGAACTCCCGCACGCCACCCCGGTGGGTGACCGAGGCGTGGCCGCCCGCGGACCGGGGTACTTGTTGATCATGAGCCCGAAGGTGTGGCGCCTGCTGATCTCGGGGTCGCTGCGGCTGTTCCTGATCAGCGCCGTGCCGGCCGCGGCGCACTTGTCCCTGTTCGTCGGGGTGGTCGCGACGGTGATCGCGTTCGTCGTGCCGGCGCCGCAGACCCCGCACGAACGCCTGGGTCCCTAGGCCACGACGACGCGCGCCAGCACGGCCGGGACCGCCCGCTCGAGCTCGGCCGCCGCGTCCTCGTCCCCGGCCAGGTGGCGCAGCAGGGCCTGCTGGAACAGGCCGTCGAACAGCGCGTACGCGACGGACCGCGGCACGCCGGCCGGCACGGACGCCAGCTCGGCGTGGCGCACGACGACGTGGTCGATCATCTCCTCGCGGCGCCGGTCGATCTCGAGCACGTCGGCGCGGAACGACTCCTCGAACAGGCTCTGGTTGCGCAGGTCGTACCAGAGCCGGTGCAGCTTGGCGTCCGCGCGCAGCGTCGCGGCCATCGCCGCCGCGAAGTCCCGTTCCAGCTCTTCGGCCGTCCGCGCGCGGGCGACGATTTCGTCGTAGCGGGTGACGCACACTTCCTCGAACTGCCGCACGCAGTGGGTCAGCAGGTCGACCTTGTCGGCGAAGTAGTAGTGCAGGACGCCGTGCGAGAACTCCGAGTTCTGCGCGATCTCCCGCAGGCTGGTGCGCGCGTAGCCGAGCTCGGCCAGGGTCTGCAGCGCCGACTCGGCCAGCTGGGCCCGGCGGTCGGCGAACTTGTCGACCCGGCGGCTCGAGATCCGGTCCCGGGTCCGCTCCTTCGCCTCTGTCACCTGCACCGTCCGTCACGTCGGGGACTGCCGGGATCAGTCTATCGGGCGGTTGACCAGCGCTTCCGCACCCGACGTCCGCCAGGGGCGCAGCTTCTCCGGGTTCCGCACCGCCCAGATCCGCCGGATCACCCCGCCAGCACCGTCTCGACCACCCCGTCCCGCTCGGCCACCAGCCCGGGCCGTCCGTTCACCACCCGCTTCACCAGCGTCATCGCCGGCACGCGGCGGGTGATCCCGACCGCGTACCGGGCCACGTTCCCGCCGCCGTCGGCGACCGCGACGGCGGCGGGGTCCAGCAGCCCGACCAGCCCGGCGATGTCCCTCGCTTCCCAAGCCGCTTTGAACGCCCGGACCACCGCCGCGTCCCCCGGAACCGGCGGAGCCGGCGCGGGCCGCACGCGGCGCCGGGCCGACGTCGCCAGCTGACTCGTCGAGCAGCAGCGCTTCGGCCGGGTCCGCCAGGCCGTCCGGCGGCAGCGGCTCCGGGAGCCACTCGCCCGGGTACCGCTCCCGCCGGACCCGGGCCGAGCCCAGCAGGTCCAGGCAGATCCGGCTCGCGACCGTCGTCAGCCACGCCCCTGGCCGCTCGATCGCGTCCCGCTGCCGCACGGACAGGGCGTACCACCCGGCCGTACGCGTCCTGGACGACGTCCTCGGCGTCGCTCAGGGAACCCAGCAGCCGGTAGGCGATCCCGATCAGCCGCGGCCGCTCGGTCAGCACGTCGTTCTCGCTCACACCGCTTCGACGAACCGGGCGGGCGCCGCCGGGCCTGCTGCTGCACCGGCGTGACATCGCCTGACCAACCGGTCCCGGCTACCGGTGCGGTGACCGTGAAGCGGCGGGCACGCGGTGTAGTGTTTGCCGGTCCGACCGGCGGGTGACCCACGTGAGGTGCCATGACAGTGCGGCGGTACCCAGTCGCGGCCCTGCTCGTCCTCGGCACGGTGGCCCTCGTCGTCGTCAACGGCTTCGCGTTCTGGGGCGACACCCTCGCCCTCTGGATCGACGACGCCATGCAGCTGAGCGCCGGGGTCGGCGCGGTCGTCTGCGGTGTCCTGGCCGCGCGCCGCGTCCGGGGGCACCAGCGCTGGTGGCGGGTGCTCGTCGCGGTCGGGATGGCCGGCTGGTCGCTCGGCCAGTGCGCCTGGTCGTGGTACCAGCTGATCGACGGGCGCGGGCTGCCGTCGCCATCCCTCGCCGACGTCGGCTACCTGAGCTTCCCGGTGTTCGCGCTCGCCGCGCTCTTCGTCCTGGCCCGGGCGCGGGTCCGGCCGGACCGGGAACGCTGGCAGCCCGCCCAGTGGACCGCCCACTTCGGCGTCGCGGTCGTGCTCGACGGCCTGGTCGTCACCGGCTCGCTGTTCATCCTCACCTGGACCGCGGCGCTCGGGCAGCTCGTGCGCGCCACCGCGCCGGACAAGCTGACCTGGTCGGTCGCCATCGCCTACCCGCTGTCGGACCTGGTGATCGTGGTCGTCGCCGTGCTGCTGGTCGTGTTCGACCGGGTGGACCGCCCGTACCGGGCGAACCTGCTGCTGGCCGCGGTCGGGATCGTGGCGCTGGCCTGCTCCGACAGCGTCTTCGCCTACCTCGTCAGCATCGGCGCGGAGAGCATGAAGCCGTGGTCGGACGGCGGGTTCGTGCTCGGGCCGCTGTTCATCGCGTTCGCGTTGCTGGTGACGCCCGGGCGGCGGCAGCGCGAGGACGCGGGCCCGGCGGCCGGTGTCGACTGGTGGCAGCTCGCGCTGCCGTACGTCCCGGTCACCGCCGTCGCGCTGCTGATCACCGTGCAGCTGCTGGCCGGGGCCGGCCCGGACGGCGTCGAGGTGTTCGTCGGCGTGCTCGTGGTGTTCCTCGTGCTCGCCCGGCAGCTGCTTTCCTTGCTGGACAACCGGTTGCTGCTGCGCCGGGTGTACGAGGGCCAGCAGCAGCTGACCCACCAGGCCTACCACGACCCGCTGACCGGCCTGGCCAACCGCGCCCTGTTCGCCGACCGGCTGGACCGGGCCGTCGAGGCCGTCGACCGGCCGCTCGTGCTGATCTTCGTCGATCTCGACGACTTCAAGGAGGTCAACGACCGGTTCGGGCACGCGGGCGGCGACGTCCTCCTGCACGCCGTCGCGCAGCGGCTGCTGAGCTGCGTGCGAGCGGGCGACACCGTCGCGCGCTTGGGCGGCGACGAGTTCGCGATCCTGCTGGAAGGGGAGCTGGACGCGCCGCAGGCCGTCGCCGACCGGATCCAGGGCGCGCTGCGGCGGCCGTTCGCGGTGCACGGCACGCTCGTTCCCGTCCGCGCGAGCATGGGCCTGGTCGTGCCGGACCCGGCCGAGCCGCTGGTGTCCGCGGACGTGCTGCTGGGCCGCGCGGACACGTCGATGTACGCGGGCAAGCGGCTGGGCAAGGACACGACGGTCGTCTACCGCCCGTCGCAGGACGGCCCGCCGGACTTCCCGGCCGCGCTGCGGCGGGCGGCGGACGGGATCCCCGAAGGGTTCGGCCTGGTGTTCCAGCCGATCGTCCGGCTGGCCGACGAGACCCCCGTGGCCGTCGAGGCACTGGCCCGCTGGACCATGCGCGACGGGACGTCGGTGTCGCCCGAGACGTTCGTCCGCGCCGCCGAGGGCGCCGGGCTCGGCGCCGAGCTGGACGCGCTGGTGCTGGACCTGGCGTGCCGCGAGATCACCACGGCCGGGCTGGATCTGACGGTGCACGTCAACGTGTGCGCGAGCCGCCTCGGCGCGGCGGCGATCGAGCAGAGCGTCGGGTCGGCGCTGGAGCGCTACCGGCTGCCGGCGTCCCGGCTGGTCGTCGAGATCACCGAGACGGTCCCGGTCCCGGACCTGGCCGCGGGCGCGGCGGCGATCCGGCGGCTGCAGGAGCTGGGCGTCCGGGTGGCGCTGGACGACTTCGGGGCGGGCTACAGCTCGCTGACGGTGCTGCACGCGCTGCCGGTCAACCTGATCAAGCTGGACCGCGCGTTGACGACGGGCGTGCAGCCCGACCGCGACGCGGCGCTGTGCCGGTCGCTGGTCGGGCTGTGCGCGGACCTGGAGCTGGACGTGGTCGCCGAGGGGATCGAGACGGCCGAACAGGCCGCGTTGGTGACCGCGGCCGGGTGCACGACGGCGCAGGGCTACCGCTACGGCCGCCCCGCGCCGCTGTCGGCGTTGAGACTGTCGGCGATCCCCGCGGGTTAGCCGACCCCGGGCGGGAGGACGCCGAAGATCGTCGCCGTCGAGCCCGCTCCCCTCCGGTTGATCGGGCCGCCCGCCAGTACCCACGCGCCCGTCGCCGGCAGCGCCTTCAGGTTCGCCAGGATCTCCAGGCTGATCCGGTGGCGCCGGTAGACCAGCTTCGACACCGTGTACGTCTCGTCGGTGCCGACGTCCGGGCTGAAGGTGTCGGTGCCCGTGCCGCCGCGGCGGCCGAGCCGTCCGGTGTCGATCAGCCACTCGACCGCCGGGATCGAGAAGCCGGGCTGGTGCAGCACGCCGTCGGCGTCGGTGTTCGGGTACGCCGGGGTGCCCCACTTCGCGTCCCAGCCGGTCCAGAGCACCACGACGGACTCGCCGGGGATGCGGCCGTGGCGCTTCTCCCACGCCTTGAGGTCGTCGATCGTGACGGCGTAGTCGGGGTTGCCCGCGGCCTTCGCTCTCACGTCGATCTTCACGGCCGGCCGGAATAGATCCGCCGGGTCCAGGTCGTCGGCGAGGGGCTCGCCGGTGTTGAAGTGGCCCGGCGCGCCCCAGTGCGTGCCGGTGTGCTCGCCCTCGCGGACGAACTGCAGGTAGTAGCCGTCGTCCGGGATCGTGGCGATGGTTTCCAGCTCGAAGGCCGGGTCGCCGGGGAAGACGTTCGTCGTGGCGGGATCGTTGACGTGCGAGAGGTTCACCAGGTTCAGCTGGTCGAGCCGGACCGGCGGCGCGGTCGCGGCCTGGGCGGTCCGCCCGGACAGCGCGGCGCCGAACACACCGGCCAGTCCCGCGGCCAGCACCCTGCGTCTCATCGGCATGGAGGTCACCTTTCACCGGAACACCGCCCGTGCGGTGCGCTGCACGGTGATATCACCCGGGCCGCGCGGGGCCAAGGAGCTGAGCGAGGATGGACACATGGACGACGACATCGAAGACCACGCCGACGAAGGCATCCTCGACCCGGAGGACACCTTGGTCGACCGCGACGAGCTGGCGGAGGGCTATTCACCGCCGGAGCGCCCGCGGGAAACCGAGGAGTGGGGCACGACCGCGCGGGAGACCGCGGAGGGCGAGAGCTGGGAGGGGCGGCTCGCGCGCGAGGTCCCGGACCTGGCCGACGACGAGGGCGACGGCCTCGGCGACAGCGAAGACACCGACGGCGAGCTGATCGACGAGGAGGTGGGTGACGTCCGCGCGGGCCGCCTGGTGGCGACCGACGAGGGCTTCGGCGAAGACAGCGACGAAGAGCTGTACGCGTCCGACGCCGGCATCGACGGCGGCGCGGCTTCGGCGGAGGAGGCGGCCGTCCACGTGATCGACCCGTCCCGCCGGTGGTGACCTCGATTCGGCGACCGGCCTAATCCTTTCCCCCGTCCGGCGCGTGGGGTAGGCGGCAGCGCGGTGGTGTCCGGATCCGGCCGGGTCCGCCCACGCTGCCGGAAGGGACACGGATGCTCGAGGGGCTGCTGACACCGGGCGCGGGCGCGCTGTACGACACGATGGTGCGCACCGGGCCGCTCCCGCTGGACGACCCGCGGGCCGAGAGCCCGGAGATGCGGGAGCTGTTCGACCGCGGGTTCGTGCGCCGCGACTACCGCGAAGACCCGGTGATCGCGCCGATGGAGCCGGTGCGCGCGGTCGACCACGCCATCCTGGGCGCGCAGCAGCAGCTGCTGGAGCAGCAGCGGCAGATCGTCGCCGCGCGCCAGCAGCTGGACGTGCTGCAGGCGGTGTACCGGGCGGCGAACGGTTCGGGCGGTGATTCGGCCGTCGAGGTGCTGACGGACCCGCGGCGCATCGGCTCGCTGTCGCTGGAGCTGTGCCTGTCCGCGCGCGAGGAGTTCCTGACGTTCACGACGCACCACTTCAAGCGCAAGCCGGACGCGAGCACGGTGATGCGCCTGCCGGAGGCGGTGACCGAGCGCGGAGTGGCGTTGCGCAACGTGTACGAGCGCGCGGCGCTGGAGTTCGAGGGCGCCAAGGAGATCGTCGACGCGAGCGTCGCGGCGGGCTGGACCATGCGGGTGGCGCCGGAGCTGCCGATGAAGATGGTGATCGCCGACCGCCATTCGGCACTGGTGCCGTTGGACCCGAGCGGCATGGAGGGCGCGCTGTTCGTGCGAAGCCCGACGATCGTGGCGGCGCTGCGAATGCTGTTCGAGCTGGTGTGGAGCCAGGCGGTGGCGGTGAACGGCCCGGCATCCCGCCCGCGGCACGGGTTGACGCCGACGCAGGCGAAGGTGCTGGACCTGCTGGCGACGGGGATGACGGACGGCGCGATCGCGCGGCACCTGGACGTGAGCGAGCGGACGGTCCGGAGGCACGTGCAGGGGTTGCTGGAGGCGCTGCAGGCGGACAACCGGGTGGCGGCGGTCTTCGCGGCGACCAGGCTGGGCTGGCTCGGCTGACCCCGAGCGCCCCGATGTGGTCTTGGTTGCGTCTGACGCACCGAAGGCCACATCGGGGCGCTTCTCCCCCTCCGGAGCCGCCCCTCCCCTGGGCTACTCCAGCTTGCGGCACTCCGGCGGGCCGTCGGTCCAGATCCAGACGCACACGGTTCCCGGGGGCCGGACGGCCGGGTCGCCGGTCCCCTGCGCCGCGGCCGCCACCGGTGCGCCCAGTGTGCCGATCGCCGCCGCCGCGGCCAGGCCGGCCAAGGCTCGCTTGATCATGGTCGTTTCTCCCCGCGAAGTGATCTTCTTCCGGGACCAAACGTAAAGCGGGACCACCGTGCGCCGGCAGGGGCGGGTTCGGCCACTGTCCGCTTCCGGCCACCGGCGATCCCGGCCGGGCTGGCCCCTCCGGGCGACCGGAACCGGCCCGGCCGCCCGCCGAATCGGCCGCGCCCGGCCGCCCCCGCGAACCAGCCACGCCCGGCCGCCTCGCCGAAACGAGCCACCCCGTCGAAACCGGCCGCGCCGCGCCGAACCGCCCCGGCGACCGCGCGGCCCCTTCCAGCCGAACCGGCCGGAACCGGACGTTGGCCGCCCTCGACCGGTGTGCTCGGCCCTGGCTCCCTCCTACCTTCGTCCCATGGCTGAGGACGCGCCTCCGCGATGGTGGGCCGATGAAGGGGCGCGTCCGCGGCCGGAACCCGCCGGCTGGTGGCCCGAAGCCGACACCCTGCACTGGGTGCGGACTCCCGACGAACCCGACTAGACCCGGTTGTACTCGCGCACCGCGTCGAGGTACTCGGCGATCGCGTCGCGGTTGCGCAGCAGGCACTCCGCTCGTCTCGCCATGCGGTCGCGCTCCTGTTCGAGGGTCGCGATCATCTCCGGGGTCGCGTCCGGGAAGTAGATCGCGCGGGGCTTGTCGAGGCAGGGCAGGATCTGTTTGATGATCCTGGTGGGCAGCCCCGCGTCGAGCAGCCCGCGGACCTGGATCACCCGGTCGACCGTCGGCTCGTCGTAGTCCCGGTAGCCGTTCGGCCCGCGGGCGGCGATGATCAGGCCCTGCTCCTCGTAGTACCGGAGCAGCCGCCGTGACGTCCCCGTCCGCTCCGCGAGTTCGCCGATCCGCATGTGCCCCACCTCACGTAGACCTTCACACGTATGTGAAGGTTCGAGCATAGCGGCATGACGAGCACCGAAGTCCGCCGACAGACCCCCGCCCTCCTCGCCCTCACCACCGCCGCGTTCGTCACCGTGCTCACCGAGGCGCTGCCCGCCGGCGTGCTGCCCGGCATGAGCGCCGGCCTCGGCGTCGGCGAGGCCGCGGCCGGCCAGGCCGTGACGATCTACGCCCTCGGCACGGCCCTCACCGCGATCCCGCTCGCCGCGGCCACCGCGACCAGGTCCCGCAAACGCTTGCTGCTGGCCGGCGTGGCCGGCTTCGCCGTCGCCAACACCGTGACGGCGCTGTCGGCGGACTACCCGCTGACCATGGCCGCCCGGTTCGTCGCCGGGGTGGCCGCGGGCGTGGTCTGGGCACTGCTGGCCGGGTACGCCCGGCGCCTGGACCCCGGCAACCCGGGCCGGGCGATCGCGATGGTGATGGCCGGCATCCCGCTGGCGCTGTCGCTCGGCATCCCGGCCGGGACGTTCCTCGGCGGCCTGCTCGGCTGGCGCTCGGCGTTCGGCGTCATGTCCGCGATCGCCGTGGCACTCCTGCCCTGGATCGTCCTCAAGGTCCCCGACCAGCCGGGGCGGACCGGCGGCCGGGTGCCGGTCCGGCGCACGCTGTCCGTGCCCGGGGTCGCGCCCGTGCTGGCCGTGACACTGGTGTTCGTGCTGGCCCACACCGTGCTCTACACCTACGTCGCCGCGTTCCTCGGCCACGCCGGGATGGGCGGCGCGGTGGACGTCGTCGTGCTGGTCTTCGGCATCGCGTCGATGGCCGGGATCGGGATCGTCGGCGTGCGGGTCGACCGCGCGCTGCGCACCCTGACCGTCCTCAGCACGCTCCTGGTCGCCGTCGCCGCGACGATCCTGGCGACCGCGGCCGGCAGCCCGGCGCTGGTCTACGCCGCCGTCGCGCTGTGGGGTCTGGGCTGGGGCGGCGTCCCGACGCTCCTGCAGACCGCGGCCGGGAACGCGGGCGGCGACGCGGCGGACAACGCGCAGGCCATGCTCGTCACGCTGTGGAACGCGGCGATGGCCGCGGGTGGCGTGCTCGGCGGCGTCCTGCTCGACGCCGCGGGGCCGTCCTCGTTCCCGTGGACGCTGCTGCTGCTCCTGCTGCCGGTGCTCGCCGTGGTCCTGGGGGCCCGGCGGCACGGTTTCCCGGCGAAGTCCTGAGTGGACGAAGGGCCCGGGCGGGTTCGCGCCCGGGCCCTCCAGCTGGTGGGTCAGCAGCGGCCGGCGATGGCCCGCAGCAGTTCCGCGTTCGCGGTGTCGCCCGAGAGCTCCCAGGCGAACACCCCGCCGAGCCCCTGCGACTTCGCGTACCCGGCCTTCGCCGACGCCGTCTCGGGCGTGTCGTAGCTCCACCACTGCGAACCGCACTTCGCGTACGCCGTACCGGCCACCTTGCCGTTCGCGGGACACGTGGTCTTGAGGACCTTGTAGTCCTCGACGCCCGCTTCGTACGTGCCCGGAGCCGGGCCGGCGGCGGTGCCGCCGGGCTGCTTCTGCGTCACGCCGTCCCAGCCGCGGCCGTAGAAACCGAGGCCCAGCAACATCTTCGACGACGGAACGCCCTGGTGGCGCAGCTTCTGGAGCGCGGCGTCGGCGTAGTACCCGGCGTGCGGGATGCCCGGGTAGGACCGCAGCGGCGAGTGCGGCGCGGTGGGCCCGGTCGGCTGGCCGCCCGCGACGAAGTAGTCGTAGGTCATCACGTTGTACCAGTCGAGGTACCGGCTCGCGCTGCCGTAGTCGGTGGCGTCGATCTTCCCGCCGCGAGAGCCGTCCGCGGTGATCGCGGCGGTGACGAGCTGGCGCCCGAACTTCGCCCGCAACGCCTTGACCAGCGCCGTGAACGCCTTCGGTCCGCTGGTGTCGCAGGTGTCGCCGCAGGCGTTCGGGTATTCCCAGTCGATGTCGATGCCGTCGAAGACGCCCGCCCAGCGCGGGTCGTTGACGAGGTTGTAGCAGGACTCGGCGAACGCCTCCGGGTTCCTGGCCGCCTCCGGGAAGCCGGCCGACCAGGTCCAGCCGCCGAACGACCACAGCACCTTCAGCTTCGGGTGCAGCTTCTTCAGCTGGAGGAGCTGGTTGAAGCTGCCGTGCAGCGGGCCGCTGTCGGCCTGGCCGTTGACGCTCATGGCGGCGTCGTAGGGCATGTCGTGGTCGGCCCACGGGTCGCCGACGGCGCACCCGCCGCCCGTGACGTTGCCGAACGCGTAGTTGATGTGGGTCAGCTTCGCGGCCGAACCCGACGTCTCGATGTCCTTGACGTGGTAGTTGCGGGCGTAGACGTCCCAATCGGCGAAGTAGGCCATCACCTTGCCCGAAGGCTGGCTCGCTTCGGCGGACGGCGCCACGACGCCGGCGGCGGCCAGCGCCAGTGCGGCGACAGCGACGCTCTTTCTCATGCGGAGCACGACTTTCCCTTCCGGCCTGCGGACTGGGTGGCGCGCTGAGGCTAACAGGTCCAGACCACTGCGGACCAGGGCGAAACGTTGTGGTCAAAGGTTTCGCGATGACACCGCAGCCCGGCGCGAATTCACGGCGTGGCATGATCGGCCGATGACCGAGTTCGGCTGCGCCCGCTGTTCCGGCGAAGACGCCCTCACCGCGCTGGCCTTCTGCACGACCCGGCTGCGGGAAACCCACCGCCTGGTCGAACAGTCCCACTTCGGCATTTCGCTGCGCGAATGTCCGGAGTGCCGCCAGGGGTTCGCCGCGATCTTCACCGAGTTCGTCGACTGGTCCGGCGGCGAGGACGCGCAGTACTTCGACTTCGTCCCGCTCACCCCCGCCGAGGTGACATCGTTGGCAGCGCAGGGTTCCCGCGTCGACCTCGTCCGGCTGGGCGCGCTCGGCAGCGTCCGGCGGCGGCTGTCGTCGAGCTGGCCGACCGGTGCCGACAAGCAGATCGGCTGGCGGACGGACCCGCTTTCGGTGCGCGAAGGCTACTGAGCGGCCAGCCGGAGGATCGCCGCGGCCGAGCGGTCGACGTCCGCCTCCGTCGTCGTCCAGCCGGACACCGAAATCCGCAGGTACCGGCGGCCGCGCCAGGTCGTTCCGCCGAGCCAGCAGGTGCCGTCGCGCTGCACCCGGTCGACGATCGCGTCGGTGCCGTCCCCGAAGGACACGAGGACCTGGTTGAGGACGACGTCGTTCGCGATCTCGGCGCCGCCGTCGGCGAGGGCCGCGGCGAAGCGGCGGGCCAGCCGGCAGCAGCGGTCGACGAGTTCGGCGACGCCGTCGCGGCCCAGTTCGCGCAGCGCGGCCCAGACCGCGAAGCCGCGGGCGCGGCGCGACGATTCCAGCGTCAGGTCGCCCATCCCGGACACTTCGCCGGCGCCGGTCAGGTAGGCCGCGCGGTAGGCGATCGCCTCGGCGTGGACGTCCGGGCGGGCACAGAAGACGAACCCCGAGTCGTACGGGACGTTCAGCCACTTGTGGCCGTCGCAGGCCCAGGAGTCGGCCAGCTCGACGCCGTCGAGCAGCGGCCGGGTCGCGGGGTTGGCGGCGGCCCAGAGCCCGAAGGCGCCGTCGACGTGGATCCAGGCGTCCGGCGCGACCGCGCGGGCGGCCCGGATGTCGTCGCAGGCGCCGGTGTTCACGTTGCCCGCCTGCAGGCAGACGATGGTGGGTCCGTCGACTTTGGCCGCGAGGTCGGCGATGTCGATGGCACCGTCCGCTTCGGCCCTGACCGGGACGACGGCCCGGGTGCCGAAGCCGAGCAGCCGCAGGGCGCGGTCGACGGTGGCGTGCCGTTCCTCGCTCGCGACGACGCGGACGCGCGGGGCGCCGGCGAGCCCGTCGCGCTCGACGTCCCAGCCGGCTTCGGCGAGCACGTGGTGCCGGGCGGCGGCCAGCCCGACGGTGTTCGCGGCCTGCCCGCCGGTGACGAAACCGGCGGACGCGGTGGCGGGGAGGCCGAGCAGGTCCTTGAGCCAGTCCCCGGCGGCCCGCTCGGCGGCGGCCGCGGCGGGTGAGAGAACGGCGTTGAAGGCGTTCTGGTCCCAGCCGGCGGCGAGGACGTCGGCGGCGGTGGCGGCGGGCAGCGCGCCCCCGACGACGAAGCCGAAGAACCGCGGCCCGGCGGTGGCGACCAGCCCGGGCTCGGCGGCTTTCGCGAGTTCTTCGAGGACGGTGGCGGGCGGGGTCGGAGCGTCGCGCAGCTGCCCGAACCCCGCCCGCAGGGCTTCCGGGTCGACGGGCCGGGCCACCGGGCGGTCTTCGAGCCCGGCCCGGTGGTCGGCGGCCAGCTCGGCGGCGCGGGCCAGGAGGTCACGCAGTTCGTCCACGAGGTGACTGTAAGCCCGGAGTGACGTGCACCGGAGCCGGGAACAATCACGGGCCGCGCGGCGTAGCGTCCTGGTATGGAGACCCCGCTGAGCACCGACCGGCTCGTGATCCGGGACTGGACGCCTGCCGACGCCGAAGCCGCGTACGCCATTTACGGCGCGGAAGACGTCACGCACTGGCTGACCCCGGCCATGGAGCGCGTCGGCGACGTCGGCGCCATGCGCTCGGTCCTGGCCGCGTGGCAGGAGGCGCAGCCGAACCTGCCGCCGCCGCGCGGGCGCTGGGCCGTGGAGCGCAAGGAGGACGGCGTCGTCATCGGCGGGCTCGGCATCCGGCTGCTGCCGCCGTTCGAAGAGGACCTCGAGCTCAGCTGGCAGCTCGCGCCCGGTGTCTGGGGCCGGGGCTACGCGTCGGAAGCGGCGACCGCGCTGATCGAGTGGGCGTTCACCCAGGACACCGACGAGCTCTTCGCCGTCGCCCGGCCGAACAACACGCGCGCGATCGCCGTCGCGAAGCGGCTCGGCATGCAGTGGGTCGGCGAGACCGAGAAGTACTACAACCTGCGGCTCCAGGTGTACCGGATCCGGCACACCGACCTCATCTGACCGGCTCCAGCAGGAAGACGCGGATCTCGCGGTCGCCCGCGCGGACGGCGTAGCGGTCGTACGCCGGCCAGTAGGACGCGACGGCGTCCCACATCTCCCGGCGCTCGTCGCCGGTCAGGAGCCGGCCGGTGACCTCGGTGGTCCGGCCGCCGATCGCGACCGTCGCCTTCGGCTGGGCCAGGAGGTTCGCCGACCACGCCGGATGCGCCTCGCCGCCCCAGTTCGAGCCGATGACGACGTACCCGCCGCCGCGCTCGACGTACAGCAGAGGCACCTGCCGGGGTTCGCCGCTGCGCCGGCCGACGGTGGTGAGCAGCAGCGTCCGCAGCCCGACCGCCGCGCCGACCCCCACCCGGCCGCCGGTGACCCGCAGCAGCACCCGGTCGGCGGGCACGAGCGCCCGTCCGAGCACCGCGAACGCCCTGCTCTTGCCGAACCCGGCGAAGACACCCCGCAAACCAGCCACGGCGAAACCCTAGCGGTCACCACCCCGAAGGCGGCGGGGGCGGCACGACCGGCGGCCGGTCGTCGCAGGTGATCGTGTTCGGCAGGAGCCACGGCGCGAGCCAGCTGCCGTTGCCGCCGAGGTCGGTCAGCGCGAACTCCGAGCCCGTGGGTGGGAAGTTGAACGACCCGCAGTTGTTGACGGCGACCGCGCCGACACCGCGCGCGGCCACGTTCCGGAACGACGCCGACCCCGCCGACCGGGCGCTGACCACCGACGTCCCCGCGCCGTCGACGCGCAGGTCGGCGAACCGCAGGCCGGTGATCGAGTACCGGTCCTTCACCGGGAAGTCGCTGACCAGCATGATCGCGTTGTAGGTGTTGTCGAGGAAGTGGTCGCCGGTCACCTCGACGTCCGCGGCGATGTCCTTTTCCAGCGCGTAGAACCAGATCGCGCCGAGCCCGATCTTCCAGTTCAGCTCGAACGTTCCCGCCCGGACGGTAGTGTTGTCCACGATCCGCACCGTCCCGCCCAACGCCTCCGCGCCGAACCGCGAGCCCACCTGGATCGCGCTGCCCTCGCGGATCGGGTCGGCGATCAGGTTCCCCGAGACGACGTTGTCCACGCCGCCGTAGAGCGCGATCCCGTTGGCCAGCACCGGCGTCTGGACCGTGTTGTGGTCGAACGTGTTCCGCGCGTCCTGCGCCTTCTCCGACCACATGGCCAGGCCGTCGTCGCCGGTGTTGCGCAGGAAGTTGTTCGCCACCATCGAGTCCGTCACTCCCGTGTGGAAGTTCAGGCCGTCGGCGATCTGGTCGGCGATGACGTTGCCCGTGATCCGCGTGCGCGCCATCGGCCCGTCGAACCACAGGCCGACCTTGGTGTGGTGCAGGTACAGCGAATCCACAGTGGAGTCGCTGAGCGCGCCGCCGACCGCGTTGACCTGGTCGGTGTCGACGCGCTCCCGGACGTCCCCCTCGATCGCGAAGCCGGTGAGGTGGACGCCGTGACTGCCGCCCGCGGTCGCTTCCTTGCCGTAGATGCCGACGCCGTGCCCCTTGACGATCGTGTACCAGCTGCCCGCGCCTTCGATCGTGACGTCGTCGACGATGACGTGCCGGTTCACCTGGTAGGTGCCGGGCGGCAGGTAGACCTTCAGGTGCGCGCGCCGCGCGAAGGCGATGGCGCGGTCGAGCGCGTCGGCCGAGTCCCGGCGGCCGGTCGGGTCGGCGCCGAAGAGCACCGCGTCGGCCGCGAAAGGAAGCACGCGCGGCGGCGCGACGCGCTCGGAGTCGAGCAGGTCGACGACCGTCCACGCCGCGCCCGCCGACGCGGTGAGCCGGACCTTGGCCCCCGCCGGGTGGGACGCGCCAAGCAGGAGCCGCTGCTCGTCGTAGAAGTGCGTGGGGCGGAACGGCTTTTCGATCACCGGCGCGGGCGTGCTGGCCGCGGGCACGCACGAGCACTCGGTGATCCACCAGTCCGGGTGCAGCAGGTCCGCGTCGGGGGAGTTAGTGAACGGGTACTGGTTGTACAGCCAGGAATACTGCGAGGTCAGCGTCATCCGCTGCCGGTGGGCGCCGTTCACGGTGACGTCGAGGGGCGCGGTGATCCCGCCGCCGTTCGGCGCGTCCGGGATGCTGTAGCGGACGGTGATCGCGTTCGCCGCGGCCGGCAGCGTGAACTCGACGTACTGCCCGGGCGCCAGCCGGACCGCGCGGCGGCCGGACGCCTCCGACGGGAGCGTGTAGGCCGAGCGGTCGGGCCCGATCACGACGCCGTCGGTGCGCGCGTTCTCCGCCTCCTGCTCGAGAAACGGGACGTCGGCGCCGCGGCCGGCGACGAGCGCCGGGTCGAGCGCGGCCCGCGTCACCACCGGCCGGACGGCGGCGGACGCGGGCGCGGCCACCGACAGCAGGGTGACGACCGCGACGAGCACGGTTCCGAAGGTGCGGCGGGCCATCGCGGACCTCGATTCTCGAATGGAGTGCCGCGGAAGAGTAGGTCGACGACCCTCGGTACCACAAGGTTTTTCGTGAACTTACTCTGCACTTGCGCGATTTGATTCGTAAGTTGCGCAACCGGACGTCTGGCAGGGTGGGCGCATGACGCGCCCCGAAACCGCCGCCGAGGTCTTCGACGCCCTGGGCAAGGACTACGAAGCCGCCTTCCCGGACCAGCCGGGCCAGCGGGCCGTGCTGACGTGGCTGCTGGACCGGCTGCCCGGCCGCGCCACGGTGGTCGACCTCGGCTCGGGCACCGGCCGACCGGTGGCAGAGACCTTCGCGGCCGCCGGACACGACGTGACCGGGTACGACGTGTCGGCGAAGATGGTCGAGATCGCCCGCGAGCAGGTCCCCGCGGCGCGGTTCGCCCAGGCGGACCTGCGCGAACTGACCCGCCCGGCCGGCAGCGCCGACGTGGTCACCGCCTTCTTCTCGCTGCTGCAGATGACCCGGGCGGAGATCGACGCGGTGCTCACCAAGGCCGCGTCGTGGCTGGCACCCGGTGGCCACTTCGTGCTCGGGACGGTCGCGGCCGACGCCGACGGGGTCGAGTTCGCGTTCCTCGGGCATCCGATCCGCGCCAGCACCTACCCCGCCGGGACCTTCGCCGCCCGGCTGGAGTCCGCGGGTCTCGAGATCGTCTACCGGGAGCAGGTGCGCTACGAATCGCCCCATCCCGCGGTTCGCCCGGAAGACCAGCTCTACCTCGTCGGGCGCCGCCCTTCGTGAGTCGATCGTGGCGTCAACCCCTCACCGGGCCGATCACCCGGTGGACATGAATTTTGCTCAAGTTCGTGCATGTCCCGGGCCGGGGACCCGAGCTAAAGTGAGGAATGGGCATCGAAGCTCTGGCCAGGCCAGTCCCTCGCGAACACCGCGAGCTGGTGCGCGAAATGCTGGCCAGACTGCCCGAGTTCGCCGACCGCCTCGCCCGGCTGCTGAGTGAAGAAGACGAGTTCTACCGGCAGGTCGACCACGTCGCGCCGGACGAGCTGCGGCAGGTCTGCCACGCCAATCTCGAACGCGCCCTGACCGCGCTGGCCGAGGGCCGCGGCCTCGCCCTCGACGCCGCCCGCAAGACCGGGCTCGTCCAGGCCCGGCAGGGCATCCCGCTGCCCGCGGTGCTGCGCGCCTTCCGGATCGGCGGCACCTTCGTCTACGAGGCCCTGCTCGAGCTGGCCGGCCCGGAATTCCTCAACCCGACCCGGACGATCGAGATCAACTCCTACGTGTGGAAGGCGATCGACCTCTACTCGGACGCGCTGACGACGGCCTACGAGGAGGTCGCGGCCGAGCCGTCGCACGCCAACGTCCGGCTGCTCGACGACCTGCTGCGCGGCCGGCTCGCGAGCCAGGCCGACATGGAGGCCGCCGCCCGGGAGCTGGGCCTGCCGACCGCGGGGATGTTCGTCGCGGTGGTCACCGAGCGCGTCGAACCCGACGAGCACGACACGGTCGAGGCGCTGCTGCGGGCGCGCCGCTGGCGGTCGGCGTGGCGGCCGGGCGGCGAGGCCGGCCTGGTGGCGATCGACCGCATCGAGGACGTCCGGCGGCTGCGGGAAGTGCTGGGCTCGCTGCCGGTGGCGGCCGGGATGAGCCGGCCGTTCAGCGGGTTCCCCGACGTCCCGGACGCGCTGCACCGCGCCCGGATCGCGCGCCGCTCGCTGCCGTCGGCGACGGCCGGCGTGGTCGTGTTCGGCGACTCGCCGGTGACGACGCTGGTCGCGGCGGCGCCGGGGATGGCCCGCGACGTCGTGCGCTCGGCGCTGGCCGGTGTGCTCGCGCTGCCGGGCGCGGAACGGAAGGTCCTGCTCGACACGCTGCTCGCGTGGTTCGCCGGTCATGGCTCGGCGAAGGAGGCCGCGGACCGGCTGTTCGTGCACCCCAACACGGTCCGGTACCGGCTGCGCCGGGTGCAGGACCTGACCAAGCGGGACCTGAGCGACCCCGTGGACATCGGCGAGCTGTACGTCGCACTGGAGTCGGTACGTCTCGATCCCGACTCGATCGATTGACTTTCGATAGATATCGAGCGATAGTCGTCGCATGATTTCCGAGAAGTGGGCCGTTCGCGCGCTCAGAGTGTTCCTGGTGGTGCTCTTTGGCGTCCTCCTCGTGTTCCAGACGCTGTCGCTGCCGGGCGGGATCGCCTACCACACGCAGCAGAACCCGCACGACGCTCCGCTGCGCTGGCCGCTGACCGCCATCGCGGTGTTCCTCGTGCTGTGCGTGCAGGTGGTGCTCGTCGCGACCTGGCAGTTGCTCACGCTGGTCAAGAAGGACCGGATCTTCACCACCGCGTCGCTGAAGTGGGTCGACGCGATCGTCTGGGCCATCGGCGCGGCCTGGCTGGTGTTCGTCGGCATGCTGCTGTTCGTCGGCTTCAACGCCGACGACCCGGGGATGCCGATGGTGCTGTTCCTGGTCACCGTCGGGATCACCGTGCTCGGCCTGCTGATGGTGGTCATGCGCGCGCTGCTGCGCCAGGCCACTACGCTGCGGACCGACATGGAAGCGGTCATCTGATGGCGATCGTCGTGCGCATCGACGTCGAACTGGCGAAGCGCAAGATGAGCGTCGGGGAGTTCGCCGAGAAGGTCGGGCTGACGCCGGCCAACGTGGCGGTGCTGAAGAACGGGCGGGCGAAGGCGGTGCGGTTCAGCACGCTGGAAGCGATGTGCCGGGTCCTCGGCTGCCAGCCCGGTGATCTGCTGGAGTGGGTGGAGGAGTAGCGCGTGCTCGACGACCTCGGCCGGTGGTGGCGCCGTCGGGGCGGCACGTGGTGGTGGGCGATCGCCGTCATCGTCGTGCCGGTCGCGGTGATCACCGCGGCCGCGGTCACGCTGCTCCTGCTGTTCGTGGGCGGCGGCACGCCGTCGGACCGGATCGAACTGATCAAGACCGGCCTGACGGTCGGCGCGGGCACGGGCGGGGTCGTCGCGCTGGTGCTCACCGGGCGCCGTCAGCGGACCACCGAGCACGACGCCGGCGAGCGGCGGCTCACCGAGCTCTACCTCAAGGCGGTCGAGCAGCTCGGGTCCGACAAGGCGGCGGTCCGCCACGGCGGGTGCTACGCGCTCGAGCGCGTCGCGCAGGACAACCCCGCGCAGCGGCAGACGGTGGTCAACGTGCTGTGCGCCTACCTGCGCACGCCATACACCGAACCGGCGCCGGCGAAGAACGGCGTGCGGCGCCCGCTGGTGTCCCGCCGCCGTCCGGGCCTGCGCCCGCCGTCGCCGCTGCCCGCCGGCGACGCGCGGCAGGAACGCGAGGTGCGGCTCACCGTCCAGCGGTTGCTCGCCGACCACCTGAACCCCGGCAAGGACCCGAAGCACCCGCAACCCTCGTTCTGGCCGGACATGGACCTCGACCTGTCCGGCGCCACCCTGGTCGAGTTCGACCTGATCGGCTGCCGGGTCGCCGCCGCGAACTTCACGGGCGCGACGTTCGTCGGACGGGCCTGGTTCGACTACGCGAGCTTCGCCGGCAGCGCCCGGTTCCAGCGGGCGACGTTCACCTCCGAAGCCCGGTTCGCCGGCGCGGTCTTCGGCCGGACGGCGTGGTTCGAAGACGCGACGTTCGCCGACGAGGCCCAGTTCCACAGCGCGCGGTTCGCCGCCGACACGGTGTTCTGGCGGAGCCGCTTCGCCGGCGCCGCCGCCTTCGACCTCGCGGAGTTCGGCGAAGAACCCGACTTCGGCACCGCGACCTTCGCCGAACCACCCACGTTCGACGGCTAAGCCGCGTCCGCCTCTACCAGCCGAGCCAGTTCCAGCAACGTTCCTTCGAAGCCGGGACCGGCGGTGAGCGCCACCGTGAGCGGACCCCCGCGCCGGTCCGTGCCCACCGGGAGCGTCACCGCCGGCTCCGTCCACTGGGGACGGTCCACACCGGCCGAGACGACCACGTCCGGCCGGGCTGCCGGGCGGCGGCGGCCGCCCGCGTCGAGGTCGAGCACCACGTTGCCGTGCAGGGAAAGCAGCGCCGCCACGTCGGCGACGGCGTCGCGCAGTTCCCGGTCGGCGATCGAGTCCGAGTGCGCGCCGATCGCCGCCCGGGACGGCTCGGCGCCGAGCCTCGGCACGATCACGCCGAGGTCGCCCGGGGTGCAGGCGAGCAACCGGATGCCGGGCACGCCGGCCAGCGGGTCGGTCAGCGTGATCCCCGCGCTCGCGGCCGCCGCCACGATCCGGGCCCGCCAGCGCGCGGTGGCCGCGATGGCGACCATCGAAGGGTCCTGGGGCAAAAGGGATGCGCTCCTTTGCGGTACGGCGCGGCGGAGTGAGGATCGTCCGATGGTGGGCCCGTGCCCGTTGTGCCCGGGAACAAACATGTTTGGTCGCTTGGTCCGAACGGCCGCCCACATGCGACCTTCCGGTGGCACCGGGTGTCTGTGACCGCCGGTCACACTTTGACGCGCGGCGTGGCGCGGGCCACTATCCGCAGCACTGATTACCGCCGGGTAATTTGTGCTGTCGACGAGGACGACCCAGGAGGACCGTTGCGACGAGCTTTCGGCCTGATCTTGCTGGCACTGGGCGTCTTCGCCGTCGCCGGGGCGGTGCTCCTCCCCACGTACGTCTACCCGAAGCTCGCCAAGGTGCCGCTGGACCAGGACTCCACGTCGGTGCTCGAGGGCACCGCGAGCAAGGTCCTCGCCGTGACCGACGACGGCTCCGGCCCGGTCTCGAACATCCGCGAGAACGCCAAGCTGACCGCGGTGGCGCACGTGCAGGCGAACTTCGCCGCGCCCGAGATGCACCAGGACACCGACTACGCGGTCTGGCTGCTCGCGGTGCAGGTCACCGACGACGCCGACGGCACGGTGCTCAGCGCGAGCAAGCGGCAGGTCTGCTTCGACCGGCGCACCGGCGAGGGCTACGACCCGCGCGGCGCGACCGACCCGTCGTGCGCGGCGAACAGCAGCTACGTCACCGAACTGAAGGACAAGGCCGACAAGGACGGTCAGAAGCCGCCGGAGACGAACGTCGAGAAGGCGCAGCCCGGCCTGAACTTCAAGTTCCCCTTCGGCACCGAGCAGAAGGACTACAAGGTCTACGACGACAACACCGGCGCGGCCGTCACCGCGCGCTACACCGGCACCGAGACGGTGAACGGGATCGAGACCTACAAGTTCGTCCAGGAGATCCCGGACACGAAGCTCGACTCGAAGAAGGTGCCCGGCTCGCTGGTCGGCTCCGACCAGTCCACTGTGGACGCGGATCTCTACTACCGCGGCGTGAACACCCTGTGGGTCGAGCCGGTCACCGGGATCGAGGTCAAGCAGCAGCAACAGCAGCACCAGGAGCTGCGCGTCGGCACCGGTGGCAGCTCGACGGTCGTGTTCGACGGGACGCTCGCCTACAACGGCAAGACGATCTCGCAGATGGTCGACCAGGTGAACGCGAACAAGGGCAAGCTGGAGTTCCTGTCGAGCACCGGCCCGCTCTGGCTCGGCATCGGCGGTGGCGTGCTGATCGTCGTCGCGATCATCCTGCTGGCCCGCCGCCGCCCGCCGGAGCCCCCGACGTCGCACCGGCGGCGCCAGGTGGCCTACGCCGGCAGCTGAGTCACTTCTTCCGCAGGACCAGGACCAGGTTCCAGGAGGCTATTTCCCGGAGGCCGGGAATCCGCACGATCCACATCGCCCAGCTCGGGTGGTACCGCGGATACCCGGCCACGAGATCGGCGAGCGGCGTCGTCTTCGCCCAGCGGAGCGCGGCGCCGACCGAAACCGGGAACAGGCTTTCGCCGAATTTGTTCTTCGGCTGCTTCCCCTCTTTCCGGGAATACCGCTCACGGGCGTAGTAACCACCGAGGAAATGCCACGGCGCGGTCTCGTGGCCGCCCCACGGGGAGAACCACGGCGTGAACGACGCGAAGACCGTGCCGCCGGGCTTGGTCACCCGGCACATCTCCTCGAGCATCACCCACGGCTCGCTGACGTGCTCCAGCACGTTCGACGAGTAGCAGACGTCGACGGAACCGCTGCGCACGGGCAGTTCCGTGCCGCTGGCGCGGATCATGTTCTCGCCGGGCTCGCCGCGCGCGGACAGCTCGCCGACGTCCGGGTCGAGGCCCAGGTAGACCGCGCCGGCGGCGCGGAAGGCCTCGGAGAAGTACCCCGGCCCGCCGCCGACGTCGAGCACCGTGCGGCCGGACAGCGGAGTGTGCGCCGCCAATTGCCGGACCGAGTCGGCGGCCAGCGCGGAATAGAAGCCGTCCGGGTCGGTCTGCTCGGTGAGGAACGTGCGGAAGAGCGTCACGGAACGGCCGAGCGTGGCCCGGTGCGGCCGGTCGACAACAGAATTACCTACCATTGAACCGTCGCTTTCCCGATTACGTTCATCTACTGTGTACGCACCGGTAACCTAGCATCGTCGCTACAGTTTGGATAACCCGATGGAACGACCTCGCGTGCTCCTCGTCAACTGGCGCGACACCGGCCACCCCGAAGGCGGCGGGTCGGAGCGGTACGTCGAGCGGATGGCCGAAGGGCTCGCGAGAGCCGGGTACCGGGTCGAAATCCAGTGCGCCGCCTACCCGGGCGCGACCGCGGGCGAGTGGCGCGAAGGTGTCCGCTACCGGCGGCGCGGCAACAAGTTCGGGGTGTACGCGCACGCACTGCGCGCCATTCGCCGGGCCCGCGCCGACCTGGTGGTCGACGTCCAGAACGGCATGCCCTTCTTCGCCCGGCTGGTCGCCGGGTGCCCCGTGCTGGTGCTCGTGCACCACGTCCACAAGGAACAGTGGATCAGCGCGCTCGGCGAGACGCTGGGCCGGGTCGGCTGGTGGATCGAGTCGCGGCTGGCGCCGTGGCTGTTCCGGAAGTGCCGGTACGTCACGGTTTCCGAGGTCACCAGGACCGAGCTGGCCGGGCTGGGCGTCGACCGCGCCCGGGTGGCCGTGGTGCCGAACGGACTGGACGCGCCGCCGGCGTGCGTGTCCGGACGGGACGCGACACCGACGCTGGTCGCGGTGAGCAGGCTGGTGCCGCACAAGCGGATCGAGCACGCCATCGACGTCGTCGCGCGGCTCGCGCGGAGGTGGCCGTCGCTGAAGCTCGAGGTGGTGGGCCAGGGGCCGTGGGACGAGGTGCTGCGCGAGCACGCGGCTTCGCGCGGGGTCGCCGACCGCGTGGTCCTGCACGGCTGGGTCGACGAGCACGCCAAGCACGAGATCCTCGCGCGGTCGTGGCTGCACCTGTGCCCGTCGGTCAAGGAGGGCTGGGGCATCGTCATCATGGAGGCCGCGGCGCACGGCGTGCCGTCGGTCGCCTACCGCGCGGCCGGTGGCGTGGCCGAATCCATTGTGGAGGGCCGCACCGGCCTGCTCGCGAACGACTTCGAGGACTTCACGGCCCAGGTGGACGGCCTGCTCGCGGACGGCCTGCGGCGCGCGGAGATGGGACTGGCCGGCGCCGAGCGAGCCGGGATGTACAGCTGGGACGCGAGTGTCGGGCAGTTCGAGGCGTTGGTACGGGACGTTTCCGGGGTTCCGGCGCCTCGGCCGCGCGTGCTGGGTCAGGTGGCGCGCGGCGAGGCGCTGGCCTCGTGAACCGCGGCCCGGAACTCCTCCAGCAGCCGCCCGGCCGCGGCCTCGTCGAAGTCGCGACGACGGGCCCGCACCGTCACCGTGGTGACCTCCCCCGTCGTCGCCGCGCCGAACGCCACCCCTGACCGCCCACTCGCCGCCGGGTAGAACGCCAGCGAGCGCACGGAATCCCCCGCGGACACCACGCCCAGGTTGGACACCAGGAACGTCGAGCCGAGCCGGCTCGCCAGCAGCCGCGTGCCCAGCCGGGCGAGCCTGCTGCTGCGGGCCGGGAAGTCCGGTTCCGGTGCCTGGGCCGCGAGCACCGCGGCGACGTCGGCGCCGGGCCGCAGCCGCAGCCGGAAGAACGCGCTGTCGTGCACCGGTTCCGGCGCCGCTCCGGGGCGCCACGACGCCCCCAGCGCGGCCACGACCCGCGCGGTGCGGGCGCCGTGCGCGCGGTTCCAGCGTCCGGTGGCCCGGGCGGCGGCCGCGACGAACCCCGCCGCGCCGAGACGCAGCCGTGGCTCGTGCCGGGCGCGGAAGACGTCACCGGCGGCCGGTGCGACCCGGTCGGGCGTGATGCGGCCAGGCGGCGCGAAAAGCGCCTCAGCGAGCCGCTGGAGGGCCGAAAGGGCAAAGGGTTTCCCGCCGGTGCGTTCGCCGATACCCCGCGCCGCCGAGGAAACCGGGACGTCGAGGAGGATGCCCAGCAGCGAGAGCAGGCCGAGGCCGTCGAGGGCGCCGTGGTGCGCGGCGACGAGTAACGTGGACTCGCCGACCGCGATCCGCAGGAGCGGCGCAGCGCGTTCGTAAGGCGCCGAAGCGAACCGGTCGCGGGTGGCCGGCAAGTCCGCGGCCCGCTCGATTTCCGGCACGGCACCGAGGTGCGGGTACTGCTGGACGGCGGCCGCCAGCCGGGCGCGGAGCTTCTCCGGTTCCGGTGCGGCCGTGCCGAGTTCCGCTTCGAGGAGGATGCTCCAGGAAACGGTGGGGTCGCCGTAGAGCCCGACGACGCGGTGGGCGTGGTCGGAGGCGAGCCGGGTCACGCGTCAGCGGTTCCCGTAGATCTTGCCGGGGTGGTCGGCGGGGTTGTACTTCACCTGTGCGTTGAGCTTTTCCTGCACCTGGGCGGAGCTGTCCGGGTCCGCGCCCTTGGTGAGGGCGAAGCCCGCTCCGGTCGCGAGACCGCCTCCGAGGATGACGGCGGCGACCACGCCGATGACCGTGCCCACGTGTCACTCCTTCCGCGGCGGGAGATTCCTGCCGCGGCCCAATGTACGCATCGGTAACATGCGGCACAACACTGCGACGCACAGCGACGCGAGCACTACTCCGTTCGCCGCCAGGGCGGGCGCCCACGAAATCGGTTTCACCGCCGGCTCACCCGGGGTCCGGTACAGCGTCAGCCACTCACCGGACCACACCGGCGTCGCGCCGGCGAGCAACCGTCCGTCGACCTCGCCGGGTGTCCCGTGCTCGACGAGGATCCAGCCGATGCCCGCCGCCGTCAGCTCACGCGCGGACGTCGCGGCGCGGACGTCGCCGATGCGCGGGTCCTCGCCGGCGACGCGGTCCGCTCCCACTTGGAGGGTGTCGTCCATCAGCACGGGTTTCGGCAGGACGCGCGGCGCCGGGTCGAGCTGGGTGCGGTCGTCGTTCCAGGCGAACCCCCGGAACGCCGACAGCGGCAGCGTCAGCACGTCGCCGGGACGGTCACCGAGCACTTCGGACACCGCCTGCCAGTCGGCGGGGTACCGGACGGTGGCCAGCCGGCCCCAGCCACCCCACGCCAGATCGGGCAGGGTGAGCAGCGGGAAGAGGGCCGCCGCCGTCACGAGCGCGACGCGCCCGCGCCCGGTCTTGAGCTTGGCCGCGGCGACCTCGACGGCCAGCGCGAAACCCAGTGCGAGCGGCAACGCCCACCAGGCGACCCACTTCTGGGCGTCCCGCAGGAGCCCGGCGCCGGGCAGGTGGCGCGTGGCGGCGGTCAGCACCGCGTCCCCGCCCGGCAGTGTGGCCAGTGCCGCGAGCAGCACGCCCGCGGCACCGAGGGCGAACAAGGACCGCGCGGGCGCCTTTCCCCACCTTTCGGTGAGCGGCTTGAGCCCGGCCACCGCGATGGCGACCACGACGAGCGTCAGCACCGGGACGAGCGGCATGGCCCGGCTGCCGGGAACCGTTTCGGAGTTCCAGATCCCGCCCAGGCCGAGGACGCTGAGCAGCGCGGGGCCCCAGCTTTCGGCGCGGGCGCTGAACGCCGTGACGCCGGCCGGGTCGGAGTACGTGCCGCCGGCGTCGAGGAACGTCGGGACCAGCCACGGCAGGTTGAGCACGATCGCGATGGCGAGGGTCTGCCAGAGGCGGCGGGAACCGGCGGCGACGGCCATGACGACGGCCGCGAGCACGCCACCCGGCGGAGTCAGGACGGCGGGCGCGCAGGCGAGCACCAGTCTCGGCAGCGCGTTCGGTTCGTGCTTCCGTGCGGCGAGGCCGGCGCGGACGATCCAGGGCAGGGCCGCGTAGGCCAGGAGCAGCGGCCAGTGCCCGATGAAGAGCCGCTCGGCGACGTACGGCGTCCAGGCGTACGCGGTCGCGGCGACGAGCCGCGTGCCCAGGTGTTCGGTCGGGACGAGCCGGCCGGCGCCCTGCGCGGCGGCGAAGATCGCCAGCAGCAGCACGATCTTCTGGACGATGTCCCCGGGCAGCGCGGTGGTGGCGAGCGCGACGGCGGCGTCGGCGGGGACGGACCGCGGCAGCGTGCTGCCGATCCCGAAGGCGTCCGGCACGAAGTACTGGCGGGGCGCGAACACCATGTCGTAGCTCAGGACGAACCCGCGGCCGAGCAGCGGCGCGCACACGGCGAACGCGAGCAGGGCGGACACCGCGGGGAGCGCGAGCCGTCTGCCCGGTGCGTCCACTGCCCTTCCTTTCCGGTGTCCGCGCGGTTAGGGTCCCTGGAAATTACCCGCCGGTAATGGGAGCCCGCCGTTGAGCGTAGCCACCGAAGTGCCGGCCCGGACCGGCAACCGGGTCGCGGCGATCCTCGTCTCGCTCGCGCTCGCGGGCAACAACGCGGGCAGCTACGTGCTGAGCCTCGCGGCCGCGCGGATCCTCGCGCCGGGGGCGTTCGGCGAGCTGAGCTCGCTGCTGGCGGTGCTGGTCATCGGCGTCGTCCCGGCGATGGGACTGCAGACGGTGGTGGCGCTGCGGGTCGCGCGCTCGTCGTCGTCGGCGCGGGGCTCGCTGTTCGCGCTGGGGCTGATGACGAGCGCGATCGTCGCGACGGCGGCGTTGACACTGAGCCCGTTGCTGGTGCTCCTGCTCCACCTGGGCTCGCTGACCCCGGCGCTGCTGGTGACGGCCGCGCTCGGGCCGTTGACGCTGCTGGGGGTCTTCCACGGGCTGCTCCAGGGCGCCCACCGGTTCGCGCTGCTCGCCGGGCTGATCGCGCTCGAGGGCGTGGGCAAGGTCGGCGGATCGCTGGTGGGGTTGCTGGTGTCGGGCTCTTCCACGGGCGCGCTGGCCGGCACCGCGCTCGGGTCGCTGGCGGTGGTCGTGGCGGGCTGGTGGGTGTGCGGGCGCCCGCGGCCCCGCTGGGCCGACCGCCACGGCGTGGAAGTACTCCACACGGCGCAGGCGATGCTGGCGCTGGTGCTGCTGGTGAACCTGGACCTGGTGCTGGCGCGGCACACGCTGCCGTCGTCGTCGGCCGGGGAGTACGCGCTCGGGGCGATCGTCACGAAGATCGCGTACTGGCTGCCGCAGGCGGTGGGAGTGCTCGTGCTGCCCCGGTTCGCCGCTTCTTCCGGGCGCCGGCGGGCGTTGCCGGTGGCGTTGGCGGTGTGCGCTTTCCTGGATGCGTTCGTGGTGCTGGCATCCGTGGTGCTGGGGCCGTCGTTGCTCGCGGTGATCGGCGGTGCGCGTTACGCCGGGAGCACGATGCCGGTGTGGCCGTTCGCGCTGGCGGGGTCGATGCTGGCGCTGGTGCAGATCCTGTTGTACGCGCGGCTCGCCGACGGGGATCGGCGGGTCGCGGTGCTGATGTGGGCGGCCGTGGGCGTGGAGGCGTTGCTGGTCACGGCTTGGCTGCACGGATCGGCGACGCAGGTGGTGACGGTCGCGGCTTGCTGCGCGGGCGGGCTGGCGGTGGCGGGCGCGGTTCTGGAGCTGCGGGCGCGGCGGGTTTCTTGAGCCTGGCCGGGATGACATGAACGACTCGTTCATGCCATCCGCCAACCGCCCAAGGCGAGAGGCCCCCGAGAACGGGCACCGACGAGAACCCAGACTCCCCCGCACCCCGATCCGAAGCCAGAACACGGCCGGCAGCGCCGGGTCAAGGCATCTTTCCCGCCTTGACGCGGTGTTGCCGGCCGTAGTCACAATGACAGCTTCGGGGTGCCGGAGGGGCTTTGGCAGGACAGCTGTCCCCGCCCGGCACGACCGCCCGCGGAACGCTGGGCCGAAGAGGCGCTTCAGCAGGATGCCGAGCTCCCCGGCTAACCAGCCGGTTCCGTCGGGTTGTCCTTGCGGGTGAACCAGTCCACGCACGTCGCCACCATCGCGGCCGCCGCCAGGAGCAGGGCCGCCTGGGTCACCGGGCCGTACGCCCACTCCTGGCCGTGGCCCAGTACCCGGCCCGTCACCGACACCACCGCCGCCACGGCCATCCCGCCGAACGCCACGTACCTCGGCGCCCGGTCCCAGAACTGCCGCGCCAGCAGGCACGCGATCAGCAGCACCACCGGCAGCATCCCGCCCAGCGCCACCAGCAGGCCGATCAGCACCACCGGCACGAAGGAACCGCCCGGCGGCACCGCGAACGGCCGCCGCCGGGCCGGCCAGAAGACGCCCACCAGCAGCAGGACGACCGCCACCGCACCGACCAAGAGCGAGCTGCGGTACGCCGAGTCCGGCGCGAACGACAGCGACACCACCCCGCCCGCGCCCGCCGGGACGATCCACGCCTGCTGCCAGCCGTCGACGCGGGTGCGGGCCAGCTCGCGACCGTCCATTGTGGCCACCCAGCCCGCGTTCGCGTTCTCCGGGACCGCCAGCACCGCCTCCGCGCCCGGCGCGACCGTCACCGATCGCGAAGCCGCGTCCCACTTCCCCACCTGCACCGCGCGGTGCACCGGCGGGGTGGCCGCCACCGCCGGGCGCAGCCACAGGTCCTGGACGACGAAGGAGTCCGACCGGTCGGTCCGCAGCTCGTGCCCGCCGGACGGCAGCGAGATCCCGCCCTCGGAGTCCCGGCACATCCGCAGTTCCAGCGGCCGGTGCGCGGTGATGTCGGACAGCGTCCCCTGCACCGACGTCCGGTAGTCCAGGCCGTCGAGGTGGACGTTCGGCCCCGACCCGCACGGCACCGTGAACGCCGGGTCCGGCCCGGGCAGCAGCCCGTCGGTGCCCGACAGCTCCAGGCTCCCGATCCCCACCACCGCGCGCGCGGCGGGGTCGTCGTCGTCGCCCGGCAGCACGATCTGCAGCTGGTCGGTGTCCAAGGGCTCGAAGGACGCCGATCCGCCCGCGTCGAGCTGGACCGTGCGCGACCCGGACTTCCCCACCAGCTCCAGCTGCCGCGGCGCTCGCGCGCCGCTCGCCGGCGCGACCCCGATGTGCAGCCCCGAAATCCGCTTCGGGGCGGTCCAGTTCAGCGTGAGTGCCGGCCGCAGGTCGGTGACGTCGGGACGCCACGTCGTGCCCGCGTCGCCGTCCACCGCGGCGAACCCGCCCGCCGCCGGGTCGCCACCCAGCTGCGACGTCGACGCCACCGTGACCCCCGGCAGCGCGACCGGGTTCTTGCCGCCGCCGGCGGGCAGCACCGAGCCGCCGACGAGGAACGTCTGCTCGGCCGGGGTGCTGAACAGGCGCCGGATGCCGTCGGGCTCTTCGCCGTCACGGGCCGCGGACGCGTCGCACCGCACCGCACCGTCGGCGGGCAGGCACGCGAACCGCGGCGCGGCGCCCCGCGTGAACGCGAAGCCGGGCGCGGGGCCGGCGGGCAGGTCGGCCGGGACTTCCAGCGCACGCTGCGGTTCGGTGCCGGGGATCTTCAGCTCCGCGATGCCGACGTTGCCGTCCTGGCGCCCGACCACCAGCGACAGCAACGTGATCCGCACCTTGCGCGTCACGCCCGCCGCCACGGCGTAGGTGTGCGGCCCGGCCCCGCGGATCACCTGCTGGTCGACCGAGCCGTTGTCGGTGGTGATCCGGACCCGCGTCGCCGGCCAGCCGACGCGGAGGTCGTCGACCATCTCCAGGTCCACCGAGTTCACCAGCCGAGGCGTGTCCAGCTCCACCTCGAGCCACTGGCCGATCGGCCCGGTGAACGACGACGAGCGCCACGACGTGCGCGGGTCACCGTCGATCGCCGCGAACGGCTGGTGGCCGGGGTCGGACCCGCCGAACGCGTCGGCGAACGACGCGGCCGTCGACGCCGTCACCGCGCGGATGCCCCGGTAGGCGGCGACGGTCTGGTGCTCCTCACCCGGGAACGGCAGCACGTCCCCCGCGGCGCGCTGCTGCCGGAACGCCTCGCCCGCGGTCAGGGTCTGGCTGAGGTTGTCGCGCACGCCACCGACGTTCCGTTCGGCCCGGCGCAGGCCGTCGGTCACCAGCCGGGGGCCGCCGGGTGAACCGCCGTCGCCGGTCAGCACCGTCGGCGTCGCCGGGTCGAGCTGACCGGAATCGATCAGCGGGAGCAGGTTCTCCGGGCCGCCGCTCACGGTGGGGACGTCCGTGGTGGACGTCGCGGTGGCGAGCGGCACCGGTTTGCGCACCTCGTAGACCTCGAGCGGCCCGAACTCCGCCGCCTTGCCGATGCCGGGCGAGCCGGCCAGCCCGGCCCGCAGGGTCGCCACCGGCGGCGCGGACGTCCGCTCGCGGTCGATGTCGTTGCGCAGCAGCAGGAACCGGTAGCCGGACCGCGCGAGCAGCGCGGCGAGCCCGGGATCGCCGCGGCCGTCGGCCAGCGCCGCGTCGACCGAGTCCATCAGCCGCGTGTTGCCCTCGGACCCGAGCGGCACCTGGTTGCGCACCGCCCACGGGCTTCTCGCGATGGCCTGCGCGGGTTCGTCGACCGTGCGGCCCCAGTCGTACTCGCCGAACCCGGTGGCCGGCAGCAGCAGCGTCCGGGCGTTCGGGTCGGCCTTGGCGACGTAGCCCATCGCGTCGTACCAGTAGCCGGGAACCTCGTCCCAGCCCGGGCCGGACCGCAGGTTGAGCAGCCACGCGGGCGCGGCCATCACGAGCACCAGCAAGAGCCCCAGAGCGGGCCGGAGGAACCGGCGCGCGGACCGCACCCGGACCGGGCTCGCGATGCCGTGCACGAACGCCAGCATCAGCGGCAGCCGCAGCACCGGTTCGAACTTGTGGACGTTGCGCAGCGGGGCGAGCGGGCCGTCGAGCAGGTGCCGGACCTGTTCGGCCACCGGGCTGTCGAGCGTGCCGACGTACCCGATGGTCAGCAGCGTCAGTCCGGTGAGGACGCCCAGCACGAGGAACCGGCGTTCCGGCAGGCCGCGCCGGGTCAGGCCGAGCAGGCCGACGCCGGCGACGAGGCCCGTCGCGAGCATCAGCACCGGGTTGTCGATCAGCGACCAGCCGCCCGGCCACCACGGCGTGCCCTGCACGACGTAGGCGACCCACTGGTTGGTCCCGCGCAGCACCTCGAACAGCGACATCGGCGCGGTCGTGTTCGTCGCGGACTCGATGTAGTCCAGGAACGGCAGGCTGTACTCGCCGAGCAGCAGCAGCGGCAGGATCCACCACAGCGTCGCGCCGACGACGAAGACGAACCACCACAGCACCAGTTCGACGTGGTGGCGCGTCCACTTGCGCGTCAGCAGCCACAGTCCGGGCAGGACGAGCGCCATCACGACCATCGCGCCGTTGACCCCGCCCATGCACAGCACGGCGACGGCCGACAACCCGGCCGCCCGCCGCGGCGAGCCGATCGTCCCGGCCCGCACCAGCGGCACCAGCACCCACGGCAGCAGCACCGCGGGCAGCATTTCCGCGGACAGGCCGCCGATCTCGGTCAGCATGCGCGGCGCGAGCGCGTACCCGACCGCGCCGATCAGCCGCGTGCGTTCGGTGCCGAGCTTCATCGCGCGCGCCAGCAGCAGGGCCCCGCCGAACGCGGCGACGAGCAGGATCGCGCCCCACAGCCGTTGCGCGATCCACGCGGGCATCCCGACGGCCTGGCACAGCGCGAAGAACGGGCCCATCGGGAAGAGATAGCCGTACGCCTGGTTCTGCAGCTCCCCCGCCGTCGCCTGGGGGTTCCACAGGTGCAGCGCGCGGCCGAGGAACGCGAGCGGGTCGACGGCGAGGTCGAGCTTGGTGTCGAACGTCGTCTTCCCCGGCATCTGCAGGAATGACAACGTGGTCAGCGCCAGCGCGATCCAGGTGCTCGGCCGGCGGAAGAACGCGCCCGCCGAAAACTTCCGGGCACCGTCCGAGGGCGGGGCGTCGTCCCGGGACCGTTCGCGGGTGGCGGTTACCATCCGGTAGATACTAGGCCGAAACCTGGCTACCATGTGCCGACAGTTTTGTTGGAGGCACAGTTCCCGACTTCTGGCAGGTGCGCCATCTCCTTCGATGATGCCTGGGCTCTGGCCGAGCCGGTCAAGGGCTGGATGACGCGCGCGCAGGGCGAAGCGCTGTGGGACGCGGTGTGCCGCCTGGAGAAGGGCGACGTCGTCCTGGAAATCGGCAGCCACCAGGGCAGATCCACGATCGTCCTCGGCGCGGCCGCGCGCACGGTCGGCGCCACGGTGATCGCCGTCGACCCGTTCGTGGACGGCAGGCTGTTCGGCGGATCGCCGACCCGGCAGCTGTTCGAGCGCAACATCCGGCAGGCCGGGCTGGACGACGTCGTCGAGCTCGTCGCCGGTTACAGCACGCAGCTGCGCCCTGACTGGGACCGGCCCTTACAGCTGCTTTACATCGACGGCAAGCACGACTACTGGACCTACACCGACGACCTGCGCTGGTCGGCACACCTGCCGCCGGGCGCGGAAATCCTGGTGCACGACTGCTTTTCCTCGATCGGCGTCACGCTCGGCACGATCGCGAAAGTCCTCTTCGGACGCCGGTACACCTACGTGGACCGGGCGACGTCGCTGGCGCGGTTCCGGCTGGCGCCACCGTCCACGGCGGACCGCGTCCGCGTGCTGGCGCAGCTGCCGTGGTTCCTGCGCAACGTCGTGGTGAAGGTGCTGCTGCGCCTGCGGTTGCGGCCGGTGGCGCGGCTGCTCGGGCACGACAGCCCGTACGACCCCTACTGAGCCACCGGTTTCCCGACCTCGACCTTCGCGACGCAGACCGGCGCGCCCGGGCTCGACAGCCGCAGGTCGACGTGGTCGAAGAGGCCGTCGACCGGCAGGTACAGCGAGTGCAGCCCGGCCTGGAACCACACCGGCGTCCGGTCGACCAGGCCTTCGCCGCCGTCCGAGGTGAAGTAGTCGAGCTTCAGCAGGTACCTGCCCAGCAGCGGCTTGTCCAGCGGAACGCGGATCGGCGTCTCGCCGACGGTGTACCCGCAGTTCGGCACCGGTCCCGTGGCCCCGCGGGATTCCGCGGCCACGCCGGTGATCAGGTGCGGCGTACCGGTGGCGTCGAGCTGGTGCATCCGGTTCGTCGGCTGGTCGAAGTGCGTGCCGGGGATCAGGCCGGCCACGCGCGAGGCCCGGGAGTCGGCGCCGAACCACTCGTGCACCACGTCGGACGGCACGAAGGTGTCGAAGAAAACGAGCTCCGGGTCCTCGGCGACGGCGGCCCGGACGTTGCCGAGGTACTGCGCGGAATGCCCGAACCGCACCGCGGGCGCCAGCCCGGAGAACCCGATCGCCGAACTGACGAGCAAAAGCACGCAGCAGGCTAGCGCGATCGGCCGTTCACGCTTTCGGCCGGACGGCGCAATTCCGCCGGGCCGCAGAAAAGCGAACGCTCCACAAAGGGCGGCCGCCAGCGCGAGATCGGCGACGTACCGCGGGTCGTCGCCCGCCGACGGCCCGACTTCGCGCAGCCGGGTCAGCGCCAGCAGCCCGACGTCCACCGCGAACAGGGCCGCGAGCAGCGCCCACGCACCCCACGCGCGCCGTCCACCGGCACGCACCCCGGCGATCACCACGGCGATCGCGGCGACGAGCAGCGCCGCGACCACCGCGAACGGCGACGCCGCCCAGGTCGCGCCCGCACCGGCGCCCGACCACGGCCCGCCGGCCAGGCCGGGCAGCAGCGTGTCGCCGAGCATCCGGCCGGTCAGGTCGGCGACCGTCCCGGCCGACATCGGTCGCGCGCCGGCGCCGACCTGGCTCGCCGTCACCGCGAAGTAGCCCGCGACGAACGCGGCCAGCAGCACGGAGTGCCCGGCCCAGTAGCGGGCGTGGTCCCGGAAGGACCGTCCGAGCAGGACGGTCACCCCGGCCAGCAGCACCGGGATCAGCGCGGCCTTTTCGTAGAACGCGAGGCCGAACAGCGTCCAGGCGAACGCGCCGATCCACCACCGGCCGCCGCCGTCGAGGTAGCGGACGTGCGCGTGCAGCGCCCCGGCCGCGGCCAGGACGACCGGCACGAGCTGGACGCCGAACGACCACCACAGCGTCGGGACCAGCAGCAGCGTCGAGGCCGTGAACACGGTGAACGGCACCAGGATCGCCCAGCGGCGGCCGAAGCAGCGCACGAGCACGCACCAGAACAGGACCGTCGCGACGGCCCGCATCAGCAGCAGCGGGGCCATGAGCAGGGCGAAGTTCAGCGGTGCCCACCACGTCAGCACCGCGGCGAGGAAGAACCCGCCGGGCTGCAGGTGCCCGTGGTAGTCCTGGAAGAGGTAGCCGAGGTCGAAGGGCCCGGCCGCGGCGGCCCGGTAGGTGACGACGAAGTCGTCCTGCGCGAAACTCCCGTGCAGGGCCGCCCAGGCGTGGAACGCGAACGGCACCACGCCCGCGACGAACGCCGCGAGGACCACAGTGGACGGTCTTCGCGGCGCCCGGGAGGCGGGCTTTTCCATCTCCACCAACACGGGCGTCCTCAATTCTTGCAGGCGGGCGGCTGGCACATGAGCTTGCTCAGTGCCTGGTAGAAGACGTCGGAGATCTTGCGCGGGTCCGGCGTGGTGAACGACTCGCCGCCGGTGGCGGCCGAGACCTGGCGCAGCTCGCTCGCGTCGATGTCCGGGCCGATGCCGATCCCGATCACCGGCAGCGGTTTCCGCGGGTCCTGCAGGCGGCCCAGCTCGGCCAGCAGGCCGGGCAGCCCGACCGAGTCGCTGTCCTCGTTGCGGCCGTCGGTGAGCACGACGACGACGTTGATCCGGCCGAGCTGCCAGTTCTGGCGGGCGTTCTGATACGCGGCGAGGATCGAGTCGTACAGCCCGGTCGCGCCGCCGGGCTTCGGCTTCACCGCCTGCAGTGTCGCGACACCGCCGGCGGCCAGCTGCTGGGAGATGGGCCGCATCGGCAGCAGTTCCTTGTAGTCCTTGTCGCCGTCGAGCTTGGTGGAGAACAGCCAGAGCCCGATTTCCGTCGTCGGCTTGAACAGCCCGAGCCCCTGCGTCGCGGCTTCCAGCGTCAGCGCCATCCGGCTGCGCCCGGTGCCGGGCACGGTGGCGGCCATCGAGCCGGAGACGTCGAGCAGCACCTGGACGCGCGCGCTGAGGTTGGCCCCGGCCCAGGCTTGCAGCACGCCGTACATCGCGTCGGGTGCCGGTGGCCCGGCCGGGCGCGGCGCGGCGTCGGTGCGCGTGTCACGGGGCCGGTCGCCGAGCAGCTGCCCGGCCGGCGTCCGGAACCCGGCGTCGGCGAACGACTTCGTCGCGGTCTGGTCCAGCAGCAGCCGCAGGAACCGCTCGGCGGCCGACCGCGAAGCCTCCGACGCGCGCGGCAGCACGACGTACGGGTAGTCGAAGCTCGGCACCCCGGCCGCCGGGTACGCGGCGACGAGCTTGCGCGCCAGCACGGACTGCTCCGACGCGGGTGCGGCCGTGAACGGCTGCTTCACCGCCGACACCTTGCGGATCTCTTCGGTGAACGCGGCGCCGGGGTCGGGCGCGTCCTTCGTCAGCTGCTGCAAGCCGATCAGCGCGGCGATCGCCGCCGGGTCGCGGCCCGGGTCGGGCAGGCCGACCGGGCCGCCCGCGAGGACGTCCGCCCAGGACGGCGACTTCCCCGGCCAGCCCGCCCGCTTCGCGACGTCGTCGGTCAGCGCCAGTACGACCGGCGAGCTCGCCACCGACTGGCCGGACTCGGGCAGGTTCCACGCGCCGAGGTCACGCGCCTGCAGCAGCCAGCTGCTCGACTCCGGCACCCAGACGTCGGGGCCGTTCGCGCCGTTGGCTTCGAGCGCCGCCGCGGTGGCCGTCGACGCGGCCGCGGTGACCTCGACGGTGTAGCAGTCCGGCTCCGGCACGGTCCGGGCGAGCGCGCCGAGCACCGGCGCGACGTCGGGCGCCGCCGTGATGTGCACCGGCGTCGTGGTGTCGCAGCCGCCGGCGGCGAGGCGGTCGCGCAGCCAGTCGGCACCGGCCCAGGCGAGCAGGGCCACCACGAGCAGCACGCTCAGGACGACGACTCGCGCGTCGACGCGCCGGGCCCGCGCCGGGTGTGCCGCCATGCACTCGCCTTCCCTCGTGAAGTCCTGGCAGCTTGCCAGCCGGGTGAGCGGGAAGCCAGCCCCGATAGCGGAAAGTCACCGCGGGTTCGTGAACGAGTGGTGAAGAAATCGCGCGCTGCGGCCGTTTTGGTGATCGGCTGCCAGTGCGTAACATTTCCGCTTGACGCCCGTCCCACATGGGTAACAGCACGATGGCGGATCGCGGAGACGATTTCGCCGTCCCCGAAACGGCGAACGGCACCGAACGGAGACGTAACCCGTGCGCACGATGTACGACGCGGTCACGGCCGCGAACATCCCCGCCGGCGCGCAGATGGTCGCGGGGTACATCGACCGGATCAAGCTCGAACCCTGGTCGGACGCCGACTGGGCCCGCTTCCCCAACGCGGTCAAGGTCACCATCGTCAAGAAAGCGAGTACCAACGCCGGGCACGTCTTGGACGTCGAACCCGGTGACGCCGCACCGGGCGAGGCGCCGGGGTGGGTGCGGATGCGCCGCGAGGCGGGCGCCGACCCGACGGTCTACTGCAGCCTGTCGACCTGGCCGGCGGTGCGGTCGGCGTTCTCGTCGGCGGGCGTCGCCGAGCCGCACTACTGGATCGCCCACTACAACGGCGATCCCGCGATCCCCGACGGCGCGATCGCCAAGCAGTACCGCGGAGACGTCGCCCCGGGCTACGACGTCTCGTCCGTCGCGGACTTCTGGCCCGGAGTGGACGGAAACGGTTCCGCCTCGACCGGAGTGGAGATCATGGAGCGCATCACCGTCACCCCGCCCAACGGCAACCAGAACGCGGTCCGCGTGTTCCTGTCCGGCAGCCCCGGCGCCGCGGTGGTCATCCGGCCGCGCCTCGGCGGTGACGGCTTCTCGAAGCCGATGTGGGTCGGCGACATCTTCGCCTGGGGCAACGACCACCAGGGCGTCGGCCACAACCCGACGCAGACCCCCGGCTACAACAACAAGCTGACCTCCCACCGGCGCTACGACCTGCCGGGCGCGGTGTGGGCCGACATCAACTACAGCGCGGCCGAACCGTTCGAGATCGACATCGTCGGCTAGCGACACCGCACGCGTTCCGGGTCCGGGTCCCTGGCAGGATCGGGGCATGGAACGCGTGCTCGGCATCGGTGGGTACTTCGTCCGCGCGGCGGACCCGGAGGCGCTGGGCGCCTGGTACCGGGACTGCCTCGGCCTGGACCTCGACGCGACCGGCGTGTGGCGGCAGGAGCCGGGGCCGACGGTGTTCGCGCCGTTCGAGTCCTCGACGGACTACTTCGGGGCGCGGTCGCAGCAGACGATGCTGAACTTCCGCGTCCGCGACCTGGACGCGATGCTCGCGCAACTGCGGGAGAAGGGCGCCGACGTGGTCGACGACGTCCAGGAGATGGACGGCGTCGGCCGGTTCGGGTGGGTGACGGATCCCGAGGGGAACCGCGTCGAGCTGTGGCAGCCCGCCTGATCGCCTCACGCGGGCGGGAGAGCGCGGCAGAGGGCGTCGACCGCCGCCGGGTAGGCGTGCTCCGGCGGGGTCGCGTAGCCGACCACCAGGCCGTCCATTGTGGACATGTCGGTGCCCGGGTGGCGGAACGCGGCCAGTCCGTCGAGCGCGAGTCCTTGCCACGCCGCGGCTTTCAGCGCCGACTGCTCGGTGCCCGGCGGCAACCGCAGCACCGCGTGCAGTCCCGCGGCGATGCCGGTCGGCGCCACGTGCGGTGCCCGTTCGGCCAGCGCGTCCACGAGCAGGTCGCGGCGGCGCCGGTAGCGCTGGCGCATGCGCCGGATGTGCCGGTCGTACGCACCCGCCTTCAGGAACTCCGCGAGCGTGAGCTGGTCGAGCACCCCCGCCCACGCCTCGCGCTCGCCCTTGGCCGCGAGCACCGCGTCCACCAGTGCCGCCGGCAGCACCAGCCAGCCGAGCCGCAGCGCGGGTGAGAGGCTCTTGCTCACCGAACCGATGTGGACGACGTGCTCGGGGTCGAGACCCTGCACCGCGCCGACCGGCTTGCGGTCGTAGCGGAATTCGCCGTCGTAGTCGTCCTCGATGAGCACGCCGCCGGACGAGCGGACGTGGTCGAGCACCGCCGTGCGGCGGTCGTGGTGCAGCGGGCCGCCGGTCGGGAACTGGTGCGCGGGCGTCAGCAGCACCGTCGGCACCGCCAGTTCGCCGACGCGTGCGCCCTTTTCGTCCAGCGCAAGGGGAATCGTCTCGACGCCGGCCTCGGTGAAGATCGAGCGGTGGAACGGCAGGCCGTACGCTTCGACGGCGAGCGGGCCGGCCAGCACCGCGGGGAACAGCAGCCGCAGCGCGTGCGCGAACCCCGAGCACACGACGATGCGCTCCGGTGACGTCCGCACCCCGCGGGCCCGCGCGAGGTAACCGGCCAGCGCTTCCCGCAGCTCCGGCCGTCCACGCGGGTCGCCGGGCCCGAAAGCGTCGTGCGGGGCGACGTTCAACGCTCGCCGCGCGGCGGCCAGCCAGTCCGTGCGCGGGAACGACGTCGCGTCCGGCTGGCCCTGGCGCAGGTTGTACCGCGGCGCCGGGACGGGCGCTTTCTTCGGCGTCCGCGCCGGCGGGAGCGGCTCGGCCCGCGAGGCGACGCGGGTGCCGGAGCCCTGGACCGCGGTCAGCCAGCCCTCGGCGACCAGTTCGGCGTAGGCGTCGGCGACGGTGTTGCGGGCCAGCCCCAGGTCCGCGGCCAGCGCGCGGTACGGCGGGAGCCGGGTGCCCGCGGCGAGCCTGCCGGTGCGGACGGCGTCGCGCAGGGCGGTGATGAGCGCGGCCCGCTTGCCGCCGCCCGCCAGCTCCAGGTGGAGGTCGACCCCCGAATTGACCCACGATTCCGGCACAGAAATGCACCCTACACGGAGGTCAAAGCGGCCCTAGATTTCTGGTCATGACGAACTCCCGCATCAACTTCGCCAAGACCGCCCCGAAGGCCTTCAAGGCCCTGATCGGCTTCGACGCCGCCGCCCGCGCCGGGCTCGACCCCGCGCTGGTGGAGCTGGTCCAGATCCGCGCGTCTCAGCTCAACCGCTGTGCCTACTGCCTGCACATGCACACCTCCGACGCCCGCAAGGCCGGCGAGAGCGAAGAGCGGCTGCACATGGTCGCGGTGTGGCACGAAGCCGCGCACTTCTTCAGCGAGCAGGAGCAGGCCGCGCTGGCCCTGACCGAGGCCGTCACGCTGGTTTCCGGCGGCGTCCCCGACGACGTCTACGCCCGGGCCGCCGGCCAGTTCGGCGAAGCGGAACTGGCGCAGCTGCTCGCGCTGATCTTCACGATCAACACGTGGAACCGCATCGCGATCACCACGGCGAAGGTGCCCGGCACGGACGAGCGGGTCGCGCGATGAGCCGCCGTCCGGGCGCCGTGCTGGCGCTGCTGGCGTTCGCGCAGCTGATCATTTCCCTCGACTACAACATCGTGTACGTGGCGCTGCCGGACATCGGCCGCGACCTCGGGTTCTCCGCGCAGAGCCTGCAGTGGGTGGTGAGCGCGTACGCCGTGGCGTTCGGCGGGGCGCTGCTGCTCGGCGGCCGGGCCTGCGACCTGCTCGGCCCGCGCCGGGTGTTCGCCGCCGGGTGCGCGCTCTACGCGGGCGCGTCACTGCTGGGCGGGCTGGCCGGGGACCCCGGCCTGCTCGTCGCCGCCCGGGCCGGGCAGGGCCTGGGCGGGGCGCTGCTCTTCCCCGCGACGCTCACCCTGGTCAGCACGTCGTTCGCGGCCGGCCGCGAGCGCGACCGCGCGTTCGCCGTCTGGGGTACGGCCGGCGGCAGCGGGATGATCCTGGGCTCGCTGCTGGGTGGCGTGCTGACGCAGGCGTCCGGCTGGGCGGCGGTGTTCTTCGTGAACGTGCCGCCGGCCGCGGCGGCCGCGGCGCTCGCGTTCGTCCTGCTGCCGGCCGGCCCGGCCCGGGTGCCCGGCCGCCGGTTCGACCTCCCCGGCGCGCTGACCGCGACGCTCGGCACGGCGCTGGTGGTCTTCGCGCTGGTCGAAGGCCCGGAGCTGGGCTGGGGCGCGGTGCTGGTCCCGGCTTTCGCCGGGTTCGCCCTGCTGGCCGCGTTCGCCGTGATCGAGCGCCGCGGCCGCGACCCGCTGCTGCCCTTGCGGTTGCTGCGGGAGCGCAACCTCGGCACCGGGGTCGTCGTGACGTCCCTCTACATGGGCACGTTCGGGACGGTGCTGTACTTCCTCACCGCGTATTTCCAGGGCGTGCACGGTTACGGGGCGCTGGCGACCGGGCTGGCGTTCGGCGTGCCGATGGTGGCGATCGCGGCGGGCTCGCAGGCGGCGGGCCGGCTGGCCACCCGCTACGGCACCCGTCCGACGCTGGTGGTTTCGCTGGTCGCCGGCGGAGCCGGAACCGTCCTGCTGGGGCTGTCGATGACGCTTTCGGCGTCCTACCTGGACGTCGTGCCGGCCCTGGTCGTGCTGGGCCTGGGCCAGGGAGCGGGGTACACGCTGATGTTCGGCGCGGCGACGGCCGGGATTCCCGCGTCGGAGCAAGGGATCGCGTCCGGGGTGGCTTCGACGGCCCAGCAGGCCGGCGGGGCGGTCGGGCTGGCGGTGTTCGTGGCGGTGGCCGGCTCCGGTGCGTCCGAAGTGGACGGTCTGCGCACGGCGGTGCTGCTGGCCGCGACGGGAATCGCGCTGACGGCGGTGGTGGCGCTGCGGTTCCGCGGCTCCCGGGCGACGGTGCCGGCCTGAGCAGCCCCCGTTTTCCACGCTACCGGAGGGCACCGACGATTCCGGCGCGGTCGGGCGCGGCAAACGTCTTGACTGACTCGTTCAGGTCGTCGGCCGACCTGAACGAGTCAGTCAAGACAGCGGGGTCAGTCGGCGAGGGCCAGCAGGTCGGCCTCGGGGACCGGCTCCCCGGCCGGCTTCCGGCGGGCGACCAGGCCGCTGATCGCGATCAGCAGGCCCAGCACCGCGATCCCGGTGACCACGCTCAACGCCGGCGTCAACCCGGTGAGCAGCGCGGCCGGGGAGGCCTCACGCCCGCCGTTGGCGGTCAGGACCGCCGTCACGACCGCGAGCCCGATCGCGCCGCCGACCTGCAGCGACGTGTTCAGCAGACCGCCCGCCAAGCCCTGCTCGCCGTCCGGAATCCCGGCCGTGGCCTGGATGTTCAGCGAAGAGAACGCCAGCGTGAAGCCGATGCCGAGCAGGATCATGCTGGGCAGGACGCTGCCCGCGTAGCCCGAGTGCTCGTCGATGCGCAGAAACAGCGCGTACCCGATGACGTGCGCGACCACGCCCGCGAAGATCGTGCGCGGCGTGCCCACGCGGTCGATCAGCGGCTCGATGCGCGGCGAACCGAACGCCACGATCAGCGCCGCCGGCAGGAAGCCCAGCGCCGTCTGCAGCGCGGACCACCCCAGGACCCGCTGCAGGTAGAGCATCACGACGAACTGGAACCCGATGTACGCGCCGAAGAACAACGCGCCGCCGAGGTTCGCCCGCGCGAGCGGTCCCGAACGCAGGATCCCCAGCCGCAGCAGCGGGTGGCTGCTGCGCTTTTCGATGACCACGAACGTCACCAGCAGGGCGAGCGCGACGACGAACGTGATCAGCGTCCGCGGCGCGGCCCAGCCGACCTCCGGTGCCTCGACGACGCCGAACACCAGCAGCAGCGACCCGGCAGCGCCGGTGATGGCGCCCGGGAAGTCGTAGCCACGGCCTTCTTCCCGCTGGTACGACGGGATCAGCTGCCACGCCGCGGCCAGCGCGACGAGCGCGATCGGCGCGGGCAGCAGGAACGTCCAGCGCCAGCCGACCTCGGTCAGCAGGCCGGAGAACACCAGACCGGCGGAGTACCCGCTGGCGCCGAACACGGCGAAGATGCTGATCGCCTTGTTGCGGGCCGGGCCCTCCTGGAACGTCGTGGTGATGATGGACAGCGCGGCCGGCGCCGTGAACGCGGCGGCCAGGCCCTTGATGAAGCGGCTCGCGATGAGCAGCGCGCCGTCGTCGACGAGCCCGCCGAGCAGCGAGGCCAGCGCGAACACGGCGACGGCGACGAGGAACACGCGGCGGCGGCCGAGCAGGTCGGCGGTGCGCCCGCCGAGCAGCAGCAGCCCGCCGTAGCCCAGGACGTAGCCGCTGACGACCCATTGCAGCGCGTTGGTGGACAGGCCGAGGTCGGCCTGGATGGCGGGGAGCGCGACCCCGACCATCGACACGTCGAGCGCGTCGAGGCCGATGACGATCGAAACGGTGAGCAGGACACCCCAGAGACGTGCGTCCCACCGGGTCGAGGTGGTGGACAAGGACACGGAAGAGCTCATGGCGGCGACATTACATGCACGCGCATCTAATGTCGATGCATTTAATGCACTTGCATCTGATGCCTGTGCATGATAAGTTGGCCGTCGTGAGCGACGTCGCCGAGCAAAGCCTGGTCGAGGAGTGGCACGAGCTGCTGGCCCGCTACTCGGCCGTGTTCACCGCGCTCGAGTGCCGGCTGCAGGAGCGCCACGGCATCGGCGCGAACGAGTTCGAAGCGCTGGAGCGGCTCGCGACGTGCGAGTTCAAGTGCCGCTCGGCCGATCTGACCGGCGCGATCCACCTCAGCCAGAGCGCGACGTCCCGGCTGGTCGCCCGGCTGGAGAAGGAAGGCCTGGTCGAGCGGGCGCTGTGCGAGGTCGACCGGCGGGGCATCTTCGTGACGCTCACCGACGCCGGCCGCGAGAAGTACCTCGAGGCGAAGCTGACGCACCGCGAAGTGCTCGACGAGACCCTGCGCTGAGCGTCAGCCGACCGGCCCTTCGGCGGCCGTCACCTGGAGCTGCTGCTGCCCGCCCGACGCGTCGGTGACCGTCAGCGTCAGCTTGTCGCCCGGGTGGTGGGTGTCCATGACGTTCGTCAACGTCGTCGCCGAGTCGATCGGCTTGCCGTCGATCGCCGTGATCACGTTCCCCGCCGCCAAGCCTGCCTTCTGGGCCGGACCGCGCGGGACGACCTCACGGACCTGGGCGCCGCCCTGGCCGTCCGCCACCGAGACCCCGATGAACGCGGTCTTGCCGATGTGGATCTTGTCCGTCGCCGTGCCCGCGACGATCTTGTGCGCGATGTCGATCGCCTGGTTGATCGGGATGGCGAAGCCCTGCCCGGCCCCGCCGCTGCGGCGGCCGTTGAGCTGGTAGCCGGTGGACGCGGCCGTGTCCACGCCGATGACCTGAGCGTCCGCGTTGACCAGCGGCCCGCCCGAGTCGCCGGACTCGATGTTCGCGCGGACCTGGATCAGCCCGGTGAGCTGCTCGGACGACCCGCTGGACTCGTCGGAGGCGGTGATCGACTGGTCCAGCGCCGTCACCGTGCCCGGCGCCGGCACCGGGTCGCCGCCCTTTCCGCCGGCGTTGCCGAGGCCGAGGATCTGGTCGCCGACCTTGACCGTGCCCGAGTCGCCGATGCTCGCGGTCGGCAGGCCGGAGGCGCCTTCGAGCTGGATGACCGCGACGTCCTCGCTGCGGTCGTAGCCCACCACGTGCGCCTTGTACGTCTCCCCGGTGCCGATGCTGGTGGCCTTGATGCTGGTCGCGCCGGCGACGACGTGGTTGTTCGTCAGGATCTCGCCGTCCGCGGTGAGCACGATCCCGGTGCCCGCCGCGGCCGCGCCCTGCAGCCCGAGTTCGGTGTTGATGTTGACGATCGCCGGGTTGACCTTCGCGGCCACGGCGTCGGCGTCGAGCACCGTCTGCGACGACGTGGGCTGCCCGGAGAAGCCGAAGTTCTGGTTGCCGCTCGCGCTGGGGCTGGTGGAGGCCGAGATGAGGTGCCCGATCCCCAGGCCGGCGACCACGGCGAGCGCCACCGCGACGACGGCGAACGCCAGCGCGCGCACCGGCCGCCGCCGCGGCGGCGGCGGAACGGGCGGCGGCGGGTAGCCGTACCCCTGCCGGCCGTAGGGAGTGCCTTCGTGGCCGTAGTAGTAGCCGGAGGAGGCGCCTTCCTGGCCGTAGTACCCCGGCTGGGTGTACTGGGGCGGGTACGGGCGACCCCACTGGTCACGGGGCTGCTGGTCGTAGTAGCCCCGGCCGTGGCCGTACGGGTACTCGCCGCCGCCCTGCGGTCCTCGGTCGTACTCGCTCATGCACAGCTCCAGCCCTCGACAAGCCTCCGGCCGTTCCAGGAAACGCCTCGTTCCTGAGAATTTCCTGGCGCCCTTCCATGGACTTGCTGTGGATGTACCCGGGCCGGCGGGCCGGCATGCCAGCGTGATCGACGTTACGCCGGGACCACCGTCCCCCGGATCGACGCGATCAGGCGATCCGCGTGCTCGCCGACCGCGGCCACCTCGGGTGGGACGGCCGCGCCGGAGTGCAGCTCGACGCTCACCCCGGCCGTCACCGCCGCGGCCCGGGCGGCCGCCGCGACCGCGGCCAGGTCGGTGGCCACCCACAGGTCCAGCGGCACCACGTCCGCCAGGTCGAGCACCGCCGCCGCGGCCGCGATCACCTCTTCCGCCAGGCCGCACGCGTGCCGGCGCGCCGCCGCCAGCTCGCCCGGCGGCCGCCGTCGCGCCCGGGCGAGCACCGTGGCCGCGTGGGCCTCTTTCTCCGCCAGCCGCAGCGCGTGCATGCTCAACGCCGTGGCTTCCCGGGCCCCGGAAACCCGGCCGACCAGCGCCGCGGCCTGGGCGACGTGCAACGCCGCCGTCGCGCCGCCGCCCGGGGAGGTCTCCGAGGCGAGGGCCTTGAGGAAGTCGCTCATGATCTGGTCACGCACAGCTCACTGCCGGATCCGTTCCATGCCGGGGTCGACCAGTGGCTCGGCGGCCACGGTGGCCGCGACCCGGCGGCCGAAGTACTCGATCTCCACGCTGCTGCCGATGTCCGCCGCCGCCGGGAGCCACGCGTAGGCGATCGGCCGCCCGACGGTGTACCCGTACGCGGCGCTCGTGACGTAACCCGCGGCCACGCCGTCGACGAAGACCGGTTCCTTGCCCAGCACGACCGTGCGGCCGTCGTCGATCGTGAGGCACCGCAGCCGCCGCGACGGCGTCCGCCCCTCGATCGCTTCCCGGCCGAGGAACTCCCCCTTCGCCGGGCGCACCGCGAAGTCGACGCCGGCCTCGTACGGGTCGTGCTCGGTGGTCATGTCGGTGCCCCACAACCGGTAGCCCTTCTCCAGCCGCAGGCTGTTGAACGCCGCCCGCCCGGCCGCGATGACGCCGAGGGGCTGCCCGGCCGCCCACAGCGCGTCCCACAACCGGAGGCCATTGTCGGCGCTCGTGTAGATCTCCCAGCCGAGCTCGCCCACATAGGACAGTCGCATCGCGACCACCGGCACCCCGGCGATCCGCGCCTTCCGCGCCCGGAAGTACTTCAGCCCGGTGTGGGAAAAGTCCTCGTGCGACAGCGGCTGCACGAGATCCCGCGCCAGCGGCCCCCAGACGCCGACGCAGCAGGTCCCGCCGGTGGTGTCCCGGACCCGCACGCCCGGAGGCGCGTGCTTGACGAAGTGGTCGACGTCGATGTTGCCGTTGATCCCGACCTGGAAGAGCTCCGGTTCGAGCCGCGCCACCGTGACGTCGCTGCGGATGCCGCCGGCGTTGTCGAGCATCAGCGTGTAGGTCACCGACCCGACCGGCTTGTCCAGCTGGTTGGTGGTCAGCGACTGCAGGAACTCCAGAGAGCCCGGCCCGCTGATCTCCACGCGCTTCAGCGGCGTCATGTCGTAGAGCGCGACGCCGTTGCGCGTCTGCCACGCCTCGGCCGCCGCGATCGGCGAGTGGAACTGCGCCGACCACGCGTCCCGGGCGGGCGGCAACACCTCGTGCGGCAGCTTCTTCAGCAGCGGTGCGTTGGCCTCGAACCAGTGCGGCCGCTCCCAGCCGCCCGCTTCCAGGAACACCGCGCCCAGCTCGCGCTGCCGCACGTGGAACGGCGTCGCGCGCAGATCGCGCGGGGACAGCTTGGGCTGCAACGGGTGCAGGATGTCGTAGACCTCGACGAAGTTCTGCTGCGCCGTCTCGCTCACGTACGACGGCGCGAGCTGCACCTCCTCGAAGCGGTGGACGTCGATGTCGTGGGTGTCCACTTGCGCGTGCCCGTCGACGAGCAGCTGCGCGACCGCCTTCGCGATGCCCGCCGAGTGCGTCACCCAGATCGCCTCGGCCAGCCAGAACCCGCGGACGTCGGCCGACTCGCCGACCAGCGACTGCCCGTCCGGGGTGAAGGAGAAGATGCCGTTGAAACCCTCTTCGACCTTGGTCCCGCCCAGCGCGGGCAGCAGCAGCTTGCTCTCCTCCCACGACGGCGCGAAGTCGTCCTCGGTGAAGGGCAGCATGGACGGCATGGCCGTCTCCGTCACCGAATGGTCCAAGGTGGACTCCTCGACCGGCATCGGGCGGTGGGCGTAGGAGCCGATGCCGAGCCGGTCGACGTGCTCGCGGAAGTACAGGTCCTGGTCCTGGTGGCGCAGGATCGGCAGGCTCGCCTCGACCTCCTCGGTGTTGCGCCCGACGAGTTCCGCGACCTGACCGGTCTTCACGTACTGGTGGGCCAGCGGCAGCAGCGGGACGTCCATGCCCGCCATCGCGCCGATCTCGCGGCCCCAGAACCCGGCGCACGACACGACGACGTCGGCCGGGAAGTCGCCCTGGTCGGTCCGGACGCCGGTGACGCGCCCGCCGTGGGACAGGACGTCGGTCACACGGGTGGCGCCGACGAACCGCGCACCCCGTTCGGTGGCGCGGGAAATCAGCACCTCCACGGCCTTCGCGGCCCGGGCCAGGCCGTCGGTCGGCACGTGCAGCGCGCCGAAGATCCGCGATCCGTCCAGCAGCGGCCAGCGCCGGACGCACTCGCCGGCGTCGATGAGCGACCCTTCGACGCCCCACGACGTCGCCCAGCCGTGCTTGCGCTTCAGGTCTTCCCAGCGGGCCGGGGTGGTCGCGACCTCCATGCCGCCGACCTGGAGGAAGCAGTCCAGGGCCGTGAGCTTCTCGACGGTGTACTTCGCGAAGTCCGTCATCGCCTTGGACGCGTTGGTCTGGAAGACCAGCCCCGGCGCGTGGGACGTCGACCCGCCGGTGCGCGGCAGCGGGCCCCGGTCGAGCACGGTGACGTCGGACCACCCGCGGGTGGTCAGCTCGTCGGCGAGGTTCGCGCCGACGATGCCGGCGCCGATGATCACGACTCGCGGAGCGGTCATGGCGGGACTCCTTCTACCGGAAGACGACGGTGCTGTTGCCGTTGAGCAGGACGCGGCGTTCGCAGTGCCAGCGGACCGCGCGGGAGAGGGCGAGGGCTTCGGCGTCGCGGCCGACGGTCACCAGCTCGCGCGGCGAGTACGTGTGGTCGACCCGCTGCACCTCCTGCTCGATGATCGGGCCCTCGTCGAGGTCGGGCGTGACGTAGTGCGCGGTGGCGCCGACGTACTTGACGCCGCGGTCGTAGGCCTGGTGGTAGGGCTTGGCGCCCTTGAAGCCGGGCAGGAACGAGTGGTGGATGTTGATCGCGCGGCCCTCGAGCTTCTGGCACAGCTCGTTCGACAGCACCTGCATGTACCGCGCGAGCACGATGAGATCGGCCTCGTACTCCCCGACGAGGTCGAGCAGTCGCTGCTCGGCCTCCGGCTTGGTCTCCGGCGTGACCGGGACGTGCACGAACGGCACCCCGGCCGCCTCGGCCATCGGCCGGAGATCCTCGTGGTTGGACACGACCACGGCGATCTCGGCGCCGAGGCCGCCCGCGCGCCAGCGGAAGAGCAGGTCGTTGAGGCAGTGCCCGAACTTCGAGACCATCACCAGGATCCGCGGCGGGGTGCCGTCGGAGAAGCCGAACTCCATGCCGAAGTCCCCGGCCACCGGGGCGAACGCCCGGGTCAGGTCGTCCACTGTGGTCGGTTCGGTGCAGGTGAAGGACGTGCGCAGGAAGAGCGAGCCGCGGACGTCGTCGTCGAACTGCTGGTGCTCGACGATGTCGCAGCCCTGCCCGACCAGGAACGTCGTGACGGCGTGCACGATCCCCGAACGCTCGGGGCACTTGAGGGTCAGGGTGAAGGTCACGAGACGTACTCCAGGCTCGCATCGGCCAGCCAGGCCGTGAAGTAGTCCGAAAAGGACTGCCGCACGAGGATGGTGAAGCCCTCGTCCCGGACCATGAGCACGATGCCGGTCCGCGCGCACAGCGTCTGCACACACGTCCCCGGCGGCGACACCTCCAGGTCGATCGAGCAGCCGTGGGCCAGGGCATCGGCCGCGTGCGTCCCGGTCAGCCGGAAGACGTTGCGCTGCGCCGAGACGTCCACCACGGCCGCACTTTCACGTGAAAGTGCGGCTTCCAGTTCGGCCTGGCGGCCGGGTTCGGCGAGGACGAGGTACTCGTCGGGGCCCATCCAGAGGACGTCGACGGCCTCTCCGCTGGTGAACGTGCACGGGCCTGGCAACGGAACGCCGAGGAGGGTGTCCCCCTCGCGGAGGCGGACGGTGAGCTGGGTGCGGAACTTCTCTTCGGCGATGTCAACCGTCACGGCGGGCTCCTTCCTTGTCGAAGAGCACGGATTCGGTCACGGTCACCGGCACCACCTGGTCCCCGACCGGCACGTACAGCGTCTCGCCGATCCGTTCGCGGCCGGAGCGCACGAGGGCGAGGGCGAAGGTGCGGCCGAGGGCGGCGCTGTCGTAGCTGGAGGTGACGTGGCCGAGCATCCGCACCGGCGGTTCCGGCACGACGTCCGATTCGATGATCTGCGAGCCCTCGGGCAGCAGCACCGACGGATCGACGGGGAGCAACCCGACCAGGTGCTTGCGGTCGGGCCGGTTGTTCTCGGCGCGGGCGAACGAGCGTTTGCCGATGAAGTCGGCTTTCTTCTTCGACACCGCCCAGGACATCCCGAGGTCGTGCGGGGTGACCGTGCCGTCGGTGTCCTGCCCGATGATCGGGTAGCCCTTCTCGGCGCGCAGGACGTGCATGGTCTCGGTGCCGTACGGCGTCGCCCCCTGGTCCACTACGGACTGCCAGAGCGCGGGCCCGTGCCACGACGGGACGTTGATCTCGTACGCCAGTTCACCGGAGAAGCTGATCCGGCAGACCCGGGCCCGCAGACCGGCGACTTCGGCGTCCTGCCAGGTCATGAACCCGAACGCCTCGTTCGAGACGTCCAGGCCCGGCGCCAGGCGGCCCAGCACTTCCCGCGACCGCGGCCCGACCAGCGGGATGGTGGTCCAGTGCTCGGTCACTGACGTCGCGAACACCCGCAGGTGCGGCCACTCCGTCTGCAGCCACTCCTCCATCCACTCGAGGACCATCGCCGCGTTGCCGGTCGTCGTGGTGACCAGGAACCGCTCCTCGCCGACGCGGATGACCGTGCCGTCGTCGATCACCATGCCGTCGACACCGCACATCACGCCGTAGCGGATCCGGCCGACCTCGATGGTGCTCATCATGTTCGTGTAGAGCATGTCGAGGAACCAGCCGGCGTCCGGGCCCTGCACGTCGATCTTGCCCAACGTGGACCCGTCCATCAGCGCGACGTCGTTGCGGGCCGCGCGGCACTCGCGCTCGACGGCGTCGTGCATCGACTCGCCGGGCCGCGGGTAGTACCACGGCCGCTTCCACTGGCCGACGTTCTCGAACTCGGCGCCGTGCTCGACGTGCCACGGGTGGATCGTCGTGACACGCACGGGGTCGTGCAGCTCGCCGCGGTTCCGCCCGGCCAGCGCGGCGAACGACACCGGCGTGTACGGCGGGCGGAACGTCGTCGGCCGGCGGTCGGCGAGGTCGACGCCCAGCGCCTCGGCCGTGATGCCGGCCGCGAGCATGCCGGAGGTCTTGCCCTGGTCGTGCGCGGTACCGATCGTCGTGTACCGCTTGACGTGCTCCAGCGAGCGCAGCCCGGCCCCAGTGGCGCGCAGGACGTCGGAGACGGTCGCGTCCCGCTGCTGGTCCACAAACCGGGTGTCCACTTCGGACTCCGGTGCGGGTACCTGCCAGAGCACCTTCGTCTCCGGCAGGCCTTCGCCCGCGGCCGCGCCGACGACGGTCACGTTCGGGAGCGAGCCGTCCGGGACGTAAGCGCCCAGCCGGGGCTCGTAGCGCAGGGTGCCGCGGGCTTGGCTGTAGAGGTGGACGGCGGGGTTCCAGCCGCCGGACACGAGCAGCAGGTCGCACGGCACCCGCTCGCCCTCCAGCGATCCCAGCGGAGCCACGTGGGCGGCCGTGACGTGGGGGTCGCCGTCGGTGCCGATGACACCGTAGCCCTCGCGGGCGTCGACGATCCGCACGACCTCGGCCCCGGCCGCCGCCAGGTCGGACGCGGCTTCGTAGGCGGAGTCGTTGGTGGTGAACACGACCACGCGCTGTCCGGCGAGCACGCCGTAGCGGTTCAGGTACGTGCGGGCCGCCGAAGCGAGCATGATGCCGGGACGGTCGTTGTCCGGGAAGACGATCGGCCGCTCGTGGGCACCGGTGGCGATGACGATCCGCTTCGCCCGGATCCGCCAGACCCGCTGGCGCGAGATCCGTTCCGGCGCGGCGGGCTCGCCCCGGCGCTCCAACGCCAGCACGAACCCGTCGTCGTAGATGCCGAACGCCGTGGTGCGCGAGAGGAACCGGACACCCTCCGGAGCTTCGCCACCGGGCTGGTCGTCGACCAGCAGGACCCGGCCTTCCGCCGAAGCGGCGGCGGCGCGGCCGGCGGGTCCGGCGCCGATGACCAGGACGTCGCAGTGCGCGTGCTTGGCGTCGTACCGCGCCGGGTCCGGTTCGGCGGCGAGCCGCCCCTGACCACGCAGGCCACGGGCTTCCAGGCCGTCGTACAGCTCGACGGTCGTCGCGCTCAGCATCGGCTCGGGGAACGGCTTTTCGATCTGCACCAGGGCGTTCGAGTCCTCGACGCCCGCCGCGACGATGCCGCGCGGGCGGCCGTACTTGATACTGGTCGCGACCTGGTGGATGCCGTTGGCGAGCAACGCCGACGCCAGGGTGTCGCCGAGGTAACCGGTCAGCTCGCGGCCGTCGAAGGTGAACTTGAGCGGGATGCCGGACAGCCGGGTCACGAGAGCACCGGCCTGGGCTCGTCGAGGCGGTAGACCGCCAGGAGGTCGTGGGTACGGGTGTCGCGGACGGCGTTGAACCAGCGGCGGCAGCCCGCCGAGTGGCTCCACCGCTCGGCGAACGGGCCGCTCGGGTTCTCGCGGAAGAACACGAACTTCGCCCAGTCCTCATCGGACAGTGCCGACGGATCCGCGGGGTAGGCGACGTGGGCCTGGCCGCCGTAGTGGAACTCGGCTTCCTCGCGGGGCCCGCACCAGGGGCAGGGGATCAGTTGCATCAGCACTCCTAGTGCGCGACGGCGGCGGCGCCGTGCTCGTCGACGAGGGCACCGGTGGTGAACCGGTCCAAGCTGAACGGTTCGGCGTACTCGTGCGGCTTGCCCCGCGCGATGGTCTGCGCGAAGACGTCACCGACACCGGGGGTGGCCTTGAAGCCGCCGGTGCCCCAGCCGCAGTTGAGGAACAGGTTCTCCACCGGGGTCAGGCCGATGATCGGCGAGGCGTCCGGGCTGGTGTCGACGATCCCGGCCCACGTCCGCAGCAGGTGCGCCCGCGCGAACACCGGGAACAGCTCCAGCGCGGCCGCCATCTGCTGCTCGATGACGTGGAACGAGCCGCGCTGGCCATAGCCGTTGTAGGAGTCGATGCCGGCGCCCATCACGAGTTCGCCCTTGTGCGCCTGGGAAACGTAGACGTGCACGGCGTTCGACATGACGACCGTCGGGTGGATCGGTTCGAGCAGCTCGGAGACGAGCGCCTGGAGCGGGTGCGACGTCAGCGGCAGGTCGAGGCCGACCAGCTTCGCCAGCACGGAGGTGTGCCCGGCCGCGCACAGCGCCACCTTGCCCGCCGCGATCCGGCCCCTGCCGGTGTCGACGCCGGTGACCCGGCCGTCCACTGTGGAGATCCCGGTGACCTCGCAGTTCTGGATGAGGTCCACGCCCATTTCGTGCGCGGCTCTGGCGAACCCCCAGGCCACGTAGTCGTGCTTGGCGATGCCCGCGCGCGGCTGGAAGGTCGCGCCGAGCACCGGGTAGCGGACGTCCGGGGAGGTGTTGACGATCGGGCAGATCTCCTTGACGCCGTCGGCGTCCACCCACTCGGCGTCGATGCCGTTGAGCTTGTTGGCCTCGACGCGGCGCACGCTGTCGCGGACGTCCTGCAGGCTGTGCGCCAGGTTCAGCACCCCGCGCTGGCTGAACAGGATCGGGTAGCCGAGGTCCTCTTCGAGCCCTTCCCACAGCTTGAGGGAGTGCTCGTAGATGCCGGAGCTTTCGTCCCAGAGGTAGTTGGAGCGGATGATCGTGGTGTTGCGGGCCATGTTCCCGCCCGCGAGCCAGCCCTTCTCCAGCACGGCCACGTTCGTGATGCCCCGCTTGGCCAGGTAGTACGCGGTGGCCAGGCCGTGCCCGCCGCCACCGACGATGACGACGTCGTAGGTCTTGCGGGGTTCCGGGTTGTCCCAGAGGAAGTCCGGGTGCTCCGGCAGATCGGTCATCGAGCGTCCTCCGAGGACTGGTCGACTTCTGATATATCAATCGTCGATGTAGGCTAAGCGCCATGCACCCGCAGGTCAATCCCCCGTCGCTGGCCGAACAGGCGTACCTGTTCGTCCGTGATCGCCTGGTCATGCTCGACATCCGGCCGGGCTCCCCCATCAACGAGGAGGAGCTCGGCACCGAGCTCGGCATGGGCCGCACGCCGATCCGCGAAGCGCTGAAGCGCCTGGAGTCCGAGCGGCTGGTCGTCGCCTACCCGCGGCGCGGGACGTTCGCCACCGACGTCAACATCTCCGACCTCGCGCACATCTCCGAGGTCCGGCGCACGCTGGAGCCGATGGCGACGGCCGCGGCGGCCGAGCGCGCGACCACGGCCGACCGCGAGACGCTCACCGAGCTGCGCGCGCAGCTCGACGCCGGGGTCCCCACCGGGGACAACGCCGAGCTGCTGCGCACCGACCTCGCCCTGCACCGGGCGGTCTACCGGTGCGTGCACAACCCGTTCCTCGAGGACACGCTGATCCGGTACGACAACCTCGCGACCCGGATCTGGTGCGTGTTCGTGCCCCGGCTGCCGGGGATGGCCGGCCACGTCGACGAGCACGTCCCGCTCCTCACCGCGATCATCGAGGGTGACGCCGAAAAGGCGGCCGCGTTGACGCAGGCGCACGTCACCGGCTTCGAGGCGGCCATCCGCGCGCTGATCTAGCCGTCCAGCCGGGCGCGGACCCAGTCGTGGAACGCGCCGATGTGGTGCTCGCTGGGCACGAGCACGCCGCCGCGCGCGTACGACCGCGAGTCCATCGCCAGCTGGCAGCGTTCGCACGCCTCGAAGTCCTGCAGGTTGACCCGGTGGAACAGCTCCACCGACCGGCTCAGGTCGCGGCCCGATTCGACCACCTCCGGCAGGTACAGCCAGTCGCAGCGCACCAGCGTCCGGTCCGGGGCCAGCGGGAACATGCGGTGGAGGATGACGTGGTCGGGGACGAGGTTGACGAACACCCCGGGCTTGATCGTGATGGCGTAGTACTTGCGGTCCTGGGCCTCGGTGACCCCGGGCAGGCGGTCGACCCCCTCGGAACCGTCGACGGTGAAGCCCTTGATCTCGCCGCCGAACTCGGCGCCGTGGCCGACGTAGTACTGCGCGGCGTAGCCGTCGGCGAACTCCGGGAGCACCTCGGTCAGCTCCGGGTGGATCGTCGCGCAGTGGTAGCACTCCATGAAGTTCTCGACGATCTGCTTCCAGTTCGCCTTCACGTCGTACTCGATGCGCTTGCCCAGCGCGAGCCCGTCGATGCCGTAGGCGTCGATCTCCGTCGGGCCGCCGAGCCGTTCGGTGACGGCGCCGACGACGGTCTCCTCGAACGACGGCGGCTCGTCGGCCAGGCACACCCAGGCGTAGCCGAGCCACTCCCGCAGGTGCAGCCGGGTGAGGCCGAACTCGGTGCGGTCGACGTCCGGCATGCCGGTGAGGTTGGGCGCGGCGATCAGCTTGCCGTCGAGGCCGTAGGTCCAGGCGTGGTACGGGCACTGGAAGGCGCGCTTCACCGTCCCGCTCTCGGACGTGCACAGCCGGGCGCCGCGGTGGCGGCAGACGTTGAGGAAGGCGTTGAGCCTGCCATCCCGCCCGCGGGAGACGAGGACGCTCTCCTTGCCGATCCGGACGGTCTCGAACGCCCCGGGACCGGCGAGGTCGGCGCTGCGCACGGCGCAGAACCAGTCCGCCTCGAAGATCTTCGCCTGCTCGGCCGCGAAGACGGCCGGGTCGGTGTAGGCGGAGCCGGGCAGGGTGGCGAGCAGGCTCGGCGGGAGATCGATTGCGGTCACCGGCGTGGTCCTCTCCGCGGATCAGTTCGGGAGTTGCGCAGAACGCGTCTTGTTGCTCACTCCGGAACAGAGTGACTGCCGTCGCGCACGCCTGTCAAGACGCGCTTTCCCCGTGTCCGCAGGGGGTTCAGGCGGCCGGGCCGTCGATCGCCCGCCGGAACAGTGTTTCGATCTCCGCGCGGCCCGGCCGCGGGTCGGCCAGCGCCAGCTGCATCAGCAGGCCGCAGAACAGGCCCGCCAGCAGCCGGCCGGTGAGCGGGTCGGTCCGCAGGCCGAAGAACTCGATGAGCGCTTCGTCCCAGGCCGCGCTCGCCTTGCGCAGCGCCGGCCGGTGCAGGGCCGCGACGTACAGGTCGTACTCGACCACGGTGTCGCGGTACTGCTCGTTGACGTAGCCCATCACCAGGTCGGCGAGCGCCGCGGCGAAGTCGGCGTCCGGCGGGAGCGCGGCCTCCCACTCCTTCAGCGCGTGGACGTTCTTCTCGGCGGCCTCGTGCAGGGCGACCTCCAGGAGGTCGTCCAGCGTCGCGAAGTGGTAGGTCGTGGAGCCGAGCGGGACACCGGCCGCGGCCGCCACCGACCGGTGCGTGACCCCGTCGATCCCGCGCTGCGCGACGACCTCGATCGCGGCCTTGGCGATCCGCGCGCGCCGTTCGGGGTCGTTCGGACCACGGCGCCGCGTCGCGCCGGGTTCGCTCTTCGCCATCGAGCCCCCTTGTGGACATCTGTACACGTTTCGCGTACAAATGTACGCACTCTCGACCCGAACCGGCCACCACCGATCCGGAAGGAGCCGGAGTGAAAGACCTCCACATCGACGGCAGCTGGCTGGACGCGTCCACCGGGACGCGCTCCGACGTGCTGAACCCCGCGACCGGCGAGGTCGTCGTGACCGTCGCCGAGGCGGGCCGCGCGGAGGTCGACGCCGCGGTCAGAGCCGCGAGGCGGGCCTTCGACGAGGGCCCGTGGCGGCGGACCACCGCCACCGAACGCGGCGCTTTGCTGCGCAGGGTCGCCGACCTGCTGGTCCGCGACCGCGAGGAGCTGGCCCGCACCGAGAGCCTCGACACCGGCAAGACGCTCGGCGAGGGCGGCATCGACATCGACGACGTGACAGGCGTCTTCCGCTACTACGCCGACCTCGCCGACAAGGACGCCGGACGCCTGGTCGACGCCGGCAGCGCGACCGTCGTCAGCCGGATCGTGCACGAACCGGTCGGCGTCTGCGCGCTCATCGCGCCGTGGAACTACCCGCTGCTGCAGATGTCCTGGAAGGTCGCGCCCGCGCTGGCCGCGGGCAACACCGTGGTGCTCAAGCCGAGCGAGGTCACGCCGCTGACCACGATCAAGCTCGTCTCCCTGCTGGAGGAGGCCGGCACCCCGCCCGGCGTCGTCAACCTGCTGCTCGGCGACGGCCGGGTCGGCGCGGCGATGGTCGAACACCCCGGAGTCGACCTGGTGTCGTTCACCGGCGGCTACGCGACCGGCGAGAAGATCATGACGGCCGCCGCGAAGGGCGTCCGCCGGGTCGCGCTGGAGCTGGGCGGCAAGAACCCGAACGTGGTCTTCGCCGACGCCGACTACGACACCGCGCTGGACTACGCGCTGATGGCCGCGTTCGTCCATTCGGGACAGGTCTGCTCGGCGGGCGCGCGCCTGATCGTCCAGGATGAGATCCATGACCGGTTCGTCGCGGACCTCGCCGCGCGCGCCGACAAGATCCGCGTCGGCGACCCGCTCGACCCCGCCACCGAAACGGGCGCCCTCGTCTCGGCGCAGCACCGCGCCAAGGTCGAGGGCTACATCGAAAGCGCCCTCAAGGAAGGCGCGACGCTGCGGGCGGGCGGCAAACGCCCCGAGGGACCGCAGTACGGAAACGGTTTCTTCCTGCGCCCGACGGTGTTTTCCGACTGCACCAGGGACATGGCGGTCGTCCGGGAAGAGGTCTTCGGCCCGGTCGTCACCGTGGAACGCTTCGCCGAAGAGGCCGACGCGATCGCGCTGGCCAACGACACCGAGTACGGGCTCGCCGGGGCCGTGTGGACGTCGGACGCGTCCCGCGCCCAGCGGGTCGCCGGGGCCCTGCGCCACGGCACCGTGTGGATCAACGACTACCACCCCTACCTGCCGCAGGCGGAGTGGGGTGGTTTCGGCAAGTCGGGCATCGGCCGTGAACTCGGGCCGTCCGGGCTGGCCGAGTACCAGGAGAGCAAGCACGTCTACCAGAACATCGATCCCGTTCCGCAGCACTGGTTCAAGGGCTGAATTCCCTCCCCCACCCACCACGTGAGGACGTTGCGATGACCACTCAGGAAATACCGGCGGGCGGGGGTCCTGCTGCCGACGACAGCTCCGAACTCGAGAAGTTCGGCTACCGCCAGGAGCTCGAGCGCTCGCTCGGGTCGTTCTCCAGCTTCGCCGCCGGGTTCAGCTACATCTCCATCCTGACCGGCGTGTTCCAGCTCTTCTTCTTCGGCTTCGGGTCGGGGGGCCCGGCCTTCATCTGGACGTGGCCGCTGGTCTTCCTCGGCCAGTTCGCCGTCGCCCTGTGCTTCGCCGAGCTGGCCGGTCAGTTCCCGCTCGCCGGGTCGGTGTACCAGTGGGCCAAGCAGATCGCGAAACCCGCGACGTCGTGGCTGGCCGGCTGGATCATGATCATCGGCGCGATCGTGACGGCGGGCGCCGTCGCGGTGGCCTACCAGATCATCCTGCCGCAGGTCTCGACCGCGTTCCAGATCGTCGGCAGCGACGCCGACGCCGGCTTGACGTCGACGCCGGGCGGCGCGCAGAACGCCATCATCCTCGCCGTGGTGCTGGTCGTGTTCGCCACGATCGTCAACATCATCGGCGTCAAGCTGATGGCCAAGATCAACAACTTCGGTGTCGCGGTCGAGCTCGGCGCGAGCATCCTGCTCGTGATCGCGTTGGCCATCCACATCAAGCGCGGACCCGGCCTCGTCTTCGACACCGCGGGCACCGGCGAAGGTCACTCGTTCGGGTACCTCGGGGCGTTCCTCGTCGCGTCGCTGATGAGCGCGTACGTCTTCTACGGCTTCGACACCGCGGGCTCGCTGGCCGAGGAGACCACCCAGCCGCGGCGGCACGCGCCGCGCGCGATCCTGCGGGCGCTCGCGGCCGCGTTCATCGTCGGCGGGCTGATCATGCTGTTCGGCATGATGGCGGTCGGCAACCTCAAGGCCGACGAGCTGAGCACGTCCGGCATGCCCTACCTGCTCAAGAGCACCCTCGGCGAAGGTCTCGGCGACGCCTTCCTGATCTGCTCGGCGATCGCGATCACCGTGTGCTGCCTGGCCGTGCAGACGGCCGCCATCCGGATGACGTGGGCGATGGCCCGCGACGGCCGCCTGCCGTTCAGCCGCGCGATGGCGAAGGTGTCACCGCGGTCCAAGACGCCGGTGCTGCCGGCGCTGCTCACCGGCGGCCTCACGATCGTGGTGCTGCTGGTCAACCTGGGCAACCAGCGGGCGTTCTTCATCCTGACCTCGACCGCGATCATCCTCTTCTACATCCCCTACCTGATGGTCACCGGCCCGATGCTGGTGCGCCGCCTGCGCGGGCACTGGCCGCGTCCCGAGCACGGCCCGTACTTCAAGCTCGGCCGCTGGGGCACGCTGGTGAACCTGGTCGCGGTCGTTTACGGCGCCGCGATGACGATCAACCTGATCTGGCCGCGCGCCGAGGTCTACGGCGACGACCACTGGTACTTCCAGTGGGGCGCGGTGATCGTCACCGGGCTGATCGTGATCATCGGTGCGATCATGCTGTACGTCCGGCGCCGCACCTGGGGTTCGTCCCACACGAGCCCCGAGCACATGCCCGACAACGCCCCGGACACCCTGCCCGGCTAGGAGGACGCATGACTTCCGAAACCTACGACTTCGTCATCGTCGGCGGTGGCTCGGCGGGCTGTGCGCTGGCGAACCGGCTCTCGGCCGACCCGGCGAACAAGGTCCTCGTCCTGGAGGCGGGGCGGTCGGACTACAAGTGGGACGTCTTCATCCACATGCCGGCCGCGCTGACCTTCCCGATCGGGTCGAAGTTCTACGACTGGGGGTACCGCAGCGAACCCGAGCCGTACATGAACCGGCGGCGCATCTACCACGCGCGGGGCAAGGTGCTCGGCGGGTCGTCGAGCATCAACGGGATGATCTTCCAGCGCGGCAACCCGATGGACTACGAACGCTGGGGCGCCGACCCCGGGATGTCCACTTGGGACTACGCGCACTGCCTGCCCTACTTCAACCGGATGGAGAACTGCCTGGCGGACCCGCCGGACGGGAAGTGGCGCGGGCACGACGGCCCCCTGGAGCTGGAGCGCGGCCCGGCGTCGAACCCGTTGTTCCAGGCGTTCTTCGACGCCGCCGAGCAGGCGGGCTACCCGCGCACCGACGACGTCAACGGCTACCGGCAGGAGGGCTTCGCGCCCTTCGACCGGAACGTCCGCAAAGGACGGCGGCTGTCCGCCGCCGGCGCGTACCTCCACCCGGTGATGAACCGGCCCAACCTGACGGTCAAGACGCACGCGTTCGTGTCGCAGATCCTCTTCGACGGCACGCGCGCGATCGGCGTCGAGTACGCACAGGGTCGCAACGCGCCGGCCGAGGTGTACGGCAAGGAGATCATCCTCTGCGGCGGCGCGATCAACAGCCCGCAGCTGCTGCAGCTGTCCGGCGTCGGGAACGCGGCCGAGCTGGAGAAGCTCGGCATCGACGTCGTCAAGGACCTGCCGGGCGTCGGCGAGAACCTGCAGGACCACCTGGAGGTGTACATCCAGTACGCCTGCAAGCAGCCGGTGTCGATGCAGCCGTCGCTGGCGAAGTGGAAGCGGCCCTACATCGGCGCGCAGTGGCTGTTCCTGCGGTCCGGGCCGGCCGCGACCAACCACTTCGAAGGCGGCGGGTTCGTCCGGTCCAACGACGAGGTGAAGTACCCGAACCTGATGTTCCACTTCCTGCCGGTGGCGATCCGCTACGACGGTTCGGCGCCGACGGGCGGCCACGGCTACCAGGTGCACGTCGGCCCGATGTACGCCGACACCCGCGGCTCGGTGAAGATCACCTCGACCGACCCGCGGCAGCACCCGGCGATCAAGTTCAACTACCTGTCGACCGAGACCGACCGCAAGGAATGGGTCGAGGCCGTGCGGGTGGCGCGCGAGATCCTCAACCAGCCGGCGCTGGATCCCTTCAACGACGGGGAAATCTCGCCGGGGCCGGCGGTGGAGACCGACGAGGAGATCCTCGACTGGGTCGCCAAGGACGCCGAGACCGCGCTGCACCCGTCGTGCACGGCCAAGATGGGCGTGGACGAGAAGTCCGTCGTCGACCCGCAGACCATGCGGGTGCACGGCACCGAGGGCCTGCGTGTCGTCGACGCGTCGGTGATGCCCTACATCACCAACGGCAACATCTACGCGCCGGTGATGATGACCGCCGAGAAGGCCGCCGACCTGATCCTCGGCAACACCCCGCTCGCCCCGATCAAGACGCCGTTCTACCGGCACGGCGAGAACTAGCCCGGTCGGCGCAGCGCCCGTACCGCCATCCCCCGGTACGGGCGCTTCGGCGTGCCCGGGATACCCGTTACCCGGTAACGAAAACTACCGGGGCGTACCCCCTTGACGGCACCCTTCCCGAGACTCAGACTTTGTTGCGTATCACAGTCGATGTTCCCCCATGCGCAACTACCGGAGGCGTCATGATTCGCGCGTGCACGGTGGACGAGCTGCCCCCCGGCGAGTCCGTCCGGATCCCCGGACCGCCCGCCATCGCGGTGTTCCACACCGAGGAGGGCGAGCTGTACGCCATCGGCGACACGTGCACCCACCAGGACGCCTCCCTGGCCGACGGCTGGCTCGAAGGCTGCTTCGTCGAGTGCCCGCTGCACGCGGCGCTGTTCGACCTGCGCACGGGCATGCCGACCTGCCTGCCGGCGAAGGACCCGGTGCGCACCTACGCCGTGCTGGTCGACGACGGAGTCGTCTACGTCCAGGGCGTGGCCGGCGAGGACGCGGCGTGAAGCGCATCGCGGTCGTCGGCGCGTCGCTCGCCGGGGTCCGCGCGGCGCAGGAGCTGCGCGCGCAGGGGTACGACGGCGGGATCGTGCTGATCGGCGAGGAGGCGCACCTGCCCTACGACCGGCCGCCGCTGTCGAAGGGCTTCCTCGCCGGGACGGCGTCCCGTGCGTCGCTGGAGCTGCTCGACGCCGGGGACCTCGCCTCGCTCGCGCTGGACTTCCGGCTCGGCGTGCGGGCGACGGCGCTGGAGCCGGCCCACCGCCGGGTCCTGCTGTCGGACGGCGGCTCGGTGCACGCGGACGGCGTCGTCATCGCGACCGGCGGCCGCGCCCGCACGCTGCCGGGTTTCGAGGGCGCCCACACGCTGCGGACGGTCGACGACGCGCTGGCGTTGCGGGCCGCCCTGGTGCCCGGGGCCCGCGTGGCCGTCGTCGGGGCCGGGTTCATCGGGGCCGAGGTGGCCTCGACGTGCCGTTCGCTGGGGCTGGACGTGACCGTCCTGGAAGCGCTGGCCGCCCCGCTGGCGCCGGTGCTGGGTCCCGAGCTGGCCGCGGTCTGCGCCCGGCTGCACCGCGACCACGGCACGGACCTGCGCTGCGGGGTCCGGGTTTCGGGACTTTCCCCGGCCGGTGTCGAGCTGGCGTCCGGTGAGCTGGTTCCGGCCGACGTCGTGGTGACGGGCGTCGGAATGGTCCCGGCGACCGACTGGCTGGCGGGCTCGGGGTTGAAGGTCGGCGACGGCGTCCACACGGACGCCGGGCTGGTGACCTCGCTGCCGTCCGTGGTCGCCGTCGGCGATGTGGCGCGGTTCGGCGGGCGGCGGCACGAGCACTGGACGAACGCGTCGGAGCAGGCGCCGGTCGCGGTGGCGAACCTGCTGGCCGGGCACAGCGGGCGGTCTTATCTGCCGAGCGGGTACGTGTGGTCGGACCAGTATTCGGGGACGTTGCAGCTGGCCGGGCACCCGCGTCCGGGCGACTCGCTTTCGTTCGTGGACGGCGGCCCGGCTTCGCCGTCGTTCGCCGCGGTGTGGCAGCGGGACGGGGAGACGGTGGGCGTGTTCGCGTTGAACAACGCGAAGCTGTTCAACCGCTTGCGGCGGCCGCTCCGCCGGCCGGCCGCCGTCTGAAAGCCTCAACCGGGGTTTCAAAGATACGCTTCACCCACATGGAGCTGACTCTCGACGAACTGCGGGTGCTGACCGGCTGGGCCGCCGACTGCGCGGCGCGGGTGCTGCCGCTGGTTCCCGACGACCCACGTCCGGCTTCGGCGATCTCGGCGGCGCGGGAGTTCGCCTCGGGCGGTCCCCGCACCAAGGCACTGCGCACCGCGGCCTGGGAGGCGTTGGCGGCCAGCAAGGCTTCGGATCCGGCGGCCGCGGCGGCCGCACGCGCCGCCGTGGGCGCGGCCGGCGCCGCTTACCTGCACCCGCTGGAGTCACCGCACCAGGTGAAGCACATCGTCGGCGCGGCCCAGCAGGCGGCGTTGGCCCGCGAGCTGGCAGGTGGTTCGGCGGACGCGGAAATCGAGTGGGCGCTGGCGCAGGCCCCGCCCGAGGTGGGCGAGATCCTGCGGAGGTTCCCGCCGGGCAAGCCGGGCAAGACCCGCCCGGGCGAGCTGCACCGCCGGCTGGAAGCGGCGCTGCGCGGCTGAACGGCCTACAGCGAGAGGTCGTCCAGATCCGACTCCAGGCGCGCCCGCCAGGTCCACCGCCGCTCGGTCGTGTCCGCGCCCTCGCCCGCCGGCGGGCCCAGCGGCAACGCCGGGTCGGTGATCCCAAAGGTCACCCGGTACGCCAGCACCGACGCCGCCGTGCGGATCCACGCGTCACCGGCGGCCCCGGCCGGCGGCGCCACCCCAAGCGCGTGCCCGAACCACGTCGGCAGCAGGGCGTTCGACCCCAGCGCGTCCGTGATCCGCGTCCGGAGCCGCACCTGCAGGTCGTGCCACGCCCGCTCGGCCCGCTCCAGCTGCGGCACGACCCGCGCCTCCACCGCGTCCGCCTCGCGCAACGCCAGCTCGGCCTGGTCGGCCGCCTGGACCGCCGCCGGGATCTCCTCGTCCAGCAACGTCCGGCGCCGCGTCGACAACGCCCGCAACGACGACTCCGCGTCGCCCCGGGCGCGCGACGCGCGGTCCGTCGAAGCCAGGACTCCCATGACGTCCAGCAAGTCCGCGTCGCAGCGGGACAACGCCGCCTGCACCGAGGAAAGGCGCGAGATCTCGTCGGAGTACCGCGCGCGCTGTTCCTTCGTGACGAGCTCCTTGTGCAGGTCGTCCCAGCGCGCCGCCTCGGCCGCGAGCGCCCGTGTCTCCGCGCCGACGTCGTCGAGGTTCACCTGCGGCACCCCGTCGGACACGCGGACCGCGCGCTCCAGGGCCTGGACCTGCTGCTGCAGCCGGTCCAGCCGCCGCCCCAGCAGCTCGAGCCGGTCTTCGGCCCGGTTCGCGCCGCCGCTCTCGAGCCGCTCGGTCAGGTCGGCGACGTCCTGGCGCACGCGGTCGTCGGTCTCCTCGACGGCCGCGCGCAGCCCGTCGACCGCCGCGAACAGCTCGTCGAGGTCGCGCCGCGTGGTGTCGACCGGCTCGACGTACTCCTGCTCGAACGCGGGGTCGTCGCCGTAGGTCGCGTAGCCGTGGCTCACGGGATCCGGCTTTCCCGCCACAGCAGCCCGCACGTGGCCGCGACGCCCAGCGCCGTCAGGATCGTGCAGACCACCGCCCCGGACCACGGGACCAGCGCGAGGACCAGCAGCCCGGCGGTGACGCTCCCGGCCCACGCCGCCCGCGTCCGCTCGCGGATGACGTCGCCGACGCGCCGGACCGGGCCGAAGCCGATCCACAGCCCGGCCGCGAACAGCGGGACCAGCGCGAGCAGCCACACCGGCGGCAGCACGTCGAACAGCACCAGCGCCGCGGCGACCAGCGGCACCAGCACCGGCGCGGCCGCGAAGTACACGACCGCGCGCTGCGTCGCCGCGTGCCGCGACTCCAGCTCGGCGTTCGCGAGCCGGTGCTTCGCCTCGTCGAACGCCACTTCGGCGTCGAGCAGCCGGTGGGCCGTCGCGACGAGCTCGTCCATCGCCTCGACGTCGGCGGGCGGGGTCGCCAGCCCGGCCCGCAGGTCCTGCTTGAGCCGGCCCACGCGGGCTTCCGCCTGGTCCCGGTCGTGCTGGGCTGGAGTCGTCACGCGAACACTGTAAGTGCCACGGCCGTCACCACCGGCCAATGCGGCCGGTGCGTCTACAAATCACCGAGGGCGGTGACGGGCGACTCCACGCAGTCGGCGACGAACCGCAGGAACCCGCCGGCCGTGCCGCCGTCGCAGACGCGGTGGTCGAACGCCAGCGTCAGCTCGCAGACCTTCCGCACGCCCAGCGCGCCGTCGACCACCCACGGCCGGTCGATGATCCGGCCGATGCCGAGGATCGCGGCCTCGGGGTGGTTGATGATCGCCGCGGACCCGTCGACGCCGAAGACGCCGTAGTTGTTGACGGTGAACGTGCCGCCGGTGAGGTCCGCGGGCGCGAGCTTGCCGTCCCGGGCGGTGCGGGCGCGGTCGCCGATCGCCGCCGACAGGTCCCGCGTCGACAGCGCCCCCGCGTCCCGCACGACCGGCACGACCAGGCCGCGGTCGGTCTGCGCGGCGAACCCGAGGTGGATCTCGTCGAGCAGGACGATCTCGTCGCCTTCGACGCGCGAGTTCAGCTCCGGGAACTTCTTCAGTCCCGCGACGGCGAACCGCGCGATCAGCCCGAGCAGGCTGACCGGCCGGTCGGACTTGGCGTTCAGCGCCGCACGCGCGGCGACCAGCTCGGTCGCGTCGACGTCCACCCAGACCGTGGCCTCGGGGATCTCGCGCCGCGACGTGGTCAGCTTGTCCGCGACGGCCTTGCGCACCCCGGTCAGCGGGATCCGCTTGCCCTTCGCGACGGGCTTCGTCGTCTTCAGCGCCGCCTCGACGTCGGCGCGGCGGATGATGCCGTCCGCGCCGGTGGCGGTGACCGTCGCGAGGTCGATCCCGTTGTCGGCGGCCAGTTTCCGGACGAACGGCGAGATCACCCCGGGTGCCTTGGCCTTCGGCGCGGGCGCTTCGACGCGGCGGGCGCGCTTGCGCCGGGTCGTCGGCGCGGTGCCGTACCCGATGAGGACGTTCCCGCTGCCGGACGACGTCGTGACGCCGGGTTCGGCGAACCCGCCGACGGACAGCAGCGGCGCGCCGACCGGCAGCAGCTGCCCCGGCTCGCCGTGCAGCGCGGACACCACGCCGGCGAACGGCACGGGCACCTCGACGGCGGCCTTCGCCGTCTCGACCTCGACGACGATCTGGTCGACCTTGACCGTGTCGCCGACGTTCACGTGCCAGTTGAGGATCGCCGCCTCGGTCAGGCCTTCGCCGAGGTCGGGCAGCAGGAAGTCAGGCACCGGCCACCACCGGGGTGTCGTTCCACTGCAGGCGCGCGATCGTGTCGAGGATCCGGTCGACGTCCGGCAGCGTGTGCCGCTCCAGCTTCGGCGCCGGGTACGGGATGTCGAGCCCGGTCACGCGCAGCACGGGCGCGTGCAGCTGGTGGAAGCACTGCTCGGTGACGCGCGCGACGACCTCGGCGCCGTAGCCGCCGAAGCCCGCGGCCTCGTGGACCACCACCGCGCGTCCCGTGCGGCGCACGGACGCCGTCACGGTCTCGTCGTCGAAGGGGCTCAGGGAACGCAGGTCCACCACCTCGACGTCCCAGCCCTCGTCCTTCGCGGCTTCGGCGGTCTCCATGGCCGTGGCGACCATCGGGCCGTACGCGATGAGCGTGACGTCCTTGCCGGTCTTGCGCACCACGGCCTGGTCCATGGCCGGACCGTTGCGGGTGAAGGTGACCTCTTCGCCCGACCAGTAGCGGGCCTTCGGCTCGAGGAAGACGACCGGGTCCGGCGACTCGATGGCGTCGCGCAGCAGGTCGTAGGCGTCCTGCGCGGTGCCCGGCGTGACGACGCGCAGGCCCGGCGTGTGCGTGTAGTAGACCTCGCTGGAGTCGCAGTGGTGCTCGACGCCGCCGATGCCGCCGGCGTAGGGGATCCGGATGACCATCGGCAGTTCCAGCGCGCCGCGGGTGCGGTTGCGCAGCTTCGCGACGTGCGAGGTGATCTGCTCGAACGCGGGGTAGGCGAAGGCGTCGAACTGCATCTCGACGACCGGGCGGAAGCCGCCCATGGCCATCCCGACGGCGAACCCGACGATGCCGGACTCGGCCAGTGGCGTGTCGAAGCAGCGGTCCTCGCCGAAGTCGGCGGTGATGCCGTCGGTGACGCGGAAGACGCCGCCGAGCGTGCCGACGTCCTCGCCGAAGACGAGGACGCGGTCGTCGTCCTTGAGCGCGTCGCGCAGGGCCGCGTTGAGCGCCTGCGCCATCGTGGTCGTCATCAGGCCTCCAGTTCGGCTTGCAGGGCGGCCCGCTGGGCTTCGAGGTGGCGGGTCGGCTCGGCGTAGACGTGGTCGAACAGGGACATCGGGTCGAGCTCGGTGTCGGCGTTGAGGGTGTCGCGGACGGACTGGGCGAACTCCTCGGCCTCGGCGTGGCAGAGCTCGACCTCGTTCTGGCTCAAGGCGTCCCCGAGATAGGTCTCCAGGCGCTTGAGGGGGTCGGCTTCGCGCCACTTCGCGACTTCGGCGGCGTCGCGGTAGCGGGTGGCGTCGTCGGCGTTGGTGTGGGCGTCGATGCGGTAGGTGTGGGCCTCGACGAGCACCGGGCCCTTGCCGTCGCGGGCGTGCTTCACGGCGTCGTCGAGAACGGCGAGGACCGCGACGGCGTCGTTGCCGTCGACCTGCTCCGAGCGCATGCCGTAGCCGATCCCCTTGTACGCCAACGCGGGCGCGGCGCTCTGCTTCTCGAACGGCACGGAGATGGCGTAGCGGTTGTTCTGCACGAAGAACACGACGGGCGCCTTGAAGACGGCGGCGAAGTTGAGCGCCTCGTGGAAGTCGCCTTCGCTGGTGGCGCCGTCCCCGATGAGCGCGAGCGCGACGGCGTCTTCACCGCGTCGCTGCATGGCGTGCGCGAGACCGGCGGCGTGCAGGGTCTGCGTCGCGAGCGGAGTGCACTGGGGCGCGACGCGCGTCTCGGCGGGGTTGTAGCCGCAGTGCGCGTCGCCGCGAAGGAGCGTCAGGACTTCGCCGGGCTTCAGGCCGCGCGCGACGAGGGCGACGGAGTCACGGTAGGTCGGGAAGAGCCAGTCCTGGTCCTGGAGCGCGAGCGCGGCGGCGACCTGGCAGGCCTCCTGGCCGGCGCTGGAGGGGTAGACGGCGAGGCGGCCCTGCTTGGTGAGGGCGGTCGCCTGGACGTCGAACCGGCGGCCAAGGACCATCAGCCGGTAGGCGGCCTTCAGGCGGTCTCGCGCGGGCTCGGCGTAGCCACCGTGCTGGTCGACGCGAGTCCCGTCCTCGGCGACGAACCGCACCGGCGACGCGGACGGCAGCAGGGTTTCCACGGGCACCACCTCTCGCAGACATATGATGCTGAGATGGTGGTTCTTGCTGATCGTGTGTTCAAGGCGTTGGCCAAATGAGCGACAAACGGCCTTTCGAGGGCCCAACTGGTGACCAAACGTCCATCGGGGCGCTGGCTCACGGCGGCCTTCCGGGACGAACGGCCCCGGCCCTCGACGAGGTCGACCGGGCGATGCTGGCGGAGCTGTCCGCGGACGGCCGCCTGGCGGTCCGCGCGCTGGCGGAGAAGCTGCACATTTCGCGCACGAACGCGTACGCACGCTTGGAGCGGCTGCTGGCGGAAGGGGTGATCAAGGGGTTCGGAGCGCGCATCGACCCGCGCCGGGCGGGCCTGGGCACGTCGGCGTACATCATGGTGACGGTGGAGCAGACATCGTGGCGGACGATGGCCACGGACCTGCACGAGATCCCGTACGTCGACCACGTGGCGCTGGTGGGTGGCGACTTCGACATCCTGCTGCTGGTGCGGACACCGGACAACCAGACGCTGCGGGACGTCGTGCTGGAGCGGCTGCAGGCGCTGGAGGGGGTGCGGTCGACGCGGACCTGGTTGATCTTCGAGGAACTGCCGGGCTCGGTGCTGGGCTGATCCGGACGGCTCGGGCGAGGGCCGGCGACGAGCGGGCAAAACCCCTGCCCGCAAGCACCCTTGCCTTTCACCACGGCACCGATTAGGCAGGACAGCACGTGACCCCGTCGCCGGGCGACTCTTATTTTATGTCGAGAAATAACTAGCCCGAAACCTATTGACGACACTCCCCTCACCCGGTGAGGATCGGCCGGTCCGCCGTTCATCGCAGAATGGACCAGACCATGGCCAGAAGATCCCGCGCGTGGGTCCGTGCGCGCCGAAGTTCGCTCGTCACCTTGATGAGCCTGAGCCTGCTCGGCGGGGCCGCGCAGGCGATCCCGGCCCAAGCCGCCGATTCGCCGCAGCCCGTCATCGGCCAGCCGGCCAAGGACAAGGACGGCTGCGCCAAGATCGAGAACAGCCTGCCCACCCTCGCCGACTGGCCGAAGGTCGACAGCCGGTTCAAGGGCAAGGCCGACGACGAAGCGCGCATCGCCAAGATCCTCTCCGGGATGACCCTCGAGGAGAAGGTCGGGCAGATGACGCAGCCCGAGATCACCTCGATCACCCCCGACGAGGTCAAGCAGTACGCCATCGGCTCCGTCCTCAACGGCGGCGGCGCGTGGCCGGGCGGCAACAAGCACGCCACCCAGCAGGACTGGCTGAACCTCGCCGACGCCTACTGGAACGCCTCGAAGACCAGCCGCACCAAGATCCCCGTCATCTGGGGCATCGACGCGGTGCACGGCAACAACAACGTCTACGGCGCGACCGTGTTCCCCCACAACATCGGGCTCGGCGCCGCGCACGACCCGTGCCTCGTGCGCGACGTCGCCGGCGCCACCGCCCGGCAGATCCGCGCCACCGGCCAGGACTGGGCGTTCTCGCCCACCCTCGCCGTCGTGCAGGACGACCGCTGGGGCCGCACCTACGAAGGCTTCTCCGAGGACCCGCGCATCACGCGCTCCTACGGCTTCGAGGCCATCAACGGCCTCCAGGACGGCGCCACCAAGCGCATCGGCTACAACGGCGTCATCGCCACCGCCAAGCACTTCATCGGCGACGGCGGCACCCTCAAGGGCCAGGACCAGGGCGTCAACCCCTCGTCCGAAGCCGACATGATCAACATCCACGGCCAGGGCTACTACGGCGCGCTCGCCGCCGGCACCCAGACCGTCATGGTGTCGTTCAACAGCTGGACCAACACCGACCTCGGCATCAACGAGGGCAAGCTGCACGGCAGCGACAAGGCGCTGAACCAGATCCTCAAGGGCAAGATGGGCTTCGACGGCCTGGTCGTGTCCGACTGGAACGGCATCGGCCAGGTCACCGGCTGCACGAACTCCTCGTGCCCGCAGGCGATCAACGCCGGCATCGACATCGTGATGGTGCCCGCCGACTGGAAGGCGTTCATCACCAACACGATCGCCCAGGTGCAGAGCGGCCAGATCCCGATGTCGCGGATCGACGACGCCGTCACCCGCATCCTGCGCGTCAAGCTGCGCGACGGCCTCTTCGAGTCGCAGAAGCCCTCCGACCGCTCCTACGCGAACTCCGACGAGGCGCTGAAGGACAACTGGCTGGCCCGCGACGCCGCGCGCGAGTCGCAGACACTGCTGAAGAACAACGGCAACGTGCTGCCGCTGAAGCCGACGTCGAAGGTCCTGGTGGTCGGCAAGAGCGCCGACAACATCCAGAACCAGACCGGCGGCTGGACGCTGAGCTGGCAGGGCACCGGCAACACCAACGCCGACTTCCCCAACGCCACCTCGATCCTGTCCGGCATCAAGCAGGACCTCGGCGACGCCAACGTCACCTTCGACGCCGCCGGGAACGTCGACCCGAAGGGCTACGACGCCGTCATCGCGGTCATCGGCGAGACGCCGTACGCCGAGGGCGTCGGCGACCTGACCCGCAAGACCCTCGAGGCGTCGAAGCTCTACCCCGAGGACCTGGCCGTGCTGGACAAGGTCAGCGGCAAGGGCACCCCGGTCGTCACCGTGTACGTCGGCGGCCGCCCGCTGTACATGAACAAGGAGATCAACCGCTCCGACGCGTTCGTGGCGGCCTGGCTGCCCGGTACCGAGGGCGGCGGCGTCGCCGACATGCTGGTCAAGGGCAAGGACGGCACGGGCTACCAGGGCACGCTGTCGTACTCGTGGCCGAAGAGCGCGTGCCAGTCGCCGCTCAACCCGTGGTCGCCGGACTACGACCCGCTGTTCAAGCTCGGGTACGGCCTGAAGAGCGGCCAGCGCGTCACGATCGGCCAGCTGGACGAGACCCCGGGCCCGGCGTCGTGCGGGTCGACCGGTGGCGGCGGGACCGCGACCGAGGACCTGTCGATCTACGACCGCACCGACGTGCCGCCGTACACCAGCCAGATCGGCTCGGCTTCGAACTGGGGCGGCACCGTGATCGGCCCGGACGGCACGGCTTCGCACCCGGAGATCACCACGGTCCCGACGGACGTCAACGTGCAGGGCGACGGCCTGAAGGCGACCTGGACGGGTACCGGAGCGGCGCAGCTCTACATGCAGAACACGGCGGGCACGAACGACCTGCGCAGCTACCTGAACGCGGACGGGGCGCTGGAGTTCGACACGACCGTGCAGCAGGCGCCGGTCAACCGCACGGTGATCAGCATGCACTGCGTCTACCCGTGCTTCTCGGAGGTGAACGCGACGAAGCTGTTCACCGACCTGGCGGGCGGCCCGAAGACGACGGTCAAGATCCCGTTGTCCTGCTTCAACAACGGGCTGGACTTCGAGCACATCAACACACCGTTCCTCGTGTACACCGACGCTGCGTTCCAGGCGTCGTTCGCGAACGTGCGGTGGGTGCCGGGCGGGGCGAAGGATCCTGACGCGAGACCTTGTTCGAGTTTGACCTGATCGGTGACCGGGCCGGGAGCGGAAAGCTCCCGGCCCGGTTTCTTTCAGGCGTCGAGCTGAGCACGCTCGGCCAACAGGGCTCCGGTCAGTCTCCGCGCCCATGCTGCTGCCACAACGTGATCGCCCGCGGCACGGAGTCGCCGAATCTCCTCCATGCATTCGTCGACCCCCAGATCTTTCGGCAAGGGCGACTGCTCGGATCTCGCCGAGCTCCCGTCCCTCCGCCGGCGATTGTCGACGCTCAGTCGCGCCCACGCACGCATGACCGCGTCAACCTGGTCCTGACGCAGGCCACACCCACGCACGAACAGCCGCACCTGCACAGGATCGACCGGCAGGCCGGTCCGCGTAGCGGACACGAGGTTGTACGCGGAACTCCGAGCGATCGTCGTCTTCGCCGCGACCTGCCCCGCGGTCAAGCCGGACTTCTCCAATACCAACCGGAGCATCGCCACAAATTCAGACACCGTCGCCAACGTCAGTTCATCCGGCCTGAGCACCACTCGCTCGGTTGAAGTGAAGGTCTCACGAACGCGCCCGGTCAGAATGGGCTGAAGCCGGAGGTTGTCGCGTTTCATTGGACGCCTGCTCCACGGCCGACGGTCCGCCGCAGGAAGAGTCATATGTCACCCACCGCTTCGATACCCAACCTGAATCGACGGAATCGCAGGTTGAGCACAATCAGCGGCCCGCTCATGGAGAGGCCTGCCGACGCACCAGTACTGGCGAGGAGCAAGAGCAGGACGGGCTCTTGCTCCTCGCCGAACAGGTGCGCCCCGAAGATGGCCGAAACCACGATCACGAGGAGAGCGACGCCGCCCACGGTCGTGATGGACGAGTCTCCCGCGATGCGCGCGCACGGCTGATGCTGTCTAGGAAACATGATCAAACGCTCCAGGGATTGCAGCGCCTCGAGGTGCCCGGGCGACGGTCGAGTCGGTGAAGTCGGAGACGCCGGATCTCACGCACGGCACGAGGTGGCACTCAACGCCGGGCGTTCCCCGGCCTCAGCGGCACCTCACGGGCGGGGACGATCCGATACTCTCACCCTGGTTCGCCGAGACGCACGTATCAAGCGAAGAATGCGTCCAAGGCTCAGCGAGGTGTCCAGAGTGCTGTCCACCAACCGAATGACAAATTAGAAGTTTCCGCAGCTCAGAGCGCTAATCGAGCTCTAATTACGGTATATACCAGTATTCCCTTCGAATTAAGACCCTGGTATAGGTGCGGAGCGCACGAGAGTGCGACGCACGGGTTCCGGGTGTCAAGACGGTGAAGTCGGAGCAGGGACCCAGGCGGGCAGCCGGTGGCACGGTGGCTCGTCGCACGGGGCGCGGAGGTTCGCACCGGATCTCCGCGCCCTCCAGGCGCACACCGTGGACAGCAGAGTCGTCGGGCCCAGCTGGCTGTCCCGCGTTCAGCGTTACCGGTTTCGCTGCCACCACCAGTTCTGCCATCACCGCGTGCATCTCCGCTCGACGCACACGTCGATGCGCGCGCCGGGCTGTCGACAACGTGGCCAGCAGGTCGTCGCGACCGCCGCAGATGCAGAGCCGGGTGATCAAGCAGCTACCGGCGGGGCCGGGAGCGACCAGCTCCCGGCCCCGCTCGTTTGCCGACAGAATGGGGCGATGACCTCCGCCGCCGCGCTCGCGGACGAACTGCTGGACGTGCTGGGCACCTTGATGCCGCTCGAGGCGACCTTCGTGGGCGTCCCGGGGCATGACGCGCAGCTGCCCGACCCTTCCGAAGCCGGGCACGCCCGGATCCGCGAGCGGGCCGCCGGCGTCCTCGCGCGGGCCCGGGCGTCGGCGGACGCGGACCGGGTGACGCTCGGGGTGGTCGTCCAGCAGGCGGAAGCCGTGCTCACCCAGCTCGACGCGCGGGTCGTCGAGTTCACCCTCGCCGACCCGATGTTCGCCACCGGCATCAGCCACCTGGCGTTCCTGCCGCAGCTCACCCCGGCCGGCGAACAGGCCGAGGAGGACTACCTGACCCGGCTGGCGGGGCTCCCGGCGTTCTACGAAGCGCTGGCGCGGCGCCAAGGGGACGGCCTGCGCGCGGGCCGGACGCCGGTCGACCGCAACGCGCGCAACGCGGTCGCGTTCCTGGACCGGTACCTCGCGCAGGACGAGCTGTTCGCCCAGCCGCTGACCGGCGACCGCGGCGAGCGCCGTGACCGGCTGGTCGCGGAGGCCGTCCGGCCCGCGTTGACGCGGTACCGGGAGTTCCTCGCCGCCGACGTCGTCGGGCACGGCCGTCCCGACGACCGGCCGGGGCTGCGCTGGCTGGAGGACGGCGCGGCGCACTACGCGGCGTTGGCGCGCATGCACACGACCACGGGCCACTCTCCGGAGGAGCTGCACCGGCTGGGGCTCGACGTGCTGGCCGGGCTCGATGCCGAGTACGCGGAGATAGGCGGCCGCGAGTTCGGGCTGACGGACCCGGCCCAGGTGCGCCGCCGCTTGCGCACCGACGACAGCCTCCGCTGGCGCGACGCGGAGGAGATGCTGCAAACGGCCCGGGCGGCGGTGGCCAGGGCGACGGCGGCGGCCCCGGAGTGGTTCCACCGCAGGCCGGCCACCGAGTGCGTCGTCCGGCCGGTCCCGGAGGCCGACGCACCGGTAGCCGCCCCGGCGTACTACCTGCCGGCCGCCCTCGACGGCTCGCGCCCGGGAACCTACTTCACCAACACGCACGAGGTCCGCACGCGCGACCGGTTCATCGCCGAGACGGTGGCGTTCCACGAAGCGGTGCCCGGCCACCACTTCGAGGTCTCGCTCGCCCAGGAGCTGACGGACCTGCCACTGCTGCGCCGAATAGCCCCGGTGACGGCGTACGCCGAGGGCTGGGGGCTGTACGCGGAGCGGCTGGCCGACGAGATGGGCTTGTTTTCGAGCGACTTGATGAGGCTGGGCATGGTGGCCGAGGACTCGGTCCGAGCGGCGCGGCTGGTGGTCGACACGGGTCTGCACGCGCTGGGCTGGACGCGTTCGCAGTGCGTCGGGTTCCTGCGGACGCACACGGTGCTGAGCGAGGTGGAGGTCCAGTCGGAGACCGACCGGTACATCGAGTGCCCGGGCCAGGCGTTGGCGTACATGACGGGCCGGCTGGAAATCCTGCGCCTGCGCCGGTTCGCGGCGGAGGCGCTGGGGGATGCGTTTTCGCTGAGGGACTTCCATGACGTGGTGCTCGGAGGTGGGCCGCTGCCGTTGTCGGTGCTGGCGGAGGTGGTCCGCGCGTGGGTGGGTCAGCGGCGAGCGGCGGGCACCGACTTGGCGAACGAGCGAACCTAATGCTGCATGCCGTAAGACTTCTGGCAGGGATAGCCATCATTGGTGGCGGACCAGCTCGCGGGATAACCGTTCTGCGCCCAAGCGGCATAGGCCTGCGCATAAGAGTATCCACGCGCATGAAGCCACTGACACGGCGTCTGCCCCACCGCCGGTGTGATCGTGATCCAAGGCTGGGCGGCGATCCAGCTCGGCTGGGCGTACCACTGCGCGGAAGCACCCTTCGGCGTGACGACGACGGTCTGCGGCGGCTGGACGACGACCGTCTGCGGCGGGGCCACGGTGACCGTCGGCGTGCTCGGCGCTGTCGTGACCACTGTGGACACCGCGGGCTGGCCGGAGATCGTCCGCGGCAGTCCGCACGCGGCCAGCGCGAGTACGGCGGAAAGGGCGGCGGTGGCTCGGAAAAGACGCATGGGCTGGCTCATTTCGTCCGGGTCATGTGGCTGCCGGTGATGACGCCGCCGGAAACCGTGTAGGTGCCCGCGAACCTCCGGATGCTTCCGTCGGTCTGGACGGCGGACAGCACAACGGAAACCGTGCTCCCGCGGACGTCCGTGACGGTCAGCGTGTCCCACGACGTCGTCGCGAAACCGTTGACGTACTTCGTGTAGCCACCACCGCCCGCGATGCGGCTGCCGCCGAGCGACCACGCCGTGGCGAAGTCGCGGCGGTTGATCGCGTCGTAGTACGCGACCACCGTGCGCGCCTCCGCGGTGTCCGTGGGGGCCACATAGGCGGGCTGCGGCACGTAGACCGTCTGCGGGGGCGCCGGTACCGCGACGACAGCCGTGGTGGCCGGCGCCGGCGTCACGGCGACGGGTACGGGCACCCCGACCACCGACGGCACCCCGCACGCGGCGGCGCACGTTCCGATCAGGACGGCGACGAGAACTCCGGCGGCTTTCATGGGAATCAACTTCTTCCGTGTCCGCCCCCTGGAATCGGCCGCCCGCGCCGATCCGCAACGGATCCGCGAGAACGCGACCCAAGCGTTATCCCGTGGGATTCACCCGTTCCGGCGCACGATGTCGTGAGCCGTCATCGCGGCGGCCAGGTGGCGGGCGTCCGCCTGCTGCGTCGCGTCGTAGCCCGTGATGAGCTGGATGCGCCCCAGCCGGTACGTCAATGTGTTGCGGTGGATGCTCAACGCCGAAGCCGCTTCGCCGCGGTTGTACCCCGACGTCACGAACGCACGCAGGGCGTCGATCAAGTGCGGGTGGTCCGCCAGCGGCGCCAGCACCGCGGCCAGCGCTTCCCGCGCCGGGCTCGGCTGGGCGATCTGGTACTCGATGGCCAGGTCGGCCAGCCGGTAGAGCCGTGGCGGCCGGCCCAGGTTCTCCGCCAGCGCAAGGATTTCCGACGCCGAGGCGTGCGCGGCGGGGATGCGAGCGTGCGTCGAAGCGCGGGCGGTGGCCGCGACACAGGGGCGGCCGCAGACCCGGTCCACCCGGGCCGCCACCTCGTCGGCGGACGCCGAGGCCGGCACCAGGAGCACGCCGCCGTCACCCTTGAACGTCACCAGCACACCCGGCTGACTGTCCAAATCGGACCTCACCGCCCGGAACAGGTCCGTCGCCGCGCGCGAGCCCGCGGCGGCCGGCTGCGCGGGCAGGTGGAACACCACGACGTCGTACGCCTCGGCGAGCTCCCGGCGGCCCACCGGCCGGCCGGCGAGCAGGTTGGCCGTGAGGTGCTGCCGGTCCTCGCGCCGCTCCCAGTCGAGGTCGTCGCGCTCGCGCAGGTACGCCGCAGCGACGCGCGGCATCACCTCGCCGAGGAAGTCGAGCATCCGCGCCCCGAGCAGCGCGCGGTCGCCGCTCGCCTGCTCCCACGCCACGCTCGCGGCCAGCGGGTAGATCCGCAGCACGGCCTCCAGCGGCAAGCCGTCCCGAGCCCGCTCCGCACCCCACGCGATCGGCAGGGCGAGCTCGTCGGGGGTCGGCCGGCGGCCCTCCGCCACCGTGGTGAGGAACAGCTCGAACACGGCCAGCGCGTTGGCGACCAGGTCGCCCTCCAGCACGCTCGCCGGCAGCAGCCGGTACGCCGGGATCTCGGCGGCGCACCGGGCGATCATCGCGGCGGCGATCTCCCCCGACCGCGGGAAGAGCGCCTCGACGGCATCCACCCCCACATTGTCACCATGCACAAACGGTCGCGGCAAGTTTCTGCGCGTTTTGCCAGCAGACAGCGTTGATCAACCGGCGCATGCTGTGCACACCACCAGACGAAGGGACTTCGCAATGGCGCGGGGAACGAAACGATGGCTGGCCGCGATCGGCCTGGCGGGCCTGCTGACGCTGGGCGCCGCCGTCCCGGCCCAGGCGGCCGCCGGCGGGAACAACGACTTCGGCTGCCGGCCGTCCGCGGCCCACCCGAACCCGGTCGTCCTGCTCCACGGCACGTTCGCCACCTACTACGAGGACCTCAACTTCCTCCAGGCCGACCTGGCCGCCCGCGGCTACTGCACGTTCTCGCTCACCTACGGCGCCTACCCGCAGTTCCCGTTCGTCGGCGGGCTGAAGCCGGTCGCGGAGTCGTCGCTGGAGATCAAGGCCTTCGTCGAGAAGGTCCGCGCGGCCACCGGCGCGGCCAAGGTCGACGTCGTCGGGCACTCCGAGGGCGGCCTCCAGTCGCTGTACCTCGCCAAGATGCAGGGCATCCAGAGCGAGCTCGGCCAGGTCGTCGCGATCGCCCCGCCGACGCACGGCGCGAACGCGTCCGGCCTCCTGACGCTGGCCTACACGCTGCTCGGCAAGAGCACGTGGGACACGATCGTCAAGACCATCGGCCTCCCGATCTTCGCCGACGAACTGGACGGCGGCGCGGCGATCGTCGCCCTGAACACGGGCCCGGTCGCGCAGCCGGGCATCGGCTACACGATCATCACCTCCCGCTACGACGAGCTGGTGACGCCGACCGAGACGTCGTTCGTCCGCGAGCCCGGCGTGCGGAACCAGTACGTCCAGGACTTCTGCCCGTTCGACCCGGTGGGCCACATCGGCGAGGCCTACGACCTCAACGTCTGGCACCTCGTGCGCAACGCGCTCGACCCGGCGCACGCGGCCCCGATCACGGTCTGCGCCGCCGGCTCGCCCGGCTGAGTATCTGCACCCGCGCGTTCCCCCTCTTCTCGGTGCGAGCAGAGGGGGAACAGATGAACGACGGCGTCTTCGAACGCGTCGAGCGGCTGAGCCGGCGGGAGCGCGAGATCTTCGGCCTGCTCGGCCACGGCCTGTCCAACCGCGGGATCGCCCGGCGGCTCGACATCAGCCAGCGCACCGTGAAGTTCCACGTCAGCAACGTCCTGATCAAGCTGCGCGTCGAGTCGCGGCTGCAGGCCGGGTCGGTGGCCTGCCTGCTCCGCGCCCGCCCGGCCCCGCCCGGTCTGCCCTGAACGGCGCAACTCCAAGGTCCAGTGTCGCCGCCCCGCCGTGCGGCGGGAGGCTGGCTGCCGGGCGGAACCACCGCCCGGAACGGGGAGGTGCCAAGTGAGAAGATGGGCAGGCGTCGCCGCCGTCGTGGCGCTCGGGGGATTGCTGGTCCACGGCACGGCGCACGCGGGAACGCCGGCGGTGCCGGGCAAAGCGTCGGCCGCGGTGGTTCTCCAGTCGGCCACGGCCGAAAAGGACGTCCTCAGCTCGTGGACGCCGGAACGGATGGCCGCGGCCAAGCCGGCCGACATCCCGCGGGAACAGCACGGATCCGAGCCGCAGTCGCACGTCCTGCCCGCGCGGTCGGCGCCGGGCGCGGCGGTGGCGAAAACCGTGCCCCAGGCCCCGGGCGCGCTGACTTCGCTCAGCCAGTCGCAGGTCTGGACCGCGCACGGCCAGATGCCCGCGACGACCGTCGGCAAGCTGTACTTCGACGAGCCGGACGGCGGCCACCAGTGCACCGCGAGCGTCATCAACTCCACCAACCGCAGCATGATCTGGACCGCCGGGCACTGCGTCACCGACGGCGCGAAGCACTGGTACAGCAACTTCGTCTTCGTCCCGGACTACGCCGGTTCCGGTGAGCCGCTGGGCCGGTGGAGCTGGAAGTCGGTGTCGACGCCGAACGGCTACTTCGACGGCAAGGACAGCGACTACGACTTCGCGGCCATCACGCTCTGGCCACGCAATGGCGTCAGCGTCGCCAACGTGACCGGCTGGCAGGGCTACAAGTTCGGCCAGGGCTACGACTGGACCGTCTACGAGTTCGGCTACCCGTTCGACACGCACCCGGCCCGCACCGGCATCACCGGCCAGCAGCTGCGCTACTGCACCGGGACGACGTGGCGCCCGGGGATCTGGCCGTTCCAGCCGGACCAGGAGGCGATCCACTGCGACCAGGGCCACGGCGCCAGCGGCGGCCCCTGGCTCGACGACCTGCAGCTGTCCCGCGGCTGGGGCTACCTCGTCGGCAACGTGAGCTACCACTCCGACGACAACTCCGACGAGGAACGCAGCCCGCACTTCGGCGACGCGGCGATCAACGTCTACAACGCCCAGCAAGCCGCCTGACGCCCACCCGTCAGGCGAGGCCGAGGGCGAACACGTGCAGGTTGCCGTCGGAAGGCAGGGTCACCGACGCGATCTGCTTCCCGGGCGGGGCGTCGAACGGCGTCGTCGCGTAGATCGACGCCCCGCCGCCCGGGCCGCCCGGGGAGTTGCGGTGGTCCGTGCGGGCCACCAGCGTGTTGCCGAACACCGGGTCCGTGCCGCCGCCCGGGAACACCCAGTCACCGAAGGACAGGTCGGCGGCCGCGGTGGTGCCGTCGGTGAACGTCACCGTCGCCGACGCGCGGTGGTCGCCGTTGGAAGCCGTGCCGATGAACGACAACCGCGTCCCCGAGAGCTTGATCGTCTGTCCGGCCGGGACGACGTTGTCCGGCCGTCCCGCCGGCGCCGCGGGCCACACGAACGACGTGCCGACGGCCGAAGCCCGCTGACCGCCCACCAGCCCGGCCGACGCCAAAGCCTGGCGCGACAAGCTGTTCCCGGCGCCGTCGATGTCGGCCGACCCGGTGTCACCGTCGTCCGAGATGCCGACGTTCGAGTACGCCGCCGCCAGGCCGCCCGGAGGCGCGACCAGCACGATCACCGACGACGACACGGTGGTCGAGCCGCCGCGGACGGTCACCGGCACCTGGTAGTAGCCCTCGGGGGTGCCGGCGGCCACCGATACCGTCAGCTCCGCCGAACCGCTGCCGGTCCGGTCGTCGAGCCGCAGCTGCCGCGGCCCGGTCACCGAGATGCCGGACGGCGCCTGCGTGGTCAGGTCGAGCACGCGGTCGTGCCCGCCGAGCCGTTGTCCGCTCACGGTCGCTTCCCCGGTGCTCCCCGGCGGGACGACGACCTGGTTGGCCGCCGAGGCCAGGAACGGCTTCTCACTGTCCCGGTAGGACGGTGGCGTGGAGTCCGCCGCCCACCGCTTGTCCGGAGTGGACACCAGCGAGAAGTCCAGCCGCCCGCCGTCGCGCGCGGTGCCGACCGGCAGCGACGTCCGGTTCCAGTCCCGGCCGTTCAGCGACAACGAGTGGACGTACGTCGCGGGCGCCCGGGGCGCGCGGATGTCGAGCGTCCGCCCGTCGGGCAGGCTCAGAAGAGCACGCTCGAACATCGGGCTGTGCACGACCAGGTCCGGCGTCCCCGGCGTGGCCGGGTAGATGCCGAGCGCGGCCCAGACGTACCACGACGACTGCGCGCCGAGGTCGTCGTTGCCCGGCTCGCCGTCCGGGGTGGCGTTGAACAGCGTCGTCGCGATCTCGCGGACCACCTGCTGCGTCTTCCACGGCTGCCCGACGTGGTTGTACAGCCACGGCACCCCGAAGTCGGGTTCGTTGCCCGCCCACATGTACGGCTCGTTCGGGCCGGCGTTCAGCTTCTGGAAGAAGGTGTCCAACCGGGACGCGACCGCCGCCGGGCCGCCCATCGCCGTCACCAGCCCGGCCGGGTCCTGCGGGACCAGCCACGTGTACTGGGCCGCGTTGCCCTCGTCGAACCCGTCCTGGCCGAACTTGCCGGGCGGCGGCGGGACGTAGGCCGGGCCGTCCGGGAAGCGGCCGTCCTGCCCGCGCGGCTGGAGGTACCCGGTCAGCGGGTTGAAGATGTTCTGCCAGTTCTGGCCGCGCTCGGTGAACTCACGCGCGACGTCGCGGTCGCCGATCCCCTGCGCGAACTGCGCGATCGCGAAGTCGTCGATCGCCCACTCCAGGGTGATCGACGCGCCGACGCGGGCGTGGTCGCCGCGTGAGGCGTCGTTGTTCGGCAGGTACCCGCGGGCGACGTAGTCCGCGATACCTCGCCGTTCCTGGTACGCCCCCGGCGTTCCGTCGACCGAAGTCGCACCCTTGACCAGGTACTTCAACGCCGTCTTGACGTCGAAGTCGCGCGCGCCGAACGCGTAGAGGTTCGAGATCAGCGCGACCGAGCTGTCCCCGGTCATCTGTCCCGTGTAGCCGTTCGCCATCGGCCAGCGCGGCCACCAGCCGCCCTGCACGGCGTCGTTGGTCAGCGACTGCGCCATGTCGCTGGCTTCCTTCGGGAACAACATGGCGTGCAGCGGCGCGAGTGAGCGGTAGGTGTCCCAGTCGGAGAAGTTCGCGTACTGGTGCCGTCCCTGCGGGAGGGTCCGGACCTGGTTGTCGAAGCCGATGTAGCGGCCGTCGGCGTCGTCGAACGTGTTGGGGTGCTGCAGCGAGTGGTACAGCGCGGTGTAGAACGTCTTGAGCTGCGCGGTGTCGCGACCGGCGACGCGGATCTTGCCCAGCGCCCGCGCCCACTTGTCGCGAGTGGACTTCCGGACCGCGGCGAAGTCCCAGCCCGGCACCTCCGCGGCCATGTTGGCCTTCGCGCCGTCGACGCCCACATAGGACATCGACACCTTCGCGTGCACAGTCCCCGAGCCGAACGTCAGGTACGCGCCCGCCCGCGGCGAGTCGACGCTGTCCGTGCCCGGCTGCACCGACGAGCCGTCCCACGTTCCGTGCGCGGTGAACGGCTGGTCGAAGGTGATGTCGTAGTAGACCGTGTAGTGGTTGCCCTTGCCGCAGAAGTTGCCGGTGGTCGCCGAGCCGCTCACCTCGCGGTCCCCGGTGATCTTCACGGTCGCGGCGGAGTTCCCGGCCAGGCTGGCCCCGCCCTTGACCAGCACCTGCGGTGTCGAGCCCGCCGGGTAGGTGAAGGTCGCGAGCCCGGTGCGGGTGGTCGCGGTCAGCTCGGCGCGGACGTTCGAGTCGGCGAGCGTCACGGCGTAGTAGCCGGGCTCGGCCTGCTCGCCGTCGTGGGCGAAGTGCTCGGTGCGGTCCCAGGGTGCGCTGCCGACGTCGCCGGTGACCGGCAGGATCGGCACGTCGCCGAACGCGTTGCAGCCGACGGAGGCGTGGTCGAGGCTGAACCCCCGGATCCGGTCGGCGTGGTACTGGTAGCCGGCGTACGCGCCCTGGGTGTCCGGCGAGAACTGCATCATCCCGAACGGTGCCGCCGGCCCGGGGAAGTTGTTGATCTCACCGACCGAGCTGCCGCCGCTCCCCGTGCCGATCAGCGGGTCGACGTAGGCCGCCGGGTCCCCCACCAGCGTTGACAACGTTGTCGGAGCCGCCGAAGCGACGACGGGCGCCCCGATCACCGCCGTCGCGACCAGTGCCGCCGTGAACTTGTATCGCACCGTGCCTCCCAGAGCTGTCATCCGACCTTTGCCGGTCACCGAGCCCCGGGTCAACACTTTGACAAAGACCTGGCTCGTGCCCTCAAGGTATGAAGATCCGGTCAGGATGCGGTGGTGACGGTGTCAGGACGCCTAACCTCGACGCCGTGTGCGCACGTGTACTGGTCGCCGAGGACGACGAGAAGCAGGCCGAGGTCCTCCGGCTCTACCTCGAGAGCGAAGGTCACACCGTCGTGCTGGCCCCGGACGGCCGCGCGGCCCTCGACGAGGCCCGCCGCGAACGGCCCGACCTGCTGGTCCTCGACGTGATGATGCCCAAGGTCGACGGGTTGGACGTCTGCCGCATCCTGCGCGGCGAGTCCGACGTCGCGGTGCTGATGCTCACCGCCCGCGCGACCGAGGAGGACCTGCTCCTGGGCCTCGACCTGGGCGCCGACGACTACCTGACCAAGCCCTACAGCCCGCGCGAGCTGATGGCCCGCGTCCGCACCCTGCTGCGCCGGACGTCGGCGCGCAGCGAGCCGCCCGACCCGGCGCTGCGGGCCGGCGCCCTGCGGCTCGACCCGGTCCGGCACGAGGTGTCGGTCGACGGCCGCCCGGTCGAGACGACGCCGGGCGAGTTCCAGCTGCTGGAGACGCTGATCCGGCAGCCGGGGCGGGTGTTCACCCGGCGCCAGCTGCTGGAGCTGACCCGCGGCGACGACCGGTTCGTCAGCACCCGCATCATCGACGTCCACGTCCTCAACCTGCGCAAGAAGCTCGAACCCGACCCCCAGAAGCCCGTCTACCTGCGTACCGTCTTCGGCGTGGGGTACAAGCTGACGGCGGAAAATGACGCGTAGCTTTCCGCTCCGGCGCAGTCTCGTCGTCCGGCTGACGGCGGTCTCCCTGCTGATCGCGCTGGGCTCCATCGCCGCGACCGCGTGGCTGGCCGTGCAGACCACGACCCGCGCGATCCAGCAGGAGCAGGGCCAGGCCCTGTCGGGCGACGCGACCATCTACACCGAGCTGATCGGCTTCGCCGCGGCCAACCACACGTGGGACCAGGTCGGCCCGCGGCTGCGGGAGCTGTCCGCGGGCACCGGCCGCCGGATCGTGCTGACCACCCTCGACCGGCGGGTCCTCGGCGACTCCGGTGGCGAGCCGGTCACCCTCCCGGTGAAGGCGACGGCGTCGGTCGACCCGCTGCACGTCGACCCGGTGCTGCTGCCCCAGGCCGGGACCAGCGGCATCGACCCGCGCGCGGCGGGCCCGTTCCGCCTGCCCGCGGCCGAGCGCGAGGACCTCGACGGGCTGGCGCGGAAGGCCGCCGCGTGCCTCACCTCGTTCGGCTTCCCCAGCCAGGTGCGCGCCGGGGCGAGCGGCCGGCCGCAGCTCACCGGGCTCGACCCGCTCGCCGCCCGCTACTTCGCGGCCAAGTGCGGCATCTACGACCTGGCCACCCCGACGCCGACCGAGCAGGCCGCGCTCGACAGCCTCGACGAGGCCGTGAACCGCTGTCTGCGGGCCCAGGGCGCCGAGGAAGTGAAACTGGGCCTCGACTTCGACGCGCTCGGCGTCGCCGACCAGGGCCCCAGCCGCGCCTGCGTCGACTCCGCCCGCCGCGCGCAGCTGACGCCGTTCGTCGCGCCGCCCGCGTTGCTCTTCACGCTCGGCCCCGGCGGGTCGCAGCTGCCGACGTTCACGCTGTCGCAGGAGAACCTCACGCGGATCCTGGCGGTGACCGGCGGCGTGCTGGTGCTGGCCGCGGCGATCACCGTGCTGGTCGCCCGGCGGCTGTCGCGGCCGCTGCGCGCGCTGACCGAGGCCGCGCAGCAGGACCGGCCGGCGCCGGTGAAGTCCCGCGACGAGGTCGGCTACCTCGCCGCCGCGTTCAACGACCTCACCGCGCGCCGCGAACGCATCGAGGAGCAGCGCAAGGCGATGGTCAGCGACATCGCCCACGAGCTGCGCAACCCGCTCAACGTCATCCGCGGCCGGCTGGAGGCCGCCGAGGACGGGCACCTGCCGTTCGACCGGGCGCTGTCGACGTCGCTGCTCGAAGAAACCGTGCTGCTGCAGCACATCGTCGAGGACCTGCAGGACCTCGCCGCGGCCGACGCCGGCCGGCTGCGGCTGCACCCGGAGCCGGTGGACGCCGCCGAGCTGGCCGGCCACGTCGCCGCCGCGCACGCCGACCGGGCCGCCGCGGCCGGCGTGACGCTCGCGGTCGAAGCGGCCGGCTCCACCGGGCTCGACGCCGATCCGGTGCGGCTGCGCCAGATCGTCGGCAACCTGGTAACGAACGCGGTCCGGCACACCCCGCCCGGCGGCCGCGTGACGATCCACGTATCGTCCACTGTGGACACCGTCACGCTGGCTGTGGCGGACACCGGCACCGGGATCGCCGCCGAGGACCTGCCGCACGTGTTCGACCGGTTCTGGCGGGCCGAGAAGTCCCGCAGCCGCCAGACCGGCGGCAGCGGTCTCGGCCTCGCCATCGTGCGCCACCTCGTGCAGGCTCACGGCGGCACGGTGACCGTGGCATCCGAGGTGGACACCGGATCGACCTTCACCGTCGCCCTTCCCCGGACGCAGCTTTCCCGTGAAAGCTCCGCTAGCCTTTGAGCCCACTCTGGGCGAGCCCTTCGACGAACTGGCGTTGCGCGATGATGAAGACGACCAGCACCGGCACGACCGTGGTGGTCGCGGCGGCGAGCTGGACGTTCCAGAGGTGGCCGCCGTAGACGTCGATGTACTGCGTCAGCGCCACCGGCAGCGTGAACATGTCCTTGTCGGTCAGGTACACCAGCGGTTCGAGGAAGAAGTTCCACGTGTTGAGGAACGTGAAGATGGCGACCGCGGCGAGCGCGGGCTTGGCGATCGGCAGGGCGACGCGCCGGTAGAGCCCGAACCGCGACAGGCCGTCGAGCCGTCCGGCTTCTTCGAGTTCGCCCGGGATGGTGATGAAGAACTGGCGCATCACGAACGTCGCCAGCACGCTCGGCGCGCCGAAGATCGGGACGACGATCAGCGGCCAGTGCGTGTTGGTCAGGCCGAGGTCGTCGACCACCCGGAACAGCGGGATGATCGTGACCTCGCTCGGCACCATCAGTCCGATGAGGATCAACGCGAACAGCTTCTCGCCGCGGAACCGGATGCGCGCGAAGGCGTACCCGGCCAGCGAGGAGAAGAACATCGTGCCGAGCGTGACGAGCACGGCGATGTACAGGCTGTTGAAGTACTGCCGCGCCAACGGGAAGTCCGTGAACGCGGTGCGGTAGTTCTCCCACCGCGGCTGGCTCGGGAACAGCTTCGGCGGGTACGCGAGCACCTCGTTGGCCGGCAGCAGCGACGCCGTGATCATCCACCAGGTCGGGAACACGAACGGTACGGCCAGCACGACCATCACCGCGTAGCACGCGATCTTGGCCCTACGACTCATGGAACACCCACCGCTTCCGCATCCGCCACTGCAGCAGCGTGAGCACGAGGATGACGAGGAACAGCACGACCGCCAGCGCGGAGCCGTAGCCGAGGTCGTGGTTGGCGAACGCCTGCTGGTAGAAGTAGAACACCAGCACGTTGGTGCTGTCGGCGGGCCCGCCGAGGGTCAGCACCTGGATCTGGGCGAAGACCTGCAGCGCGCCCGCCACGGTGATGATCGCCGTCAGCAACGTCGTCGGGCTGATCATCGGGAGGATCACCGACCGGAACCGGCGCCACGGCCCGGCACCGTCCAGTTGCGACGCCTCCATGACGGACGCCGGGATGCCCTGCAGCGCGGCGAGGAACAGCACCATGTTGAGCCCGACGTTCTTCAGCACCTGCACCACGATCACCGACAGCATCGCGGTGCCGTTGCCGCGCAGCCAGTTCGGCCCGTCGACCCCGATCGTCTGCAGCAGCGAGTTGATGCCGCCGTTGTCCTGCAGCAGGAAGTTCCAGACGATCGTCCACGCGACCAGCGTGACGACGACCGGCGAGAAGAAGACCGTGCGGAACACCGTGGTGCCCCGCAGTTTCAGGTTGAGCAGCAACGCCAGCGACAGCGCGAGCGCCAGGTTCAGCACGACCAGGCCGACGCAGAAGATCGCCGTGGCGCGGGCGACCTTCGGCGCGGTCGGGTCGTCGAAGAGCTTCGCGTAGTTGCCCGCGCCCGCGAACGTCGACGTCCCGGCGAGGAGGTTGACGTCCTGGAAGCTGTACCAGACCACCGCGACCAGCGGCGCGACCACGAAGGCGAGGAAGCCGAGCGCCTGCGGGGCGACGAACAGCCACCCCGCGAGCTCGTCGCGCTTCTTCGTCGTCCACGTCATTGGCTCAGCGCCGGGTCGATCGCCTGGCAGACGCCGGCCAGCGCGGCGGGCACGTTCGCGTCCGGCTTCCACATCGGGTCCAGCGCGGACTGGACGAGCGAGGCGATCCGCGCGCTCCCGGTGTGCGACGGCAGCACCGCGCCGGTCTTGATCCCGTTGACGACGACCTTCTGCAGCTGCTCCTGGCTGAACAGCGGGTTCGCCTTGGCCAGGGTGGCCGCGTTGAGCAGGCTGTCGCGCGCGGGCGGGAAGTACTGGCCGAGCTTGGCCGAGTTGGCCGGATCGGTGAAGAACGCGAGGAAGTCCGCGGCGGCCTTGGCGTGCTTGCCCTTGACCGGGACGCCGATCCCGGCCTGGCCGATGACCTGCGCGTTCGCCTTCGGCCCGGCGGGCAGCGGGACGATGCCCCACTCGAACGGCTTGGCCTTGAGCAGCCCGGCGCGGCTGATCTGGGCGATGGTCAGGCCGGCTTCCCCGGCGAAGAAGTCCGCCGTCGTGCCCGGGCCGGGCAGCGCCTTGTCGGTGAAGATCGCCTGGTGCAGGAACGTCATCGCGGACGTCATCTCCGGCGAGGTGAACCCGCACGTCCGGCCGTCCGGGCCCCAGGCGTCGGCGCCGAAGCCGCGCCACACCGACGCGAGCAGCACCCACTGCTTGTACTCGAACTCGCGGATGACCAGGCCGGCCTTGCCCGTATCGCGAGCGGCGACCTGGGTGGCGATCTGCTTGGCCGCGTCCCAGGTCCACCGTCCACTCGCGAGCAGCTGGTCCGGCGTCTCGGCGACGCCGGCCTGGGCGAGCAGGTTCTTGTTGTAGAACATGCCGAACGGCGACGTCGAGAACGGATAGGCGTAGAGGCCGTCGTCCTTGGTCCACAGCTTCGTCGCGGCGGGCACCAGCTCGCCGGCGTTGTACCCGGGCGCACTGTCCAAAGTGGGCTTGAGGTTCGTCAGGGCGCCGGACTGGACGAAGTCCGGGGCGTCGCGCTCGAGGATCCACGCCAGGTCCGGCGGGTTGCCGCCGGAGAGCTGGGTGGTGAGCGCGGCCGAGTACGCGCTGGTGTCGCCCGGGACGACGTCGAACTTGACCGACGCGACCTCCGGGTGGGCCGTGCGGTACTCGGCGGCGATGGAGTCGAAGAGAGCGAGCTGGTTCTTGTCGGTCGTCCAGACCGTCATGCGCAGCGCGATGTTCTTGTCGTCGCCGGCGCCGCCCGAGCACGCCGTCGAAGCCAGTGCGACGGCGGACAGGGCCGCGGCGAGCAGCCGGATTCTCCGGTAGGCCACGATGCCTCCTGGTTATTCGAATTAGCAGCGACGGTAAGTGTCGCTGTCAGTGCTGTCAACAGGCCGTTTGCGCCTCAGCGGGGGTCTGGTGCGGAGGGTGCCGCCGTGGTGGCGCCCTCGTGGATCGTGCACGGCAGGAGCAGCTGGCGGGGCTTGGGGTTCTTCAGCAGCCCGACGAGCACGCGCACCGCGTGCGCGCCCATTTCATGACGCGGGATGCGGAACATCGACCAGTCCGTGCCGGTGCTCGGCACCGCGTGCGCGTGCGGCTGCTGGGACGGGTCGGCGTCGCCGAGCACCACTATGGACAGATCGCCGGGCACGCCGAGGCCGAGTTCGCGCGCGCGGGCCAGGATGCCGTCCGCCATCGCCGAGCTCTCGACGAGCAACGCCGTGACGCCCTCGTCGAGCGCCTGCCGCAACGCGATCGCCGGGTCGTCGGCGAGGAAGACCAGCGGCGGGCGGCGGTGCCTGCGCGCGGCGGCCTCGTAGCCGGCGCGGCGGTCGAGCGTCGGCTCGTTCTCCTCGGTCACGCTGAGCAGGCCGATCCGGCGGTGCCCGAGGCCCCACAGCCGTTCGTGGACCTCACGGGTGGCGGCGACGTAGTCCGCGCCGACGTAGCTGATCGGCCCGGTCGGCGACTCGCGGCGGCCGACGAACACGAACGGGAACTGCTCCTCGACGAGCTGCGCGAGCTCCTGCGGGTCGTTGTGGCGGCCGAGCAGGATCGAGCCGTCGGCGATGCGCAGCCGGTTCGTGCCCTGTTCGTAGATGCGGCGGCGCCCGTCGCGGCGGCCACCGCTGGTGAACAGCAGCAGGTCGAAGCCCTGCGCCTCGGCCTCCTCCTCGATGCCGAGCAGGAACGGGCGGTAGAAGTCGGCCACCCCGGAGGGGAACACCGACTCGTAGGTGAAGACGCCGAGGATCTGGTTGGACCCGCCCCGCAGCCGGCGGCCCATGATGTCCACCGTGTACCCGGTTTCGCGCAGCACCTGCTGCACGCGGTCGCGGGTCTCGGGGGTGATGCGCAGGCTGTCGGAGCCGTTGAGCACCATGGACACGACGGCCTGCGAGACGCCGGCCAGGCGCGCCACCTGGGCCTGCGTGACCCGGCCCGAACCCGCCGTCATCGGTGACTCCCTCCCGTGCGGTTCGCCTGGACTCTACCGGCGGCCGCATCAGTACCCCCGCACTTCCGGCCACCGGCGTTCCACTCCGGCGGCGTCCAGCACGCGGGCGAAGTCCTCGAAGAGCCTGCTGTCCGTGTGGACGCTCCGCGGCTCGACGTCCTCGTCGATGGCGAAGGCGGCGAGCAGCCCGGCCACTTCACCGATGTTCCACTCCACCGGGTGCAGCCGGAAGCAGCCGTTGGTGATGTGCGTGGTGCCGATGTTCTTGCCGGCGGGCAGCAGGTTCTTCGAGCGGATCGGCAGCAGCGCGCCGAGCGGGATCTCGTAGGGCACGCTGGCGACGTCGATGTAGTTGTCCCCGCCGGTCGACGGGTGCAGGTCGATCCGGTAGCTCCCGACCCCGACGGCGTCCGCGCGGCGCACCCGGCCGTCGACGCCGAGGATCTCGGCCGAGACGTCGTGCTCGGTGACCGTGGTGACGGCCTTGATGCGCCGGGCTTCGCGGACATACGCCGACTTCGCGAGTCCATCCTCCGTGCCGGTGACGTCGGGGCGGAGCCGGAGTCCCGGAAAGCCCGTGCCGCCGTCCGCGCGGGGCGCCTCGGTCTGCAGCCAGTACAGGACCGACAGGCTGAGCTGCTTGGCTTCGTGGTGCGCCTGCGCGACGTCCGCTTCGTCGGCGTGGCCGGGGATCGTGAGCGCGGGCTTGAGCCAGTAGTCGTTGAGCGGCCAGTTGACGAGCGTGATGTCGGAGTCGAACGCGCCTTCGGTGTGCAGGTTGCGGGCGAGGATGCGGCGGAAGGCCCACAGCTCCTTGTCGCCGGCGTCGGCGCTCTGGTCGGCGCTCACCGCGAGGGGGTCGCCGGGCGGGTTCGGGACGAAGGTGCGCTTGACCGGGTCGAGCGTCCGCGGGTCCGGGGCGACGAAGCCGAGCAGCGGGCCAGGCCAGAAGTCCGGCTGGTAGCCGCGCCAGAAGGCGTACATCTCCGGCTTGTCGATGACGTGGTTTTCGCCGTCGTGGTGGGAAACCGCGAAGCAGTAGGTGATGCCCTGCAGGTTGGCCGGGGCGGCTTCGTCGGGGGCGTGCGGTTCGTCGTGCGTACTCTTCGCTTCCGCACCGGTGACGTGCTCGGTGCCGGTGAGCGGCAGGAGGTCGCCGTTTTCGGTGGCGTCGAGGACGTACTGGGCCTGCACGGTGACTTTGTCCTGGCCGGTTTCGAGGACCACGGCGTCGACGCGGTCGCCGGTGGTGTGCGCCTCGACCGGCCGGTGGTGGCGCAGGACGTGGATCCGCCCGGCGCTGACGTGCGGCGCGAGCATGGCTTCGATGACCGCGAGGGCGACCCGGGGTTCGCCGCAGAGCTTGCTGACGCGCCCGGCCCCGGGGTTCAGCTCCGGGTGCTTCGCGGCTTCGGCCCGCAGCGGGTAGTGGCGGCGGTAGTGGTCGCGGATGCCCGCGCGCAGGTCGCGGTAGGTGCGGGTGGAGCCGAACCGCTCGATCCAGGGGTTCTCGTCCGGCGGCACGGCCTGGGCGGTGAGCTGCCCGCCGAGCCAGCCGGTCTCCTCGGTGAGCACGACGCGCCGCCCCCGGGACGCGGCGGCCAGCGCGGCGGCGACCCCGCCGAGTCCGCCGCCGACCACCAGAATCTCCGTGTCCAGTTCCCTCATGAGCCCTTCCCGGCACTGATAATTCGAATTACTACGCGGGTATGGTGCGACGCGGGCGCACCGGGCGTCAAGAGCCAGAGCCGGACAGGACTACAGCGGCAGGCCCGCGTAGTTGTCGGCGAGCTCGGTCATCGCGGCGGTCGAAGTGACCGTGCGGCGCAGCTGGGACAGCTGCAACTGGGCGTCGAAGTCGTCGCCGTGGCGGTGCAGCATCGACGTCATCCACCACGAGAAGTGGGTGCACCGCCAGACCCGCCGCAACGCCGTTTCCGAGTAGGCGTCCACGAGTTCGTCGTCACCCTGGAACGAAGCCCGCAGGGCGCGGGCCAGGAGGGCGACGTCGGCCACCGCCAGGTTCAGCCCCTTCGCGCCGGTCGGCGGCACGATGTGCGCCGCGTCGCCGGCCAGGTACAGGTTCCCGTGCCGCATCGGCGTCGTCACGAAGCTGCGCATCGGCAGGACGCTCTTCTCGGTGATCGTCCCGGTCTCGAGGGTCCAGCCGTCGACGCCCAGCCGGTCGGACAGCGCCGTCCAGATCCGGTCGTCGCTCCACCGCTCGATGTCCTCGTCCGGCGCCACCTGCAGGTAGAACCGGCTCACCCGCGGCGAACGCATGCTGTGCATCGCGAAGCCGTCGCGGTGCCAGGCGTAGATCAGCTCGTCCGTCGACGGCGCGACGTCGGCCAGCACGCCCAGCCACGCGAACGGGTAGGTCCGCTCCCAGACCTTCGGGTCCGGAATGGACGCACGGCTCGGCCCGTGGAACCCGTCGCAGCCGACGACGACGTCCGCGTCGATCCGGCGGGCGGTACCGTCACCGTCCACAAAGGTCACATACGGCTTGTCGGTGACGTCGTGCACGGCGACGTCCGAAGCCGAGTAGTACGCGGGGCGGCCGGCCTTTTCCCGCGCCGCCATGAGGTCCTTGGTCACCTCGGTCTGCCCGTAGACCGTCACCGACCGGCCGATGAGGCCGGTGAAGTCGATGTGCCGCCGCTCCCCCGGCGCCTGCAGGTGGATCCCGCGGTGTTCCATGCCCTCGACGTCGAGCCGCTCGCCGAGGCCGACCTGCCGCAGCAGCTCGACCGTGCCCGCCTCGAGGATGCCCGCGCGGATGCGGGCCTGGACGTACTCGGCGGTCTGCCGTTCGAGCAGCACCGAGTCGATGCCCTCGAGCCCGAGCAGGTGGGACAGCAGCAGCCCGGCCGGGCCGGCGCCGACGATGACGACCTGGGTGCGCACTTCGATGTCCTTCCCACGGGGAAGCCGAGCATCTCCCGGCGGGTCCGGCGCCGACTACGGCATTCTCATTCAGTGAGAGAGCGTCCGCGAGATTCCGCGCGCCGCGGCCCGCAGCGCCGGGATCTGCATCCGCGCGTTGCGGTCGTTGGGCACGATCACCGACAACGCGGCGACGACCTGGTCGCCGGGGCCCCGCAGCGGCACGGCGATCCCCGTGGTCTCTTCGTCGATGAAGCCCGCGCAGTACGCGTAGCCGTCCCGCCGCACGTCGGCGAGGAACCGCCGCAGCCGCGCGGGGTCGGTGAGCGTGGTCCGGCGGAACGCGCCGAGCGGACCGGCGAGCACCTGTTCTTGCAGGTCAGCGGGTGCGTGCGCGAGCAGCACCAGCCCGGACGACGACGCGTGCAGCGGCAGCCGCCCGGCCACCCGCGTCACGTTCACGACCGCGCCGGGCGCGGACAGCCGCTCGACGAACAGCACCTCGCGGTCCTCGAGCACCGCGAGCTGCGTGTGGTGCCCGACGACGGCGTGCAGGTCCTCCATGAACGGCAGCGCCGCCTCGCGCAGCCCGAGCGTCGGCGACGCGCGCGAAGCGAGTTCCCACAGACGGACACCCACGCGGATCCTCCGATCGGGGTCGCGCCGCAGCCAGCCGTGCCCGACCAGCTCGTCGATCAGCCGCGACGCCGTCGCGACGTGCAGGCCGGCCCGGCGCGCGATGTCGGTGACCCGCTGCGCCGGGGTGTCCGGCCCGAAGGTCTCGTAGATGCGGACGACGCGCGTCAGCACGGAGTCGCGTTTCACCACGTCAGGCAGTGTGCCCCACCGCGGCGGGGCACACCGCCCGGCGTCACGGCAGCGAGTTCAGGAACGGCTCGTGGCTGTTCTGGAACTCCCAGTTGTAGTACTTGTCCCAGTTGATCGACCAGGTCATCAGGCCCCGCAGCGCCGGCGAGGTGCCGCCGCGCAGCGTGTACGACCCGCAGCCGCTGCCCTTGACCAGGCAGTTCACCGCCGTCTGGACGTCGGCGGGCGAGGTGTAGCCGTTGCCGGCGCTGACCGCGGCGGGCAGGCCGATCGCGATCTGGTCGGGGCGCAGGCCGGGGAAGAACTGGCCGGTGTTCGCCACGGTGAAACCGGCCTTGAGCATGTCGGTCATCGCGATGTGGAAGTCCGCGCCGCCCATGGTGTGGTACTGGTTGTCGAGGCCCATGACGGGACCCGAGTTGTAGTCCTGGACGTGCAGCACGGTCAGCGAGTCCCGCAGCGCGTGGATGACGGGCAGGTAGGCGCCGGTCCGCGCGTCCCCGGCGCTGGTGCCGCCGTAGAACTGGTAGCCGACCTGCACGAAGAACGTCTCGGGTGCCATCGTCAGCACGAAGCCCGAGCCGTACTTGGCCTTGAGCGACTTCAGCGCGGAGATGAGGTTGACGATCACCGGCGTGGTCGGGTTGCGAAAGTCGGAGTCGCCGGCGTTGAGCGAGAGGGAGTGGCCCTCGAAGTCGACGTCGAGACCGTTGAGGCCGTACTTGTCGATGATGGCGGAGACGGAGCTGACGAACTTGTCCCGCGCGGCGGTGGTGGTCAGCTGGACCTGGCCGTTCTGGCCGCCGATGGAGATGAGGACCTTCTTGCCCTGCGCCTGCTTCGCCTTGATCGCGGCGGTGAAGTCGGCGTCGCTCTCGACGTTCGGGCACTCGGTGACGGGGCAGCGGGTGAAGCGGATGTCCCCGGAGGTGACGGAGGTCGGTTCGCCGAAGGCGAGGTCGATGATGTCCCAGGCGGCGGGGACGTCGGCCATCCGGACGTAGCCGGAGCCGTTGGCGAAGCTGGCGTGCTGGTAGCCGATGAGGGCGTGCTTGGGCAGGCCGGTGTCGACGCACCCGGTGGTACTGGCGGTGGCGGTGGCGCTCTTCGGCGACTCGCCTGCGCCGTTGTAGGCGGCGACCGAGAAGCTGTGGGTCGTGCAGGCGGTCAGGCCGCCGACGGTGGCGCTGGTCCCGGTGGTCGTCGCGACGACCGTGCTGCCTTCGTAGACGCGGTACCCGGTGACGGTCCCGGCGCTCGCGCCCCAGCTCAGGGCGATGGAGCTGGTCGTGACCGCGGTGGTCTGCGGGGTGCCCGGCGTGGCGGGCGTGCCGGGGGTGCCGCCGCCCGGGCCGTCGAGGACGACGTCGTCGGCGTAGTAGGTGCCGGCGCCGTACCAGCCGTGGAGGTAGAGCTGGGCGGAGGTCTGGTTGCCGGTGGTGAAGGTGAGGGAGAGCTGGTTGTAGGCACTGCTGTTGCCGGACCAGGTCGAGGGCCCACCGGTGACGCCGAGGTAGACGGGGTTCCCCCGCACCCAGGCCGAGACGGAGTAGGTGGTGTTCGGCTGAACGGACACGGTTTGCGAGCACTGGGCGTAATCGGCGCCGACGGGCGTGCCGGCGAGGGCGTAGCCGCCGGTGTGCGCGGGGCTGGTGACGGTGGTGGCGTTGGCGCAGGTCCAGCCGGACAGCGAGCCGGCTTCGAAGCCGGGGTTGGCGAGGAGGTTGGCCGCTTCGGCGGTTCCGGTGGCGATCCCGGAGAGCGCGAGCGTTGCGGCGGCGAGGATTGCGGACAGTCTGGAACGCCTCATCGGGTCCTCCAGTCGGGGAGACTGGAGATATTGTCTAGACCAATATGTAAAATGTCCAGACCAGCCGGGGTGGCGTTCACCGTCTGCCACCGCTCACCGCCCCGGCGGCGCTCCCTCCCGCAGCCACTCGCCGACCGCCGCGGTCAGCCTCACGACACCGGGAGGCCAGGAGGCACCCGGCCATCCCGCTTCCCCAGCGACCGGCCCACATCACCCCAGCAGCCCCACCACCACCCGCGTCCGTTTCCCCGGCGACCGGCCCACATCACCCCAGCAGCTCCACCACCACCCGCGTCCGTCCGGCACGGGCCCGGTCGATCACCTGCACGCTGCTCCACCCCGCCGGCACCCGCTCCGCCAGCAGCCCCTCGCGCCAGCGGTCCACCCGGCGGACGTGGCGCGCGAACGACCGCGGGCGCACCACCCGCCCGCGGCTGCGCTGCCCCGCCAGTGCTTCCGAAGCCGTCGCGTCCAGGAACAGCAGCCGCACCGGACGGCCGCTCAGCGCTCCCACCAGCGCCAGCAGCGCCCGGGTCGACGCGCGCGTCGACGGCTCGTGGACCACGATCGGCCCCCGCGTCAGCGCCCTTCCGACCACCCGCGCCCGGTGCCACGCGTGGACCACCGGCCGGTAGCAGCGGTACGGCACCGACGGCACCGCCGCGGCCAGCCGCGTGCGCACCTGGTCGGAATCCAGCACCACCAGGCCGGACGCGGCGTGGCGGAGCATCGTCGTCTTGCCCGCGCCGGGCAGGCCCGCCACGACGAGCATGTCGCGGGGCCCGAGCTCGATGACCGTGGGCTCGCTCATGCCCCCGTCAACGCGCCGGCCAAGGTAATGGTTCCTTTACCTTTAGCTCACCGAGCGTCACCGCACCCCCGGGAGACCCCACCGTACGGCCGGCACCACCCGGAGAGACGCACCGATGTCACCTCCCGTGCCCGGGGTCACCCACTCGCCTGAAAACCCGTGCGTGGCAGGGCATTCGTCGCCCGGGAACCGCTTCGGGTGAAGATCGTCCCGTCCCCTTCCCGGCGTCCGGATTTTCCCTATCTTCTGAAGGGGACGCTCGGCCTAGAACAGGGGAACTCGTCATGACCCAGTCGCTGGAACTCCCGGTCCAGGAATTCTGTCTCGATTGGACGCTCACGGGCGACGAAGGCGGCCGCGTCGGCGTCACGCTCTCCGGGCAGGTGTCCCTGCTCGACAACAACCGGTTCTACAAGATCGACGGCGTCGTGTACGTCACCGAGGGTGACAGCGACATCCGCGCGGTCGGCAACCCGTGCCTGTCCGTGCGCCGCAACGGCGTCGAGAAGTCCGGGCGCCAGTGGGGCTGGGAGATGTGCTCGGCCCGCAAGCGCCTCGCCGCGCTGAACACGATGGAGGGCTACTTCGTCCGCACCGGCTACTGGGCGCCCGCCGACCGCGCGATCCAGCTGAGCCTCTGCGCCGAAACCGGGTGGAGCCGGCGCAAGAGCTACAGCCCGCACGTCACCGTCCGGATGGTCGACTGACCACTGTGGACGCCCGGCGCCGCGCCGCCGCGACCACGAGCCCCGCCGCGACCGCACCGGCGACGGCGCACCCCGCCCCGAACCCCGGCGACGGTTCGTGCACCCGCAGCACGGAGACGCACAACCACGCGACGGCGCCGAACAGCAGGCCCAGCACCGGCCCGCCGACCGCCGCGCCGCGCCAACGGTGGCCGTTGCGGATCGTCCGCAACCCGGACTCGAGGTAGGCGAGCGCGAACAGCGCCAGGATGAGGCTGCCCGCGCCCATCGCGCTGGCCAGCGGGTGCTGGCTGGTGAGCAGGGTGAAGGTCTGGGTGACGGGCCCGGTCTGGACGGTCGCGGTGACCGCCCCGCCGACCACCCACCGCGCGATCGCCGGCAGGGTGAGCTCGGCGGTGAAGCCGTTTCCGTTCGGCTTGGCGAGGGTTTCGGCCGAGCCGAGCGGGATCCCGGCGGCGGACAGGCTGAGCGAGACCCGGCCGGGGTTCCCGGCACCGGCGAGGGTGAGCGGCTTGCTGAGGTCCACTTCGACGGGCGCGGTGACCCGGGTGCTGCCGAGCAGCAGGGTGGGCGACGCCTCGTGCGGCAGTCGTTCGGGGTTGAGCAGCGCGAGGACGATCAGCAAGACAGCCGCCGCGGCGGCGGCGAGCCGCAGCCAGAGGACGGCGGCCTTCGAGCGGCTGGAGGGGTCGGAATCCGGGGCAAGCGTGCCACCGGTCGAGCCCGCACCACCGGCCGGGCCCGCGGCAGCACCGCCGAAACCCGAGCCACCGGGCCCAGGCCCGTGGCCGCTCGCCGAACCGGATCCGGGACCGCCCGCCGAGGCCGGGCCCGCACCGCCGGCCGGGCCCAGGCCGCCGGCATAGCCGGCCTCGGCACCCCCCGCCGGGCCCGCGCCGCCGGCGAAGCCCGGCCCGAAGCCACCGGCCGAACCCGGCGCCGTGTCCAACCCACCACTCGTCGCCACCAGTGTCGCGTTCGGACCCGTCGGCTTTCTCACCGGCCGCGTCCGGTCGTCGACCTGCGGTGCCGTCGGCGAGTTCAACCCCGCGATCACCCGGGGCGTCAAGTGCAGCACCGGCACCCCGGACCGCTCCAGCCACCCCGGCCCGTAAACCGCTGTCGCCGCCCCGGCCAGATCGGCCGCGAACGACTCCGCCTCGCGGTACCTCGAATCCAGCTCACGCGCCAGCGCCCGCATGATCACGCCCGCGATCGGCATCGGCACGCCCGAGATCGGCTTCGGGTCGGTGAACATGTGCTGGCGCATCATGCTGATCGCGCCGCGCGTGTTGTCGAACGGCAGCTCCTTCGCCAGCAGCTCGTACAGCACCGTGCCCGCCGCGTACACGTCGGCCGCCGGGCTCAGCGCGTTGCCCATCGCCTGCTCCGGGGCGATGTACGCCGGCGTGCCGAGGATTTCGCCACCGTGCGTGACCAGTGTCGCGCCCTCGCTGATCACCCGGGCGATGCCGAAGTCGGCCACCTTCACCACGCCCTGCAGGTTGAACAGCAGGTTGCGCGGCTTGACGTCGAGGTGCAGCACGCCCGCCCGGTGCGCCGCGTGCAGCCCGGCGAGCATCGCCAGGCCGATCGCGCACGCCTGCTCGCCGCTGACGCCCTCGCCGTGGAACCGGCTGTGCACCGTGCCGCCGTCGAGGCGTTCCATCACCAGCAGGTGCTCGCGGCCGGTGCGGACGTAGTCGTACACCGGCACGATGTGCGGGTGGTCCAGGCTGGCCAGCACGCGGGCCTCGCGGTCGAACAGCTCGCTGCTCGCCGCGTGGTTGAGCACGTCCCACGGCAGCTGCTTGATCGCGACGTGCCGCCCGAGCGTCCGGTGCGTCCCGGCGAACACGACGCCCATGCCGCCCTCGCCGATCTCCGCCCCGATGTCGTACTGCGGCAGGGCGGCGACCAGCTCGGCCGGTGCGCTCATCGGGTGAATTCCTGCGTCGGCGGGACCGCCAGTCGGACGGTGGTGTCACTTTCGGCGACGACGGCCGGCGGCGCGGGGTGCGGGGTCAGGTAGCCGAGCAGGAACGCGATCGCCGCGGCGCCGAGCACCACCGGGATCTCGACCGCCGGCTCCGGCGGGACCAGCCGCAGCACCGACAGCGTGATCACCGCGACCAGGCCGGTGCCGAACCCGGCGGGCAGGAACCGCAGGCCGCGGCGCCAGCGGTTGGGCGCCAGCCGGTGCCGGGCCAGCGCGAGCAGCGCGGTCAGCCAGGCGAGGACCGTGAGCACGAGCATCGCCAGGCCGAAGACGCCGTAGACCGACCAGAACGACCCCTGGACGTCGGCGACGGTGGTCGCTTCGCCGAGCGTCGCGCGCTGGGCGTCGAGCAGCTCGACCGACGACGGCAGCAGCCCCGTCGCCTGTCCGGCGAGGTCGCCGAGGTCGAGCACGAACGTCCGGGTGGTCGAGCCCCGCGCCGGAACTTCGAAGGGCGCCGTCGTGTCGTAGGCGAAGAACGTCAGGGCGAGCGCGACGCCGGAGAGCCGGACGCTGCGGACCTTCACCGGCGCGGTGCCGGAGTTGGTCGCCACGACCTGCAGCTCGATCTGCTTGGCCGGGTCGATCGGGACGGTGACGCCCGCGACCGGCCGCCCGTCGATCGACGCCTGCACGTCGAGCGAGCCGGAGTCCGCCGAAGCGGCCGGCGCGCCGAGCAGCACGGCGCACAAACCCAACGCAACCCCCGCCGCGATGACACGTCCCATTGGGCATCCCCTACTTGCGTTATCCGACTGGTCCGGAATGCTACAGCGAGCACACACCGGGGAGGGACGTCCCAATGCGATTCGTGGTTCGGCTGTTTTTCGGCGCCGTCGCCGGAACGTTGCTTCTGCTCGCCACCGCGACCAGCGCCAACGCACAATACACGTCGTCGGTTGGTTTGAAACCGTCGAGCGGTAAGGCCGGGAGTTCTTTCACCATTTCCTGGAATTTCTACCCGTGCAAAGGCCCGGTCACCTTTTCCTGGAACGGCACGCCGATGTGGTCGGCGAACGCCGACCCGCAGAACCCCAGTGGCACGGTCGCGGCCACGGTGCCCGCCGGCGCGCAGCCCGGCACCTATCCGGTGACCGGCACGTGCACCAACGCCCGCACCGGCGGACCGCTCAGCGCCGGCAGCCGGTTCACGGTGACCGCCACGCCGACCACGACCCCACCGCCGCCGACCACGACGACCCCGCCGGTCGTCACCACGAAACCGACCCGGCCCGGCACCACCACGACTCCGCCCACCCCCACGACCACCACCCCGCCGACCACCACGACCACCCCGCCGACGTCCACCACCCCCACCACGCCCGGCGCCCCGGTGACCACCAGCACCGAGCCGAAGCCGGGTGAGCTGGTGCTCGACCGGCCGAGCGTCCAGCCCGGCGACGAGCTGTCGGCGTCCGGGAAGGGCTGCGAGCCGGGCCGGATGGTCACGCTGACCTCCGACGGCGCCGAGGTCGGCTCCGCCTACACCGACAGCACCGGCGCCTTCACCGCGCCGGTCCAGTTCAGCCGGATCGAGGCCGGGCGGCACACCGTCGTCGCCGAGTGCGGGGTGCGGCTGACCGGCTCGGTCGACCAGGTCGTGACGCGCTCGTCCGGCGGCCAGACCGGCACCCTCGTCGTCCTGGTGTTCTTCGTGCTCGCGGGCATCACGGTGATCCGCTTCCGGTGATCCCCGGTTGACATGCAGCTGCCTGGCTGCCTATCGTGAATAGGCAGCCCAATGGCTGCATGTCACGGGAAGGGCGCGATGGACGAGGTGTTCAAGGCGCTGGCCGACCCCAGCCGCCGCCGGCTGCTGGACGTGCTCAACGAGCGCAACGGCCAGACCCTGCGCGAGCTGTGCGCGGGGCTCGACATGGCCCGCCAGTCGGTGAGCAAGCACCTGGCCGTGCTCGAAGCGGCCGGGCTGGTCACGACCACCTGGCGCGGCCGCGAAAAGCTCCACTACCTCGACGCCGCGCCGATCAACGCGATCGGCGAGCGCTGGCTGACCCGCTTCGACCGGCAGCGGGCCGGCGCGCTCGCCGATCTGAAACGAGCCCTGGAGTCCGAACCCATGAACGAATTCGCCTACACCACCTACATCAGCACCACGCCGGAAAAGCTCTGGCAAGCGCTTACCGAGCCGGCGTTCACCCGCCAGTACTGGGGTGTCGCGTTCGAAACCGACTGGAAAAAGGGTTCGCCGATGGTCTGGACGGAAAGCGGCGCGAAAACGAGCCACCCCGACCAGGTCGTCCTCGAAGCTGATCCCTACCGCCGCCTTTCCTACACGTGGCACACGTTCACCGAGGAATGGGCGAACGGAAACGGGATCGACGCGGGGACGCTGGCGAAACTGCGGGAGGAAGGCCGTTCGAAGGTCACGTTCACCCTGGAACCGCAGGGGGAAACCGTGAAATTGACGGTGCTGCACGACGGTTTCGCACCCGGCAGCACGGTCCTGGCGATGTGCAGCCAGGGCTGGCCCGCGCTGCTGTCCAGCCTGAAGACGCTGCTGGAAACCGGTTCCCCGCTGCCGGCAGCGTGACCAACCGGACCAAACCGTCCAACCAGACAGATCTGGCACACGAAATCGTCTGATTCCTCCCCCTTTCGTGGGCGCCCGGCTGAAGTCCCGGTGAATTCCCTCCTCTCGACGGCATCCGATGCGGTTTTCCGGGCGATAGGCTCGCATAATCCGTGATCGGTGATGGTCCGATCGAGTGACGGGAGAGTGTGCGTGCCGGGGTCAGTGCGTACCCGCTGGGTAGTGGCGGCCGTGGTCGTGGCCGCCGCGGCGGGAGCCGTCGTCGCGTTGTGGCCGGACAGCGCGGCGGCGGGAGACCCCGAGATCGCGGTGTCGCGCTCGGCGTGCGGCACCGGCTGGGCCGACCCGAAACCGGGGCCGCAGACGTTCCGCCTGCACAACACGGGGTCGGTGACCGCCGAGGTCGACCTGATCGACCCGGCGACCGGCGTGATCTACGGCGAGGTCGAGGGCCTCGGCCCGGCGACCACCCGGCCGCTGCAGGTCAACCTCGGCAACGGCAGCTACGCGTTCCGCTGCCTGCCCGAGGACGCGGGCGCGATCGTCGGGCCTGCCGTGCAGGTCAGCGGGGGCGCCGACCGGACCGGCCCGGGCGTCGCGCCGGTGACGCACAACGACCTGCTCGGGCCGCTCAAGGCCTACCAGCAGCACGTCACCACGGGCCTCGGCGAACTGGTCGCGAACACGGGCGCGCTGAAGAACGCCGTCCACGGCGGCGACCGCGCGGCGAGCGAGGCCGCGTGGCTGACGGCCCACCTGACCTACGAGCGGCTGGGCGCGGCCTACGACGCGTTCGGCGACTCCGACGGCGCGCTCAACGGCACCGCCGACGGCCTGCCGGACGGCACCGCCGACCCGGGGTTCACCGGCTTCCACCGCCTGGAGCAGGGCCTTTGGCACGGCGAGGACCTGGGTGCGCTGGGCGCGGTCGCGGACAAGCTGGACGCCGACGCCCGCGCGCTGCAGGCGTCCTTCGGCGACAGCCAGGTCGACGGCAACGACCTCGGCCTGCGCGCGCACGAGATCATGGAGAACACGCTGCAGTTCGAACTGACCGGCCGCACCGACTACGGCAGCGGCACCAACCTGGCCACGGCCCGCGCCAACCTCGACGGCACGCGCGCGGTGCTGGACGTGCTCCGCCCGCTGCTCACGCCCCGGTACCCGGACCTGTCCAAGGTGGACAGCCGGCTGACGCGCACGCAGTCCCTTTTGGACTCGGCCCGCCGGCCGGACGGCAGCTGGACGCCGCTGGCGCAGTTGCCACGGCAGGAGAGGCAGAAGCTGAACGCCGACGTGGGCGAGCTGACCGAGCTGCTGGCGCCGATCGCCGCGATCGCCGAGCCGCGGAGGGTTTCGTGACCGACCAGCCTCGCTGTCCCGTTCCCCACCCCACCGGCCTGCCGCGCCGGTCCTTCCTGCGCCGGGCCGCGATGGGCGCCGGCCTCACCGTCGCCGCCGGGGCCGGGCTCGGGGCCTCCTCCGCCGTCACCGACAGCACCGCGCCCGTCGCCTTCCACGGCCCGCACCAGGCCGCCATCCTGCGGAAGCCGCCCACCCAGACCGTCGTCGCCTCCTTCGACGTCGTCGCCGAGTCCAAGGCCGAGCTCACCGACCTCTTCCGCGCGATCACCGACCGGGCGCGGTTCCTCACCGCGGGCGGGGCACCCGCCGCGCTCGGCATCACCGCGCCGCCCGCCGACTCCGGGGTGCTCGGTCCCGTCGTCCCCGGCGGTGACCTCGGCGTCGTCCTCGGCGTCGGCGCCTCGCTCTTCGACGACCGGTACGGCCTCGCGAAACTCAAGCCCGCCAAGCTGAAGCCGATGACGACGTTCCCGAACGACGCCCTCGACCCGGCCCAGTGCCACGGCGACCTGAGTCTCACCCTGTCCGCGAACTCCACCGACACCGTGCTGCACGCGCTGCGCGACATCGCCCGTGCGACGCGCGGGGGCATGCAGCCGCGCTGGAAGATCAACGGCTTCAGCTCGCCGCCGCGGCCGGCCGGGACGCCGCGGAACCTGATGGGGTTCAAGGACGGCACCGCCAACCCCGAAGATGCCGACCTCGACCGTCTCGTGTGGACACCCGGCGACCCCGCCTGGACCGCCGGCGGCAGCTACCAGGTGGTCCGGCTGATCCGGATGCTCGTCGAGTTCTGGGACCGGGTCTCGCTGGCCGAGCAGGAGAACATGTTCGGCCGCCGCCGCGACACCGGCGCCCCGCTCGACGGCACCGAGGAGACCGACGTCCCCCGCTACGCCGACGACCCGATCGGCACCGTCATCCCGCTGACCAGCCACATCCGCAAGGCCAACCCGCGGACACCGGAAACCGACTCGAGCCGGCTCCTGCGCCGCGCGGTGAACTACGACCGCGGGCTCGACAGCAACGGCAACCTCGACATGGGCCTGGTCTTCGTCTGCTACCAGCAGGACCTGGAGCGCCAGTTCGAGGCGGTCCAGACGCGGCTGGCCGACGAACCCCTGACCGACTACATCTCCCCGTTCGGCGGTGGCTACTTCTTCGCGCTGCCGGGCGTCACCGGGCCGGACGACCACTTCGGCCGCTCTTTGCTCGCCTGACCGGCGAACCCCACCACCACGAAAGGAAAATCCACTGTGGACAAGAGAACCCGCAGGCGACGGCGCGGCCTGCTCGGCGCCGGGGCCCTCGCCTCGGTGGCCGCGCTGGCCGTCGTCACCGGCTCCGCGGCGACCACCGCGGACGCCCAGCCGCTGAACGTCTTCCCGGCCCACTGGATCCCCACGGCGACGCCGATCAAGCACGTCGTGGTCATCTTCGGCGAGAACATCTCGTTCGACCACTACTTCGGCACCTACCCGAACGCGGCCAACACCGACGGCACCCCGTTCACCGCCGCGCACGGCACCCCGAAGGTCAACGGCCTCGACAAGAAGCTCCTGACCGACAACCCGAACGCGTACAACCCGAAGCGGCTCTCGCCCCAGCAGGCGATGACCTGCGACCAGAACCACAACTACGGCGCGGAGCAGGCCGCCTTCAACGGCGGCAAGATGGACGAGTTCGTCGAGAAGACCGAGACCGACAAGTGCACCGGCCAGCCGGTGCTGTTCGGCGAACCCGGTCTGGTGATGGACTACTACGACGGCAACACCGTCACCGGCATGTGGAACTACGCGCAGCACTACGCGCTGAACGACAACTCGTTCAACACGGTGTTCGGCCCGTCCAGCCCGGGCGCGATCGACCTGATCTCGGGCAACACCCACGGCGTGCAGGCCGTCGACCCGGTGACGCACGAGCCGGTCAGCGACGCCTACGCCGTGCAGTCGCCGGACGCGAACGGCGTCGGCACGATGATCAACGACCCCGACCCGGCGTGGGACGACTGCTCGGGCAAGAACCACACGAGCAAGGACAACCTGGCGACCATGCACGGCCGCAACATCGGTGACCTGCTCAACCAGCGGCACGTGACGTGGGGCTGGTTCCAGGGCGGCTTCCGCCCGACCGGCGAAGCCAACGGGTATGCGGTCTGCGGCCAGACCCACACGAACGTCGGCGGCAACGCCGTCGTTAACTACAGCCCGCACCACGAGCCGTTCCAGTACTACCCGTCGACGGCGAACCCGAAGCACCTCGCGCCGTCGTCGGTGCGGGCGATCGGCCAGACCGACCGCGCGAACCACCAGTACGACATCTCCGACTTCAACGACTCGCTCGGCGCCGGCTCGATGCCCGCGGTGAGCTTCCTGAAGGCGCCGGAGTACCAGGACGGCCACGCGGGTTACTCGGACCCGCTGGACGAGCAGCAGTTCGTGGTCGGCGAGATCAACAGGATCCAGCAGTCGCCCGAGTGGAAGTCGACGGCGATCGTGCTGGCGTACGACGACTCCGACGGCTGGTACGACCACGTGTCGTCGCCGATCGTCAACGGCTCGCACGACGCTTCGCAGGACCAGGCGGTCTGCACGGCCAAGCCGACGAAGGTGGGCACCTACGCCGACCGCTGCGGCTACGGCCCGCGGCTGCCGCTGCTGGTGGTTTCGCCGTACAGCAAGGTGAACCACGTCGACCACACGCAGACCGACCAGACCTCGGTGCTGAAGTTCATCGAGGACAACTGGTTCACCGGCCGGATCGGCGACTCGTCCTTCGACACCCGCGCGGGTTCGATGACCGGGATGTTCGACTTCTGGTGGCCCGAGGCCAAGAAGGTCACGCTCGACCCGAAGACCGGGGCGGTCGTGCACAGCTAGCGTCCGGTCGTGAGCGGGAAACAGGGCTCTGCCCCTGTTTCCCGCTCACGACGGGTGCACGGGGTCCAGGTCCCACGCCAGCGTCACCACGGTGCCCGACTCGCCGGACGCGATGTCCGCGCGGTCGGCGCTCGCCCGCAGCAGCAGCAACCCCCGGCCGCGCAGGGAAACCGGGCGCGGGTCCACCACCGGGGTCCGCCAGCGGCCGTGGTCGCTGATGACCACCTCGATCCGGTCCGGGTGCACCGCCGCGTCGAGGTCGACCACCCCGGAGCCCGTCCCGTCGTACGCGTGGTCGGCGACGTTCGCCAGTGCCTCGTAGCTCGCCAGCACGATGTCCTGGGCCCTGGCCTGGTCGACGCCCGCCGCGAGGACCCACGCCGTCAGGTCGTGCCGCAGCCGGCGCAGGGCTTCGGGCGCCGCCTGCACGCCGTGGCAGCGGAACGGTCCCGGGGGTTCGTCCATCGCCGTCACCGGCCCAGCGCTTCGTCGACCGTGGCGTGGATGCCGATCCACGTGTCGAGGCCGGTCGTCTTCAACGGTCCCGACGTCACCACCGAATCGCTCACCACCCGCAGCGCGCGCTCGGGCAGCCTGCGGTGCGCCGCCGCGAGCACCTGCAGGCCCGCGGAGCTGAAGAACGTCACCGCGCGCAGGTCGACCACCAGCGTCCCCGGCTCGTCGGCCAGCACGGCGTCGACGACTTCCTCGAACTCCGGCGCGCTCAACAGGTCGATCTCCCCGGCCACGCGCAGCACCGCGGCCGTGTCCCGCCAGTCGAGGGTGACCGCCAGCTCGACGGCGGGGAGGTCCCGCGATGATGAGCTCACGGCGCTCTATGGTGCCCCAATCGCCGCCGCCGCGCCAACGACGCGCTCCTCACCGGTGCGGCAGTTTGACCACCGTGACCCAGAAGTCGTCGATCTTCCGGACCACCTCGACGAACTTCTCGAAGTCGACCGGCTTGGTGACGTAGGCGTTGGCGTGCAGGTCGTAGCTGCGGACGATGTCCTCCTCCGCTTCGGACGTCGTCAGCACGACCACCGGGATGGTGCGCAGCTCCGGGTCCTGCTTGATCTCGCCGAGCAGCTCACGGCCGTCCTTGCGGGGCAGGTTGAGGTCGAGCAGGATCAGCCCCGGTCGCGGCGCCTCCGCGAACCGGCCCCGGCGGTTCAGGAACTCGAGGGCCTCGACGCCGTCGCTGGCGACGTGCAGCGCGTTGCGGATCTTGTGGTGCTCGAAGGCTTCCCGGGTCATCAGCACGTCACCGGGGTCGTCCTCGACGAGCAGGATGTCGATCGGAAGGGGCGCGTGCGTCATGCGTCCTCACCATCCTCGGTCGCCGCCGGCAGCGTGAAGCGGAACGTCGTGCCCTCGGCCTCGGTGTCGAGCCAGATCCGGCCGCCGTGGTACTCGACGATCCGGCGGCACAGGGCCAGGCCGATGCCGGTGCCCGGGTACGCGCTGCGGGTGTGCAGGCGCTGGAACAGCGCGAAGACCCGTTCGGCGTACTCCGCGTCGATGCCGATCCCGTTGTCCGACACCGAGAACACCCAGTCGTCGCCGTCGCGGTCCGCGGTGACCCGCACCTCGGGCGGTGTCTCGCCCTTGAACTTCAGCGCGTTGCCGATCAGGTTCTGGAACACCGCCGTCATCAGCACCGGCTCGACGCGCACGGCCGGCAGCTCGCCGCGGTCGACCTTGCCGCCGCTGAGCGACAGCGCGACCTCCAGGTTCGCGAGCGCGTCGTCGACGAGCTCGCCCGCGTCGGCCACGACGTGCTCGCCGGGTTTGCGCCCGACCCGGGAGAACGCCAGGAGGTCGTTGATCAGGACCTGCATCCGCTTCGCGCCGTCGACGGCGTACTCGATGTACTGCTGGCCGCGTTCGTCGAGCAGGCCCTCGTAGCGCCGCTGGAGCAGCTGGCAGAAGCTCGCCACCTTGCGCAGCGGCTCCTGCAGGTCGTGCGAAGCGACGTAGGCGAACTGCTCCAGGTCGGCGTTCGACCGCTCCAGCTCGCGCGTGCGCCGGTCCAGCAGCGCGTGCGCCCGTTCGAGCTCGGCGACCTCGTCGAGGATCCGCTGGCGCATGGCTTCGACGTCCGCGCCGAGCTGGGCGATCTCGCGTGGCCCGGTTCCGTGCACCGGGTGGTGGACGTCGGAGTCGGCGACCTGACGGACCTCTTGGGCCAAGCCGAGGATCGGCCGGGTGATGATCCGCCGCAAGCCGAGTGCCAGCACCGCGAACAGCAGCACGAGCAGCACGGCGATGGCCACGAGCATCGCGGTCAGCAGACCGGCCGCGGCGTCGAGGTCGGCGCGGCCGGCGTCGCGGACCGCGGCGAGGTGGTCGAGCTGGGTGCCGAGCGCCGAGCGCACGGCGTCGAACAGCTCGCGGCTGCGCTCGACCTGGGCCGGGGTCACCGGCGGGGCGCCGGGTGCGATGGTCGGCGCCGCCGCGGCCTGCCACGTCGTCGCCGCCCGCAGGACGGCGTCCAGGTCGTCGCCGACCTCGGTGCCCAGGACCGCGCCGTTCTGCCGCAGCTGCGCCACGGCGTCGGCCTGCGCCCGGACGCCGTCGGTGTAGGGCGTCAGGAAGTCCGGCTGCCTGCCGAGCTGGTAGCCGCGGACGCCGGTTTCCTGGTTCAGCAGCGCGGTGGACAGCTGGAGCGCGCCGAGCCGCTGCGGCCCGATCACGTCGAGCAGGCGGGTGCGGGCGTCGGTCAGGTTGTTCATCGCGATCCCGCCGCCGATCAGCGCGGCGAGAAGCAGCACGGTTTCGGCGACGGTGAGCAGGGCCAGCCAGCGGCCGACCGACCAGCTGCGAGCACTCATCGTTCCCCCGGGTCGTGGCTGAGCAGGGCGAGGGCGACGTCGTCGTCGAGCGGGCCGGAGTTGAGCCGTTCGGCACGGGCGATCAGCTCGTCGAGCAGTTCGGTCCCGGCGAGCCCGGTCTCGTGCTGGATCTCCAGGACGATGGCGGCCATCCGCTCGTGGCCGAGCCGTTCGGCCCCGGCGCCGACGCGGCCCTCGAAGACGCCGTCGGTGTAGAGCAGCAGCGACCAGCCGGGGTCGAGCGGTACCTCGACGGCCTCCCACTTCGTGCCTTCGACAACGCCCAGCGGGACGCCGAGGCGTTCGCCCGACAGGAGGTGCCCGTCGCCGGGGGTGAGCAGCAGCGGCGGCAGGTGCCCGGCCAGCGACAGCCGCAGGGATCTTCGGTCCGGCGCGACGACGACCATGCAGACGGTGGCGAACAGCGGCTCGATCCGCTCGTGCACCAGCACCCGTTCGACCATGCTCAGCACGTCGGCCATCGGCAGGCCCGCCATCACGAGCGAGCGCCACGCGATCCGCAGCGCGACGCCGAGCGCCGCCTCGTCCGGGCCATGGCCGCAGACGTCGCCGATCATCATGTGCACGGTGCCGTCGGCGAGCTCGACGGCGTCGTAGAAGTCGCCGCCCAGCAGCGAACCGTTGCGGCCGGGGCGGTAGCGGGAGGCGAGTTCGAGGTGCGGGTCGCGCAGCAGCGGGACGGGCAGCAGACCGCGTTCCAGCCGCGCGTTCTCCCGCGCCAGCAGCTGCTGCTGCAGGAACTGCTGCTCGACCTGCTCGGCGCGCTTGCGTTCGCGGGCGAAGCGCAGGGCCTTCACCAGCAGCGGCCCGTCCACCTGGTCCTTGACGAGGTAGTCCTGGGCGCCGGCGGCGACCGCGGCGACGCCGGTGGCCTGGTCGTGCCCGCCGGTCAGGACGACGATCGCGACGCCGGGCGCGTGCTGGCCGAGCTTCGTCAGCCCGCTCAGGCCCATGGCGTCGGGCAGCTGCAGGTCGAGGAGGACGCAGTCGGCGGTGAGCGGGCCGGCCAGCGCGGCCGCCAGCGTTTCGACGCGTTCGAGCGAGAACGGCACGGACGTGTCCGCGAGCATCTCCTCGACCAGCAGCGCGTCGCCGTCGTCGTCCTCGACGAGCAGCACGCGCAAGCGGGTGCCGGAGTCCCACGATGGTTCGTGCGCGGCGGTCACCGGCTTCTCCCGTTCGGCTGCTCGCGAGCCCAGCACATCCAGACGATCACCCTAGCGGCCCCGGCCGCGGCCGCCTACGGCCGCGAAACCGGTCCCACGGAGGTAGCGTTTTATAGCACTCCGGTGTGACACCGGGCCGGTAACGGTTCGGGTCGTGACCGTGCCGGAACCGGAAGATCCCGGCCTATGCTCCGCGCATGTCCGAGTCGCAGGGGGGCGGCGAAGGGTTTTCGCCGGGTCCGAATCCTTACGGTCACTTCCCGCCGGCGCCGCCGGACGCCCGGCAGCCGGCCCGGCCGGAGCCGGTCCGGCGCGCCGCGTTCGCTTGGTGGGGCGCGGTCGCGTGCTGGTTCCTCGGTTCGCTGCTCGGCCAGTTGCTGGACAGCACCAGGATGGCGCCGGGCTCGCTGCCGGCGGACATCGCGGTGCTCACGTTCCTGCTGCCGGGCGCGCTGTGGGCGCTGCTGGTGCACGGGGTGTACCGCGGCGCGGGCTGGGCACGCAAGGTGCTGGCGATCGTCGGTGTGCTGGGCATCCTGAACGTGGTGATCCAGCTGCTCGTCCTCGCGGGCGCGGACCCGATGCGGAGCGGCGACATCGCGCATCTGGTGTTCTTCCTGGCGACGCTGGTCCTGTCGATCACCGGTTTCGTCCTGATGTACCGGGACGGCACCGCGCCGTACTTCGTCAGGCGCCGCTGAGCCGGGCGGCGAGGAACTCCTGCTCGACGGCGTTCTCGCTCAACGCGAGCGCGGCGCGGTAGGCGTCGGCCGCTTCGGCGTCCCGGCCGAGGCGGTGCAGCAGGTCGGCCTTCGTGGCGGACAGGTACCGATAGCCGGCCAGCCTGCCGCCGGCCTCCAGCCGGGCGATCTCGTCCAGGGCAGCTTCGGGCCCGTGCACGGCGGCGACCGCGACCGCGCGGTTGAGCGCCACCACCGGCGAGGGCCACAGGCGCAGCAGCACGTCGTAGAGGGTCAGGATCTGCGGCCAGTCGGTCTCGGCGTAGCTGGGGGCCTGGGCGTGCAGGGCCGCGATCGCGGCCTGGACGCCGAACCGCCCGGGCGGGCCGGTCTTCAACGCCTCGACGACGAGCCGGTCGGCTTCGGCGATCATCGCGGTGTCCCAGCACGAGCGGTCCTGGTCTTCGAGCCGCAGCAGGCGCCCGGCGGCGTCGGTCCGCGTGGCCCGGCGGGCCTGCTGGACGAGCAGGAGCGCGAGCAGCCCGGCGACCTCGGTGTCGGCGGGGAGCAGGGCACGCAGCATCCGTGCCAGGTCCAGCGCGCGGCCGGTCAGTTCGTCGCGCACGAGGTCGTCCCCCGACGGCGCGGTGTGGCCCGCCGCGTACAGCAGGTGCAGCACGGTCAGCACGACGGACACGCGGGCGGGCAGGTCCTCGGCCGCGGGAACCGCGTACGGGATCCGCGCGGCGGCGATCTTCTTCTTGGCGCGGGTGAGCCGGGCGGCCATCGTCGGTTCGGGCACCAGGAAGGCGTGCGCGATGTCGGCCGTCGCGACGCCGCAGACCAGCCGCAGGGTCAACGCGATCTGGGCTTCCTGCGCGAGCGCCGGGTGGCAGCAGGTGAAGACGAGCCGGAGCCGGTCGTCGGGGATCGGGCCGGCGGGCTCCGGCGGCTCGGCGACCCCGGGCTCGACGAGCAGCGGCAGCTTGCGCCGCAGCACTTCCCGGTGCCGGACGCCGTTGAGCGCGCTCCGGCGGGCGACCGTCGTCAGCCACGCGCCGGGCCGGTCGGGGACGCCGTCGGCGGCCCAGCGCTTCAGCGCCTGGAGGTAGGCGTCCTGGACGGCCTCTTCGGCCTCGTCGAGGTCGCGGGTGACCCGCACCGTCGCGGCGAGCACGTAGGCCCACTCGCGACGGTGCGCTTCGGCGACGGCGTCGGCGACCGCGGTCAGTCCGCCACGACCTGGAAGTCGACGAGCGGCCGGACCTCGACACCACCCTCGACGACCGGCGTCAGCTTCGCGCAGGCCAGCGCGTGGTCGAGGTCGCGGGCCTCCAGCAGGTACACGCCGGCGAGCACCTCCTTGGTCTCCACGAAGGGCCCGTCGGTGACCAGGTCGCCGCGGATGGCGGTGGCGGTCTCGTTGGGCTGCAGGGCCAGGCCGGCGGTCACCTTGCCGCCCTTCGAGGCGATCAGGTCCGGCAGGCCGATGTGCCGGTCCATGACCTCCTTGGGCAGGTCCTCGGCGGGCACCCGCTCGTAGATCAGCACCGCGTACTGCGCCATGTCCGTTCCTCCTGGTCGTCGGTCCTTTCCTACTCCGTCACGCGGGGAACGGCGAAATCGACAACCTGGGAGAACGTTCTTCAGCGGGGAGCCAGCGTCAGCGCGAACGCGTTGCCCTCCCCCTGCACCAGTGAGCCGAGGTAGGTGGTGAACGTGCCGCAGCCGGTCAGCGGCGGGATCGTGTACGTGCCCGTCACCGGGCCGCCCGCCGCCGCGGTGAAACCGCTGCCGGACCGCAGGTCGACCGGGATCGAGGTGCTCGCCCGGCAGCCCGCGTCCGCGACCGGCAGCCCGAACAACGTCACCTGCGGCAACGCCAGCGCCAGCTTCGCGTGCGCCACGAACGCGTCCCCGGCGATTTCCCCGGTCTGCGGGCCGTCCGGGCCGAAGACCAGGTCGGCCGTCCCGGGCACGAACCCGAACACCTTGAACTCCGCCCGCGTCCGGTCGAACGCCGGGGTGAACCCCGTGAACGACCCGGTGACCGGCGCCGTCGCCCCGAGCGTCTTCAGCGTCGTCGAGCCGGTCACGCCGTAGTCGCGGGAGGACCCCAGGTCGAACGAAAGCAGCACCGGGTCCTGTCCCGGGTCCAGCGTGCAGTCCGACGTGAACGAGCCGAGCCCGGTGAACGAGCCGTCGGCCTTCTTCGGCGTGAGCCGCGCGCTGAAGCCGCCGATCGTCAGCGTCGTCCGGCCCGCGTTCGGCAGCTGCACCGGCGGGACCGCACCGGACGCGTTCGTGGTGAACGGCCCCGACGCCGGCACCGCCGTCTTCGCCACGGTCAGCGGCAGGGCCAGGGGCAGCGTCAGCGGGCCGTTGGTCAGCGTCACCCCTGCGGACGCCGTCCCTTCGATGCTCGCCGCGCCGACCAGTGCCAGGCCGCGGGTGGACTTGTCCGGCACGGTCACCGCCACCGCGAGGTCGGACGTCGTGAACGTGCCGCCGGGCGCGGCGGGCACCTCGAACGACGCCTTGACCTCCACGGCCAGCTCCTGGAGCCCGATCAGCGGGAACGGGCAGGTGAAGCTCAGCTCCTCGTCGACCGGCGTCGACGCCGAAGCGGGCGTGGCGACGGCGAAAGCGATCACGCAGGCGGCCAGCAACGACCGGACGGTCCGCACGGGCACTCCTCTTCCTCGGGGCGTGGCACCGGCCCCCGCCGCGGCACTCGGCGCGTGGCGGGGGCCGGCAGTTCGGGTCACTTCTTGGCGAGCACGAGGTCCAGCGTGTTGCCGTCACTCTTGGCGAACGCGCTGATGATGTCGTTGAACGAGCCGCAGTTCTGCAGCGCGGACAGCGAATAGGTGCCCGACAGCTTGCCGCCCTTGAGCAGGTCGAAGTCGGGGCCGGTGGTCATCTCGCTCGTCGAAGGGCTGACCGTGCCGCACTTCGGGTCGGTGCTGATCGGGATGCCGAACAGGTTGACCGTGGTGAGGAACGTGTCGAACTTGATGTGCGCCTTGAAGCCGGTGCCCACCAGCTCGCCGGTCTGCGGGCCGTTCTGCACGACCTTGACGTCCGAGCTGCCCTGGAGGAAGCCGAACAGCTTGAAGTCGGTGTGCGTGGGGTTCAGCTGCAGGTTGCCGGTGAACGTCTTGGCCGACAGGTTGACGTCGGCGTCGAACGAGCCGGTGATCGGCGCGGTGCTGCCGAGGGACTTCAGCGCCGTCTGGCCGGTGATGCCGAAGGAGTACTTGATGCCCCCGCCCGGCGGGGTCGTGGTGGGCGGGGTGGTCGTCGGCGGCGTGGTGGTCGGCGGGGTCGTCGTCGGCGGGGTGGTGGTGGGCGGCGTCGTCGTGCCGCCACCGCCGGCGATGGTGATCGTGGCCAGGGTGTTGTTCTGGCCGGCGTCCTGCGTGCAGGGCGCGTCGATCGTGCCGTCCGGGGTGATGCCGGTGACCGAGCCGTCGGCCTTGCGCGGGGTGACCTTGAGGTTCAGGTCGCCGACGGTGATCTTCGCCTGGCCGGCCTGGGTGAACGTCAGCGACGGCGTCTTGCCCGCCGCGTTGATGTTCATCTCACCCGAAGCCGGGATGTTCGTCTTGTCCAGCGTGATCGGGACGTTGACCGGCAGGTTGAGGCTCGGCGCCGCGACGGTCGCGGCGGCGGTGGCGGTGCCTTCTAGGGTCGTGGCGCCGATCAGGCTCAGGCCGCTGACGGTGTCCGCGTTGATCGTGGACACGGCCTTGATGTCGAACGCGCCGGTCGGCTGCCCGGTGTTCACCGTGGTCGGCAGGTCGGTGTTGATCACCACCTTCAGCGACTGGGACCCCACCAGCGGGAACGTGCAGTGGTAGTTCAGCGTCAGCGAGATCGGGTCGGCCGCGCTGGCCTGCGCCCCGACGACCAGCGCGGTGGCGACGAGCCCCACCGCGCCCACGGCCGCGGCGGCCGCGACCGTCTTCTTCTTGCCTCTTGGGTGACTCACGATGGTCCTTCCGTGTATCAACAGTGATACGAAACGGCCCGCGCTATTCGAGAATCGCGACCGATCCGTAAGCTAACGAGCGCGGATGGCGCCGATCAAGGGCTTTCGGTGAAAAGGCAACCCGGGCACCGCAAATTGTCACCCCGGCACGTCACCCGGCTCGGGTTCCTAGCAGGCCGGGGAAGGTTTCCCCAGCACAGGAGCACTACCGAAGCGCTGACGAGCGTGACAAACCCCGCCCGCGAAATGTTGACGCGCGTGCCAATCGGCCATTCTCGCCTTGCTCGTGCGCAACCGCGCCGCGTAGCTTCGAAACCCATGAAAAGAATGCACAGCGCGGTGCTCGCAATGGCGGCGGCCGCGCTTCTGTCGTGCTCCGCGTGCGGTTCGGACGCCCCCGCCGACCCCGGCCGGCACGCCGACCCCGCCGCGCTGGCCTGGGTCGACAAGGTGTGCACCGGGGTGGCCGCGGGCTCGGCGAAGCTGTCGCAGCCACCGGCCGTCGACGACGCCGACCCGGTCAAGACCCGGGACGCGATGGTCGACTTCCTCGGCCGCCTCGGTTCGGCCCTCGACGACATGGCGGGCGGCCTGCGCACCGCCGGTGTCCCGCCCGTCCCGGATGGACAGTCCGCTGTGGACAAGGCGACCGGCAACCTCACCGAGACCAAGACCAAGCTCGCCGAGACCAAGTCCAAGATGGAACAGGCGAAGGTGACCGACCAGCCGAGCCTGCGCAAGGTCATCTCCGACGCCGACGCGACCATGGGCCGGCTCGCCGACCCGGAGGGCCCGATCAAGGACCTCAGGGCGAACCCCGAGCTGAACCTGGCCTTCAGCGAGTCCGCGACCTGCAAACGCGTCTACGGGACGGGCTCGTGACCGCCCGCCGCGCGCTCGCCGCCGGCGTGGCTCTGGTGCTCGCGGCCGCGCTCGCGCCCGCGGCGTCGGCGGCCCCGGACCCCGGCCCCGCCGGCGACGCGTTCTACACGCCGCCGTCACCGCTGCCCGCGGGCAAGCCGGGCGACGTCATCCGCTGGCGGCCGTCGAACGCCGGTCCGCGCAAGGCTTCCGTCGACGCGTGGCAGGTGATGTACCTGTCCACCGACGCGCTCGGGCAGCCCGACGCGGTCACCGGAACCGTGCTGGTGCCGAAGAACGCCGACCGCGCGACGGCGCCGATCGTCTCGTTCGACCCCGGCACGCACGGGCCGGCGTTCGGCTGCACGCCGTCGAAGATGATCGACATCGGCGCGTTCTACGAGCAGCCCGGCCTCGACGACCTGCTCGACGCGGGGTACGCCGTCGCCGTCCCGGACTACGAGGGCTACCAGAGCACACCGAAGACGACGTACGTCGTGGGCCGTTCCGAAGGCCCGGCGGTGATCGACGGGGTCCGCGCGGCCCAGCGGCTCCCCGCGGCGGGGCTCTCGCCGTCGGCGAAGGTCGTGTTCCGCGGCTACTCCCAGGGTGGTGGCGCCGCGGCGTGGGCGGGCGAGCTGCAGCCGGCGTACGCGCCGGAGCTGAACCTCGTCGGGATCGCGGCCGGCGGGGTGCCCGCCGACCTGGTCCAGGTGACGCTGCAGCTCGACGGCAAGTTCGGGTTCGGGGTGTTCGCCTACGCCCTGCTCGGCCTCGACCAGGCCTACCCCGAGCTGCGGCTGGACTCGTTCCTCAGCGACAACGGCCGCGCGAAGCTGGCCGAGATGAAGCAGAGCGCGTGCACGTTCGAGCTGCTCACGACGTACGCGAACCAGAAGATCGCGGACTACACGACCAGCCCGGGCTACATCAAGCCCGCGTGGGTCGCGCGGCTGAACGAGAACAAGCTCGGCGGCACCCCGCCGAAGGTCCCGGTGTTCGAGTACCACGCGACCGGCGACCAGCTGGTGCAGTTCGCGCAGGCCGACGCGCTGCACAAGGCGTACTGCGCGGCCGGGGTGCCGGTGACGTGGAAGACCTACGACACCGACCACATCACGCTGGTCTACACCGGCAACGCCGACGTCCTGGCGTTCGTCAAGGACCGCATCGCCGGGAAGCCGGCGACGCCGAACTGCTGATCAGCGGCCCTGCCTGCCGTGCGGGTGCTGCTGCTGCCACGAGCTGATCACCGAGCTCACGTACTGCTGCCACTGGTCTTCGGCGGGCGGCGCCGTCGTCGAGGGGCGCGCGGGCTTGCGCCCCGCGGCGGCCGGCGGGTTCGTGGTTCGGACCGGCGAGTCGTGCACCTCGGCGGTGAGCGGAGGCGGCTCCGCCGAGGCGTCCATCGTCTCCACCGCGTCGCTCGAGGTCGGCGGCGCGGCGGGGGCGGTCGCGCCCGGCGGCGGCGTGGCGGTCCCGCCGACCTGCTGCGGCTGGAACAGCACGACGGCGGCCAGTCCGAGCGCGACGGCGGCGCCCGCGGCGAGGACGTACGGCTTGGTCCGGCGTGCCCCGGCGGGCGGCGCCTCGAGGGGGCGTTCGTCCTCGGGTTCCGGGGCCGCGAGCTCGGCGTCGAGGATGGCCAGCGGGTCGGGCGCGGGTTCGGGCGCGGGTTCTTCCCTGGTGAGCATCGCGTCGAGGTCACCGCGGATCATCAGCGGTTTCGTCTGCGAGAGGTTCACCAGCTCGGCGACCGAGGGGATGTCACCCTCACCGCCCGTGCGTGCCATCGAAAGACCTCCACCCTGTCGGCGTCACCCTGGAGGAACCATGCCCGAGCCGCGAGAGCTGCTCCGCTTCGCCATCGTCGGCCTGGCCGCGTACGGGGTCACCCTACTGGGCGACTACAGCCTGAAGCTCACCGTGTTCCGTGAGAAACCGGTAACCGCGCTTTTCTGCGCGACGGTGGCCTCGACGGCGTTCGCCTACCTGCTGTCCCGACGCTGGTCGTTCGCCGGCCGGGGTGGCCACCACCGCGTCCGCGAGGCGGCGCTGTTCTTCGTGGTCAACGCGGGTGCGGTGGCGGTGAACCTGGTGCCGCCGCTGGTGTCGCGGTACGTGCTGCACCTGTCGGTGCCGCACGTGAGCTTCGTGGCGCAGGAGGTCGCGGACTTCGTGGCGGGGATGGTGCTGGGCACCGTGGCCGGGACGGCGTTCCGCTGGTTCGGTTACCGCCGGTGGGTGTTCCCCCGACCGGCGCCCCCGGTCGAGATCGCCCGGCCGGGTGGTCTGCCGCAGCTGGTCGTGAGCGAGAAACAGGGTTAGCGCACTGTTTCTCACTCACGACCGGCCGGGAGCGCTCGTTCCGCCAGCAACGCCAGTTCCAGCCGCAGCCGCTCGCCGGGATCGTCCAGCCGCGCCCCGAACAGCTCGCCCAGCTTCTTCAACCGCGCCCGGACGGTCTGCGGGTGCAGCTCCAGCAGCCGCCCCAGCTCCGGCGCGCTGCCCCGGGTCTGGACCAGCGCCAGCAACGTCTCCGCCAGCTGCTCCCGGCGCCGCTCCGGCAAGCCCGCCAGCGGCGCCAGCGTCGTCGACGCCAGCTGGGACACCAGGAACTCGTCCGCCAGCAGCAGCAACGTCGTCAGGTGGTCGCGGCACCACACCACCGGCCCCGGGGCGTCCAGGAGCCCGCGGGCCGACAAGTCCAGCGCCCGGCGGGCCACCCGGAACGACTCGGGCGCCGCCGCCGGGGGCACCAGCGGCCCGACCGCCGCCGTCCAGCCGGCCGGCAACCGGGCCAGCTCCGCCAGATCGGTGTCCGGGGCCGGAGTCAGCGCCGCCGGCTGGTCGCCCGACGGGTCGGCAGGCACGTGCTCCGGCAGCAACCCCGCCGGGAACTCCGGCGCGCCCGGCAACGCGCGGAACGCCACCGCCGCCACGGACGACGGCACCGGCAGTCCCGACGCCGCGAGCAAACCGTCCACTTCGGCCGGTGTGCGGCCGCCGAGCAGCGCGTGCAGCAGGCGGCGGTGCCGCTCGCCCGTGCCGGACATCGCCGCTTCGGCCGCGCGGTAACCCTCGGCGACCGCCGCCATCGACGTCTCCACGTCGGCGAACATGCCCTCGGCGGCGCCGTACAGGACGTCACCGGACAGGCCGGCTTCCCGCGCGATGTCGGCGATCCAGCGCCACGTCACCCGGCTCGACACGCGCACGGCCGCCTGCACCGCCTCGCGGCTCAGGCCATTGTGGAACGCCGCCCGCCCGTGCCCGCGGAACTCGGCCAGCCGGTCGGCCTGCCACATCGCGGGCGTGCCGACGCGGTCGATGTCCCGCTCGATTCCGCGCCGCGCCTGCTCGATCGCCGCGACACGCGTGGGTCCCCGGCCGAAACTCGCGGAATATTCCGGAATCTCGGCGGCGATGCCGTCGACGCAGGCCCGCGCGATCTCCGGGATGCGCGGGCGCACGGCGTCGCCCAGCTCGTGGGGCAGCCGGGCCCACACCGAGCCGTCGGAAGCAGGAGAACCGCGCATGGGGAATTCGGTCCTCCACCGGGATTAATCGTCACTCGGAAATAGCCCCCACCATCTGACACGGAGCGTAGGACGCCCACCCGTCCGTGTCAAAAGGACGTCATCCCGTCACCCTTTCCGGGAACACCTCGTTGATTTTTCAGTGACACAACCGTCGGATACGCTCTGCTCCGCCCGGACCGACTCGAAGGGGGATCGGTGGTCGAGTACCGCAGCTTCCGCTTGCTGGCCTCGCTGCCGCGCGCGCTGGGCGCGGGCCTGCGTCCGCACGTCGGGCGCGCCGCGGCCGCGATGATCCAGGAGGTGCAGCGCACGGTTCCCGCCTACAGCCAGCCGCTCAAGGGCGTGTTCGGAAAAGTGCTGGTCAAGAGCGTCGAGTACGCCGTGCAGCACTGCATCGACTCGATGGGTGAACCGGACCTCGCCCACGACCACTGGATCGACTTCTACCGCGGCCGCGGCCGCATCGAGTTCGCCGAAGGCCGCACCCTCGACGCGCTGCAGGACAGCGCCACCATCGGGGCCAGGGTGGCCTGGCGGGCTATGCACCCCGGCGTCGTCGCCGCCGGCGTCGACCCGGCCGTCATCTCGGTCGCCGCGGAGGCCATCTTCGCCTACGTCGACGAGCTCTGCGCCACCGCGATCGAGGGCTACCAGCGGGCGCAGACCGAGGCCGAGGGAGCCGTCCCGGTCCGGCGCCGCCGCCTGCTGGAGCTGATCGTCCAAGGCCCCGAAGGCGCCGCGACCAGCATCGCCGAGCTCGCGGGCGGCGCGGGCTGGCCGCTGCCCGAGACCGCCGCGATGGTCGCGCTCGAACGCGGCCCGGAAGCGGCCGGCTTCCCCGCCGACCTGCTCGGCGACGGTGTCCTGGCCGACCTCGACGGCCCCGAGCCGCACCTGCTGACCCGCGACCCGGACGCCGACCTCGCGCCGCTGGAAGCCAAGCTCGACGGCTGGCGGGCCGCGGTGTCGCCCACCGTGCCGCTCGCCGACGCCCCGGCCGCGCTGCGCACCGCCCGCCGCGCCCTGCTGCTGTCCGGGCCCGACGTGCCCGGCCCGATCATCTGGTGCCGCGACCACCTGGCCACGCTCTGGCTGCTCGCGGAGGACTTCCTGGCCGCCGAGCTGGCCCGGCAGAGCCTCGACCCGTTCGCCTCCCTCAGCGAAAAGCAGCGGGACCGGCTGGGCGAGACCCTGCTGGCCTGGCTGGAGACGCGCGGCGGGGCGCCGGAGATCGCGCAGCGGCTCGGCGTCCACCCGCAGACCGTCCGCAACCGGCTCCGGCAGCTGGAGGAGCTGTTCGGCGACCGGCTCAAGGACGCCGACGACCGCCTCGGCATGCAGCTGGCGCTGCGGGCTCAGCGGCTCATGCGCGCGCACCGGCCGGACGGTGAGCGGGAGCGCTGAGCGCGCGGTCGAGCGCGCGCACGGGCAGGGGCAGCACGCGCCGCCACGGGCGCCGCACCGGCCGGGGCGGGCGGGGCTCCCGCGAATAGGGGTGGAAACTCGCGCGGCACGACATCAGCGCGTCCGGTGCGTCATTGCGACCATGCCTTCGAGGAATACGCGGATACCGGCGGAATGTCGATACGCATTACCGGGTGAACCCGCAAAACCCGCACCCACGGCCGCCTTTCGGCGGCCGTTCTTGTCACCCGCGCCCGCATTCCCGCGAAGTGGCGTGCGACACATCCGCGGCGAGTAGTCGGATGCCCTATTTTCAGCTCCGCGAGAAAGGGCTCCCGATGACACTCGAGACGCGCACGCTGACCCTCCACGGCCGCCGGATCCGGCTGCACGAGCACCTGCCCGCGACGGCTGCGCGCGACGAAGCGGTCGTGCTCCTGCACGGGATCGCGGGCAGCGCGGGGACCTGGGCACCGGTGCTGGAGCGGTGCTCGACGCTCGGCAACCGCGTGCTGGCGCCCGACCTGCCCGGCCACGGCGAATCCGAGGCGCCGCGCGCGGACTACGGCCTCGGCGCGCTGGCGAGCACCGTGCGGGACGTGCTGGCGGTGTCCGGCGTGCGGCACGCGACGGTCGTCGGCCACTCGCTCGGCGGCGGCGTCGCGCTGCAGTTCGCCTACCAGTTCCCGGAAATGTGCGACCGGCTCGTCCTGGTCGCGAGCGCCGGGCTCGGCCCGGAGGTGAGCCCGGTGTTGCGCGCCACGGCGTTGCCCGGCGCCCGGGCCGTCGTGGCCTGCGCGGTGAACCGCGTGACGCTCGCGATCGCGCGCGCCGCGGGCCGGCTCGGACGCCGGCTCGGTGGATCGTTGAAAACTGAAACACGTGAGCTGGCAAGGCATTTCGGCTCGCTCGCCGACCCCGCGCGCCGGCGCGCGTTCTTCTCCATCGCGCGCAGCCTGATCGACCTGCGCGGCCAGCGCGCGAGCGCGCTGGAGAAGCTCTACCTGGCGGAAGCCGTGCCGGTGCTGCTGGTCTGGGGCGCGCGCGACCCGCTCATCCCCGTCGCGCACGCCCGCCGGGCGGCCGGGCTGCTGCCGAACAGCCGCTTGACCGTGCACGAAAACATGAAACACTTTCCGCACGTGGCCGATCCGGACGGGTTCTGCCTGCTCCTGCACGAGTTCGTGGCCACGACCGAACCCGCGCGGCTCACCCTCGACGACGTCGTCGCGCGGCTGACGGCCGGGTGGTGAGACCCCCGGAACGACCCGCGGAAAAGTTGTCACCCACGCACCATCCGCCCGAAGCGGAAGTGTCACCTCTCACCGCGCCGTTCCACCCGTTCGGGTGTAGTCCGGACGGGTTACCGCAAAGTCAGCGGAGAACCCGTTGACACTGCGGTTCGCGCGAAATTATGTTGCCTGAGCCACAAAATCCGGACCGGCTTCGACGACGAAGAGGCCAGTTTTGTTGCCAGCAAGGATAAAACACATGACCGACGTGGACACCGGGTTCGCCGCCCCCGCCCTGCGCGCGGGACGGCCCAACCCCGGAGAACACCCTTCCGGACCGGCCTACCGGCACCAGTCCGTGTCGGCCGACCGGCCCCGGACCGCCTACCCGCCCGCCCCCCGCAGCCCGGCGGAACCCCGGCCCGTGCGCGCTTCCGGCGCCATCGGGCTGTGGGCGTCACTGCCCCGTGAGCTGGCGATCCGCTTCAAGCCGCGGGTCGACCCGCTGGCCCGCGCCATCCTGCAGGAGGTCCAGCGGGCGGTGCCCGAGTACCGCCAGCCCCTGGAGGGCGCGTTCGGGCACATCATCACCCAGGGTGTCCGGCAGGCGATCATCCAGTGCCTCGACAGTGTCGGCACCCCGGGTGCCGTGCCGCTCGAGACGTGGACGACCGTGTTCCGCAACCTCGGCAAGATCGAGTTCAACGAGGGCCGCAGCCTCGACTGCCTCCAAACGGCCTACCGGGTCGGCGGACGCGTGGCGTGGCGGCACATTTCGGAGTTCGGGCAGGCCGCCGGCCTCGCCGCGGACACGCTCTGCACGTCGGCCGAGGCGATCTTCGCCTACGTCGACGAGATCTCCGCGCTCTCGATCGAGGGCTACACGGCGGCGCAGACCCGCGCGGCGGGCACCCGGGCGCGACGCCGGAGACGGCTGCTCGAACTGCTGCTCGCCGACCCGCCGTCGGCACCGCAGACCATCAGCGCGCAGGCCACGACCGCGCAGTGGGCGCTGCCGGCCGAAGTCACGGTCGTCGCCCTCGAACCGCGCGCCGACCAGCACAGCCTCGCCGCGCCGGACCTGCACTCCGACGTCCTCGTCGACCTCGAGGGCGGCGAGCCGTGCCTGGTCACCGGCGACGCGGAAAAGCACCTGAAGAACCTCGGCGAGCGGCTGCAGGGCTGGCGGGCGGTGATCGGCCCGACCGTCCGGCTGACCGACGCGCCGCGGTCGCTGCTGTGGGCGCGCCGGACGCTGAAGCTCGTGCAACGCGGGGTGCTGCCGGACGCGCCGGTCACCCGCTGCACCGACCACCTGTCCACGCTGTGGCTGCTGGCCGACGAGTTCCTGGTCCGCGAGCTGTGTTCGCGCAGCCTGGAGCCGTTCAACGACCTCACCCCGAAGCAGCGGGCCCGCCTCGGCGAGACGCTGCTGATCTGGCTCCAGTCCCGCGGCAGCGCGCCGGAAATCGCGAAGAAGCTGAAGGTGCACCCGCAGACCGTGCGCTACCGCATGCACCAGCTCATCGACCTGTTCGGCGACCGGCTCAACAACGCCGACGACCGGCTCGACATGGAGATCGCGCTGCGGGCGGAGGCCCTGCTCGGCTCCTGACTCGCTTCAACGACGAGGTGAGGTTTTCCGTGACGGGACCGTCCGGCGAGACGACGTTCGGGCCGATGCTGAGCGGTGACGGCCGGCCGGGGCAGCTGTGGACCATGCTCCCCCGCGAGCTGGCCGCGGTGTTCCGGCCGCGCATGCTCGACGTCGCCGACGAAGTGCTGCGCGAGATCCAGCGGACCATCCCGGACTACGCGCGGCCGCTCGACGGCGCCTTCGGCAAAGCGCTCCGGGCGGGCGTGCAGGCGGCGATCCTGCAGTTCATCGACCGGATCGCCGCGTCGGGACCGATCCCGGACTCGCGGCGGAAGGTGTTCGTCGGGCTCGGCGTGCACGAGCTCGCGCAGGGCCGCAACCTCGACGTCCTGCAGGCGGCCTACCGGGTCGGCGCACGCGTCACCTGGCGGCGGATGGCCGAGGTGGGGACGCGGGCGGGCGTGCCGTCGGCGACGCTGTGCCTGCTGGCCGAGGCGATCTTCGCCTACATCGACGAGCTGTCGGCGTTGTCGATCGAAGGCCACGCGGCCGCGCAGGCCCGGGCCGCGGGCGCGCTGGAACGGCGCCGGCGACGGCTGCTGGACCTGCTGCTGGCGGACCCGCCGGCACCGTCTCGGACGGTCCAGGAAGCGGCGACGGCGGCGGAGTGGCCGTTGCCGCACCGGCTCGTCGCGGTGGTCACGGACGGGCCCGTGGACGTCACCGGGCTGGGCGCGCTGGAGGACTTCGAGGACGGCACCCCGCGGCTGGTGCTGCCGGCACCACCGGACCGCGCCGCGTTGACGGCCGCGCTGGCGGGACACCGGGCGGCGATCGGCCCGCCGGTGCCCCCGCGGCAGGCGGGCCGCTCACTGGCGACGGCGCAGGAGGCGTTGCGCCTGGTCCCCGACGTCCTGCCGGACGAGCCGCTGACCTGGTGCGAAGACCACCTGGCGACGTTGTGGCTGCGCAAGGAACCGTTCCTGGCGACGGAGGTGTCCCGGCGCCGGCTGGCCCCGCTGACGGCGTTGAACCCGAAGCAGTACAACCGGCTGGCGGGAACGCTGCTGGCGTGGCTGGAGACGTGCGGCAACGTCCGCGAGGTCGCCGACCGGCTGGCGATCCACCCGCAGACGGTCCGCGCCCGCGCCCAGGAGCTGGAGGCGCTGTTCGCCGATCACCTGCGGGATCCGGACGACCGCTTCGAGATGATCCTGGCGCTGCGCGCGACCTTGACCTAGACCGGCGTGATGCCCGGGCTGGTGCGCCCGGCGAGCTCGGCGGCGAGCCGGCCCACGTACGGCGGCTCCAGCATCGACCGGTGGTCCCCCGGCACGACCTCCACGTGCAGGTCGGCGCAGCAGGCCGCCCAGCCGGGGGTGGCCGCGTCCGCTGCCAGGTAGAGCACGACCCGGCCCGCGTACGGCCCGGGCTCGGGCGGCGCTTCCGCGGCGAAGAGCACCACGACGTCGACCCGCTCGCCCAGTGCGGTCAGCCGCCGCGCGGTCTCGTAGGCCAGCACGCCGCCGGCCGCCCAGCCACCCAGCCGGTACGGCCCGGACGGCAGCACTTCGCGCAGCCGCTCGACGGCGGTGTCCACATCGGACACGTCGAGCGCGTGGCACGGCACGTCTTCGAGGTGGTCGAGCAGCGGCCGGTACACCCCGGGCTCGCCGAAGAGCACCAGCGGTGTGCCCGCACGCCGGACCCGTACGGGGACGGGAGTGCCCGTCACGTGGCCGGCGAGGTCGTCGAGGGACGCTCCGCCCAGCAGCAGCGGGACCGGCAGCGCGACGCCGAACTCCCGCTCGACCGCGGCCCGCGCGCGCATCGCCGTCAGGGAGTCCAAGCCCCATTCGACCAACGGCACGTCCGGCGCGGGCGCGCGGCCGAGCAGCCCGGCGACGATCGCGGCCAGCCGATCGCGCGGGGTGGCGGCCGCGGGCACACCGGCCGGGAAGTACGGCCGCTCGCCGCGGTCCGGGAGCCGGCTCGCGGCCGGCCGCGCGATCCCGACCGAAGGCCGGTCGGCCGCGAGCACGGCCGGCAGGGCATCGACCACTTCCAGCAGCTCGCCCCCGTGGACCGTCGTCGCGGGCAGGCCGCGCGAGCGGCGCCAGGCCGCGAACGCTTCCAGCCACGCGTCCGCCGTCGCGTGGGCCGTGCGGCCGGGTTCGCCGAACAGCGCCGCGGTCGAGGCGTACGTCAGCCACCAGTCCGGTGGCGCGTCGGCGGTCGCTTCGTGCAGCCGCCGCGCGCCGAGCACCTTGGGGCGCCACACGGCCGCGACGTCGTCACCGGGCACGCTCGCCGCGTGCACGATTCCCCTCAGGGGCAGGCCGTCCTCGGTGGCCGCGGCGACGAGCCGTTCCGCGACGCCGGGCGCCGCGATGTCGCCTTCGATCACCACGACGTCCACGCCGGGCAGTTCCGCGGTGCCGCCACTTCGTCCACAGAGGACTATCCGGGTCGCCCCGCCGCTCGCCAGCCGGCGCGCGGTGGCCGAGCCCATGGCGCCGAACCCGCCGGTGACCACGTAGGCGCCCGGTCCCGTCGCGCCGCCGTCGACGAGCGGGACGCGGGTCAGCCGCGCCGCGCACCGGACCCCGTTGCGCCAGCGCACTTCGTCGTCGGGCGCCGCGGACCGCAGCTCGCGCGCGAGAACGTCCACATCGGACCGGGTGTCGCAGTCGACGAGCGTCGCCCGCAGCTCCGGCCGGTCGAAGGCGAGCACGCGCACGAGCCCGCGCAGGAACGCGAGACCCGGCTCGCCGCTGGACTGCGTGACGAGGTGGAACCGGACGTCCGGGCCGAGGCGGGCGACCACCGAGCGGACGGTGTGCAGGAGGTCGCGGGCGTCCTCGGGGTCGTGGTAGGCGTGCGGTGCGCCGGCGAGGAAGACGACGCCGCGCACCGGCCGCTCGGCGAGGAAGCCCGGCAGCTCGCCGAGGTCGTCCTGCGGCAGGGAGAGCGCTTCGTCGCCGGCTTCGGCCAGCGCGAGGGCGAGCGCGACGGCCCGGCCCAGCGCGGCCGGGTGCTCGTCGGTCAGCAGCAGCCACGAACCCGGTTCGCCCGGCCCGGTCAGCGGCACTTCCGGCCACGTCGTCCCGAAGGCACGGGCGGCGAGCGGCGCGGCGCCGGGCGATCGGAAGCGGACAGCGGCGAAGTCGGCGACGACCTCACCGTCCCCGGTGACGAGCTGGGCCACCTCGGTGCCGTCGGTCCGTACCCCAGCGCTCCGGCCCGGGTCGCCGAGCAGCCGGACCCGGCCGAACCCGGTGGCCTCGCCCGGATCCAGGGCGTTCAGGCAGGCGCCGGCCAGGACCGGGGGCAACGCGTACGCCGGCGAGCCGGCGGGCAGCTCGATGTCCGTTTCGGACAGTGCGGGCGGCGCCGGATCGGTGTCCGCCGAAACCCACGCCGTCGCGTGCCGCACCCAGCCCGCGCCGGCTTTCGCCCGCACCACGGCGGCGCCGTCGACGCGGATTTCCGTGCTGAGCAGCGTTTCCCCGGTCACCGCGAGCGGCCGGTGGATCTCGAGGCCGTCGACGCGGACGCGGCCGGTGCCCAGCAGCTCCCGCGCGCCGGCCAGGAACAGTTCCAGGAAGCCGGTCGCCGGGAACACCACGACGTCGTGCCGCCGGTGTTCGCCCAGCCAGGCGGGCGCGTCCGGGGCGATCGCCGCCTGCCACAGGTGCCGGTCCTCGCCCGGCACCTCGACGCGGGTGCCGAGCAGCGGGTGGCTCGTCGCGCGCCGCGGCAGGCGGAACGCCCGGTGGTCCCAAGGCGGCGGGGGCAGGTCGAGCACGGGCGCCTCCGGGTAACGGCGGCCGAGCACCGCCGGGTGGCCCGCGGCGTGCAGTTCGGCGAGCGAGTGTGCGAAAGCGTTTTCTTCACCGTCGCGGCGGCTCAGGGTGGCCAGCGTCCGGACGCCGGCGGCGGTCTGCTCGACGGCGGGCAAGGCGACCGGGTGCGGCGAGACCTCGACGAACCAGCGGTGCCCGTCGTCGACCGCGGCGGCGACCGCCTGGGTGAACCGGACCGGGCGGCGCACGGTGGCCACCCAGTGGTCCACATCGAACACCGGCACCGCGCCGGCGAGTGCGCTCGAATAGCACGTCGTCGCGGGCGTCCGGGGCCGCAGGTGAGCGAGCGCGGCGCGGAACCGGCCGAGGACCGGCTCCACCGCCGCGGTGTGGCCGGTGCCGTCGAGCCGCCGCGCCAGCAGGCCGAGTCCGGCCACCCGGGACACGAGGGCGGCGATGTCCCCGGCGCTGCCGGCGACGGTGCACTGCGTCGGCGACGTGTGCTCGACGACGGTCAGGCCGGGCTCGCGCACCTCGCCGGCCGGCAGTTCGACGACGGCCATCGCGCTCGGCGGCAGCTCCGCGAGGAGGTTCGCGGCGGTGACGACGATGTCGAGGCCGTCGCCGACGTCCAGCGCTCCGGCGACGACGGCCGCGGCGACCTCGCCGGTCGAGTGGCCGAGCACCGCGGCGGGCTCGACGCCGTGCGCCCGCCACCAGTTCGCGAGGGCGACCTGCGTGCCGAACACGAGCGGCGTCACCACGGCGGGGTCGCCGAGGGGCCGGCGCAGCGCACCCCGCAGCGAAAACCCCGCTCTGGCCAGGAAAACCGGCTCCAGGGCGGCGACCGCGGCCCGGAACTCCGGCTCGGCACCGAGCATGCGCCGTCCCATCGCGGGCCACTGCGACCCGGCGCCGGAGAAGACGAAGACCGGACGTGGGAGTTCACGCCCCGCGGCGCCCCGCACGACATCGCCGGTGGTCCGCCCCTCGGCGAGGGCGCGCAGCCCGGTGACGAGGGCGGAGCGGGACGACGTGACAACGGCGGCCCGCAGCGGAAGGTGCTCCCGCCGCCGGGCGAGCGCGGCGGCGAGCTCCCCGGGCGCGACGGTGCGGCCGGGCCCGGCGAGCCAGCCGGCCAGGTCCCCGGCCCGGCGCCGCAGGGCGGATTCGGAGCGGGCGGACAAGGCGAAGATCTGCGGCCGCCCGCTCCAGCGCGACCCGGGCGCGGCGGGGGCGAGGGGCTTCGGCCATTCTTCGACCACGAGGTGGGCACCGGTCCGCCCGAAGGCCGAAACGCCGGCGCGCGCGGTACCGCCGTAGCGCGGCCAGGCCGGGCTCGGCTCGGCGGCGAGGCCGGGCGACGGCGGAATCCGGTTGTGCCACAACGCAAGCACCACCTTGACCAGCCCGAGGATCCCCGCAGCGGCATCCCCCGTCGCCGACCCGCCGAACAGCAGTGGCCGACGGCCGTCCCGGGTGCGGGCGAGCGCCGCCTCCAGCGCCCGGACCTCGAACTCCGTTCCCTGCGCCGCCACGTAGTCCACCGTGGCCGGGTCCGACCCCGCCACCGCGTGCGCGTCGGCCAGGACCTGCTCCTGCGCGAGGAAGCCCGCCGCCCGGCCCGCAGCGCCGACCGCGCTGCCCCGGATCACCGCCAGCACCCGGTCGCTGTCGCGGCGGGCGTCGGCCAGGCGCTTCAGCACCACCACCGCGGCGGCCCGCTCCTGCACCCCGGCCGCGAGCACCAGGTCGGCCTCCCCCGCCGCCAGCGCGCGCACCGCGTGGTGGACCGCGGCCAGCGACGTCGTCCCCTCCGCGTCCACCACCGAACACGGCCCGCGCAGGTCGAAGTGGTCCGACACCCTGCTCGCGATCGCCGACACTCCCGCCGGGACGCCGGCGAACACGCCCGTCCGGCTGCCGCGCAGCGTGCCCGGTGCGATGCCCGCGTGCTCGAACGCCGCCCACGTCGTCTCCAGCACGAGCCGCTCGCGCGGGTCCATCGCCGCCGCCTCGGCCACGTCGATGCCGAAGAACGCCGCGTCGAACCCGGCGGACGGCTCGTCGTGAGCGGGCGGGAAGGCACCGGACAGCAGGGCCCGCCACAGGTCGTCGGGCGAGTCGATGCCGGGCAGCCGGCAGCCGATGCCGAGCACCGCGACCGGCTCGACCGCCCGGGGGCGCGGCCGGGCGTCGCGCCCGGCGAGCGCCGCCGCGAGCGCCGCGATCGACGGGTACCGCCCGAGCAGGCCGAGGTCGGGTTCGCGGCCGAGCAGCTCCCCCAGCTCGGCCGCGACGGTCGCCGCGTCCCGCGAGGACAGGCCCAGCTCGGCCGGCGGCACCCCGGAGCCGACCAGCTCCGGCGCGAGGCCGGTGAGCCCCGCGATCCGCTCGGTGAGCCACCGCCGCAGCTCCTCGGGGTCGTTCACCGCACGCCACCGAGGTCCGCACCCGCCGGCAACGCGAAGGCGGCGAATTCGCGCTTTTCTTCGACGATATCGACGATCGGCACGGCGACCGCGCCGAAGTGACCACCGAAGACCTGTTCAGAACTCGTGAGCATGGATTCCTCGCGCATTTTCACGGCGGATCGGTGATTCACCGTATTTCCCGCGTTGAATCCGTGTCAACGAATCGTGAATACGCGAAAATACTTTGTCATTCCGTTCACTGCGACGCGGGCAACGCCTGTTGTCAATGTGACAATCACGCGGCGGACATCCCGGTGACCCGCCACTTCCCGGCCACCCGCTCGGCCGTGACGCTCAGCTGGGCCGCCCCGGTGCTCCGCTGCCCGTCACCGCGCGTGCCGGCCTGGTCGAGGAACACCAGCAGCGCCGCGCGGTCGCCGTCGAGCAGTTTCACGCCGGAAGCGACGGCCGTCGACGTCACCACGAGCTTCTGGTCCGCGGCCAGCTTGCGGACCTGGCCGAAGAGCTGGTCGTACTGTGCGAGCGCGGGACCGGCGAGGAGGTCTTTCGCCGCCCGTTCGTTCTTGGCCGGGTCGTCGTAGCGGTAGGAGAACAGCGTGCCGAGCGCGGCGCTGATCTGTTTCCCGGCTTCGGCCGTGCCCGCGACGTCGGAAAGCGCGGTGTTGTGCGCGACGACGGCGTTCGTGCTCCGCGCTTCGAGGCCGAACCACACCGTCGAACCGGTCATCACGACGGCGACCGCGACGGCCACCCACGGCACTCGACGGCGCTTCACGACCGCCGGGGTTTCGGCCTCCGGCGCCTGCTCGTGGTGTCGGCCCGCGACCTTCACCACTCGTTTCTTCGTCGGCACGGTCATGGCGTCTCCCCCGTCGGGACCTGGCCCAGCCCGGTGACCCGCCAGCCGTCGGGCCCGCGCGTCAGGTCGGCTTGGAACCGGTTGCGTTTCGTCACGGCCTCGCCGCCTTCGGGCGCCACCACCAGCTCGACCGACGCGATCAGCTTCGCGGTGCCCGCCCCGGTGTCCACTTCGGTCACCGCCGCGTCGGTCACCTTGCCGGTGGTGACCGTCCTGGCCTGCGCGATCCGGTCGAGGCTGCCCTGGCGATCGGCGGCCAGCTCGTCGTGCAGCGCACCGCCCGACAGCTCGAGCCAGTGCTGGTACCCCGGTGCCGCCTGCCGGTAGTCCAAAGTGGTCAGCCCGGCGACGGCCGTCCGGCCCGCCGCCAGCGCGTCCTCCCGGACCACCGCCCGCGCGACGCCGTCGTCGTGCGCCGCCTGCCACCACGTGTACCCCGACCAGCCGGCCGCGACGGTCGCCAGGACCGCGGCCGGCACCACGACGATCCTCACGGCTGTCCTCCCGGTGCGTTCTGCGAACCCCGCACGTTCGTCGGGTCGCCCTTCGGCAGCGCACAGCGCGCGGCCGTGTTGAACGGGCGGGTCGACGTGTCGAGGCCGTCGTGGTACGGCGTCGTGTACCCGCTGGTGCACGGCGGCGGGTCGAAGAAGGTCAGCGACAGCCCGAAGTGCGCGCCGTCCGGCCGGACCACGGCGCTGCCCGCGGCGACCGCCTGCGGAGCGGTGATCAGCAGCTGCCGCAGCCCGTCCTGGCGGGCCTCGAGGACGTCCGCCGTGGTCAGGAGGTTGGCCAGCAGCACACCCAGCTGCGGCCCGGAGTCGCGGATGAGCGCGCCGACCTCGTTCGCCGCGGCGGGGACCGCCGGGATGAGCGCGCGCAGGTCGCCATCGGACTGCTTCAACGTCGATGCGAGCAGCTTCGCGTTGACGCCGAATTCGCGGATCGCGCCGGCCTGCTGCACCTGCGTGTCGAGCACCGTGTGGGCGTCGGTGACGAACCGGGTCAGCGGCGCGACGTGCGCGCTCGCCGCCTGCACGAACTCGATGCCGCGGCCGACGAGCTGGTCCAGCGCCGGTCCGGCGTCGGCGGTCGCGTTGTACAGCTCGTCGACGACCGTGCGCAACGCCGGCTTCGGCACCGAGTTGGCGAACGAGTCCACTGTCGACAAGACGACGTCCACCGGCAGCGGGATCTTCGTGTCGGCCTGCGTGATCACCGACCCGTCGTGCAGCTTCGGCCCGCCGTCGGCGCGCGGCCGCAGGTCGACGTACTGCTCGCCGACGGCCGAACGGTCGGCGACCACGGCTTCGGTGTCGGCCGGGACGGCCGCGGTGCCGGCGTCGATCTCGAGGTCGGCTTCCATCCCGGCCGGGGTCAGCCGCAGCTCGCCGACGCGGCCGATGGGCACGCCGCGGTAGGTGACCTCCGCGTTGGTGAAGATGCCGCCACCGGTCGGGAACTGCGCCTTCACCGTGTAGCCGCGGTCGAAGAACACTTTGTCGAGCCCGGCGTAGGTGGCCCCGACGTAGGCGACGCCGAGGACGGCGATGACGACGAAGATCGTCACCTGGACGCGCACGAACCGGGTCAGCATCAGTGACCCACCTTGAGAAATCCGTTGAGGTAGTCGCCGCGGATCGTGTCGAGCGCGGCGTCCGGGAACGGGAAGGTGAAGACCATCTCCATCGCCTTCGGCAGCTTGTCCCCGGAGTCGGCCAGCCGCCGCAACAACGGCTCCAGGGCCTTCAGGTCGGCGACGAGGTCGTCTTTGCCGCGGTTCACCGTGTCGACGGCGACGGACGTCAAGCCGTCCAGGGACTTGAGCATCCCGACCAGGGCTTCCCGCTGCTGGTTGAGGACGCCGATGCCGGGCGTGAGGCCGTTGAGGGTCGTGGTGATCTGGTCGGTGTGGGCGTTGAGCGTCTGCGCGAGCTTGTTGACGCTCTCGATGGCCCGCGTGATCTCGGTCCGGTGCTCGTCGAGGCCCTTCACGAAGGCGTCCAAACTGGACAGCAGGCTGCGCGCCGCGGTCTCACGGCCGCCGAGGGCTTCGTTGAGCTGGTGGCTGATGTTCTGGACCTGCGCGACGCCACCGCCGTTGAGCAGCAGCGACAGCGCGCCGAAGACCTCTTCGATCTCCGGTGTCAACGTCGAGCGGTCCAGGGGGATGTTCGCGCCGTCGAGGAGCCTGCCGGACGGCGTCGCGTCGGCCGGCGGGGCCAGCTCGACGAACTTCTCGCCGAGGATGCTGGCCTGCCGCAGCCGCGCGACGGCGTTGCCCGGCAGGTCGACGTCGCCGTTGAGCAGCAGGTCGACGAGCGCGCTGTGCCCGTCCGGCGCCAGTTCGACCTTGACGACCTGGCCGACCGGGACGTCGTTGACCTTGACCCCGGACTGCGGCACGAGGTCGAGGACGTTGGTGAAGCTCGCGGTGACGTGGATCGGGTGGTCACCGAGCGCGGCGCCACCGGGCAGCGGGATGTCGTAGACGCTCACCCCGCGCCCGCAGCCGGTGGTGACCAGCGCCAGCGTCACCACCGCGGCCAGCTTGACCAGGGGTTTCATTTCGGCTCCGGGAACTCGAGGAGGTTGCCGCGGCCGTCGATGGTCCCGTTGGCCTTGTCGTAGGCCCCCAGCAGGTTGGTCAGGGCGTTCGGGGCCGCGCTGAGCGCTTCGGCGAGGGAGTCCTTCTGGTTCACCAGCACCTTCGTGACGTCGGCGAGCTTGTCCACATCGGACTGGACCTTGCCGCGGTTGTCCTTGATGAACCCTTGCACGACGGTCAGGGCCTGGGTCAGCTCGGTCAGCGCGCCGGAGAACTGGTCGCGCTGGTCGGCCAGGACCTTGCTCAGCGACGCGATCTGCGAGATGGCCTGCTTCACCTGCCCGTCGTTGGCGGCGAGCATGGCGGTGAACCTGCTGATGTTGTCGACGGAGCCGAACAGGTCGTCCTTGGAGTCGCTCGCGGCGCGGGCGAACTCGCCGAGGTTCTTGATCGCCGTGCCGATGGTCTGGCCGTTGCCGTTCAGGTACTCCGCCGACTTGGTCAGCACGTCGCTGACCGCGCCGTCCTTGTTGGCCCCCTGCGGGCCGAGCGCGGTCATCAGCTGGTTGAGGCTGTGCAGCAGGTCGTCGACCTCGACCGGGGTCGCGGTGCGCTCGCGCGGGATCGACGCGCCGTCGGGCAGCCGCGGGCCGCCGTGGTAGACGGGCGTGATCTGCACGTACCGGTCGGCGACGAGGCTCGGTGTGATGACGACCGCGCCCGCTTCCGCGGGCAGCTGAACGTCCGGCTTGAGCGTCATCGTCACCTTCACGTCGGTGCCGTTGGGTTCCACTTCGGACACCGAGCCGACGGCGACGCCGAGGACGCGGACGTCGGAGTTCGGGTAGATGCCGACGGCGGCGGCGAAGTACGCGGTCAGGGTGCGCTCGGCGGGTGCGGTCGCGATCGGCCAGGCGGCCGAGACCACGAGCGCGAGCAGCACGCCGAGGGTGAGGGCCCGCAACCGCGTGCGCCGGCGCGCCTCGGCGCCCAGGTCGATGAGCTGGTGGGCCATCAGCGTCCCCCGTTCTTGGGTGGCAGGCAGCTGCCCGGCGTGGTGCCGGTCGGGATGAGCCCGCAGATGTAGGTGTCGATCCACCGGCCGTTGCCGACGGCGTTGCCGAGCAGCCGGTAGAACGGGCCGGCCAGGCGCAGGCTGTCCTCGAGCTTCCCCTGGTTCTGCTGCAGCACGGTCGCCACGCGGTCGAGCTGGTCGAGCGCCGGGCCGAGCGTCTTCTGGTTGTCCGCGACCAGCCCGCGAAGCTGGATCGAGAGGTTCTTGATGCCGGTGAACAGCTGGGCGATGGCGTCCTTGCGGGCGTTCAGCTCGGTGAGCAGTGTGTTGCCGTCGCGGATCAGCGCCTGGATCTGGTCGGAGCGTTCGCCGAGCGTCTTCGCCACCTGGTTGGTGTTCTGGAACAGCTTCACCAGCTCGTCGTCCCGGGACGCAAGCGTTTGCGACAGGGCGGCGATGCCGTCGAACGCGGTCCGCACGTCTTGCGGCGCCGACGCGCCGAGCGTGTCGGACAGCACACCGAACGCCTGCGCGAGCTGGTTCGTGTCGATCGCCCCCACGGTGCTCGCGAGGTCGTTGAACACCTCGGTGACGTCGTAGGGCGAGCTGGTGCGCTCGGCCGGGATCGGCTGGTCCGGGTTCAGTTCGCCGTTGCCGACCGGGTCCAGGACGAGGTTCTTCTGGCCCAGCAGCGTCTTGATCTTGATCGCCGCGGTCGTCCGGTTGCCGATCCAGGTGTCCCTGACCCGGAACAGCACTTCGACGTGGTCGCCGGCCAGCCGCACGTCGGTCACCTCGCCGACCTTCACCCCGGCGACGCGGACCTCGTCGTTCGGCTTGAGCCCGGCGGCTTCGTGGAACTCGGCTTGGTAGGTGGTGCCTCCGCCGACGATCGGCAGGTCGTCGGAGAAGAACGTCGCCCCGCCGACCAGGGCCATGACCAGCGCGGTCACCGCGCCGACGGCGATCGGGTCGCGGCTGCGGAACGGCTTGATCCGGGGCGGTTTCATCGGCACCTCGCGGCCGTGACGGGGATGCCCGGCGGCGGGCCGCCCGGCGCGGGTTTCGCGTCGGTCTCCACCGAGCACAGGTAGAAGTTCGCCCACGAGCCGTAGGAGAAGAGCGTGCCGATCCGGTCGAGCTTCTTGGGCAGGTTGTCGATGAACCGCTGGAACACCGGGGTGTTGTCGGCCAGGTTCTTCGACAGGTCGCCGAGCGCGGTGATGCTGTCCTTGAGCGGCTGACGTCCTTGCTGCAGGAGCCCGGCGGTGGCGGTGGTCAGCTCGCCGAGCCCGCCGATGGCCTGTCCGATCGGCTTGGCGTCCGCGGCGAGGCCGGTGACGAGCTGCGCGGTCGTGTCGACGAGCGCGTCGAACTGGTCGCCCTGGGCGTTCACGGTGTCGAGGACGGTGTTGAGGTTGCCGATGACCTGCCCGATCACGGCGTCCTTGCCGGCCAAAGTGGACGTCAGGGACGCCGTGTGCCGCAACAGGCTTTCGATCGTGCTGCCTTCGCCCTGCAGGACCTGGATGATCTCGAACGACAGCTGGTTGACGTCGTTGGGCGACAACGCCTGGAACAGCGGCTTGAAGCCGTTGAACAACGCGGTCAGGTCGAGCGCCGGCTTGGTGCGTTCCAGCGGGATCTGCGCGCCCTCGGCCAGCGTCGGCGAGGTGTCCGTCGCGCCCGGGTCGACGGAGAGGTACCGCTGGCCGACGAGGTTGCGGTAGCGGATGGTGATCGCGGCCGACGCCGTCAGCCGGTGGGTGCGGTCGACGGAGAAGTCGACGTCGGCCAGCCGGTGTTCGACCACCTTCACGTCCTCGACCTGGCCGATCCGGACCCCGGCCATCCGGACCTCGTCGCCGGGGTTGACCGACGTCGCGTCGGTGAACCGCGCGGTGTACCCGATCGTCGCGCCGACGCTGGAGTTGGCGATCGTGATCGCGAGCACCCCGGTCGCCACCGCGGTGACCAGGAAGAAGATCAGCCCCTTGACGGCGGGCGCCACCACGCTCCTCATCGGACGCTCACCTCCGTGCCGCGCAGCGCCGGTCCGATCAGGACGCTGCTCCAGTCCGGGACGTCCCCCAGGGCAGGCTTCAGGATTTCGGCCACGAGCTGCCGCTCGCCCGGCGAATTGGCCGGGCCGAGGTCGCCGTCCGTCGCGCCCGAAGCCGCGGCTCCGCCGCCGTAGCACTTCGGCCCGCCGGTGGCGTCGTAACGCGGGGTGTCGCGCCCCGGTACGTACTTCTCGCGGGGGTCCTGCACCGTGAGCGTCACGTGCAGGCCCGGCTCGTTCGTCCCCTTGCCGAGGGCCTTCTCCATCAACGGCTTGAGCCGGTTGACGGCGTCGAACAGGCACGGGAACTCGGGTGAGTACCGCGAGAGCAGCTCCAGTGATGGCCGGCTCGCCGCCGAGACGCCGATGATGTTGTCCTTGTTCTTGCGCAGGAAATCGTTCAGGTGCCCGGTGGCGCTCGTGACGCTCGAGTACAGGCTGTCGAGGTCCGCACGGGTGTCCACAATGGTCTTCGCCGTCGTCGACAGGTCCGTGAGCGCCTGCAGGATGTCCGGCGCGGCCGTGGTGTAGACGTCGGCGGCGTTGGCGAGGCCCGTGATGTCGGCTTTGAACTGCGGCATCAGCGGGTTCACTTGACCGAGGAGGTGCTGCAGCTTGACGATGCTGTCGCCGATCGGCTGACCGCGGTTGTCCAGGGCCTGGGAGATCGCGCCGAGCGAGCTGTTCAGCTTCTGCGGCTGGACCGCGCGCAGCAGCGGCAGCAGGTCGCCGAGGACGCGTTCCAGCTCGATCGCGTTGGCGGACTTGTCCTGCCCGATGACGTCTCCCGCGGCGAGCTTCCCCTGTGGACGGTCCGGCAGCACGAGGTTGACGTACCGCTCGCCGAACACGGTCTTCGGCAGCAGCCGCGCGGAGACGTTCCCGGGCAGCAGGCCGATCTTCGCCGGGTCGAGGGCGAGGTCGATCTCGGCGCCGGTGCGCGTGCTGCGCACCGCCCGGACCTCGCCGAACGGGACGCCCTTCACCTTCACCTCGGCGGTCGGCGCGAGCTGGTTGCCGACCCGGTCCGCGCGCAGCGTCACCAGCTCCGAGTCGTCGAAGTCCTTGTCGTAGATGGCAACGGCGAGGTAGCCGAGCAGGACGAGCACGCCGAGGAACGCGACCCCGGCGAGCTGCGTGCCGAACCGGCTCATCCCGACACCTTCACCGTCGTGGTCGCGCCCCAGATGGCCAGGGACAGGAACAGGTCGAGGACGCTGATCAGCACGATCGACGTCCGCACGGCCCGGCCGACCGCGACGCCTACGCCGGCCGGGCCGCCCGAAGCCCGGTAGCCGTAGAAGCAGTGCGTCAGGATCACGCCGACGCTGAAGACGAGCACCTTGCCGAACGACCACAGCACGTCGCCGGGCGGCAGGAACAGCGTGAAGTAGTGGTCGTAGGTGCCACCCGACTGTCCGAAGAAGACGACCGTGGTGAGCCGCGAGCCGAGGTAGGAGATCAGCAGCCCGATCACGTACAGCGGGATGATCGCGATGAACCCGGCGACGATCCGGGTGGTGACCAGGTACGGCATGCTCCGCACGGCCATCACTTCGAGGGCGTCGATCTCCTCGGAGATCCGCATCGCGCCGAGCTGCGCGGTGAACCCACTGCCCACAGTGGACGAAAGGGCCAGCCCGGCCACGAGCGGCGCGATCTCGCGGGTGTTGAAGTACGCGGTCAGGAACCCGGTCATCGCCGAGATGTTGATCTGGTTCAGCGCGCTGAACCCCTGCAGGCCCACCGTGACGCCGGTGAACACGCACAGCCCGACCATCACGCCGATCGTGCCGCCGATGACCGCGAGCGCGCCGCTGCCGAACGTCACCTCGGCCAGCAGCCGGACGACTTCGCGGAAGTAGCGCGTCACGGCGAGCGGGACGGCCGCGAGCGCGCGGACGTAGAAGAGCAGCTGGTCGCCGAGGTCGAACAGCCGGTCGCCGGGTTTGCCGAGGATGGCCACTCAGGTTCCCTTCGCGGGGACGAGCTGCAGGTACAGCGCGGTCAGCACGGTGTTGACGAAGAACAGCAGCAGGAAGGTGATGACGACGGACTGGTTGACGACGTCGCCGACGCCCTTCGGGCCGCCCTTGGGGTTGAGGCCGCGGTAGGAGGCGACGACCCCGGCGAGGTAACCGAAGATCACCGCCTTCACCGAGCTGACGACGAGGTCGGGCAGCTGGGCGAGGGCGTTGAAGCTGGCCAGGTACGCGCCGGGCGTGCCGCCCTGGACGATGACGTTGAAGAAGTAGCCGCCGAGCACGCCGACCACGCTGACCAGGCCGTTCAGCAGCACGGACACGCCGACGGCGGCCTGCACCCGCGGGACGATCAGCCGGTGGATCGGCGAGACCCCGAGCACCTCCATCGCGTCGATCTCCTCGCGGATGCTGCGCGCGCCGAGGTCGGCGCAGATGGCGCTGCCGCCCGCGCCGGCGATGATCAGCGTCGTCACGATCGGGCTGGCCTGCTGCACGACGGCCAGGACACTCGCCGCGCCGTTGAACTGCTGGGCGCCGATCTGGCTGGTGAGCGAGCCGAGCTGCAGCGAGATCACCGCGCCGAACGGGATCGAGACCAGGATCGCCGGCGTGATGGACACGCTGGCGATGAACCAGAACTGCTGGACGAACTCGCGGACCTGGTACGGGCGGCGGAACATCGCGAGGACGATGTCGAGGCCCATCGCGCACAAGCGGCCGAATTCGCGCAGGCCGTTCGCGGCCCGGCGCGGCGCTTCCGTCAGCAGGGTGGTCATGCCTTGCACCCGCTGCTGAAGCACCGCAACGCCAGGTTCGAGACGAACGTGTTGCCCGGCCCCGAAACCAGGCCGGTGAGCAGCCGGCTCACGTCCTCGTGCCCGACGCACCCGGCGAACGGCGGCGCGGTGAACGTCGAGGTCACCTTCACCGGCGGGGCCGGCAGGGAGATCGGCACCAGGGCCTTGATGTTCACCGACGCGGGCTGGGCCGTCCGGCAGTCCGGGCCGACGTCGAGGGTCTTGCCGTCCACTTTCGCGTCCGAGAGCTTGATGAACACCTTCGCGGTGACGTCGGTGTCGGCGCAGATGTTCGTCTGCGTGGCCTTGCAGTTGGTGTCCTTGCCGGTCTTCACGGTGGCGAGGCCGGTGGCGTCGCCGTCGGGGATGATCTCGACCCGGCCGGTGGTGGCCATGAACCGGAACGCGACGAAGTAGCCGTTCGCGGGCGGGATGCTGAGCTTGCCGGAGATCGGCACGGTGCTGGTGAGGCCGCCCAGTGCGCCGTCGAACGTGCCGGGTGGGAAGGCGATGTCGGAACCGAGCTTGGCCACGTGGCTCGTGGTCGGCTGCTGCGCGTCCCCGAGAGTGAACCCGAAGGGGATCGGCGTGGCCGCGGCCTGGACCGGAGCCGCGTCTTCGCTGGGCGCCGCTTGCGCCGCGCCCAGCGAGAACGCGGCCAGCGCCAGCACGAGCAGGAGCGGCACCGCGCGTGTCAGCACTGACATCCGTAGTTCCTCATGGTTCGTAGTTACTCACGATTCCTGTTGGTACACAAGGAATCCGCGTTTCTTGTCATGCCGCTCAGTGGTGCGCGGCGCGGTTTTTCCGCGCCGCGTCACAACTTCACTTCTTGGTGAGGGTGACCTCCAGCCTGTTGCCGGGGCCGGAGGTGATGCCGGTGATGAGACCGGTCAGGAAGCCACAGCCGGTGAACTGCGGGATGCCGTAGGTCGCGGTGAGCTTGCCGCCCTTGAGCGGGTCGAACCCGGCCGCGGAGACGAGCGGCACGTCGGCCGGCTTGACCGTGTGGCAGGAGGTGGACGACAGGATCGGGAAGCCGAACACCCGCACCTTGGTGAGCTGGACGTCCACCTGCGCGTTCGCCTTGACCGCGCCGCCGGTGAGGGTGCCGTTGATCGCGCCGACCTGGTTCAGCTTCACCGTCGCCGACGCGGGGATGAAGCCGAGCACGCGGAAGTCCACGTCGGACTTGGGCAACGCGAGCTGGGCGCCGAACTTGCCGGACGCGGCGTCGAGCTTGGCGTCCAGGGTGCCCGGGCCGAGCGGCAGCGTGGCGTGCAGCTGCTTGATCGTCGACTTGCCCTTGACCGTGTACTTGACCTCGATGCCGCCCGGCGGGGTGGTCGGCTGGGTCGTCGGCGTGGTCGGTTCGGTCGTCGGCGTCGTGGGCTCGGTCGTCGGGGTCGTCGGCTCCGTGGTGGGAGTCGTCGGCTCCGTCGTCGGGGTCGTCGGCTCCGTGGTCGGAGTCGTCGGCTCCGTGGTCGGGGTCGTGGGCTCCGTCGTCGGCGTGGTCGGCTCCGTGGTCGGGGTCGTCGGCTCCGTCGTCGGAGTCGTGGGCTCCGTCGTCGGGGTCGTCGGCTCCGTCGTGGGAGTCGTGGGTTCGGTCGTCGGTGTGGTCGGCTCGGTCGTCGGGGTCGTCGGCTCCGTGGTCGGAGTCGTGGGCTCCGTCGTCGGCGTGGTCGGCTCCGTCGTGGGAGTCGTCGGCTCGGTCGTCGGAGTCGTGGGCGTGGTCGGGGTCGTCGGGGTGGTCGGCGTAGTCGTGCCGCCCGCCGGCTTGATCTCGAACGTGCCCAGCTGCTGGTTCTGGCCCGGGACGGCGACGCAGTCCGAGGTGAACGTGCCGAGGTCGGTCGGCTGGCCGTCCGCCGTGCGCGGGGTCATCGTGGTGCTGAAGTTCCCGACCGTCACCGACGCGGTGCCCGGGCTGGGGAACGTCACGGCCGGCGCCTTGCCGCTGCTCTTGACGTGGAACGCGCCCGACGGCGGCACCGGCGTCGAGGCGATGGTCAGCGGCAGGTTCAGGTTCAGAGTCTTGTCGACCGGGTACTTGAGCACGGCCGCGGCCTTCGCCGAACCGTCGAGCGACGTGGCGCCGACCAGCGCCAGGCCCTCGGTCGCGGTCTCCGGGACGGTGACGTCGACGTCGAAGGTGATCGGGGTCGACGACGCGCCCGCGACGGCGTTGTCGGGCAGGTTCGTGTCGATCTTCACCGACAGCACCTGGTCGCCGATCAACGGGAACGGGCAGTTGTAGTTCAGCGTCAGGCTCACCGGCGCGGCCTGGGTCGGCCCGGCCCCGACCAGCGCGACGGTCGCCGCGATGCCCGCGACGGTCGCGACGGCGAGGCCGTAGGCGGGCTTTCTCGACTTCCACGAAAACTTCACGGATGGTCACCTCGGGGAATGGGGGTAATTTCAGCGAAAAGTACCTCCGTAAAACCGGGTTAACAAGCGAGTCGGAATTCTTTGTCACGCACAGGGGAGCGCCCCCCACCCGAAGGGTCACGCAGGTCAACGCTTGTCACGCGCGTGCTATCCGGCGTCGCGAAAATTGTCACGCGCCCGGCGAATGGCGGCGATCTTCTTGCTCGCACCGGCCGTTTCCCGATATCTTTTCGCGAGCAGGGAAAGGAGCGGCCATGAACCAGCCGGTCATCGCCGTGACGGACCTCGCGAAGACCTACGGCGAAGTCACCGCGCTCGCCGGGATCAGCCTGTCCGTCGCCCGCGGCGCGGTCCTGGCGGTCCTCGGCCACAACGGCGCCGGGAAGACCACGCTGATCGACATCCTCAGCACGCGCGTCCGCCCGAGTGGCGGCACCGCCCGCGTGTGCGGCTACGACGTCGTGCGGCGCGGGCGCGCGGTCCGGCGGCGGATCGGGGTCACCGGGCAGTTCGCCGCGGTCGACGACGCCCTGTCCGGCCGCGGCAACCTGGTGCTGATCGCCCGGCTGCTGGGCGCGAGACCGCGGCAGGCGCAGGCACGGGCGGCCGAGCTGATCGCGTCGTTCGGCCTGGAAGACGCGGCCGACCGGCCGGCGGGCACGTACTCCGGCGGCATGCGGCGGCGGCTGGACCTGGCCGCGGGCCTCGTCGGCGCGCCGCAGGTGCTGTTCCTCGACGAGCCGACCACCGGCCTCGACCCGGTCAGCCGGTCCGGGCTGTGGTCGGTCGTCGAAGGCCTCGCCGCGCGAGGCACCACCGTCGTGCTGACCACCCAGTACCTCGAGGAAGCCGACCGGCTGGCCGACCACGTCGTCGTCCTCGGCTTCGGCCACATCACGGTCGCCGGGACGCCGTCACAGCTCAAGGCCCGGCTCGGCAACCGGACGGCGACGCTGACGTTCGGCACCGAACTGGCTCTGCGGCGCGCGGTGGACGCGTTGGCGCGCTTGGGTTTGGCGGCCGGCCGCACCGGACTGGTGCTCTCGGTGCCGCTGAGCGGCCCCGGCGACATCCCGGTGCTGGTCCGCGCGCTCGACGCGGCCGGCGCGCCGCTGCGCGACCTCACGGTGACCGAGCCGACGCTCGACGACGTCTACCTGTCGCTGCACCGGACGGCGGTGGCGTCGTGACGCAGGCCCGGCACCGCATGGCGGTGGCCGCGCTCGCCGACCCCGCGGCCTGGCCGGAATCCGGTTTCTGGACGCAGGTCCGCGTGCTGGCGGCAAGATCGCTGCGCACGGCGTTCGGCGACCGGCGGCTGGTCTTCTTCGGACTGTTGCAGCCGGTGGTGCTGCTTCTGCTGTTCAGCCAGGTGTTCAGCGGCGTCGGGGCGCTGCCGGGCGTCGCAGCGTACCAGGGTTACGTGAACTTCCTGGTGCCGGCGACGCTGGTGAACATCGCGATGACAACGGCGATGAGTTCGGGCGCGGGCCTGCTGGCGGAGATCTACGGCGGGTTCACCGGCCGGTTGCGCTGCCTGCCGATTTCGCTGTTCTCGGTGCTGGTGGCCCGCACGCTGGCCGACGGCGCGCGGCTCGGCGTCCAGCTGGCGGTGACGGCGCTGGCGAGCGTGGTGTTCCTGGGGTTCCGCCCGGCGGGCGGGGTGCTCGGCCTGGGGCTGGCGCTCGTGCTGACGCTCGTCGTGGGCTGGTGCCTGAGCTGGGTGTTCGTGGCGATCACGACGTGGCTGCGCAAGGCGGAAACGCTGCAGGCGGCGTCCTTTGTGGTGATGTTCCCGCTGATGTTCTCCTCGAGCGCGTACATGCCGCTGGACACGATGCCGGCGTGGGTCCGCGCGGTCTCGGCGGTGAACCCGCTGACGTACGCGATCGACGCGACCCGGGCGCTGGCGCTGGCGCGCCCGATCGGCTGGTCGGTGGCGACGGCCCTGGTGATCGCCGCGGTGGCCGCGGTGGCGGGCTCGGTGCTGGCGGCCCGTACCTTCCGCAACCGCGCTTAGCCCAGTGACTCCAGCTGGGTCGCCGCTTCCTCCGCACCGCCCGCCGCCTCGAACGAGTCGCGGATCTTCGCCGCGCCCGGACGGTACTGTTCCGCTGCCTCGATCGCCTTGCGGATGTCCGCCGCCTTCGCGCGGTCGAACCGGACCCGCGCCCCCGCCCCCGCGGCCGTGACCTGCTGGGCCAGCATCGACTGGTCGTCCCGGATCGGGGCCACCACCAGCGGCACCCCCGCCGCCAGCGCCTCGCACACCGTGTTGTGCCCGCCGTGGCAGACCACCACCGAGGCGCGCGCGAACACCGCCACCTGCGGGATCCGTGGCGCCAGCTCGACGCTTTCGCTGACCAGCCCACCGGACGGGTCCACGACGAGTCCCCGCACGGACGGCATCCCGGCCAGCGCGTCGACGCACTCGGCGAGGAACCGTGAACCCGCCGAAGCGTTCGACGTCCCCAGCGTCACCACGACCAGCGGCCGATCGTCCACAGGGGACCACTCGCCCGCGGCTTCGGGCAGCGCCGGGCCGACGTAGGACACCGGTACCGCCAGCCGTGACTCGCCGGCCAGTGCCCGGGTCGTGAACGCCAGCACCAGGTGCGGCGAGAACCGCAGGTCGCCGAGCAGCACGCCGTGCCGGGCGCGCAGCCCGGCTTGCAGGTCGTCCACCCAGGACGCGATCTTCGGCAGCGAACCCAGCGGATCGGCCAGCTCGGTCGACGTCGACGCCGACGTCGCCCACGGCAGCCCGCACCGCGCGGCCACCAGCGCCCCCGCCATCGCCTGCTGGTCGGCCACCACCACGTCGGGGGCGAACGAGGCGACCGCCGAGGCCACCCCCGGCACCATCGCGTCGGCCAAGGGCACCAGGTACGACTCCCAGAGGTACTTCAACGCGGCGAACCCGCGCAGCCCGGGCGGCCGCAGGGCCAGGGAGAACTGCCCGGAGTCCCCGGCCGGGAACACCGGCCCCGAGACCAAAGTGGACAGTTCGGGGTCCGGGCCGCACCAGGCCACCTGGTGTCCACGCCGGGAGAGCGCCGCGGCCACTCCGCGCAACGGCGCCACGTGCCCGGCCAGCGGCGGCACGACGATCAGGAACCTCACGCCGCGTGCCGTTCGACCCACTTCAGCACCAGCTCGCGCACTTCCCGGTGCTGCTCCACCAGCACCGAATGCCCCTGCCCCTCGAACACGTGCAGCTCGCCGTGCGGCAGCAACGACGTCAACGCTTCGAGGTCGTCGGCCTGGTAGCCGTGACTGCCCAGGATGGACAGCACGGGGCAGCCGATCGCGGCCACCTGCTCCCACGTCAGCAGCGGCCCGAGCGGCACCTCTTCGGCCATCGTCGTCGACGTGATCCGCTCGGCCGCCATCCGCGCGAGCCGCCGGTGGTGGGCGCTGAAGTTGGCCTCGATCCAGTCGAAGCTCTCCTCGACCTGGAGGAACCGCACGGTGTGCGCGAGGATCTCGGCCATCTTGCCCGCCCACACCTCGGTCGCGGGCTCGGACTCGATGCACACGATGCTGCGGACCCGCGACGGGTTGGCCACCGCGTAGCTGTAGGCGAGCGTCCCGCCGAAGCTGTTGCCCACCAGGTGCACCGGCCGGTCGACGCCGAGCTGGGTCAGCAGGTCGTCGAGGTCGGCGACGAAGTCCCCGAGGGTGTAGCCGCGCTCCGGGCGCTCGGTCTTGCCGTGCCCGCGCAGGTCGTAGCTGATGACGTCGATGCCGGCGGCCGCGACCGGCGGCGCCAGCGTGAGGTAGAAGCTGGCCAGGCTGTCGGTGCCCATGCCGTGCAGGAACACCACGGTCTCGGTGCCACCGGCGGGCACGAGCTGCACGTTGGTGCGCAGCCCGTTCACGGTCATCGTGGGCACGTGCGCTCCCCCACGAACCGGGCGATGTCGCCGACGGTCAGGCCGATGACGTCGTCGAGGTCCTTTTCCGCCAGGTACTCGGCGAGGTTGACGTCCGCGCCGAAGTGCTCGGCGAGGATGCTCGCGAAGGTCACCAGGTCGATGCTCTCCAGCTGCAGGTCCTCGTGGAACGTCGTGTCCGGCGTGATCTCGATGCCGAGCACGTCGGTGTCGCCGGTGAGCTGGGTCAGCAGCTCGGCGACGACGTCGAAGACGGCGGACGCGTGGTCGATGGTCATGGCGTGCTCCTGAGTCGTGCGGTGGCGGTGTCCCCGGTCAGGTCGACGGCGACGGCGAAGTCCGGGAGTGCGCGGCCGCGGCCGGACACCCGGCCGTCGGCGTGGACGCGGATTTCCGCCGGGTAGACGGGTTCGGCGAGCCGGGCCCGGACGGCGTCCTTGGCGGCGATGCGTTCCAGCAGCCAGCCGCGCTGCCGCCGCGGCGGGACGGCGGCGAACTCGGCGCGTTCTTCGGCGCTGAGGTAGATCCCCGCGTAGATGTCCCGCGCGGCGACCGTCGGCCAGCGGTCGGTGACCGCGACCGAACCGTCGGCCCGTCGTTCCGCCAGGAGGTTTTCCGCCGGGAACGCGTAGACGCGGTGGGCCGCGCGGTCGCAGGGGAACCGGACGTCCCGCCAGCCCTCGACGCTCGCCAGCACGCGGCCGTCGCGCACCAGCTCGGCCGTCATCTCGAGGACGTCCGGCCGCGGCAGACGGACGCGGACGAGGCACTCGAGCCGCGTGCCCGCGACGGGTTCCGGCCCGTGCCAGGTGAGCCTGCCGATCGACCGCGGGAAGGCGAGCAGGCCGTCGGACCGGGTGGCCATCAGCCAGCAGCCGAGCAGCTGGCCGACGTTGTCCAGCAGCCCGCCCGGCGCCCCGGGCACGACCAGTTCGCCGCGGATGTGCTGCTCGCCGAGCCCGGTCAGCCGGGCCAGGCCCTGGTAGGAGGGCCCGTGGAACATCTCGCGCCGCGCGTAGATTTCGGCCGCGCTCAACGGCGGTGCTGTCTCGGGCCCGGGCACCGCGGTCCGTGCCGGCGGCGGCGCGTACGTCCCCAGTTCCACGGTCATCAGCGCGTACGGTCCGATCTCGACGGTCACGTGGTCGCCCTCGCGGCTCATCGACAACGGCACCCGCCGCGCCGGGGAGGCGATGAGCCAGCGCGAGAACACCGCGTCCCGCACCGCGACCGCCGTCGTGCCCGGCCAGGTGCGTTCGACGGTCCGGCAGGCGAGGTCCACCAGCGTCGTCGCCGGGACGACCGGCCGGAAGTCGGACTCGTCGGGCCAGCCCTCCCGCTGCCGGAAGAACCGGTGGTCGCGCAGGTACGGCATCGCCGCCAGCGAGACGTCCACAGTGGACTCGGTGTGCCGGCGCGCGGCCGCGGCGACGACGTCCGCCGCGGTCTGCCGGGTCTCGGTGAGCAGCGCGGTGAACTCGGCGACGATCGCGTCCGGCACCCCGTCGGGCAGCGCGGGCAGGGCGCGGTCGTCGAGCAGGCCGCGGGCCTGCTCTCCCAGTGACAGCATGGAGTTCCCGGTGGCGAGCCGGATCCGCCGCGGTTCGAGCGCTTCGAAGTCCGGGGCACCACCTTCGACCCACAACGCGGTCGCGACGCGGCGCAGCTGCGCGAGCCCGGACCGGGTGCCGGACGCGGCGGCGACGACCAGGTGCCGCCGCTCGCCGAGCGTGTCGGTGACGTAGGAGCCGAGCTGCCCGGCGCCGACCTGCACGAACGCGCGGAACCCGGCGTCGTGCAGCGCCTCGGTGAGCGCCCGGAACCGGACCGGGCGGATCAGGTGCACGAGGTACAGCTCGCGGACGGCGTCGGGCTCGGCCGGGTAGGGCCGCGCGGTCGTCGCCGACCAGACCGGCAGCGCCGGCTCCCGCAGGTCCAGCTCGGCGGCGAGCCGGGCGAACGGCGCGAGGTACGGGCGCATCAGCGGGGTGTGGAAGCCGGAGCGGAACGGCAGCGTCCGCGCCACGATCCCGGCGCCGCGGCAGAATTCCGCGAACTTCGCGACGGACTCGGGCGGCCCGCAGACGATCGTCTGCTTCGCGGCGTTCTCGTGCGAGACGACCAGGTCGTCCGGCAGCACCCCGGTCACCCGCTCGACCGGGCAGCCCAGCACCAGGTAGTCCGCGTCGGGCAGCTCGAACCCACCAGGCCAGTAGCGGGCCGGCAGGTCCGGCACCGGCCGGTACATCCCGGCGGACTGCATCGCGGTCCACTCGCCCACGCTGTGCCCGGCGAGCGCGTCCGGCCGGATCGCCAGCCGCCGCAGCGCCTGGTCGAGCACCAGCCCGCACGCGGACACACTCGTCGCGCGGTCGAGCACGCTCGCGGTCGACCACCGTGGACGGTCGAGCCCGAAGTGCTTCGCCACGTCGTCGATCCGCGGTTCGGCACCGTCTTCGAGTCCCGGGTGGACGAACGCGATCTTGCCGGACGGCAGCAGCGGGTCGACCGAGCACCAGACGTCCCCGCCGCCGTGCCACGGCTTGCCCGTCGCGGCCACCTTGGCGAGCACCTTGCGGGCCGTGGCCAGCTTGCGCTCGTCCGGGCCGGCGATCCCGACGCGGCAGGGCCCGTCGCCGTCGCCTTCACCGGGCCGGTCGAGGCGCTCCAGCAGCTCTTCGGGGGTGTTCGCGGCCAGCCGCAGCACGCGTTCCGGCTCGTCGACCCGCACCCGCCGCTTCGGTGCCGGGTCCCCCGCCTCCAGCACGACGTGCGCGTTGACGCCGCCGAAGCCGAACGCGTTGACCGCGCCGACCCGCGGCAGCGCGCCCCACTCCTCGGCCTCGGCCAGCACGCGGAAACGCGTCTTGTCCAGCAACGGGTTCGGATCCGCGCAGTGCAGCGTCGGCGGCAGCACGCCGTGGTGCAGTGCGAGGGCGACCTTGACCAGGCCGGCGACCCCGGCCGTCGGCAGCGTGTGCCCGATCATCGACTTGACCGAGCCGATCACCGAGCGCGTCCCCTCGACCTGGCCGAAGACGTCGGCGACGGTGGTCAGCTCGGCGGCGTCGCCGGCCGGCGTTGCGGTGCCGTGGGCCTCGAGCAGGCCGATCTCCGCCGGATCCCGCCCTTCCCAGGCCCGCCGCAGCGCCAGGGTCTGCCCGGCGACCGACGGGCTGAGCAGGCTCGCGCCGCGTCCGTCGCTCGACGTCCCGCTGCCGCGGACCACGGCGTACACGCGGTCGCCGTCGCGCCGGGCGTCGGCCAGCCGCTTGAGCACGACGAGCGCGGTGCCCTCGCCGATGAGCATGCCGTCGGCTTCGCGCGAAAGCGGGCTGATCCGCTGGCTCGGCGACAGCGCGCCGAGCTGGGTGAACAACGACCAGAGCGTGTCGTCGTGCGTCTGGTGCGCGCCGCCGGCCAGGACGACGTCGCAGCGGTGCCGGGTCAGCTCGCCGATCGCCTGGTCGACCGCGACCAGCGAAGACGCGCACGCGGCGTCCACTGTGTACGCCGGGCCCCCGAGGTCGAGCCGGTTGGCGACGCGGGCGGCGGCGAGGTTCGGCACCAGCCCGGCGGCGGTCTCCGGCCGGAACTCGCCGAGCGGTTCGAGCAGCGCCGTCCGCAGCCGGTCGAGGACGTCCGGACCGGCCGACGGCAACAGTTCGCCGACCGTGCGGGTGATCTGCCGGACCGTGCGGACCCGCTGGTCGAAGCCCTGCAACCCGGGCGAGAGGTAGCCGCCGCGGCCGAGCACGACGCCGATCCGCTCGGGGTCGCCGAGCCGGCCGAGGCCACCGGCGTCCTCGACGGCGGTCACGGCGACGGCCAGCGCCGTCAGCTGATCCGGCTCGGTGCCTTCCAGGGACGTCGGCGGGACGCCGTGGGCGACCGGGTCGAACTCGATGAGGTCCGGGGTGAACCCGCCGCGGCGGCCGTGGGTCCGGTCCGGCGCGGTGCTGTCGTGGCCGTGGAACGCCGGGTCGCGGCGGTGCGCGGGAATCTCGGTGACGGCGTCGACGCCGCCGGCGAGGTTGCGCCAGTACTGGTCCACTGTGGACGCGCCGGGCAGGAACACGCCCATGCCGACGATGGCGACCGGCTCCTGGCTCACCACAGCGACGCCGTGTAGAGCACCGCGCGGTCCGTGCCGTAGGCGAGTTCACGCAGCAGGGCGGCGGTGCCCGCGTCCGCGTCGAGCAGGCTGATGTCCCGGCGCTCGTACTCGCGCGCGAGTTCCGGGGACACCATGCCGCTGTGGTCGGCCGCGGGCGCCCACGGTCCCCAGTGGACGGTCACCGCCCGGCCGGGCCGGCTCTCGGCGAGCGCCTCCAGGGCGTCGTTCGCGGCGGCGTAGTCGGTCTGGCCGCGGTTGCCGAGCACCGCGGCGATGCTGCCGAAGAACGTGACGAACCCGGGTTCGGCGTCGAGCGCGTCGAGGAGGGTCCGCGCGCCGTCCACTTTGGTCTCGTACACGGTCCGGAACGACGCTTCGTCCTTGTCCACCATGAGCTTGTCGTCGATGACCCCGGCGGCGAAGACGACTCCGTCGAGCCGGCTGGGCAGGTTCTTGACGAGGCGCCGCACGGCGTCCGGGTCGCGCACGTCGAGCGAGGTGTAGCCCGCGCTGCCGCCGGCGGCGCGGATCTCGTCGAGGGTGCGGCCGATTTCGCGCTGGGCCAGCACGGTCCGCACGCGGCGTTCGATCTCGGCGACCGAGCCGCCGCGACCGGCCAGCACCGCGCGCATCGCCGTGGGGTCTTCCGGCAGGTCGTCCGGCTCGCCCGGCCACGGCGTCCGGCCGGCGAGCTCGAGCCGGCAGCCGGAGGCGGCGAACGCGATCGCCGCCCGGGCGGTGATGCCGCGGGCGCCGCCGACCAGCAGGACGACGGAGTCCGGGCCCAGGCCGAGCGCGGCGAGCTCCCCGCCGCCCGGCCCGGCGCCGGAGTAGGCGATCGACGGGAGGTCCGCCGGCCGCGGCTCGATGGTGAACCGGCCGGCGTCGTCGTGGCCCACCACCGGTGGACCGTCGCTGAGGGCCTCGTCGACCAGGGTTTTCGCGACGTCCTGCGTGACCTCGACGAGCCTCGTCACGCCGTCGCGTTCCAGCGCGGCCGAGCGGACCAGGCCGCGCAGGCCCGGCGTGCCCGGCTTCGCCGCGACGAGCACCGTGCCCTTGGCGTTTTTGAGCTGGGTGAACAGGTCCGGGGCGTCGCCGGCCGTCAGGACGGTGATGTCGGCGTCCCCGGTGACGACCTCGGCCCCGGCCGCGGCGAAGGCGGCGCGCACGGCGTCGTCCGGTACCGCCACGGTCTTCCCGCGCAGCCGCCCGGGGTCCGGGTCCAGCGGCACGGGCACCCGCTCGAGCCGGTACCGGGTGGGCGCGGCCGCGGCGGGTGTGGGGTTCAGCCAGCTCTCCAGGTGCGCGGTCAGCGCGTTCGCCGTGCGGTCGCGGCTGAGCTGGTCGGTGCGGTCGTCGGCGGGGAGGCCGAGGCGGCCCAGCAGGGTCCCGGCGATCTCGGTGCGCTTGATCGAGTCGATGGAGAGGTCGGCTTCGAGGTCGAGGTCGCCGGCGATCATTTCGGCCGGGTAGCCGGTGCGTTCGCTGATCACGCCGATGACGGTGGTGAGGACGTCGGCTTCGGGTTCCGGTTCGGGTTCGGGCTGGGGCTCGGGTTGCGGTTCCGGAATCCGGACGGGCTCTTGGACGACGACGGGCGCGGGCGCGCCGCCGAGGTAGCCGAGCATGACCTCCCGCTGCGCCGCCACGAGCTCGCGGGTGGTGCGCAGGAAGTCGACGACGGCCTGGTCGCGGCCGCTCGCGGGCTGGGTCATGGCGGAACTCCGGATTCGTCGGGCCGGGGGCAGGGCGGGGACCTCGGCACCGGGCGCACGGGCGGACCGCCCGTCGACGGCCCAGGCGGTCGGGGACGGGGCCGGGCGCGGTGCCCGGGTCAGGCGCTCGGTGCGGACGTCGACACCGGCTTCGGCGAGGGTGCGCAGCGCGGTCAGGAAGGCCGTGAGGTCGGGCCCGCACGCGACGACGGTGTGCGGGCGGTCGCCGAGGATCTCCTTGACCAGCCCCGTGAGCACCCGGCCGGGCCCGACCTCGACGAACGTCCGCGCGCCGGCTTCGTACATGGCTTCGATCTGGTCGAGGAACCGCACGGGCGCGCCGATCTGCGCGGCGAGTTCGCTTTTGACGTCGCCTTCGTACGGTTTCGCGGTGCGGTTCGACCAGACCTTCAGCCGGGGAGCGGCAATGGCCTCCCTGGTGAGTTCATGGGCGAAGAGGTCGCCGGCCTTGGCGACGAGCGGGCTGTGGAAGGCGCAGGCGACGGGGATCCGCTGGGCGGCGACGCCGGTTTCGCGCAACCGCCGGATCGCCCGTTCGACGGCGGCGACGGGTCCGGAGAGGACGACCTGCTCGGGCGCGTTGTGGTTGGCGACGACGACGTCCGGGCCGATCAGGGTGGGGGTGAGCAGGTCCCGCGGCGCCTTGACGGCGGCCATGGTCCCGGGCTCGGCGACGTCGGCGATGGCGTGCGCGCGGGCCCGGCTCAGGCGCAGGAGGGTCTCGGTGTCGAAGGCCCCGGCGACCGAGAGGGCGACGAGTTCGCCGTAGCTGTGCCCGGCGACGAAGTCGGGCCGGACGCCGGTTTGCGCGAGGAGCGTGGCGACGGCGGTTTCGACGAGCCCGAGCGCGGGCTGCGCGACACGGGTGTCGGTGAGGGCGCGTTCCTGGGCCTCAGTGGCGTCGAAGGCGTGCGGGGGAAACGCTTTCGCGGCGACATCGGGGGCGAGCCGGAGGAGGTCGGCGAGTTCGGGGAAGTGCACGAAGAGGTCGGCGAGCATGCCGGGACGCTGGCTGCCCTGGCCGGGGAAGAGGAAGGCGACCTTGCCGGGATCGGCCGCGCGAGCCTCGCTCGCTGAGGTCCAGGCTCGCCCGGCACCGCCCGCCCCGGCCCCGCCAGGGTCGGCAGCAGCCCACCGGCTCCCCGCACCGCCCGCCCCGACCCCGCCAAGGTCGGCAGCAGCCCACCGGCTCCCCGCACCGCCCGCCCCGGCCTCTTCACCGCGGGCGCGCCCCGCCGCCCGGTCAGCCACCGCGCGCCGCAGGTCCGCCAGTGCCTGCTCCGCTTCCGGGGCCCAGTCCCGCACCCCGTGCCGCCGGTCCGGGGCCACCGGGCCGGCGCCCAGCACCGCGTGGAAGTTCGTGCCGCCGAAGCCGAACGCGCTCACCCCCGCCAGCCGGGCCGGTTCCGCCCAGGGCCGGGCCGAAGTCGTGAACGTGAACGGGCTCGTCTCCGCGTCCCAGGCCGCGTTCGGGGCGGTCAAGTGCAGCGTCGGCGGCACCACCTCGTGCCACAGCGCCAGCGCCGCCTTGATCAGCCCGGCCAGACCCGCCGCGCACTTCGTGTGGCCGATCTGGCTCTTCACCGACCCCAGCACGCACGCCCCCGGCGCGGCACCCGCCGCCGAGAAGAACCCCGTCAACGTGCGCAGCTCGGTCGCGTCGCCGACCACCGTGCCCGTTCCGTGCGCCTCCACCAGTCCCACGTCCACAGGGGACACTCCCGCGTCGCGGTAGGCCCGCTCCAGCGCGCGGTGCTGCCCCTCCGGCCGCGGCGCGGTCAGGCCCAGCGCCTTGCCGTCGCTGGCCGCGCCCACCCCCTTGACCACCGCGTAGATCCGGTCGCCGTCGCGTTCGGCGTCGGACAGCCGCTTCAGCACCAGGCACGCCACCCCCTCGCCGAGCGCGATGCCGTCGGCCGCCGCGTCGAACGGGCGGCACCGGCCCGTCGGCGAGAGCGCGCCCGCCGAGGTGAACATCAGGTAGTCGTGGATGCCGTTGTGCAGGTCGACCGCGCCGCACAGGACCAGCTCACTGGTACCCGCGCGCAGCTCCTTGGCAGCCAGGTCCAGTGCGGCCAGCGAAGAACCGCACGCCGCGTCCACCGTGTAGTTCGCGCCGCCGAGGTCGAGCCGGTTGGCGATCCGGCCGGAGATGACGTTGGCGAGCGTGCCGGGGAACGTGTCCTCCGTCGGCTGGGGCAGCTGGGCCAGCAGCTCGGGCGGCACCTCGGCCAGGTAGCCGTCGAGCAGCGAACGCAGCGTGCCCGCGTTGGCCAGGTCGCCGCCCGCCTCCGCGCCGAACACGACGCTCGTGCGCTCGCGGTCGAAGTCGCGGTTCGCGTAGCCCGCGTCGGCCAGCGCCCGGCGCGCGGTCTCCAGCGACACCAGCTGCGCCGGGTCGATGCTGCCCATCGCCGACGGCGGGATGCCGTGGTCCAGGGGGTCGACGGCCACCGGCGGCAGGAACCCGCCCCACTTCGACGTCGACTGTCCGAAGTAGACGGAATGGTCCCAGCGGTCCGGCGGGACCTCGGTGACGGCGTCCGCGCCGCGCAGGACGTTCGACCAGAACGCTTCGAGGTCCGGCGCCCCGGGAAAGGTGCAGGCCATCCCGATGACGGCGATGTCCCGGCTGTCGCGCGGCGCCGGTTCTTCCCGCCGGGCAAAGGTTTTCCCCGACGTGACGTCGCGGTGCAGCCCGGCGACGGTCGTCCGGCGGTCGCGCAGCACGGCGACCTCGCCCGCCATGAACATCCCCTCGGCGAGCTGGGTCCCTTCGTCCAGCGGCGAGCCGTCCCGCCGGACGCCCTTGCTCGCGACGCGCAGCCGTCCGGTGTTCAGCTCTTCCAGGCGCTGCCAGGCTTCCTGCGCGGGCACGTCCCGCAGCCCCGCTTTGACCTGCTCGAACTCCGCGGTGTACGGGCTCGGCAGGCAGCGCGTGCGGTGGCCCGGCGCGGTTTCGAGGGTGACCGTCGCGCCGGCGGCGAGCGCCCGTTCCTGGAACAGCCCGGTGATCGCGCCGTGCGCCACGGCTTCCTCGGTGAAGAGGTAGGCGGTGCCCATCAGGAGGCCGACCGCGTCGAGCGGCGCCGCCATCGCGGTGACCATCGCCGCGGAGCGGGCGTCGTGGATCCCGCCGGCGAACAGCACCTCGACGTCTTCGGCCGCACCGAGCACGGCCAGTTGCTCTTCCCACAGCTCGAAACTCGGCAGCGGGCCGACGTGCCCGCCGCACTCGGCGCCTTCGAAGACGAACCGGCGGACCCCGGCGTCGAGGTACTGGCCGAGCAGGACCGGTGAGGGCACGTGCACGAACGTCGCGATCCCGTCCGCCTCCAAGGCCTTGACCTGACCGGGTTTCCCGCCCGCGATCAGCACGCACCGCGGCCGGACGGCCCGGATCGCGGCGAGCTGCTCGACGCGCAGGTCGTCGGGCACGAAGCCGAGGATCCCCGCGCCCCACGGCCGGTCGCCGAGCCGCTCGGCGGTGCGGGTCAGCAGGTCCGTGGTGCGCGCGCCGTCCGCCGTGGCCACCGCGACGAACGGGAAGCCGCCCGCGCCGGCGACCGCGGCCGCGAACCCGGGCTGGTCGCTCACGCGCGTCATCGGGCCCTGCACGACCGGCAGCGCGCTGCCCAGCGTCCGGCACAGCCGGTCCGGCTTCGTCACCGCGGGGACCTCGGCGCCGACGACCCGGCGGACGTCCGCTTCCACAGTGGACTCCAGCAGCACGCCGGCCGCGCCACCGGCGAGCGCGCCCACCGCCGTCCGCGGCCCGGCAACGCGACCCCACACCGGGACGTCGAACCGGCCCAGAAGCTGTTGCAGCAGAACGAAGTCGCTCAGTTCACCACTGCGGGCGAGCAGCCCCAGCGCGCCTCCCGCGACAGCTTCCGCGGCTGTAACGGAATCGGACACCTCGGCGAGCGCGCCGGTCCACGGCGCCCGCGTGCGGACGGCGAACGCGGCACCTTCGGGAACCGGGCCGTCCGTGCGCACGCCGTAGGGCACCCGGACCCGCGCGGCGACGAGCCGGAGGGCGGCCGGATCGGCGCCGTCGAGCACCCCGAGCCCGCCGCCGCGCGCGACGGCGGCCACCGCGCCGGGGTCGCCGATGCCGAGGCACCGCTGCCGTCGAGCGTGCGACGGCGGGACGAGCTCGGCCATCGGCGGACCTCCTGTGCGGGATGGGGTGATCTTCACGAGACCAATCACAGGAATAACGCACCAGGCCCGGAAAAAGCAATACTCGTGCTAGGGTGCGAAACTGTGGAACATGGCACTATCAAGGCACTGACCAGCACTTTTATCATACGGCTTCTAAATGAGAAATACCATTCACTCACCTGCGTAACAATGGCTCGAAAAATACGGGAGCCCCTGTGGAACTGACCGGGCGCGTGGTCGTGCTGACCGGCGCGGCACACGGGATCGGGGCGGCGATGGCCCGCCGCTTCGCCGCGGAAGGCGCGGCGGGGGTCGTCGTGTCCGACGTCGACGCCGCCGGCGCCGGCCGGGTGGCGGACGAGATCACCGCGGCGGGCGGGCGCGCCGTCGCCCTGACCGCCGACGCGACGTCCAAAAAGGACCTGAAGACGCTGGTCGCGGCGGCCCGCGCCGAGTTCGGCGAGGTGGACCTGTTCTGCGCCAACGCGGGCGCGGCCTTCGGCACCGGCGTCCACGCGGCGGACGAGCAGTGGGCGAAGTCGTGGGAGATCAACGTGATGCAGCACGTCCACGCCGCGCAGGTCGTGCTGCCGGCGATGCTCGCGCGCGGCGAGGGGTACCTGCTGATCACCGCGTCCGGCGCCGGCCTGCTCGGCACCCCCGGCGACGCGCCGTACTCGGTCACCAAGCACGCGGCCGTCGGCCTCGCCGAGTGGCTGGCGATCACCTACCGGCCGCGCGGGGTGCGGGTCAGCGCGCTGTGCCCGCTCGGCGTCCGCACGGCGCTGCTCGAACCCGGCATCGCCGCCGGGCACCCGGCCGCGCTGGCGATCGCCGCGGCCGCCCCGCTGCTCGAACCCGAAGACGTCGCCGCGGCGGTCGTGGCCGGGCTCGGCACGGAGGAGTTCCTGATCCTGCCGCACGCCTCGGTGCGGGAAGCGGTCCTGCGCAAGGCCGGCGCGGTCGACGCGTGGATCGACGAGATGGCCGTCCAGGGAGGCTGAGCAGTGGAGTACCGCAGGATCGGCGCGAGCGGGCTCGCCGTGAGCGAGATCGCCTACGGCAACTGGCTGACGCACGACGCCCCCGGCTGCGTCGCCGCGGCGCTGGACGCCGGCGTCACGACGTTCCACACCGCGGCGGCGTGGGACGGCGGCGCCGCGGAAGCCGCGTTCGGCGAGGCGTTCACCGGCGTGCGCCGCGACGAACTCGTACTGTGCACCGGCGTGTTCTGGCCCGAAGGTCCCGGCCCGAACGACGCCGGGCTGAGCCGCAAGCACGTGATCGCGTCGCTGGAAGGCTCGCTGCGGCGGCTGCGCACCGACCACGTCGACGTCTACCAGCTGCTGCGCTTCGACTACCGGACCCCGGTCGCGGAGACGTTCCTCGCGCTCTCGGATCTGGTGCGGCAGGGGAAGATCCGGTACGCCGGCACGGCGGAGTGGACGGCCGAGCAGCTGCTGCAGGCCCGCGAAGCGGCCGAGCGGTACGACGTCCCGCTGATCAGCAACCAGCCGCACTACTCGATGCTGTGGCGGGTGGCCGAGGCGCAGGTGATGCCGGTGGGCGAGCGGATCGGCCTCGGGCAGTTCGCGTCGGTGCCGCTGGCGCAGGGCGTGCTGACCGGCAAGTACCGGGACGGGCGCGTCCCGGCGGGCTCGCGCGCGGCCGGGAAGCCCGCCACGCGGCCGCTGCTGATACCGGAGCTGCTGGACCGGGTCGAGCTGCTGCGCGGCGTCGCGGACGACGTGGGGCTGACGCTGGCGCAGCTCGCGCTGGCGTGGACGCTGCAGCACGAGACGGTGGCGTCGGCGGTCGTCGGCGCGAGCACGCCGGAGCAGGTCACCGAGAACGCGAAGGCCGCCGGTGTCCGGCTGGACCTCGACGTCCTGACCCGCGTCGACCACCTGCTCGGCAGCTTCGTGCAAACCGATCCGCGGCTGGTGTGGTCACCGCCGGCGTCGTCAGCCTGAGCCCAGGCAGACGAACGGGCGCCGGAACGGGTCGACGGCGATCGCGTCGGCCAGCGCCAGCGCGGGGCTGTCGCGGACGGCCAGCGCCCGGTAGTAGTCGTCCATCGCGGCCGCCGAGGCCAGGTCGCCGACGCGCGACAGCGGCGCGATGACCGTGCGGGAACCGCTGGCGAGCAACGCGCTGGCGAAGCCGAGTGCCTCGTCGCCGGGCCGGATGCGGTTGAGCGCGAGCTCGCACGCGGCGAAGACGACCTGCCGCGGCGGCTGCCGCAGCCCGGCCATCTCGTGCCCGAAGAGGGCGCCGTCGGCGAGTTCGAGCCGCGAGAACAGCGCGTTCTCCGGCTCGTGCGCGCCGTGCGCGGCGAAGTGGGCGAGCTTGGCGCCGTCCATCGCGCGCAGCACCGACTTCACGGTCGCCTTGGCACCGGTCATCGTCGTCGCGGTGCGGTAGTGCGTGGTGAGCTTTTCCAGCTCACCCCGCGCGCCGGCCAGGCCGGGCCCGCGCACGAGCACGATCTTGCGGGCGCGCGGCGACTTCGTCAGCTCGGCGGCGAGCCACGCGGTCGCCGACGGCGCGACGACGGTGGGCCGTCCCCGCAGCCCGGGCAGGACGCCCCACGGCACGGCGTAGAGCGGCCCGGTCGGGACGATGACCAGCTCGCGGTCGCCGATCGTGCCGGCCAGCGGCCGGATGAGCTGGGTGTCGAGCTTGTCGGCCTGCTTGCGCGCCGAGGCCATGACGACCTCGGCCAGCCGTTCGGGCAGGTTGTCGGGGGCGAGGGCGTCGAGGTCGACGTTGAGCACGCGCGCGGACTCGGCGGCGGCCCCGGCGGACCCGAGCCGCACGAGCCGGCACTCACCCCCGGCCACGACGACGGCGACGAGCTCGTCCCCGGAAGCGGCGAAGCTGACCATGGCCCGGTCGCCGAGCCGCTCGAAGACCTCGTTGAGCGCGGCGACCGGCCGCGGCCGCCCCCACCGCCCGGTGTGCCAGCCGAGCCGCTGGGCCTCGCGGAGGCGTTCGTTGTACTTGGCGCGCAGGCCGGCGATGGGGTGCCCGTCGTGCTGGGCCTCCTGGATGGCCTGCCCGAGGCCCCGCACCTCGGCGACCCGCGCGGCGAGCTCGGGATCGGTCCCGGCCGACAGCGGTTCGTACCGGTAGGTCTGCGCGCGGGTGCGCTCGAGCCAGACGAAGAGGCGCCGGGCGTCATTGCGTTCGAGCACGAGCTTGACGGCGAGATCGGCGAGCTCCTGGCCGTGCAGGGCGGTCCCGGAGACGAGGTCCAGCCCGCCCATCCGGTCGCGCACGGCGTCGAGTTCGGTGAGCCCGGACCGGATTTCGGTGAGGGCCTTGGCCCGGCTCCCCTGTGCGACGGCGAGTTCGGCCCGGCAGAGGCGGCGCAGCATCCGGTAGTCGATGGGGGTCAGCTGCCCGGGGCGGGGAACCTTGTCGAGGGTCTCGACGGCCCGCTTGAGGTTCCCGCGGCGGATGTCGAGACGGACGGCGAGCATCCGCGCGGTGGCGGCCTGGTCGGCCAGCTGCGCTGCCGGCATCTTGTCCGCCAGCCGCAGCGCACGGGTCGGCAGGGCGCTGGGGACGGTCCCGGAGCGCAGCGCGTCCCGCGCGTCGGCTTGCAGGCCGGTCAGCGTGGCGTTCGCGATGCAGGTCTGGCAGCCGACCCGCAGCATCTTGCGGCGCGCGGAGTCCGCCATCTGGCGCGCCAGCTCGATCTCGTCGGTCATCAACGCCGCCGAGGCGCGGTACTGCTCCGCACGCGCCACCTCGCGGGTGATGCTCTGCTCGGCGAGCAGCTTGGGCAGCACCTCGTCCAGGTGCGCACCCGCCTCCTCGGCGAGCCCGGCCGCCAGCAGCGCTTCCGCCTGCTCGAACCGCAGGCCCTCGGGAACGTCCAGCTCCAGCGCGCGGTAGCTGCGCTCGGCCACCTCGTACAGCCGGAGCGCCTCGGGCACGTCACCGGTGCGCAGCGCGAGCATGCCCATGGTGCGCCGCATGTCGGCGGCGACCGTGCGGAGCTCGTACTTCTCGGCGAGCTCGAGCGAACGGTTGAGGTCTTCCTGGGCCTGGCGCACGTTGCCGAGCCGGATCTGCACCCACGCCCGCGACGAGAGGGTCTGGACGAAAGCGCCCATCCTCGTCTCCGGCGCCGGGCCGTTGGCCAGCCGGTACTCCTGGTGCTCGACCGAGATGTCGAACGAAACCAGGCTCTCCTCGTTGCGGCCCACGCTCATCAGGCGGGCCGCGTAGTTGTGGTTGAGCGCGCCGTTCAGCTCGGCTTGGAGGACGTCGTCCGGTACCGCGTTGATGAGGAGCCGCACGTCGTCGAGCCCCGCGAGACCGGCCGCGAGGTCCCCGCTGATCTCGGAGGACAGCGCGGCCATCAGGCTGGCCAGCCGGATCCGGGTGACCAGCCAGTCGGTCCGGTGCTCCGGGGCCACGGGGTGGATCGAGTCCAGCATCGTCATACCGCGGCGAAGCAACCGGACTCCCTCCCGGTAGTGCTTCAGGCAGGACCCCTCGGCAGCTTGGCGCTGAAGAGCACGGACCGTCTCGATGACTTCGGTCGGGTCCAGGTTCGTCACAGGCACACTCCTATGACATCACAGCAAGTCGCAGAAAGAAGCCCGCCTGCCAGGCGAAGATCGGCAGGCGGGCGATCACGAATCGGTGAAGGTCAGGGCTTGACCACCTGGTAGCACGGGTTGCCGCAGTCCGGCGTCATGATCGGGCCGTCCTTGAGCGGCGGGTGGTCGACGTGCACCCAGCCGAACTCGTCGGGCTCCGGGTGCGGGACCACCGGGCCGGCCTTCTCGACCGGCTCCGGGGTTTCTTCGGGCTTGGTGTCCGTGGGCGTCGACATGGTCGATCTCCTCTCCCCTGGGGATCTGCATGGGGCCGCTCGCCGTGACGGTGAGTCCCCCCTCGCGGGGCCCTCTCCCCGCGAACGGCCCAATAGTTCCACAACGGAGCAATGATCGGGAGGGTTTTCGCTACTGAAAGTCAGAGCGACCCCCGTGATCAGGTCAAACGTCCCGACCGCACCGTCCTAACGAGTGAACTCTGTAACGACGTCCACGATGGACGTGCATCGGACCAGGTGGCCGAACGGCCGCGCGGGCCGTCCGGCACCAGGTGATCGCCCGGGCACGGAGAGCGATCCCCCGTCAGTCCTTTGTGGACCGCCGCTCCGTCACCGCTCCGTGGATCGCGCCCACCAGCCGCACGTTCTCCGGGGCGGCTCCGCCCGGGAACGCGAACCGGCGGCGGTTGTACCCGTAGGCCAGCCCGCTGCGGGGGTCGGCGAACGCCTGGGACCCCGCCGCGCCGCTGTGGCCGAACGCCCCCTGGCCCAGCACCGGGTAGTCGTCCGACACGACCGCGAACCCGAGGCCGAACGCGTTGTGGTTACGGGTCGCCAGGTCGTCCCCCACCGAGTGGATCTGGGCGAACTCCGCCGCCGTCTCGGGGTTGAGCAGCTCGGTCGCCGCCACGTACATGCCCGCCAGGCCACGCGCCGAGGCCACGCCGCCCACCGAAGCCGGGCTCAGCTGCCGGACCACCTTGATGTTCGGGAGGTCCCAGAGCTCCGGCGCCTTCGGGTGGTTGCGGTTGAACGCGATGCCCGTGATGCTGTCCGCGCCCGTCGCGCCGGCCTCCAGCTCGGCCAGCTGCTCCGGCGTCGGCAGCATCGGCTGCGTCGTCAGGAACCGGGGCTCCAGCTCCTCCGGCAGCCCGAGGTAGAAGTCCAGCCCGAACGGCTTGCGGACGCGCTCTTCGTAGTGCTCCTGGATGCTGCGGCCGGTCACGCGGCGGACGACCTCGCCGGTCAGGGCGCCGATCACCAGCGCGTGGTAGCCGAACTGCGTGCCCGGCCGCCAGTACGGGCGCTGCGGGGCGAGCCGCTCGGCGATCACGCGGTCGTCGGCGAGCTCCTCCGCCGTGAAGCCCCCGTCCGCGCCCACGACGCCGGCCCGGTGCGCGAGCAGCTCCCGCAGCGTGATCGCGGCCTTGCCCGCCGCGCCGAACTCCGGCCAGTAGTGGCTGACCCGCTGGTCGAGGTCGAGCACGCCGTCCTGGACGAGCAGCGCGACGACCAGGTGCGCCGCGCCCTTCGTCGAGGAGAAGACGCCGGTCAGCGAGTCGGCCGTCATTTCGGGGCCCGTCCACAGGTCGACGACGCGCTCGCCGTCGACGTGCGCGACGAGCTGGGCGGCGTAGTCACCGCCCTCGCCGGCCGCGACGGCGGCGAACTCCTCGCGGACGGACTCGAACCCGTCGGCGACGGTTCCCTGGATGTGCTCGGACGACATGGTGGCTCCCTCAGTGATCTTCAGCCTGTGCCAGGAGTCAACCCGCGCGCCCGCGCGGTATTCCGCGCAACACCGGGACGCCGGGCCGGGATGTTCCCGGCATGGGGGAACCGACCGAAACCACGCGGCCCGGCCGCGGCCTCACGATCGCGTCGCTCGCCATCGGCGCGTCCGGGCTCACGCTGGCCGTCGCGACCTGGGCGGCCTGGCTGGTCGTCCGCCCGCCGGTCGTGACCGCGTGGACGTTCTCCTGGGTCTCGCAGGCCTTCGTGCTCGTCCTCGGCGCGCTGTGGTTCGCGCTGCTGCCGATCAGCGTGCTGGCCTTGGTCTTCGGCGTCTGCGCCGGTGCGCGCACGCGGCCCGGGCCGGGCCGGATCGGCGCCACGCTCGCCGTCCTCACCGCGCTGCTCGCGTTGTCGGGGGCCGCGGTGTTCGCGACGACGTCGTGGCGCGGCGTCGGGCCGCCCGTCGCCTACTTCGACACGCGGCCGGGGCCCCTCCGGTAGAAGACCCGGCCCGGCGGGTACCACCGGACCATGAAGCTGACCTCCACCGTGCTCGGCGCGCCGGAACCGCGTGCCCTCGCCGGGTTCTACTCGAAGCTGCTCGGCTGGCCGATCAGGACCGACGAGCCGGAGTGGGTGACGCTGCGCCCGGACGACGGCGGCGCGGGGCTGTCCTTCCAGCTCGAGCGCGACCACATCGCGCCGGTGTGGCCGCCGGCCGGCGGCGCCCAGCAGATGCAGCTGCACCTCGACATCGAGGTCGACGACCTCGCCGCGGCGACGGCGGAAGCGACCGCCGCGGGCGCCGTCGTCGCGGACTTCCAGCCCCAGGAAGACGTCCGCGTCTGCTTCGACCCGGCCGGGCATCCCTTCTGCCTCTGGACGCGTACCTGACGTGACGCCCCGCGTTCGTCCGGTCACAGGATCCGCTATGTTCGCCTGAGGTCCTGTTTCCGGCGAACGGAGTTGAGTCCTGTGGGGGTGCACCGGATCTGGCACCACGGACTGGTCCCCACCGAGGGGAAACGCCCACTGGACGCGTTGCGCAGCAGGCTGATCACCCGCCAGCGGCAGCACGAGGACTACACGGTCGCCGACCTCGGCTCGTCCGACGACGGCGGATCGCGCCGGTGCGACCTCAAGTTCGGCTGGACCGACGATCGAGGCCGCTACTCCGTTCAGGTATTGCTTTCCCTGTGCTACCACGCCGGCGAAGACCGCGTCGCGTGGCTGCTGGCCGCCGCGTGCACGCGGCCGTGGCGCAGCTGCCACGAAGCGCCGGCGCAGCGGATCGGGCTCGAAGAGCTCGGCGCGAGCGGGAGCGACGAAATCCCGATCGAGGCACCGGTTCTCGCGATGCGCGGGTGGTCTCGCAAGGAGTGCGACCGCGTCGCGGAACTGCTGGGCGAGGCACTGGTGGCGGACTGGCGGACGTCGGCGGTGCTGGTGCTCACCGAGCCGCCGACGGTCCCGGTCGACGGCTGGCCCGGCCTGGTCAACGTGTTCGACGTCGACGACCGCTTCCGCCGGGCGCTCAACGAGCACGTGCCGCTCGGCTACGAGGTGCCGCAGGGCGCGCGGCTGTACGCGCCGCCGTGCGACCAGCTCCCGGACTTCGTCGAGACCGCGAGCCCGGTGTCCGGCGAGGCGTTGCAGGGCGCGATCACGCGGCTTTTGCAGACGCGCGGCCGGACGGCGCTGCCCGAGGAATGGGCCGAGGTGCCGAGCGTGCGGGCCTGGTACGCCGCCGATCCGTTCGACACGCCGGACCGGGAACCGGACGCCGAGCTGACCGAAAAGCTGAGCCGCGCCGAGCGCGAGCTGGCCGAGGCGCGGGGCGTGATCACGATCCTGCGCAAGAAGGCGAAGGCCGACGCCGAGGAGCGCGATCGGCACGCGGGCGAGGCGAAGGCGCTCCGCCGCCGTCTCGAAGAACTGTCCGCGGCCGACGTCGCGGGCCTGCGGACGCAGCTCGCGCAGCTGCAGGGGACGGTGGACGACTACGCCCGCGCGTTCGAGGAGACGGAGGCCGAGCGCGACGAGCTCAGACGCGTGAACGGGTTGCTGGCGGGCACGCTGGCCCGCTACCACGACGCCGACGACGAGGTCGCCGCCGCCGAGCGGCCGCCCGAGGAGTTCCCGAGCTTCGCCGAGCTGATCGGCGCCGCGGCGGCGACGCTCAAGCACCTCGCGATCACGGCCGAGCCGGCACCCGCCGCGATCCTCGACCACCACCCGAAAGCCACGGCGTGGCGCCGGAAGGCGTGGGACGCGCTGCGCACCCTCGACGCGTACGCGTGCGCGCGGACGACGTTGCTCGACGCCGGCCAGGACCCCGGGCCCGAGCTGTCGGACGTGCTCGCGTTCGCCCGCACCGGCCAGCCGGGTTCGCTGATCAGCGCCAACATCATCGCCCTGGCGGAGTCGGACACGGTGACCACGAACGAGCGGCTCCGCCAGGCGCGCACCTTCCGCGTCGACCCGCGGACGAACCCGGCGGGCCGCGACTACTTCGGCGCCCACATCGCCCTGGAGCGCTTCAAGGCGCCGGCGCCGCGGCTGCACTTCCTCGACGACACCGACCGCACGGGCACGGTGTACGTCGGGTACCTCGGCGCCCACCTGCCGACGTCGAAGACCAACTGAGCGAGAATCGGGCGCATGACGGAGACCAAGTACCTGGCCTACTGCTGGATAGCCCGCGGCGACCGGGTGCTGTTCCTCCGGCGCGCACCGGGCGTGTTCCTCTCGGGGAGGTGGGAGCTGCCCGGCGGCACGGTCGAGCCGGACGAGGACTTCGAGGCGGCGGCGATCCGGGAAGTGGTGGAGGAGACGGGGTTGAAGGTCCAGGTGACGGGCGAGCTGTCCCGCACCGCGTGGCCGGACGTGGCGGGGCGCGCGATGGAGATCCACGGTTTCGTCTACACGGTGGAGGAGGACGGCGCGGGAGACGTGGTGCTCAACCCGGAGGAACACGACGACTTCGCTTGGGTGACCCGGGAAGAGGCGCGAAAACTCGAGATGGCGCAACACTTCCGCAGGCTGCTGTGATGGGCGCTTCCGTTCTTCACGTCGGCTGTGCGATGTGGACGCACAAGGCGTGGCCCGGAAAGTTCCTGCCGCAGTCGCTGCCGGCCAAGGAGCGCCTGCGGGCCTACGCCGGCTGGTGCAACGCCGTCGAAGGCAACACCACCTTCTACGCGACTCCCGCCCGGGCCACCGTCGAAAGCTGGGCGCAGCAGACCGGCCCCGATTTCCGGTTCGTGGTCAAGGTGCCCAAAGCCGTCACGCACGAACGCCGGTTCGCCGGGGTCGAGGCCGAGATGCGCGCGTTCCTGGCCGCGCTCGACCCGCTCGGCGACCGGGCGGTCCTGTGGACCCAGCTGCCCGGCTCGTTCGGCCCGTCGGACGTCGATGCCCTCGGCCGCTTCCTGCGGCGGCTCCCGGCCGGCCGCAGGCGCGCGGTGGAGGTGCGCCACCCCGGGTTCTTCACCGACGCCGGCTCGACGTCGCGGCTGGAGCGGACGCTCGCCGCCGCGGACGCCGAATGGGTGCCGTTCGACACCACGGTCTTCTTCCGGAGCCCGCCGACCAGTGCGGCCGAGCAAGACGCGTGGGCCAGGAAACCCCGGCTGCCGCGGCGAACCCGGGCGCTGACCGACCAGCCGATCGTCCGCTACCTGGGCCGGGACTCGGTCGAGGAGACGGTCGAGGGGTGGCAGCCGTGGACCGAGGTGGTGGCCGGCTGGCTGCGCGAGGGCCGCACGCCGACGGTGTTCGTGCACACCCCGGACAACGACGACGCACCGGCGCTGGCCCGCCGCTTCCACGCCGGTGTACGAGCGCTGGTGCCCGGCCTCGACGCGCTGCCCGAGCCGGAGCCGGTCGAGCCCGCGACCCTGTTCTGAGCGGCGGTCACCGGGACAGGGCGAGCAGTTCGTCGATCGCCGGCTCCGGACCGCCGTGGGTGAGGTGGGCGATCGCGAACATGGGGGCGATCACGCGGCTCCACGCGTGGAGCCGGTCCCCGTCGAGGCCGCACGCGGCCGCCACCCGCCGGCACCGCGCCTCGACACCCTCCTGCCCGGCACCCGCCACGACGTAGTCGACGGCGTCGAAGCACGGATCGCCGACGCACGCCTTGGGATCGATCGCGACCAGGCCCCGTGCCGGGCCGCCGTCGAGGACGTTGCCGAGGTGCAGATCGCCGTGCAGCAACACGACCGTGGTCTGGGTGTCCAGCAGCGTCTCGCACCGCCGCATCGCCCGCTGCCACGCGCCGGTGCCGATCCGCGCGGCGATGGCCGGTTCGGCCAGCCGCCGGCCGATCCGGGCGAAGGCTTCGCCGAACCGGCCGCGCAGGTCCCACGGCCAGCCCGCGGGCGCGGCGACGGCGTGCAGCGCGGCGAGCAGCTCACCCCACTGCCGCGGCAACGACGCCGGCGGCAGGTCTGCGGCCTCGGTGCCGGGCCGGACTTCTTCCAGCACCATGGCCCCGGCCTCCGCGTCCGCGGCCAGCACGGCGGGCACCCGGCCCGACGCCGCGAAGACGTGCAGCATCTCCCGCTGCCTGGTCAGCAGCGCCCGATCCGGGCTGAGCTTGAGCACCGCGGGCGACCCGTCCGGCCACCGGCACCGCAGGACGACGGAGGACGCCCCGCCGTCGAAGGGTTCGCCGAGCACGAGGCCCCACCGTGAAGCCAGCCGCGCCGCGAGGGCCGGGACTTCGCCGATCCACACCCCGGCCGCGGGACCGAACCGGCTGACCAGCCGTGCGCCGGCAGCTCCGATGTCCACCCCGTCAGCCCGCACGCGGCACGCTCACCGCCAGCACGGCCGAGAGACCCGCACGCAGATCTTCGACGAAATACCCCGGCACCTCCAGCGACGGGAAGTGTCCCCCGGTTTCCGGCGATCCCCAGTGGACGATCCGGCGGAATCGCTCCTGGGTCCAGGGGCGCGGGCACTTCTCGATGTCCCGTGGATAGACACTGATCGCCGCCGGGACGTCGACCCGGAGCCCGGGGTCGAGCGAATCGTGGCTCTCGTAGTAGATCCGGGCGGCCGACGCGCCCGTGCGCGTCAGCCAGTACAAGGTGACGTCGTCGAGGAGCCGGTCCCGGGAGATCGTCTCGAATGGACTGTCCGCAGTGTCCGTCCACTCGGCGAACTTGTCGAGGATCCAGGCGAGCAGCCCGACCGGCGAGTCGACGAGCGAGTAGCCGATGGTCTGCGGCCGGGTCGCCTGCTGCTTCGCGTACGCCGCTCGGTCGATCCAGAAATCGCGGGTTTCTTCGGTCCACCGGCGCTCGGCCGCCGTCAGTCCGTCGGTGCTCAACCCCGGCGGTGCCTGCGCGGTCGTCGTGTGGATGCCGAGCACCCGCTCCGGGTACCGGCCGCCGAGGATCGTGGTGATCACGCCTCCCCAGTCGCCGCCGTGGGCCACGAACTCGTCGTAGCCGAGCCGTCCCATCAGTTCGGCCCAAGCGGCCGCGATCTTCTCCGTCCCCCACCCCGTGGTGGCCGGCTTGTCGCTGAAACCGAAGCCCGGCAACGAAGGGGCGACCACGTGGAACGCCGGCGCGTCCGCGTCCGCCGGATCCGCCAGCTCGTCGAGCACGTCGACGAACTCGGCGACGCTGCCCGGCCAGCCGTGCGTCAAGAGGAGGGGCGTGGCGTCCGCGCGCGCCGAACGGCGGTGCAGGAAGTGGATTCCCAGACCGTCGATGGTCGTGCGGAACTGCCCGATCCGGTCGAGGCGCGCTTCGAACGCCCGCCAGTCGTACCCGGTGCGCCAGTACTCCACGAGCTCGACGAGGTCCGCGAGGGGAACGCCCTGTTCCCACCGCCGCCGGACCGTCTCCGCCTCCGGCAGCCGCGCCGCGGCCAGCCGGGCGCGCAGGTCGTCGAGGTCGGCGTCGGTCGCGTGGGCGGCGAATGCGTGCACGTCGGACATGGGACCTCCTGGCTGTCGCGGAACCGTCTTAGACGGTTCTAACATGCCTCGGCGGCCCAGAGCAACCTGCTAAGGTGGTTCCATGCGTTCGGAGTTTCCCGGCTTCCGGCTGGGTAGCGTGCTGGCGACGAGCTTCACCGGGACGCTGTCGGAGCGCCGGGGCAACCCCGTGGAACGCATTCCCACCCCGCACCGGCTGGCCGACTGGCTGGCGGTGAACGGCCTGGCCGTGGCGTCCTGCACCCCCGCCCAGCTCGAACTCGCCCGGGAGCTGCGGGAAGCGATCCACGTCGCCGCGACCGCGGCCGCGACCCAGCACCCGCTCCCCGCGGCGGCGGTCCGGGTCATCAACGACCGCAGCACCGGAGGCCACGCCGCGGCCGTCCTGACCCCCGGCGGCGAGCGGCGCTGGCAGCTCAGCTCGGCGTCCTGTGTGGAAGACGCCCTTGGCGTGATCGCCGCGGACGCGATCAGCATCATCGCGGGCGAACGGGACGGGAAGCTGGCCTTGTGCGCGTCGCCGACCTGCCGGGCCGCGTTCTTCGACACCAGCCAGAGCCGCACCCGCCGGTGGTGCGACATGAACACGTGCGGGAACCGGCAGAAGAAGGCGCGTTTCAACGCCAACCGCGGTCGGCCGGGACCGCCGGAAAAATCTTCGAAGAGCCTGTCGGATCCGGAGTAGGGCGTTCGTAGCAGGGGTGAGGCCGCCCGAAACCGGGGGCCGCGCCGAAGACAAGGAGCCCCGATGAAGCTGACCACCATGACCCAGCTGACCCTCGACGGAGTCGTGCAGGGCAACGGCGGCGCGTCCGACGAGGACCGCCGGAACGGGTTCGACCGCGGCGGCTGGGCCCTGGGGAAGGGCGACGACGAGACCCGGGCCTTCATCGACCAGACCTACCAGGACGCCGACGCGTTCCTCTTCGGCCGCCGCACCTACGAGCTGTTCGCCGCCGCCTGGGGCCCCCGGAAAACCCACCCCATCGGCGCCGCCCTGAACGCCGCCCCCAAGTACGTCGCCTCGACCACCCTCACCTCGCCGGCCTGGGAGAACTCCACCGCGCTCGGCGGCGACCTCGTCGCGGCGATCAAGGAGCTGAAGGCGAAGCCCGGCGGTGAGCTGCAGGTGCACGGCAGTGGCACCCTGGTCCGGTGGCTGCTGGCGAACGACCTGGTCGACGAGATGACGCTGATCGTGGTCCCGGTGGTCGTCGGTCAGGGCACGCGGCTGTTCCCCGAAACCGGCCCGGACCTCGCGCTCGACCTGGTTGACTCGCGAGTCGACACCAACGGCGTGACGATCCAGGTCCACCGGCCGGCCGGACGCCCGCAGTACGCGACGGCCTGAAACAGGAGAACGAGCATGCGCTACCTGGTTTCCGTCATCGACGACAAGGAAGACCCCGGCAGCACCGACCGCGAGCCCCTGATCAGCGAGTTCAACGACCGGCTGATCGCCGGCGGCTACTGGGTCTTCGCGGGCGGGCTCGCCGACACCGACGCGGCCACCGTCGTCGACAACCGGGGCGACCAGGCGGTCGTCACCGACGGGCCCTTCCTGGAGTCCAAGGAGTACCTCGCCGGCGTCTGGGTGTGGGAGGCCCCCGATCTGGACATCGCGCTCGAGCTCGCCGCCGAGGCGTCGAAGGTCTGCGATCGCCGGATCGAGGTCCGGCCATTCCGGTGAACGACGTCGCGGAAGCGGTCACGCGGGCCCACCACGCCGAGTGGGCCCGCGTGGTCGCCGCTCTGACCAGGCGCTTCGGTGACCTCGACGTCGCCGAGGAGGCGGCCGCCGAGGCGTTCGCGATCGCCGTCGAACGGTGGCCCGCCGACGGCGTGCCCCCGAACCCGGGTGCCTGGCTGACCACCACCGCCCAGCGCAAGGCCATCGACCGGATCCGGCGCGAGAGCAAGCGCGACGACAAGCAGAAGGAGGCGGGGCTGGTGCGCGACGACGACCCGCCCGAACCCCTCGGCGCCATCGACGACGACCGGCTCCGGCTGGTGTTCACCTGCTGCCACCCCGCACTGTCGCCGGAAGCCCGCGTGGCGTTGACGCTGCGCATGGTCGGCGGCCTGACCGTGCCCGAGATCGCGCGTGCCTTCCTGGTCGCCGAGGCCACCATGGGCCAGCGGATCACCCGCGCGAAGGCCAAGATCAAGGCGGCCCGCATCCCCTACCGGGTGCCGTCGGCCGGGGACCTGCCGGCCCGCGTCTCCGGGGTGCTGACCGTCCTGTTCCTCGTGTTCAACGAGGGCTACCTGGCCACCGGCCCGGACACCGATCCGGTGCGGCACGACCTGACCACCGAGGCGATCCGGCTCGCCCGCCTGATCCACGCCCTCCTCCCGGACGACGGCGAGGTGACCGGCCTGCTGGCGCTGATGCTGCTCACCGAGGCCCGCCGCCCCGCCCGGATTTCGGCGGGCGGCGAACTGGTCGCGCTCGACGAGCAGGACCGCGGGGCCTGGGACACGGAGCGGATCGCCGAGGGCCACCGGCTGGTGCGCGAGCGCCTCGCCAGTGGCGTGGCGCCGGGCCGCTACCAGATCCTGGCCGCGATCAACGCCGTGCACACCTCCGCTCCCGACATGCGCGACACGGACTGGGCGCAGGTCCTCGCCCTCTACGACCAGCTGGTCCGCGTCGACGCTTCGCCGATCGTCGCGCTCAACCGCGCCATCGCGGTCGCCGAGCTCGACGGCCCGCAGGTGGCGCTGGCGGTGGTCGAAGAGCTCGAGCCCCGGCTGGCCGGCTACCACCCGTTCCACGCCACCCGCGCCGACCTGCTGCGCCGGCTGGGCCGCGGCGCCGAAGCCCGCGCGGCGTACGACAAGGCCATCGAACTGGCGGGCAACACCGCCGAGACAACGTCTCTGACCCGCCGCCGCGACCGGCTGCCTACCGCGGGCTGAGGTACCGCAGCAGCACGCTGGCGCCGTCCGTGAGCACCGAAGCCAGCTCGAGCGACGCGGGATCGATCGCGGCGCCGGCCGCCGCCCGGCTCGCCGCTCCCGCCACCAGGAACGGCGCGACCGTCAGGCGGAACTCGTCGACGACGCCCGCCTCGATCAGCGAGCCGAACAGCCGGGGCCCGCCCTCGCAGTCGATGCGGCGCAGTCCTTCGGCCGCCAGCGTCTCGACCACCTGCGCGGCCGAAACGCCCGTCGAGCCCGCCGTGAACACCCGCGCCCCGTTCGCCGCCCACTCCTCCCGCAGCGACGAAGGCGCTGCCTCGGACGTGAACACCAGCGTCGGGACCGCCGCCTTCGTGATCACCGGGGCGTCCGGGGGCAGCGACCGCCCGGTCGTCACCACCGCGACCGGGGCGATCGGGGCCAGGCCGAACCGGCGGCGCCGCTCGGCCGTGCGCTCGTCGGGGCGCAGGCCCTCGAAGCCCTCCGCCATCGCCGTGCCCGCGCCCACCAGGACGACGTCGGCGAGGTCGTTGCCCAGCCGGTAGACGATCCGGTCGGCCGGGGTCGACAGGCTCGCCGACCGGCCTTCGACCGAAACCGCCCCGTCCGCGCTGGACACGAAGTTGACCGCGACCCAGCGCGGGCCGTCCGGGTAGCGGTACAGCTGCTCCAGGTCGTGGTCGTCGAGGCCGCGCTCGACCGGCCAGATCTGCCGGATCACTCCCATCGGACCGCCTTCGACGGCGGGCGCGTGCCCGCGATGCTCGCTGCCATTTCGGCGACGTGCCTCGTGGCGCGCACGTGCCGGGTCCGGATGATCGCCGCGCCCGCCGACGCCGCGAGCGCCGCCAGCGCCAAGCCGGCCGGGGTACCGTCGCCTGCCGCTTCCACCAGCACCGGGACGTCTTCGGGCAGCGACGGCGCCGACCGCAGCACGCCGACGTCCAGGACGAACCCGGGCAGGCCGGCCGCCGAAGGGCCGGCGTAGCCGGCGCCGAACCTCGCCGCGACGTCGGTGAGGTCGGCACGCGCGATGATCAGGTCCGCGCCGGCCTCGCAGCCGCCGGCGGCGACCGAGGCGTCCGCGGTGTCGACGGCCAGGAAGAGATCGGGGAACTTGTCCCGCGCCCACGAGATCAGGGGCTCGACGCCGGTTCCGGCGAAACCCACGAGGTCGGCGCCGTCCTCGACGGCGCTCACGACCGCCTCCCGCGCCGCGTCGGGCTCCGGGAGCACCTGGATCGCGGCCAGCACCAGTGCGCGGTCACGGCTCAACCGGCGGCCCCGGAAGACGAGGTCGGGGGTTTTCATCGCGCTCTCCCTGCTGGACGTCCGTCCTCGCGATCATAAGCGAGCCGGCAGGTGCGCGGTTTTCGCAGGCAGGTGGCAGGGCCTCGGCGCCGGGCCACCCGACCCTGGCGGAACTCCTCAGGAGGCGATGGCCTCGTTGATCGCCAGCAGCTCCTGCGCGGTGCGCGTGGCGGTGAATTCGATGACTTCGTAGCGGGCGAGCCGCTGGACGACGAACGGGTCGCTGGCGAGCACCGCGTCGAGCTTGCCGCGCAGCACCGACCGCGTGAGGATCACCTGGTCGGCCGCGCCGTTCCCCTTTCCGGAAACGAGGAAGACCCCCTTCGCGAATTGTTTGCGCAACCAGTCAGAATGGTCCGGCAGCGCGTAGTCGACTTCTGTTTCGGGCGCCGTATAGGTCAGCAGGGCTATGTACATGACCCGATGGTAGAACGCTTTCGGCTCCCGCGCATCCGCCTGGCGAGTGTCGCGGCACACCCGTTTTCCCCGTATTCGGTCAAGAATGACTCAATTCCTTTACCAATGCTTTCCCCCCTTTCTTCTCCCGTGCCGTACGCCCGTCGTCGTACGCCGCGGTGCCGCCACCGGGCCGACGCGGTGACCCCCGCCGCGGCGCGACACTTCGTCCCATGAACGCACTGACCCGGATCTGGCACGACGGCAGGCGAGCCGAGCGGATCGCCTACGCCGTCGGTGCGGCGCTGTTCGCCGGCGGCGTCGTCCACGCGATCGTGCTCATCGGCTCCGGCGGCTCGTGGCTGGGCCCGCTGTCGATGCGCAAGGCCGTCACGTTCGGCCTGTCGTTCGGGCTGACGCTCGCCTCGGTCGCCTGGGCGACGTCCTTCCTCACCGTCCGCCCGCGGTTGCGGGCGATCCTGCTCGGCGCGTTCACCGCCGCGAGCGTCGTGGAGGTCGTGCTGGTGAGCCTGCAGGCCTGGCGCGGGGTGCCGTCGCACTTCGACTTCGAGACGCCGTTCGACACAGCCGTGTCGATGACGCTCGCCTTGGGCGGCGGCGTGCTCGTCCTGACCGTCATCGGCTTCACCGCCGCCGCGCTGGTCGAACCCGGCCCCGAAGCGGCGAGCCTGCGCCTGGCCGTCCGCGCCGGCCTGGTCGTGCTGCTGGTCGCGCTGGCCACCGGCGCGGTGATGATCGGCCGCGGCGTCGTCGCGGCGCGCGGCGGTGACCCGCAGGCCGCGTACACGACCGCCGGCTCGCTCAAGCCGCTGCACGCCGTCGCGATGCACGTCATCCTCGTCCTGCCCGCACTGGCCTGGATCCTGCGCTTCACCCGCTGGCCCGAGGCGCACCGGCTGCTGGTCGTGAAGCTGGCGGTCGCCGCCGACGCCGTGCTCACGGCGGTCATCGGTGTCGAGTCCTTCACCGGGATCGACCCGCTGGCCGCGCCGCTGCCACTGCTGGGGCTGTCCGCGCTGGCCGCGGTCGCGCTGGCCGGCACCGGGGTCTACGCGCTGTCCGGCATTGAACCGCCCGTCCGATTCACCCGTGTCCCCATCGGGAAGGCAAGGGGCCGGTAAAGCGGCGGACGGAGACCACGCGTGCGGCACGGTATGACCACCAGAGGCCTTTTCCAGCAGAGTGCGGCCCACAGCCCGTCGTTCTTCTCCGTGGCGCGCGCGATGGGACAGCACGCGGACGACCTCGCGGACTTCTGCATCCCCTGCAACCCGTACTTCCCGACCGACGAGATGTTCGGCGAGCTCGAGCGCAACCTCCGCACGATCCTCAAGTTCTACCCGAGCGACGCGGGCGCGATCACCGCACAGCTGGCGGGCGTGCTGCGGCTCAACCCCTCGACGATCTCGCTGGCCAACGGCTCGACCGAGCTGATCACGTGGATCGACCGGCTGCTGGTCGACGCCAGCGTCGCCGTGCCGATCCCGACGTTCGGCCGCTGGACCGACCAGCCGCTGGAGACCGGCAAGCGCGTCGACATGTTCCTGCTCAAGGAATCGGACAACTTCGAGCTGCGCGTCGACGAGTACGTCGACTTCATCAAGCGCCGCGGCTCCCGGGTCGCGGTGCTGTGCAACCCGAACAACCCCGACGGCGGGTACCTGCCGCGCCGCGAGGTGATCCGGTTCATGGACGCCCTCGAGGACCTCGACCTCGTGGTGATCGACGAGTCGTTCATCGACTTCGTCGAGGTCGAACGGGATCCGTCGGTGGCCGCCGAAGCCGTCGTGCGGCCGAACGTCATCGTGCTGAAGAGCCTCGGCAAGAACTTCGGGCTGCACGGGATCCGGTTCGGCTACCAGGTGTCGAACCCGGCGCTGACGCGCAAGCTGTCGGCCGCGCTGCCGAAGTGGAACCTGAACTCGCTCGCCGAGACCGTCATCTTCATGCTCGCGGAGCACCGCGCGGAGTACGAGGACAGCCTCAAGAAGCTCGCCCTCGACCGGTTCATGATGAACTCGCAGCTGAACCAGTTCCCGGAGCTGACGGTGTTCCCGTCGCAGGCGAACTTCCTGCTCGTCAAGCTGCCCGGCTCGGTCGACGGCGCCGAGCTGTGCGACTACCTGCTCGCCGAGCACCACCTGCTGGTGCGCCAGTGCGGCAACAAGATCGGCATGACCAGCCAGTTCATGCGCTTCGGGGTGCGGCCGGACACCGAGGTCGAGCGGCTGGTCGAGGGCCTGCGCGGGGTCGAGCGGCTGGGCGGCGGCCGTCACACGCCGCCGATCGAGCTCGTCGCGCACGCCCGCGAGCCGGAACGGTCGATCAGCTGAGCACGTGGGCCATGGCCGGCTCGACGGCGAACGACCGGCCGTTCGCCGAGCTGGACCGCTCGGGCCGCACCCGGCGCCTGCGCCGGCTCGCCGAAGCCGCGCTGACCGACTACGACGTGCCGGTCGCCCGGCTGACCCCGCTGGGCCGCGGGCGCAACACGACGTTCCGCGTCGACGGTGCCGACGGCCACCGGTACGTGCTGCGGGTGGAGCGCGCGGACGGCCCCGGCGCCGCGCAGGTGCGGGCGGAGCTGGCGTGGCTTTCCATGCTGCGCAGGGAAACCGGCCTCGTGGTGCCGCGACCGGTGCCGACGCGGGCGCGGGACCTGGTCACCGTCGTCGCCGACCCCGCCGTGCCCGAGCCGCGGACCTGCGCGCTCTGCCACTGGGTCGACGGCCGGTTCGTCGACGAACGGCTCAGCGCGCCGCAGCTGTACGCGGTGGGCGAGTTCACCGCGCGGCTGCACCTGCACGGCGCCCGGATGAACGGCCTCGACCGCGGGCGCGTCGACGACCTCACCGACTTCGGCCGGTCGCAGGTGGACGGTTTCTCCGACGCCGTCGTCGACCGGGCGGTGACGCGGGCCGGCGGCGACGAACGGGTCCGCGGCGCCGTCGAGCGCGTCCGCGCGGTGCGGGCCGGGCTGGGGTGCGGCGCCGACGTCTTCGGCCTGGTGCACGGCGACCTGCGCCAGGTGAACTACCTGTTCCACCGCGGGCGCGTCCGGGCCATCGACTTCGACGACTGCGGATACGGGCACTACGCCTACGACCTCGCCGTGGCGCTCGACGAGCTGAAGCACCTGCCGCAGCGGGACGAGCTGCGGGAGGCGCTGCTGGACGGCTACCGCTCGGTGCGCCCGGACGCGGCGACGACCGACCCGGCGGTGCTGAACGCCTTCGTCGGCCTGCGCCGGGTCCAGCTCCGGCTGCGGACCTGACGCTACAGACCGGCGTTACAATTGCTACATGGCCGGACGATCGAGCAACGCCACCAGCACCCGCGACCGCCTGCTGCTGGCGGCCGGGCAGCTCCTGCACGAGGCGCACGGCGGGCCGGTGTCGACGCGGGCGATCTGCGAGCGCGCCGGCGTCCAGGCACCCACGCTGTACCACCACTTCGGCAGCAAGCAGGGCCTGCTCGACGCGGTCGTCAACTACGGCTTCACGCAGTACGTGCAGGCGCCGGCGCCGGGCGGCGACCCGGTCGACCGGATCCGCGCGGGCTGGGACCGGCACGTCGAGTACGGCCTGGAGAACCCGCAGTTCTACGTGCTGCTCTACGGCCAGATCGAACCCGGCGTGCCGTGCAACCTCACCTCCAGCGCCGAAGCGATGCTGCTGGAGCTGTTCACGCCGCTGGCGCGCGACGGCCGGCTGCGCGTCGACGCCGCGGAGGCCGCTCGGCAGTTCGCGGCGGCCAACAGCGGGGTCACGCTCAGCCTGATCGCGCAGCCCGAAGACGGCCGCGACCTGGCGATGTCCGCGCAGGTCCGCGAGTCGGTGCTGGCCGGGCTGCTCGCCGAGCGGCCGGCCGAGGGCTCGTCCGTCGGCGCACTGGCGGTCGCTTTGTCGACCCGGCTCGCCGACGAGGTCGACGCCCTGACCCCGACCGAGCGGCAGATGCTGCGCGAGTGGCTGGGGCGCCTCTCGAACTGACGGCGCTACATTTGCTACATTGAGTCGTATGACAAGTGTAGTGAACCTCGGCACCTTCGGCGTGTTCCTGTCCCCGCACCGCGACGACGCGACGCGCAAACAGCACGCCATCGCGGCGGACGAGCTCGGCTACGGCACGGTCTGGCTCGGTACCGGCCGCGCGTCGATCAGCGACCTCGCCTTCGCCGAAGACATCTTGGCCTCGACCGAGCGGATCACCGTGGCGACGGCGATCGTGAACGTCTGGGCCGACGCGCCGGAGCCGCTGGCCGAGTCGTACCACCGGCTCGCCGGCCGGTACGGAAAGCGCTTGCTGCTGGGGATCGGTGTCGGCCACCCCGAGTCCGTCACCGGCTACCACAGCCCGTACGACACGCTCGCCGGCTACCTCGACCGGCTCGACGCGGCCGGCGTGCCCGCCGAAGCCCGGGTGCTGGCCGCGCTCGGCGACCGGGTGCTGAAGCTCGCCAGGGACCGCAGCGCGGGCGCGCACCCGTACCTGGTGCCGGTCGCGCACACGCGGCACGCGCGGTCGGTCCTCGGCGCGGGGAAGATCCTGGCGCCGGAACAGAAAGTCGTCCTGGGTGACCCCGCGGAAGCCCGCGGAATCGGCCGCGCGTTCGTCCGCGACCCCTACCTCGGGCTGCGCAACTACGTGAACAACCTGCTGCGCCACGGGTACACCGGCGCCGACGTCGCGGGCGGCGGCAGCGACCGGCTGATCGACGACCTCGCGCTGCACGGGACACCGGAAGACGTCGCGAAGGGACTCCGGTCCCATGTGGACGCCGGCGCCGACCACGTGGCCGTCCAGGTGATCGGTCGCTCGGCCGAGGTGGAGGCGGAGAACCACCGGCGGCTGGCCGAAGTGCTGCTCTGACCGGCCCGACGCGGAACACGCCGATCCACGGCGGCCGGGCAGCCACTGATCAGCGGGCGGCCTCGGCGGCTTTCTGCGCGGCGGTGGCGGCTTTGTCGGCCCGGTCGAAGGCTTCTTCGGCCTCTTCGAACTCCGCCGTCGCGCGCTCGGCGCGTTCCTCGGCCTCCGCCAGGCGGGCACGCAGGTCTTCGACGCGGGCCGTCGCCTGCTCGGCCGCGCGTTCGGTGCGGACCAGGTCGCGCTCGGCCACCGCGCGTTCCTTCGCCAGCTCGGCGGCTTCCTTGCGCAGGCGGTCGCGTTCGGCACGAGCACGTTCGCGTTCGGCCCGGTCCGCTTCCTCGCGCCGGTGGGTTCTTTTCTGCTTGGCCGGTTCGGCTTTTTCCACCAGCCGCGCCGGGCGCTTGGCGGTGGACGGCGGAGCGGCGGTCGCGGCGAGGGTGAACCACTGGTCGGCGTCCTGGTGCGCGACCGACGTCAGGCGGCCGGCCAGCGCGAGCGCCGCCGTGTCCCGGTCGGCCGCCACGGCTTCCAGGGTCCCCTCGACCTCGCGGGACACGGTGTCGCTCATCGACGGCAAGCCGTGGACGATCCGCCGCACGACCTCGCCGCGGCGGCGGGTCAACGCCCGCAGCTCGTCGCCCGCCAGGCGGGTGTGCGCGTCGCGCAGCTCGTCGCCCAGCTCGGCCAGTTCGCGCAGCTCGGCGGCGTCTTCGCGGGCCAGGCGGTTGACGATCGCCGCGGCCGTGGTCGGCTTCCGCAGCTCGCGGATCTTCGCCGCGAGTTCGGCGTCCCCCTCGGCCTTGGCCGCTTTCGCCGCCGCGTTGCGCGCGTCGACGAACTCCGCGAGGTCACCCCCGTAGAGCTCGTCCGCCACCGTGTCGAAGTCCATCGCGCTCCAGCGAACCACATCGGACTGGTGCGAGCACGTGCGAAGGGTCATCATCGGGGACATGTACTTCGATCTGGGTGTCCGGGACTTCCTCGACCGCGCGGAAACGGTGTACCCGGACCGCGTCGCGGTGGTCGACGAGCCGGACCAGCCCGCGCCGAGCTGGGGTTCGCTCACCTACGCCGAGGTGGCGCGCCGCGCCCGCGCCCAGGCGGCCAACCTCGACGCGCTGGGCGTGCCGGCCGGCGGGCGCGTCGCGATGGTGTCGCACAACGCCGCGCGGCTGCTCGTGTCGTTCTTCGGCGTGTCCGGCTGGGGCCGGATCCTGGTGCCGGTGAACTTCCGGCTCGCGCCCGCCGAAGTCAAGTACATCGTGGAGCATTCCGGCGCCGAGGTGCTGATCGTCGACCCCGAGCTGGAACACCTGCTGGACACCGTGACGGCGAAGCACGTCTTCGTCCTCGGCCGCGACGACGAGGCGATCTGGGGCGGTGGCGGGACACCGCGGCCGTGGGCGGGCGACGAGTCGGCGACCGCCACCATCAACTACACCTCCGGCACGACGGCGCGGCCGAAGGGCGTCCAGCTCACCCAGCGCAACATCTGGCTGAACGCCGCCGTGTTCGGCCTGCACACGACGTTGAGCGACAACGACGTCCTGCTGCACACGCTGCCGATGTTCCACTGCAACGGCTGGGGCATGCCGTACGCGGTGACCGGGCTCGGCGGGCGGCACATCGTGCTGCGCAAGGTCGATGGCACCGAAATCCTGCGGCGCATCGAAGAGCACGGCGTGACGATCCTCTGCGCCGCCCCGGCGGTGGTCACGGCGGCCCTCGACGGCGCCGCGACGTGGGAAGGCGAGATCCCGGGCCGCGACCGCGTCCGGATCGTCGTGGCCGGCGCACCGCCGCCGACACGCACGATCGAGCGGGTGCGCGCGGAGCTGGGCTGGGAGTTCATCCAGATCTACGGCCTGACCGAAACCGCACCGCTGCTGACGGTCAACCGGATGCGCAGCGAGTGGGCCGGCCTGGACCCGCACGAGCAGGCCCGCCTGCTCGGCCGCGCGGGCACCCCGGCGCTGGGCGTCCGGATCGCCGTCGACACGGACGGCGAGGTGCTGGCCCGGTCGAACCACAACCTCGACGGCTACTGGGAAAACCCCGAAGAGACCGCGCGCGTGCAGGAAGGCAACTGGTTCCACACGGGCGACGGCGGTTCCTTCGAAGACGGGTACCTGACGATCGCCGACCGCAAGAAGGACGTGATCATCTCGGGCGGCGAGAACGTGTCGTCGATCGAGGTGGAGGACGCGCTGAACTCCCACCCGGCGGTCCGCGAGGCCGCGGTGATCGGCATCCCGGACGAGAAGTGGGGCGAGCTGGTGACGGCCCTGGTGGTGACTTCGTCCGAAGTGACGGCCGAGGAGCTGATCAAGCACTGCCGCGAGTACCTGGCCGGGTACAAGTGCCCGAAGCGGGTGGAGTTCCTGGCCGAGCTGCCGCGGACGGCGACCGGGAAGATCCAGAAGTTCAAGCTGCGGGAACCGTTCTGGCAGGGCCAGTCCCGGCAGGTCAACTGACCTGCTCGGCGACGCCCGCGGCGGTGGTCCCCCGTGGCGCGCACCCGGCGCCCACGGGCGCCGTGCTGTCGGTGAGCACCGAAGAACCCGCCGGCGTCTTCCTGGAGTGGAATCCCCCCGACGGCAACGACGTCAGGAACCTCGGCTGATCAGAGCAGCCGGAAGAACGTCCGCACCTCTTCGGCGAACAGCTCCGGCTGTTCGTAGGCCGCGAAGTGGCCGCCCCGGTCCAGCTCGTGCCAGTGCCGGATGTCCGGGTACCGCTTGGCGGCCCACCGCCGCGACGGCCGCGGCATCTCCTTCGGGAAGATCGAACACCCCACTGGCACGTCGACTGTGTCGTCCGTGGCCTCGGAAAACCACTTCTGCACCTGGCGGATGCTCTCCCAGTACAACCGCGCCGACGAAGCGGCCGTGCCGGTGAGCCAGTACAGCGTCACGTCGTCCAGCAGCTCGTCGCGGGTGAACGGGAAGCCGTCCGACCACGCGTGGAACTTCTCGACCAGCCAGCCGCACAACCCCGCCGGGGAGTCCAGCAGGCCGTAGCCGATCGTCTGCGGGCGGGTCGACTGCAGCACCGAATACCCGTCCTCCCAGCGCTGGGCGTGCTCCAACGCCGAAAGCGCGTCCCGCTCGGCGGGAGTCAGGTCGTCGAACGTCGCCGGGTCCGGGGCCGCGATCGGCGGGTTCAGGTGGATGCCCGCCAGGTGCGCCGCGTCCTGCTGGGCCAGCGACGTCGTGATCGACGTACCCCAGTCGCCGCCCTGGGCGCCGTACCGGTCGTAGCCCAGCCGGGCCATCAGCGTGGCCCAGGCGGAAGCGATCCGTTCGATCCCCCAGCCCGGCGCCGACGGCTTGTCGCTGAAGCCGTACCCCGGCAGCGACGGGATCACCAGGTGGAACTCCGGCGTCAGCAGGGGAATCACCTTGAGGAACTCGAGGAACGACCCCGGCCAGCCGTGCGTCAGGATCAGCGGCAGCGCGGCCGGATCGGGCGAGCGCACGTGCAGGAAGTGGATGCCGAGGCCGTCGATTTCCGTGCGGTACTGCGGAAACCGGTTCACCCGCGCTTCCAGGGCACGCCAGTCGTAGCCGGAAGCCCAGTATTCGCAAAGAGAACGCAGGTACGCCAGGGGCGTGCCCTGGCTCCAGTCGTCCGGCCCGGCCTCGGGCCAGCGCGTCCGGCGCACCCGCGCGCGCAGGTCTTCGAGGTCGGCCTCGGGAACCTCGACGCGGAACGGCTTCACGCCGGGACGTAGGTCAGCTGGACGACGCCGTTGCCGAAGGTCGCCGACTTCTTGAGCACCAACGGGAACGTCGGCCCCTCCTCGGCGAACAGCCGCTTCCCCCGGCCCACGACGATCGGGTACAGCAGCAGGTTCAGCTCGTCGACCAGGCCTTCGGACAGCAGCCAGCGCACCGCCGTCGTGCTGCCGCTGGTCATGATGTCCCCGCCGGGCTCGGTCTTCAGCGCGCGGACGGCCGTGGCCGGGTCGCCGGTCAGCAGCGTCGAGTTGTTCCAGCTCACTTCCGACAACGTGGCCGAAAGCACGTATTTGCGCACGTTGTTCATGAACTCGGCGCCTTCGTCGTCCTCGACGGTCCGGCCGGGCCAGGCTTCGGCGAACCCTTCATAGGTGACGCGCCCGAGCAGCATCGCGTCGGCCGCGGCCATCCCGCCGCCGACCGCCTGGCCGATTTCGTCGGTCCAGTACCGGAGCGACCACTGGTCGGGCGCTTCGACCACGCCGTCGAGCGAGATGAACAGGTTCGAAACGATCTTGCGCATGGGCACCCTTCGGTTGAGGGGTCCCACTATAAACCGGCGAAACGTCAGGATCGTCCACTCGCGACGGTCGCACGCACGCGCACGCTGTCGGCTTCCGCCCGGTCTCGTTCCGCTTCCGTCGCCGGCTCCAGCCGGGCCGGGACGTCCTTGTGGTGCGGCGTTCCCGCGATCGGGTCGCGGTCGCGCGCGTCGGTCAGCAGGTTGATCCGCGGGCCGCTGACCACGCGTTCGCCGTTGGCGTCCGGGTGCGCCATGCCGTAACCGTGCGGCAACGCCAGCTGCCCCGGCCGCAGTCCCGGGTCGGCTTCGGCGCGGACGACCACCCGGCCCGCCGGGGTCACGACCGCCACCCAGTCGCCCGCCGACGCGCCGATCGACGCCAGCTCCTCGGGACGCGCACGCAGCGCGCCGTCCGGGTCCGTGCGGCGCCAGCGCGGGTCGCGCAGGATCTGGTTCGCGTTGTGCGCCCGGCGCTGGCCGTTCAGCAGCGAATACGGGAACGCCGGGTCCGGGCGCTCCGACGCGGGGTCCAGCGAGGCGAGCCACTCCAGCAGTTCCGGCACGGCCAGCCGGACGCGCGAGCGGCGCATCAGGCTCCACACCTCGTCCTGCTCGTGCGCCGAAAACGGCGTCGGACCGGCCAGCACGCGCGCGAACAGCTCCTCACCCAGCGAAGCCCCGGTGGCGGAACTGCCCAGCGCGCGCTGCACCGGCACGGTCATCGTCTTCGCCGCGCGGTGGCAGCCCGCCCACAGCGGCGCGATCGACGCCGCGCCGCCGGGCAGCGTCGCGCCCAAAGTCCGGTAGAGCAGCACCGGGAGGATCGCCGCGCGTTCCGGCATCGCCTCAACCAGCGCCCCGATCCCGGCCTGCAGCTCCGCGCGCGGGCCCGCGGCCAGTGATGCCAGGACGTCCGAAGGTGGCAGCACGCCCAGCGCGTCGAACAGCCGCGTGTAGATCTCGGCTTCGACGAGCGTGCCCGGCAGCGGGTCCAGCAACGGCGGCCGCAGCTGGAAGTAGTTCGTCGGCCACTCGAAGGTGAAGAGCGTGAACTCCCACTTCTCGTGCTGGGACGCCGCCGGCAGCACGTAGTCCGCCAGCGCGGCCGTCTCGGTGTAGGCGACGTCGACGACGACCGACAGCTCGGTCTCCCGGATGGCGCGTTCGACCTCCCGCGTGCCCGCGAACGTGTTGGCCGGGTTCGACGACTCGACCCACAGCGCGCGGACGCGGTTCGGGTGGTCGGTCAGGATCTCCTCGGCGAGGGTGTTCGCCGGCAGCAGGCCGCCGATGTACTCGAACCCGGTGACCTCGGACCGCTTGCCGCTGCCCGAACCCCACAGCGGCAGCAGCCACGAATGCAGGTTGTTGGTCCCCCGCCTGCCGAAGTGCCCGGTGACCAGGTACAGCAGCTTCTCGAGGTAGCTGTTGAGCGTCGAGTGCCTGCCCTGCTGGATGCCCAGCTCGACGCGCACGGTCATGGCCGTCGCGGCGAGGATCAGGTCGACGGCCCGCTCGACGTCCACACGGGACACTTCGGCGTGCGCGATCCACTCGTCCACCGGGATCTTCGCCAGCACCGCCGCGACTTCGTCGAAACCTTCGGTGCGGGAAGCGAGGAACGCCGGATCTTCGCCACCCCGCTCGAGCACCAGCGCCAGGATCGCGCCCAGCAGGTAGGCGTCGGTGCCCGGGCGCAGCGGCAGGTGCAGGTCCGCGATTTCCGCCGTCTCCGTGCGCCGCGGGTCGATCACGATCATCTTGCGGGACGGGTCGTTCTTGATCGTGTTGAGCGCGTGCCGGGCGTTGCTGAACCCGTGTGCTTGCCAGGGGTTGCAGCCGAGGACGAGCAGCAGGTCGCAGTGCTCGACATCCTCGGCGGTGTGCACGAGCGTCGAGCCGTACATCTGCCCGTTGACCCAGAAGTCGCCGGTCTTCTCCTGCGAGAGCGCGTTGAAGTGGCGCGTCGAGTTCATCCACTTCAGCAGCGACGCGCCGTACGCGCCGCCGGAGTGGTTGCCCTGCCCGCCGCCGCCGACGTAGGCGAAGGAGCCGGGCCGGCCCGCTTCGGTGTCGGCGTCCCGGATCTCGCGCAGCTTCGCGGCGATCTCGGTGAGCGCGGTATCCCAGTCGACGGGCTCGTGGGTGCCGTCGGGACGACGGCGCAGCGGGGTCGTCAGCCGGTCGTCGTGGTCGCCGTACCAGGTCAGGCGCTGCGCCTTCTGGCACAGGTACCCGCCCGAGCGCGGGTGCGCCTTGTCGCCGCGGACGCGGGTGATCTTCCGGCCGTCGAGCTGCACTTCGAGGCCGCAGTTGAGATAGCAGAGGCTGCACGCGGTGCGGTGCCACTCGCCGGTCATGTCAGCTCCAATGCGCGGCCGAGCGTCGTGAGACGCGCGTCGAGAGTTTCGCCGGCCGGGTACAGCCGGACCGTGTCGATCCCGGCGTCGCGCCAGACGCGCAGCCGGTCCCGGATCATTTCCTCGGTGCCGATCAGCGTGGTGCCGAGCACCATCTCGTCGGTGACGAGCGCGGTCGCGCCGTCGCGGTCGCCGGCCTGCCACCGCTCGCGGACCTCGGCGGCGACGTCGGCCCAGCCCTGGCGGCTGTAGGCGTCGTTGTAGAAGTTCGTGGTGGCCGAGCCCATCCCGCCGAGGCTGAAGGCCAGTTCCTTCTTGCGGCTGCCGACCAGCACGCGCAGCTCGTCTTCGTTGTCGGCGAAGGCGACTTCGGCGCCCTGGCAGACGTCGATGTCTCCGCGTGTGCGGCCCGACTTCGCGAGCCCGGCGTCGAGGGGCTCGAAGTAGGCGGAGGCGCCTTCGGGCACGAAGCTGGTACCCAGCCAGCCGTCCGCGACCTCACCGGTCAGTTCCAGGAGCTTCGGCGACAGCGTCGCGAGGTAGATCGGGATGTCCGGGTTCGGCGCGGTGGACAGCCGCATCGGCCGGGCCTCACCCGGCAGCGGGATCTCGAACGCTTTGCCGGAGAACGAAATCTTCTCCCCGGCGAACGCCCGGCGGATGATCTCGACCGTCTCACGCATGCGTGTCAACGGTTTCGCGAACGGGACGCCGTGCAGTCCCTCGATCACCTGCGGCCCGGACGGGCCCAGCCCCAGCGCGAACCGGCCGCCGGACAGGTCGGCCAGCGTCAGCGCCGCCTGCGCGATCGCGACCGGCGTGCGCGTGCCGAGCTGGATGATCCCGGAGCCGAGCCGGATCCGGTCGGTGCGGGCGGCGAGGTAGCCGAGCGCGGACGGCGCGTCCGAGCCCCAGGCTTCGGCGACCCAGCAGACGTCGAGCCCGAGCTTTTCCGCCTCCAGCACGAAGTCCAGCGTCGTGCGCGTGTCCGTGGAGAACTCGACGGTCGTCGCGGTCTTCATCGGCCCTCGATCCGCTCCTTGATCGCGGCGAGGTTGCCGGTCATCGCGGTTTCGAACTCGCGCAGCCGCACGAAGACGATCTTCTGCTCCTTCTCGGGCATCCGGTCGATGGCGAACGACAGCCCGGACCGGCCCGGGCCCAGCTGCATCCACTGGGACAGCCGGGTACCGCCGTTGTCGGGTTCGAGGGTGAACTTCCAGATCGCGCTCGGCTCCGCCGGGTCCGCGACGGCCCACGCGAACACGCGCGGCGCCTCGCATTCGACGACGTACGACGTCGTCTCCCATTCGCCGAACGCGTCGTGCTTGCTCCGGCCGAGGAACTTGCGCCCCTCTTCGCACCACTCGACGGACTGGAGCTCCGGGCTCAGCTCGGGCATCAACGCGATGTCCGAAACGACCGGCCAGACGTCCTCCGGGGCGGCGTCGATCCAGGTCGAGACCTCCGCCGTCGGCTTGTCCGCGTACCGCGCGCCGGTCCACTCCATCGTGGTCGCACTCCCCTCAGAGACCGTACTGAGCCGTTGACCACGATAGTTGCGTAGATAGACCTACCCTGTCAACGTCACTCCTGGCGCGCGAAGCGGGCTTCGACGTCCGGGCGCCTGGCCAGCCGCGGCGGGAAGCCGGGGCCGCGGCGCATGCGGGTGTCGTCCGGTGTCATCGGCTCCCGGCACTCGGCACAGACGATTTCGGCGTGCGTGTCGTGCCCGCACGCGAGGTGGTGCACGGTGATCGGCGGGCCGGCTTCGGCCGCGAGCCACTTGTCGCCCCACCGCGTCATGGCGAGCAGCACGGGGTAGAAGTCGCGGCCCTTCTCGGTGAGGACGTAGTCGTAGCGCACCGGCTCGGTCTGGTAGGCGACCTTCTCCAGCAATCCCTCCTCGACCAGCCGCTTGAGCCGGTCGGCGAGGGTGTTGCGCGCGATGCCCAGGGCCTGCTGGAACTCGTCGAAGCGGCGGACGCCGTAGAAGGCGTCCCGCAGCACCAGCGGGGTCCACCAGTCACCGAGCAAGTCCATGGTGCGCGCGATCGAGCACGGCCACTGCGCGAACGATGTCCGTTTCATGCGGCCGAGCGTACGCCGTTTTCCAGAAAGACTCAGCAGGTCAGACGCATGACCACCCGGCGCGCGGTGGGGCGGCTGACCTCGGTGAAGCCCGCGTCGGCGAAGACGCCGACCGTGCCGACGAACAGTTCGCCGGGCCAGGCGACCTTCTGCCCCGGCGCGACGGCGATCGGGTAGCCCTCGACCGCGCGGGCGCCGCGCTCACGGGCGAAGTCCGCGGCCGCCTTCGCCAGCGCCGCGCTGACTCCGCGGCGGCGGAAGCCCTTGCGGGTGACGAAACACGTCACCGCCCAGACCCCGTCGTCTTCCTTGTCTTCGTCGCGGCCGTCCCAGACCAGGCGGCTGGTGCGCAGCCGGCGATAGGCCGTGCGCGGTTCGACCGCGCACCAGCCGGCGGGCTCGCCGTCGAGGAAGGCGACGAGCCCGGTGGCGTGGTCCGCGGTCTGGGCGCGGAACCGCCCGGCACGGTCGGCCGGGGTGCCCGCCCGCCACTCGGCGGCGGTCTCCTTGAAGTACTGGCACCGGCAGCGGGCGGGGTCCCCGCGGTCGCCGAAGATCGCCTCCAGGTCCGCCCAGGGCACCTCGTCGACGGGTACGACAGTCAGCATCCCCCGGACGTTAGACCAGGTGTCCCGTGGTGACGTCGACGTGGTCCGGCACCTCGTCGTGCTCGTCGCCGACCGTCAGGGTGCCCGCCGGCTCGACCAGCAGCACGCTCGCGCCCGTCTTCGACGACGGCTTGTGGAACGTCCCCTTCGGCACCACGAAGACCTGGCCGCGCGACAGCGTGACCACGCGCTCGTCCGGGTCGCGCACGCCGATCTCGATCTCGCCGTCGAGGACCAGGAAGAACTCGTCGGTGTCGGTGTGGACGTGCCAGACGTGCTCGCCGTCGAACCGGGCGAGCCGGACGTCGTAGTCGTTGACGCGGGTGACGATCCGCGGGCTCCAGGCGGCGTCGAAGGTCGCCAGGACTTCGTTCAGGTCGATCGGGTTCATGGTCACCATCGTCGACCTGGCGTGCCGGGTGCGGGAGTGCTAGGAATCGCACATGCCGCAAGAATTCTCGCACCGGGTCGTCGCGATCGTCACCGAGCAGTCGAACCCGTTCGAGATGGGCGTCGCGACGGAGCTGTTCGGGCTGCGGCGCCCGGAGCTGGACCGGCCCTGGTACGACTTCACGCTCTGCGCCGCGACCCCGGACGTCCGGATGAACCTGGGGATGTTCACGCTTTCCGGCGTCGCGGGCATCGAGGCGGCCGACACGGCGGACACGCTGATCGCGCCGGCCCGGCCGGACACCGGCGTGCCGACGGACCCGGCGGTCATCGCGGCGATCCGCCGGGCGGCCGCCCGCGGTGCCCGGCTGGTCAGCTTCTGCACGGGCGCGTTCGCGCTCGCCGAAGCCGGTGTGCTGGACGGCAAGCGGGCCACCACCCACTGGCAGTGGGCCGCGGAGTTCGCCGCGCGGTTCCCGGCGGTGCGCTGGGAACCGGACGTGCTGTTCGTCGACGAAGGCGACGTCCTGACGGCGGCGGGCAGCGCGGCCTCGCTCGACCTGGGCCTGCACCTCATCCGGCGCGACCACGGCGCGGAGGTCGTCAACGCGGTCAGCCGCCGCCTGGTGTTCACCGGCCACCGCGACGGCGGCCAGCAGCAGTTCATCGCGCGACCGGTGCCGGCGGTGCCGGAGACGTCACTGGCGCCGGTGCTCGCGTGGGCACTGGAGCGCCTGGACCAGCCGCTGACGGTGCACGACCTGGCGAACCGCGCGGCGACCAGCCCGGCGACGCTGCACCGCAAGTTCCGCGCGGAGCTGGGCACGACGCCGCTGGCGTGGCTGACGACCGAGCGGGTCTCGCTGGCGTGCCGCCTGATCGAGCGCGGCGAGCTGCGCCTGGACCGGGTGGCCTCGGCGAGCGGCTTCGGCACGGCGGCCAACCTGCGCCTGCAGCTGCGCCGGCACACGGGGTTGAGCCCGAGTGCGTACCGCCGCCGGTTCGGGCCCGCCGCCTAGCTCGATCGCCTGCCGTCAGGCCAGCTCGGTGAGCGCCTTCGCCAAAGCTTCCCGCTGCACCCGCGCGGGATAGGCCGCCGGGTCGGCCGCGGCCAGCACGTTCAACCCCTCCACCAGCCCCACCAGGCTCTTCGTCGTCAGCTCGAGCCGATCGTCCGTCCACTCCGGACGGCACGCCGCCACCAGCCGGCGGATCCGGGCCAGGAACGAGTGGTTCGCCACGCGGTGGCGTTCGGCCAGGTCCTCGTCGGCCAGGGCCGCCGCCAGGAAACCCACCCACACCCGAGATTCCTCGTGGTGACCGTGCGGCAGATCCAGGGCCAGCCCCAGTACCGCCGCCAGCGCGCCGAACGCGTCGCGGCTCGCGGCCTCGGCGGCGTCGGCGCGGACGGCGGTGCGCGCGTAGAGCAGGTCACGCGCGTGCAGCAGCAGTGCCTTCTTCGCCGGGAACGCGTGCATCACCAGCCCGGTCGTGCAGCCGGCGCGCTCGGCGACCGCCCGCAACGTCAGCCCCGGCAGGCCGTCCTCGGCGAGCACCTGCCAGACGGCGTTCGACAGCAGCTCCCGCTGCGCCTGGACGTCACGCTGCTTCGGCACGGAGACCTCCTTCCGAGGTAGTGTAACAGCTGCTACGGTAACAAACGTTACGGAACGGGGGTACGACCTGATGATCGACTGCGCCTTCGCGATCGAGCGGGTGAACTGGGACGATCCCGACGCCGTCCGCTTGCGCGCGGCCCAGCGCACCGAACTGGATGCCCGCTACGGCACCGACGACCACGAGCCCGGCGCGGCCCCGACCGCGGACACGGTCGCGGTGTTCCTCGTCGCGCGCGACGCCGGCACGGCCGTGGCCTGCGGCGGCCTGCGCCTGCTCGGACCGGGATCGGGTGAGGTCAAGCGCATGTACGTCGAGCCCGCGGCCCGCGGCACCGGAGTCGCGACCGCGGTGCTGCGCGCGCTCGAGGACCAGGCGCGCGACCTCGGCATCGGCAGGCTCCTGCTGGAAACGGGCACCGGGCAGCCGGAGGCGATCCGCTTCTACCAGCGCGAGGGCTACGCACCCGTCGACGCCTATGGGCCGTACGTCGGCGAAGCACTCTCGCGCTGCTTCGCCCGCGATCTGTGATCGGTTTTCCGATGGCCACCCCAGCCTGAGCTATTGGTGGCCGGGGGCGCACCGGGCCTACCGTCGAAGGCACGGCGATCTGGGGTTCTTTTCGCCGTTCCCTTCACCCATCGGAGTTTCCCTTGCGCATCAAGCAGATCGGCGCCGCGCTGGCCGCGGCCGCCGTCTTCGCCCTGCCGGCGGCACCCGCGACGGCCGCGTCGAGGATCATCCCCCTCGACCCGGCCACCGGGCAGCAGCCGGAGAACATCGCCCTGGAGCCCGACGGCTCCGCCGACCTCACCTTCGCCTGGACCGGCGAGATCGGCCGGGTCACGCCCGGCGGCCGGGTGAGCGTCATCGCCCGCGTCCCGGTGCCCGCCGACGGCGACATCCCGGTCGTCCACCGGAAACTGTTCCTCGGCGGCATCGTCCGCGCCCCCGGTGGCGACCTGTACTTCGCCGTCTCGACCGGCACCGCGGCGACCGGCCTCTACCGGGTCCGGCCCGGCGGCACCCCGGTCAAGGTCGCGTCCCTGCCGCCGTCCGGTTTCCAGAACGGTGTCGCGCGCGACCCGGCCACCGGGGACCTGTTCGTCGCCGACTCGTTCGGCTCGGCCGTCTGGCGGGTCTCCCGCGGCCGCGTCACCGCCTTCGCCACCGGCGAGCTGCTCGCGCCGGTCACCGGCTTCGGCGCCAACGGGATCAAGGTCCACGCCGGCGCGGTCTGGGTGTCCAATCTGGACCGGGGCACGCTGGTCCGGTTCCCGCTCACCGGTGCACCGGGGCGGATCGTCGCGTCGGGCCTCGGCCCGGTCGACGACTTCGCCTTCCACGGCGGCACGGTCGTCGCCGCCGTCAACCAGGACAACCGGGTGGTCACGGTGGACCGCGACGGCGTCCGGACCATCCTGTCCACTTCGGACGGACTGGCGAACCCGACGGCGGTCGCCGTCCGGGGCGATGCGGTGTACGTCACCGACGGCGCCTACTTCGGGGGGTCGCCGAACCTCCTGCGGACCTCGCTCGCCCGGTAGCGCTCCGTTCCGCAAATTGCATTGTGCAGCTGGCAGTCGAGTCCCGATGATCGGCACGTGCATCCGCACGCGAGCCGTGCACGCTCGCCGTCACGGGCCCGCCGCGCACGCGCGGAATGGTTGCTGTGCGCCAAATCCGCCGGTATGTTGGCGCCGTCCCGGTCGGGCCGACCACGGCTCCCGGGACTCGCGCTGCTCGGCGGCGGCGGGGAGGCCGACGCCGAGAGAGCGCTTTCCGGAGGTAGGGGTCGCCGCCGGACAGGAGGGAAGCAGTGCCTTGGTGTACCCGGGAACGGTCATGGACGACCACGTGACCGAGCCGTACCTGGTCGGGCAGGACGCCATCGCGGGCGAGCTCAGCCGCGGCAAGTGGTGCGTCTACCTGCACGAATGGCTCGGCGACGACCACGACCTGCCCACGTGGCGGATGCAGGTGGCCGAGCACGCGGCCGAGTTCGGCGTCGAAGTGTGTTTCATGGACATCCCGCGCAAGGACATGACGCTGGTGGCGAACGTGCACGCGCTGCCCAGCTTCGAGCAGGTCACCCAGTCCGTGGCGGCGCTGGAGCACTACCGCGAGCGGGTCGCGGACCGCCGCCGCTCACCTCAGTGACCCGAGCGCGATCGCCGCACCGGCGCGGCGGCGGGCCGGCCGATCCCGATCCGGTGCGCGGGGTCGGTCCCGCCGAGCCCGGGGAACTCGGCGAGCACGACGAGGGCGCCGGCACGCGGGGCGGGATTCACCCCTCGGGAAATCGATTACCGCCACGCTATGGTGTGGCAGGGGGACTGTCGACGAACGAGGCGAGGGCGCGGTGGCGACCATCTCCGACGTGGCGGCGCTGGCCGGCGTTTCGACCGCGACCGTGTCCAGGGCGCTCAACGGCAAGTCCACTGTGGACCCGGTGCTGGCCGAGCGCGTCGCCAGGGCCGTGGCGGAGCTCGGCTACACGCCGAACGGCCTCGCGCGCAGCCTGCGCCGCCGCGAGACCGCGGTGCTGGCGCTGATCATCTCCGACGTCGAAAACCCGTTCTTCACGGCGATCGCGCGCGGCGCCGAGGACGCGGCGCAGGCCGCCGGGTACTCGGTGATGCTCTGCAACTCCGACGAGAACACGGCCAAGGAACGCCGGTACGTCGAGGTCGCCGCGCAGGAGCGGCTCGCGGGCGTGATCCTGTCGCCGACCACCGGCGACAGCGACGTCCGGCCGCTGACCACGCACCGGACGCCGATCGTGACGGTCGACCGGCGCCTCGGCTCGGCGGACTGCGACGCCGTGCTCCTCGATTCCCGCGCCGCGGCCCGGGAAGCCGTCCTCCACCTCGCGGACAACGGCTACGAGCGGATCGGCTGCATCGCCGGCCCGCCGGGCATCACGACGGCGGACGACCGGCTCGACGGTTACCGCGACGGACTCCGCGCCACAGGCCGGAAGTTTTCCGCGAAACTGGTGCGCCGCTGCGAATTCCGCGAAACCGGCGGCCGCGAAGCCGCGGCCCGGCTGCTGACCCGGCCCGACCCGCCGGACGCGCTGCTGGTGTCCAGCAGCACGATGTCCGTCGGCGTGCTGCAGGCACTGGCGGAGCTCGGCCTGCGCTCCGGCCGCGACGTCGGGATCGTGTCGTTCGACGACGCGCCGTGGGCGACGCTGATCTCGCCGGCGCTCACCGTCGTCGCCCAGCCCGCCCACGCGATGGGCCGGCTGGCCGCACGGCTGCTGCTCGCCCGCATCGGCGACGGTTCCCGCGCGACGACCACCACGACCATGGCCGCGCAGCTCATCGTCCGGGGCAGCTCCGCCCGAAGTGACGCTTGACGCACCTCCGAACCGGCCCTTGGCTTCGAGCAATCGATTACTCCCCTTCCTCGGCATCGATGGCCTGCCCATCCCGTCCGGCGGCAGCAAGGCGGTCGAAGCGTCGAAGACGCGGATGTTGCCGACCCAGCTCGTCACGCAGGCGAACGCCCCCGAGGTGTACGCGAAGGGCAACGGCTGACGCCGGTCCTTGACTTCAACCTTGCTCGAACTTCTACCGTCGGCACCATGACAGCTGCTCCACCCATCCCGCGGACCGTCTGGATCGCCTCCGGTGTCATGGCGCTGGGCGGTTTTCTGGGCAACATGGACGGTTCGATCGTCGCGGTCGGGCTGGAATCGATGAGGCTGCGCCTGGGGGTCGGCCTCATCGAAATCCAGTGGGTCGCGACGGCCTTCCTCCTCGGTCTCTCGGGCGCTCTCCCGCTGACGCCCTGGCTCGTCAAGAAACTCGGCGCGGGAAGGCTCTGGCTCTGGGCCCTGGCGGCGTTCCTGCTCACGTCGATCGCCTGTGCCCTGGCCCCGGACGCGGGCACGCTGATCGCCTTCCGGGCAGTGCAGGGCATGGCGACCGGCGTCATGGTCACCGCCGGGCAGACGGTGATCGGCCTGGCCGTCGGCCCGGAGCGGCTCGGCCGCACCATGGGCACGCTCGGCCTGGTCGTCGGGCTGGCGCCGGTCGTCGGGCCGAGCGTCGGCGGGTTCCTGCTCGCGCACTTCTCGTGGCCCGTGCTGTTCTGGCTCAACCTGCCGATCGGCCTGGTCGCGTTCGGCTTGGCGCTGCGGTACGTCCCGCGCGGCGACCGCAGCTCGCCGCCGCCGGTGGACTGGCCCGGCCTGGCCCTGATCACGCTCGGCCTGCCGCTGCTCGTCTACACGCTCACCGAGCAGAACGCGCTGTTCGCGGCCGTCGGCGCCCTGGCGCTCGCGGTCTTCACGTGGCGCTCGCTGCGCGTCCGGCACCCGGTGCTGGACCTGCGGCTGGCCGCCCGGCCGATCATGGGGTCGGCGCTGGCGTCGGTCCTGCTCGCCGGCGCCGGGATGTTCGGCGCGGTCCTGGTGCTGCCGCTGTGGTTCCAGGTCCGCCTCGGCGCCGGGCCCGCCGAAGCCGGCGTCCTGCTCGCGCCGATGGGCCTGGCCACGACGGTGTTCGTGCTCGTCGCCGGCCGGCTGACCGACCGCTACGGCGGCGGCACCGTCGCCCTCACCGGGTCGGTGGTGGTGCTGGCGGCCACCGTCCCGCTACCGTGGCTCGGCCCGGACGCGCCGATGTGGCTGGTCCAGGCGCTGCTCGTGGTCCGAGGCGCGGGACTCGGGCTGTCGATCATGCCCGCGTCGACGGCGGCGTACGCGTCGGTCGCGGCCGGTGAACTCGGCCACGCGACCGCGTTGGTCAACATCGTCATGCGCGTGGGCGGCGCGGCCGGGGGCGCGTTGTGCGTGATCGTGCTGTCCCGCGGCCTCACGGTCGATCCGGCGACCGGGTTCGGCTGGGCGTTCGGCGTCCTGGGTGCCGTGTGCGCGCTCGGCACCGCCGCGACGATGTGGCTGCGACGCGCCGAGCGTGCGTCCACAGTGGACGCCGCGACGTGATCCACCTGGGAACCTGGCGCGAACCCCGGTTTGGTGATTTCCTGGAGCCGAACGACCACTGTCGGTAAGGGGAAGGGCTGGCGATGGCGGGGGTGACGAAGCTGCTGACCGCGGCGGCGGTACTGGGGAGCCTGCTGGCGGCGACGCCGGCGACCGCGGCCCCGGCGTCGATCGACTGGAAGCCGTGCGCGGACGCGCCGGGCGTGGACTGCGGCACGGTGACCGTGCCGATCGACTGGGCCCACCCGGACCGGGGCACCGCGAGCATCGCGCTCGCGCGGCGCAAGGCCACCGACCCGCAGGCGCGCATCGGGTCGATCCTGATGGACCCGGGCGGCCCCGGCGGGCCGGGCGCCGGCGAGGTCGAAGGCGGCTGGTCGCTCTCGCCGGAGATCACCAAGCGGTTCGACACCGTGGGCTTCGACCCGCGCGGCGTCGGCGACAGCACGCAGATCAAGTGCGGGCTCGACGAGGTCATCGCCGACCACCCGCAGGTTCCGCGCGACCAGGCCGAATTCGAGCAGCTCGCGGCCTACAACCGAAAGCTCGGCGAAAGCTGCGACCGGCTTTCCGGGCCGTTGGGGCGGTTCGGGGACACCAAGAGCGTCGCGCGGGACATGGACGCGATCCGCGCCGCGCTCGGTGACGAAAAGCTGACGTACTACGGGGTTTCGTACGGCACGCTCATGGGCCAGCAGTACGCCGAACTGTTCCCGGACAAGGTCCGCGCGCTCGTGCTGGACAGCAACATGGACCACTCGCAGTTCACGGCGTTCGAGTTCCTGAACAGCGAAACGCAGTCGGTGCAGGCGGAGTTCGGCGAATTCGTCAAGTGGTGCGACCGGACGCCGAGCTGCGCGTTGCACGGCCGGGACGTCTCGAAGCTGACGCGCGACCTGCAGGACAAGGCCGCGCGCGGCGAGCTGAAGGATCCGCAGAGCGGCGAAGTCGTCACGCCGCTTTCGCTGGCCGGGATGTTCCAGGGCTCCTTCTACGGTCCGAGCTGGGACAGGCTGGCGACGGTCCTCAAGTCGCTGGCCGACGGCACCCCGCCGCCCGCGTCGGCGCGGTCGAAGGACGACGTCCCGGTCAACACCGTGTTCCAGAGCGTGTTCTGCGACGACTGGCGCCTGCCGGTGCACAACTACGCCGAGCTCGAGGCGTACCGGCGGACCGCGGCGGCGCTCGCGCCGGACGTCAAGGTCAACTCGCTGGGCTGGGCGGCGGTCACCGGCTGCATCGGCTGGCCGGACAAGACCAGCAACCCGCAGCACCCGCTGCAGGTCCACGGCGCGCCGCCGCTGCTGATGCTGAGCAGCAAGTACGACCCGGCGACGCCGTACGCGTGGTCGCAGGCCGCGGCCCGGCAGAGCGGCAGCACACTGCTCACCTACGACGGCTGGGGCCACGGCGCGTACTCCAAGAAGAGCCAGTGCGTGATCAAGGCGACCGACGACTACCTGATCACCGGCAAGCTCCCGGCCCGCGGCACGCACTGCGCGGCTGTCGAGCCGGGGTCGGCCGAAGCCCGGATCGCCGGGCCCAAGGCACCGTCGACGATCGGCTTCTGACGCTTCCGCCGCGTGGCCGGAACGAGGCACAATCGTTCCGGCCACGCGTCGGAGGGAGCCCGAGATGCTTCGTCGATTTCTCGTCATGGCCGCGGTGGTCGTCGCGGCGAGTGCGCTCCTGACCGCGCCGGCGCAAGCGACGTCCCGCCACGGCGGGTACCTCGCGCTCGGTGATTCCGTCGCGTTCGGTTACCGGCCCAACGCGGGCGCGGAGTACCTGAACGCGGCCAACTTCAGCGGCTACGCGGAAAAGTACGCGGCGCTGCGCGGGCTGCGGGTGGCGAACGCGTCCTGCCCGGGTGAGACGACCGGCAGCCTGCTGGTGGTCACCGCGCCGAGCAACGGCTGCGAAAACGGCTACCGCTTGGCGTATCCCCTGCACGTTTCGTATGCGGGCGCCCAGATCGACTACGCCGTGCAGTACCTGCGGACGCACCGCGACACCCGGCTCGTGACGCTGACGATCGGCGCGAACGACATGTTCCTGTGCCAGAACACGACACCGGACCACTGCACGGGCGCCTCGTTCACCGCCGCGCTGAACCAGGTGAGCCGCAACCTCGCGACGATCCTCTCGGCGCTGCGCGCGAACTACCACGGCGACCTGGTGCTGGTGTCGTACTACTCCCTGAACTACCGCGACGCGACGCAGGTGGCCCAGGTCAAGGCACTCGACGCGGCACTGATCCAGGTGACCCGCCGCTTCCACGGCAAGGTCGCGGACGGCTTCACGGCGTTCCTCCTGGCCTCCCTGCGCACGGGCGGCGACCCGTGCGCGGCGGGCCTGCTGATCAAGCTGCCGACGGGCGGCTGCGACGTCCACCCGAGCGCGGCCGGCCACCGGGCGCTGGCGGCGGCGCTGGCGTTCGCGCACTGAGTCAGACGGTTCGCACGTCGACCCCGGCGGCTTCGAACGCCCGCACGGCCTCGGGGTCGGCGTCGGTATCGGTGACGAGGGCGTGGACCTGGGTGGTTTCACAGATCCGCGCGAAGGCCCGCCGGCCGAGCTTGGACCCGTCCGCGACGACGACCACGCGCTCGGAACGTTCGACCATGAGCCGGTTGATGCTGGCCTCGCCTTCGTGGTGGGCGAACGCACCGGCGTCGGCGTCGAAGGCGTCGACGCCGAGGAACAGCAGATCGATGGTGAGTTCACTGAGCACCCGGGTGGCGAGCGGCCCGCTGAGCTCGAAGGACTGCGGCCGCGCGACGCCCCCGGTGACGACGATCTTGACGTTCGGCCGCACGGCGAGCTCGTGCGCGATGTTCAGGGCATTGGTGACGACGGTGAGGCCGGCGGCATCCCCCCGGCTGTCGAGATCGGACCGCATGGCGAGCGAGCGAGCGACACCGGCGGTGGTGGTCCCCCCGTTGAGACCGACAACCATGCCCTTGGCGGCGAACGCGGCGGCGGCGTTGCTGATCCGCTGCTTCTCGGGGACGTGCCGGGCGGTCTTGTACCGCAGGGGAAGGTCATAGGCGAGATCATTGGCAACTGCGCCCCCGCGAGTACGGGTGAGCAGCTGTTGTTCGGCAAGGTGGTCGAGATCCCGCCGAATGGTGGCGGCCGAGACACCCAGCTCGACGGCGACCTCCTCGACGTCGATCTTTTCCCGCTGGCCCAGCAGCTCCAGGAGGGTGGTGAGTCTTTGGTGCCGGGCCATGGACCGTACTCCCTCGTTCCGGGCTTCGTTCCGCGCAGTCGCGTGCTCTTTTGGGCGCGTTTTCGAGCAGTATGCTGCATTGAATGTGTCTCTTGCACGCTACCCATGACCAACGCGAAAGACCCGCAGCCACCGGCTACGGGCCCGCACCCACGCTCACAGTCGCTCCCGCCACCGGCGGTTCCGGGGTGACCGCACCATCCCGGCCACGGTGAGCGTCACCGCCCCACCAACGACCAGCCCCCCAGAGCCGCGAGCGCCTCGGTACCCCGCCGCCCGCGAACCTCAGGCCGGGTCAGCCCTACTCAACGAAGATCGCGCACGAGGGCGGCACAGCGGGCAGGACTGGCCGCGAGCCATCGAGCCGCGCGAACCTACCGCCCCATCCGCCGCAAAAGACCCGTGACCGCCGCCAGCGCCCGAGACCGGGACGTCTGCGCGACCACCGGCTCCGGTCCCACCCGGCGGCGCATCCGGTACGCCAGCTCGAGCACCTCCAGATCCTCGGGCCGGCGTCTGCCGTGGACGTCCGGGCGGAGCATCAGCTCTCCCACCGTCACGGGCTTGCCCTTGGCACGGTGCGCCGTGCGCGCCATCGGTGACCTCCGCTGGGTTGGGACCTGATGGCTGATGATTCTATGAATCTGATTCGGGTTCGTCACCTTACTGGCCAGTTGCGTTAGCCTCGGCGCGTGATCACCACTGGGGGCCTCACCGCGGCAGACCGTCCCGCCTGGGAAAACCTGTTCGCCGGCTACAACACGTTCTACGGCAGGACACTCGCGCCCGAACTCGTCGACCGCGCTTGGCGCGAGTTCGAAAGCGGCGAACGGATGCACGCGCTCGGCGCGTGGCTCGACGACGAACTCGTCGGGATCGCGCACTTCTTCACGCACCCGAGCACGACCTCCGCCGACGTCTGCTACCTGCAGGACCTGTTCACCGACCACAAAGCCCGTGGCCGCGGGGCCGGCCGGGCCCTCATCGAAGCCGTCGCCGCGTGGGCGCGGGCGCGAGGCTGCGTCCGCGTCTACTGGCACACGCACACCTCGAACGCGACCGCGCGGCGGCTCTACGACCAGATCGCGCTCGACAAGGGCTTCATGCAGTACCAAATCCCGCTCTGACTCACCGGCGATGGCGCCCGCAGCCGTCGTGCCGGCCGTGGGACCGCGGCTGCTGCGCGACCCACCCACGCCACCACGCCGAGAAGTCCGGGATCTCGTGCCGCACCGGGGCCGCCTTCTTCGACGGCGGCGGGCCCGGCACCTTCAAAAGCTTCTGCGGCTTCACCTTGCCGACGATCTTGACCGCCTTCGCCAGGTTTCCGCGGTGCACCGGCCCGGTTCCGGAATTCGAAACCGGCTGCGCGATCGGAGGCGCGACTTCATCGGAATGTCCGGTCGGAGGAGCGGATTTCGGAGCGGGCGGCACGACGACGTCGGCCGGGAACGGCACCAGCGCGGCCGCCGGTGGTTCCAGCCCCGCCGGTGGCCAGGTCGCTCCCGCGCCGCGCTCGACCGGCATCGACACCGCCGTGGCGACGCCGCCGGTCAGCGCCAGCGCGCCGGCGACCACCGACAACACCCGCAACCGGGCCATCGACCGCAGTGCCTGCGGTTTTTCGCGGTGCCGCGGAGGCTCGCGGTGACGACCGTCCACCGCGGACCGGACCAGCAGTTCGGCGACCGTGACCGCGTCGCCGTGCGGAGCCCTGCGTGCCATCAAACCCTCCACCTGGGCCGACCGGACGCGGGCAACCACGTCCGGACGGCCGATCATAGGAATGGTCGAGGGTCCTGTAAAGGCTCGTTCACCCAGCGTTTCTAACCGAGCCTGCCGCCCCCGTCCACGTGCAGCACCGTGCCCGTGACGAACGGATTCGCCAGCACCTGCAGCGTCGCCGCCGCGACATCCGCCGGGTGGCCCACCCGGCGCGCCGGATTCGCTTCCGCGGTCCGGCGGTAGAAATCGTCCTTCCCCTCGCCGAGGCGGTCCCACGCGCCGGAGTCGACGATGCCCGGGGAGACCGCGTTGACCCGGATCGGCGCGAGCTCGACCGCGAGCGCTTCCGCGAGGAACGCGACCGCGCCGTTGGTCGTGGCCATCACGACCCGCTCACGCGCCGGCCGCCACGCCGCGACGCCGGAGAACAACGCCATCGCGCCGCCGTCCCGGAACCGCGGCGCGAACTGCTTGGCCAGCAGCAGCGGCCCGATCACCTTGGCGTCGAAAGCCCGGACGACCGCGTCCCGCGAAAGCTCCGAGACGGGCCCGTTCGCCGGCGCCGCCGCGAGCGTGACGAGGTAATCGAGTTCGCCGACCTCGTCGGCAAGCGCTTTCAGCGACGATTCTTCCCCGAGGTCCGCGAATGCGGCGCGAATACCGGGAACGGCGATCCGAGCGGGGTCCCGCCCGGCCAAGACGACTTCCGCGCCCGCCGCGTGCGCGTCCACCGCGATCCGGCGCGCGATCCCCGAACTCCCGCCGACGACGACCAGCCGCTTTCCTTCGAACGACATTTCCGTGCTCCTTCCGTTGCGCACACCGGGAGTCAGCGCGGAACACCGCCGGATCCATCCCGTCGCGATCCGAATGTTTTCGATGGCTGCGATAGAATCGGCGAATGCCTACGCTGCGCGCCCTCGAGTGCCTGGTCGCGGTGCTGGACGCCGGGTCGATCACCGAGGCGGCCGCGCGGCTGCACCTGTCGCAGCCCGCGCTGTCCCACCAGATCGGCGCGCTCGAACGGGAACTCGGCACGCCGGTGCTCGAACGGCTGCCGCGCGGGGTCCGGCCGACCGCGACCGGGCGCGCGATCCTGGCCGACGCCCGGGCGGCGCTGGCCGCCGCGGACCGCGTGGTCCGGACCGGCCGCGCGGTGGCCGCCGGCGGCGAGGGCACGCTGCGGATCGCGTGCGCGGAGAGCATGACCGCCGGGTTGCTCGCTCCTGTCCTGCGGGCCTGGCACCGGCACCGGCCCGGCGTGCTGATCACGCTGACCGAAACGACGAGCGCGAACGCGCTGGTGGCGGCCCTGGAAGCGGGCGAGGCGGACGTCGCGGCCGGCCCGCGGCCGAGCCACTGGCCCGGGCACACGGAGCTGGTGGGACGCGAGGAGGTCGTCGTCGCGCTGGCCGCCGACCACCCGCTCGCCACGCGGGCGGCGGTACCGATGGCCGACCTGGCCGGGCTTCCGGTGGTGCACTACCACCCGGACAACGGCCTCGGGGCCTGGCTCGACGAAGAGGCGGCGCGGCGCGGAACCGTGCTGAGCGCGGTGATGCGGACGAAGCAGGCGGCGACGGCGGCCCAGCTCGCCGCGGCCGGGCTCGGGGTCGCACTGGTCCCGACGACCGCGCTGACCCGCACGTTCCCGGGGGCGCTGCGCCGACTGAAGCCCGCTCTGCACCGGGACGTCGTAACGTTCACCGCGACGCCGTCGGATCCACTCGTCCGGCGGTTCACTTCGGACGTGAGGCACCGCGGGATTGCCCTTCCGGGTGTCCTCGAGGACAAACTCTCCCCAGGGCCTCGTTAAGTCCTGGTGAATGTGACAGATTCCCTACGAAGGTTTTGTGCCATCAGGACGAACTTCGCTTCGCCGCCCCGATTTCGCTGTGCTATTCGCCAAAGTTTGGTTCCATCGGATAGCTTGCTCCTACCGGTCAGTACCGGTGGGTGAGGCCGATCGGGTGAGGCGATCAGCGAAGATCGAGGGAAGCGGGGACGCACATGGCGAAGCACCGGCCACGTCGCAAGAGCTCGCGGGCGGTCCGCCGGGCCGCGGCCGCGCTCGCGGGCGGGGCGCTCGTCGTGCTGCCGACGCTGACCACCGGCCTGCCCGTGCCGGTCGTCGTCGCCAACAGCGGGAACGCGCTGCCGGACCAGGCCGTCCCGTTGCAGCAGCCCAACGTCGTCATGCCGCCCGTCGCCGTCGACGGCAGCCTCCCGCAGCCGCCGCTGCCCACCCCGCTGGTCGTGCCCGGCGGGCACGCGGGCTCCGCGGGCATCTCCGGGCCGCTCGGCATCCCGGCCAGCATGCTCAAGGCCTACAAGAACGCCGCCGAGATCCTCGCCAAGGAGCAGCCGAACTGCCACCTGGACTGGGCCCTGATCGCGAGCATCGGCCGGATCGAGTCGAACCACGCGCGCGGCGGGTACGTCAACGCCAACGGCGACACCTTGGAGCCGATCCTCGGCCCGGTGCTCAACGGCGCCGGCGCGTTCGCCGCGATCCCGGACACCGACGGCGGCAAGTACGACGGCGACCCGGTCTGGGACCGCGCGGTCGGCCCGACGCAGTTCATCCCGTCGACGTGGCGCGGCTACGCCTCCGACGGCAACGGCGACGGCGTGTCGAACCCGAACAACATCTACGACGAGGCCCTGGCCACCGCGCGCTACCTCTGCTCGGGCGGACTGGACCTGTCGACGGATGCGGGCCAGCGCCTGGCCGTCCGCCGCTACAACAACTCGCAGTCCTATGTGGACACCGTACTGGCGTGGGCCACGGCCTACCGGACCGGGGTCGCCCAGCTGCCCGACAGCCAGGTCCCGATCGGCACGCCGAACGCCCCGGACGCGGCCGCCGCGGGTGGCCCGGTCGGCGCGCCCGCCCCGCCGGCGCCGCCGGTGGCCGCCCAGCCGCCGGGCTCGCTGCCGGTCACGACCACGCCGCCGACCAGCACGTCACCGACGTCGAGCAGCCCGACCACGAAGCCGAGCACGCCCACCACGGACCCGACCTCGACCCCGCCGTCGTCCAGCACGCCGCCGGAGACGACGCCGACCACGCCCGCGACCAGCAGCGCGGCGCCCACCAGCACCGCCGCCGACTCGGCGAGCACGCCCACCGAGTCCACCACGACCAGCCCGACGGGGTGAGCCCGGTGGAGCCGTTCCTGGTGCACATCCGCTGCGACACCGACGGCTACACCCACGCCGTCACCGAGGACGAGTTCGCGGCGGGGCGGCACGACGGGCGGTTCCGCGCGGTGTGCGGGCACGTGGTGCTGGCGGCGCCGATGATCGAGGCGCCCGGCCGGTTCGACCCGGTCTGCCGGGACGTCCTGCGCGACGCGCCCGCCGAGCCGTCGGTGCCGCGGCAGGAGCGGCGCCGGTCGAGGTGGCGGACCCGCCGCTAGCCGACCATCGCCTGGATGCCGTCGAGCATGCGGTCGAGACCGAACTCGAAGGCCGCTTCCCCCTGGCCCTTCGCGCTCTCGTCGAAGCCGCCGCCGAGCCAGACGCGGTTCATCGCCGGGTGCGCGTCGACCACGAAGTAGTTCTCCCAGAACGACGAGCGCTGGTGCCACCAGGCCTCGGTCGACTGGCCGGTGCTGCGCTCGAGGCGGGTGTTCTCCGCGCCCATCGCCGCGTTCGCGTCGACGTACGTGCCGATCCCGTTGGCCGCCGCGACGGCCTGCCGCGGCGGCAGGCCCAGACCGTCCATGATGGACAGCAAGTACTCCTGGCCCGCCAGCTGGCCGGGCCCCAGCGGCGGCCGCACCCGCGAAACCTCGCACAGCCACGGGTGGGCGCGGTAGGCGTCCCGCGTCCGCTCCGCGTACAGCGCCACCTGCGCGCGCCAATCCGACGGCCGCGGCTCGCCCGGCCCCGGCAGCCGGCGCTCGACGAGCACGTCGTCGACCATCAGGTCCACCAGCTCGGCCTTGCCGGGGACGTAGGTGTAGAGCGTCATGGTGCCGGCGCCGAGCTCCTTGGCGACGCGGTGCATCGACGCGGCGGCCAGCCCGTCGGCGTCCGCGACCGCGATCGCCGCGGCGACGATCCGCTCGATCGTCAGCGTCGGGCGGCGGCCCCGGGTCGGCTCGGCCGCGCCGCCGCGGGCGCGCCAGAGCAGCGCGAGGGTCCGGTCCACGTCGTCGGCACCAGTGCGTTCGGCGGTCATGCGCTCCCCTCGCTCCCCGCCGGTGATCCTACCCGGGCCGCGCGTCCGACCTGGCATTCTGGAGGCATGACCCGACGCAAACCGCCCAAGGTCTCCTTCCGCTGGTGGGTCGACCGGCAGATCGAACAGGCCCGCGACCGCGGCGAGTTCGACGACCTGCCCGGCACCGGCAAGCCGCTGCCGAAGCCCACCGGCAACGACGCGGCGACCGACTGGGTGCTGCGGCAGGTCCGCGCCGGCGGCCACGACACCAAGGCGTTGCTGCCGCCGGCACTCGCGCTCAAGCGCGAGGTCCAGGACCTGCCGGGCCGGCTCGCCGGTGAGCGGACGGAGAAGCAGGTGCGCGAGGTCGTCGACGACCTCAACGACCGGATCCGCGCGGCCTACCTCAACCACCACACCGGCCCGCCGCTCACGGTGGCGCTCGTGGACGTCGAGGAGGCCGTCGCGGACTGGCGGCGGTCACGAGCCGCGTCGTAGCAGCGCCCGTTCCGCGGCGGTCCACGCCGTCGTCGTGAGCAGGTAGATCCCGGCGGCCTGCGGCAGGACGAGCGTCGCGAGCACGGTGCCGTACGGCAGCAGCCGGATCAGCTTGCCGCCCGGGGCGTCCACGGTGGCCTGCCGGTTCAGCCGGACCGAGAACCACGCGACGACCGCCAGCCCGGCGGCGATGACGAACACGAGCGGGCCGCCGGCGAGACCGTGCGCGCCCAGCGGCGTCCCCAGGAGGGTCGCGCCGAGCAGCGAGTTGGGTTCGCCGCCGATGACCGGCGTCGTGAAGAGCCGGTACATGACCGTGAAGAACGGCAGCTGCAGCAGCATCGGCAGGCAGCCGGTGAACAACGAGGTCCCGGATTCCTGCTGCAGCTTCGTCACCTCCGCGGCGAGCCGGTCCCGGTCACCGCCGTGTTTGGCCTGCAGCGTCTTGATTTCCGGCAGCAACGCGGACCGGGCGCGCTCGCCACGGGCGGCCGACCGGGCGAGGGGGTGCAGCAGCAGCCGCACGGCGAGGGTGAACAGGACGATGGCCAGCGCGGTCGAGAACGGGCCGGTCAGTGCGTGGATCAGGTGGTACGCGCCTTCGACGGGCACGTCGAGAAAGCCGAACATGGGCAGCACTCCGCATGAGCAGAAGGGGTGTGGGTGAGCGGAATGGCTGCGTCGAAACGGGTTCCTACGCAGCCGTGCTGCGGGAACCGGGTGCTCGTGGCCTGCTGCGTCCCGGGGCGCCGGGGTCGCGCAGGCGGATCGACTCGGCGCGCCGGGCGCGGCGGCGCAGGGCGGTCGCGCGGCTGCGCACCGGCGCCGACCAGAGGGCGAGCTCGGCGCGGTGGGTGCTGCCGACCAGCAGCACGACCAGCAGGCTCGCGGCGGCGATGGAGGCGAAGGCGACCAGCGCCGTCGGGCTCGCGACGACGGGGAACGCCAGCTCCAGCAGTGTGTTCACGGCCGGTGTCACCCCCTGTCCTCCGAGACCCCAGGGTAGCGGAATCGCGACCCCGGCGGTCCGGGGTAAGAGCCCGATGGGCTGTAACCTGAATCGATGAGAGGCCAATTCGTCGTCGTGCCGATCCTGGCGCTGATCCTGCTGTTCACCGTGCCCTGGTGGACGCTCGTCCTCGCGCCGGACTGGGGCACGGCGGCCACGGTCGCCGGTACCGCGGTGTTCGCGCTGGGCCTGGTCACCATGCCGGTCGCGATGTTCCGCGGGCACGCGCGGCACCATGACGCCGCCGCGAAGCTCGGCGACTCGCTGCTGGCCGTGATCTGGGTGCTGTTCAGTTGGTCGGTCCTGAGCCTGGTGCTGCGCGCCGCGCTGCTCGGCGTCGACGACCCGCTGCGCTCGCGGATCGTCGCGGGCGCAACGTTCGTGGTGGCGGCCGGGCTGCTCGTGCACGGCAACCGCGTCGCGATGCGGGTGCCGCCGGTGAAGGCGACCGACGTCGTCATCCCGCGGCTCGGCCCCGGCCTCGACGGCCTGCGCGTGGCGGTGCTGACCGACACCCACTACGGGCCGATCGACCGGACGAAGTGGTCGGAGCAGGTGGTCGCGGCGGTCAACGCGCTCGGGGCGGACGTCGTCTGCCACGCGGGCGACCTGGCCGACGGCTCGGTCGCCGCGCGCCGCAAGCAGGTCGACCCGCTCGGCGGGGTCCAGGCCGCGCTCGGGCGGTTCTACATCACCGGCAACCACGAGTACTTCGGCGAGGCCCAGGCCTGGATCGACCACATGGAAGGCCTCGGCTGGGACACCCTCCACAACCGCTCGACGCTGCTGGAGCGCGGCGGCGACCGGATCGTGTTCGCCGGCATCGACGACCCGACCGGCTCGGCGTCGGGCCTGCCCGGCCACGGCCCCGACCTGGCGGCGGCGCTGGCGGACGCCCCGGACGACGTCCCGGTGGTCCTGCTGGCGCACCAGCCGAAGCAGGTCAAGCAGGCGCGCGAAGCCGGCGTCGCGCTGCAGATCTCGGGGCACACGCACGGCGGGCAGATCTGGCCGTTCCACCTCCTGGTGCGGCTCGACCAGCCGACGCTGTCGGGGCTGACCCGGCACGGGCCGACCCAGCTGTACAACAGCCGGGGCACCGGGTTCTGGGGACCGCCGTTCCGGGTCTTCGCGCCCAGCGAGATCACGCTCCTCACACTGCGCTCCGCCTGACCTGAAGCCGTGACGGGCAGCCTCACCGCAAGCGAGCCCACCGACAACTTTTTTTGTCTTGACAGTTTCGACCGTCGGATGCCACGCTGTCCGCCATGACCTCCACAACGCTTCCCACCAGCACCCTCCCGAGTACTCGCACGCTGCTGACCTGCGGAGTCCTCGCCGGGCCCGTCTTCGTCGTCACCGGCGTCCTCCAAGGCCTGACCCGTGCCGGCTTCGACTTCACCCGGCACCCCGCGAGCGTCCTGTCCAACGGGTCGCTCGGCTTCGTCCAGGTCGCGAACTTCCTGGTCACCGGCCTGCTCACGATCGCGGCCGCGGCCGGGATCCGGCGTGTCCTGCCCGGCCGGTGGGGGCCGAGACTGCTGACCGTCTACGGCGTCGGCCTGCTGTGCGCGGGTGTGTTCCGCGCCGACCCGCAGGACGGGTTCCCGGCCGGCACGCCCGCGGGCCCGCCGTCGACGATCAGCTGGCACGGAACGCTGCACTTCGCCGCCGGAGGCGTCGGCTTCCTCGCCCTGGTCGGAGCCTGCTTCGCGATCGGCTCGCACCTCACGCCCGCCCGGGCGTGGTACTCGCGGCTCAGCGGGTTGCTGTTCCTCGCGGGCTTCGCCGGCGTAGCGTCCGGGTCGGCGAGCCCGGTCGTCACCCTCGGCTTCTGGGCGGCCGTCGTGATCGCCTTCGCCTGGCTCGCCACCACGTCCACCCACCTGCTGTCGCGAGGAGAATCCCGATGAGCACGACGGTTTCCGCCGACGGCACGAAGATCGCCTACACGCGTGCCGGGTCCGGTCCCGCGCTCGTCCTCGTCGACGGCGCGATGTGCTACCGCGGCTCGTCCCCGAACGACGCCCTCGCGAAGGAGCTGGCCGCGCGCTTCACGGTCTACACCTATGACCGGCGCGGCCGCGGCGAAAGCGGCGACACCGGGCCGTACGCGGTCGAGCGCGAGGTCGAGGACCTCGCCGCGCTGGTCAAAGAAGCCGGCGGCGAGGTGTTCCTGTTCGGCATCTCGTCCGGCGCCGCGCTGGCGCTCGAAGCGGCCCGCACCCTCCCGGTGACGAAGCTGGCGCTGTACGAACCGCCGTTCGTCGTCGACGGCACGCGCCCGCGCGTCCCGGCCGACTACCCGGCCCGGCTCGACGCCGCGCTCCGCGACGGCAAGCCCGGCAAGGCGGTCAAGATGTTCATGACCGAGGGCGTGGGCTTGAGCGGCGCGACGGTGGCGCTGATGCGGATCATGCCGTTCTGGGCGAAGCTCAAGCGCGTGGCCCCCACGCTCCCGTACGACACAGCGCTGGTCTTCGACCACCAGGCCGGCGAGCCCCTCCCGGCCGCGTGGCCGGAGGTGAAGGTCCCGGCGCTGGCGATCGACGGCGGCAAGAGCCCGGACTGGATGCGCCACGGCGTGGCGTCGCTGGCGAAGGTGCTGCCGTCGGCGGAGTACCGGACGCTGCCGGGCCAGACGCACATCGTGAAGGCCACGGCGCTGGCCCCGGTGCTGGCGGGCTTCTACCTGGGCTAGCCACCCTCGTCACACCTCCCTTGCCCGGTCGATCACCGACCGGGCAGGGTGCAGGACGTGCCCACCCGCGCCCTGGTCTTCGACTTCGACGGGACCCTCGCCGACACCGAGTCCGCCGTCCTGCAGTCCTGGCGGGAGCTCTTCCTCGACCACGGCGTGGAGCTGCCCATGGAGGCGTGGTACGCCGTCATCGGCACCCAGCACACCACACCGGCCATGTTCGCCCTGCTCGCCGAACACGTCCCCGGCATCGACCCCGAGGCGCTGCGGCCGAAGACGAAGGCCCGCGTCTTCGAACTCCTCGACGAGCTCGGCCCGCGGGACGGCGTCCGCACCTACTTGGAGACCGCGAAGCAGCACGGCCTCAAGCTGGCCGTCGCCTCCAGTTCGTCCGGGGCCTGGGTGAACCCGCACCTCGACCGGCTCGGCATCGCGCCCTACTTCGACGCCGTGCTCACCGGGGACCGCCACCAGGCCAAGCCCGACCCCGACCTCTACCTCGCCGCCCTGGACGCGCTCGGCGCCGCGGCGGAAGAGACCATCGCCTTCGAGGACACGCCGCACGGCGTCACCTCCGCGAAGGCCGCCGGGCTGACCTGCGTCGCCGTGCCGAACGCCATCACCGAGAGCCTCGACTTCGGCCGGGCCGACATCGTGCTGCCGTCGTTCACCGCCAAGCCGCTCGAGGCGCTACTGAGCCACTAGCTCCAGCAGCCGGTCCAGGAACGGCAGCTGGCCCTTCAGCAGCTTCTCGCGCGCGACCGCCACCGTGAACCACTCGACCCGGTCGACCTCGGGGAACTCCTGCTGCTTGCCCGAGCGCGGCGGCCACTCCATGCTGAACGTCCCGGGCACGACCGACGCCGGATCGAGGTCGGCCTCGACCGCCCACGCCGTGACGACCTTGCCGCCCGACTGCTTCACCTCGCCCAGCGGGACGTACTCACCCGCGGGCGCCGGCAGGCCCAGCTCCTCTTCGAACTCACGCCGCGCGGCGTGCTCCGGCTCCTCGTCCGGGTCGAGCTCACCCTTGGGCAGCGACCACGCCGCCGCGTCCTTCTTCGCCCAGAACGGCCCGCCCATGTGCCCGAGCAGCACTTCGACGTCCTCGCCCCGCCCGCGGTGGAGCAGGAGCCCGGCACTGCGTTTGCCCGCCATCGCCCCAGTCAACCGCATGCGGCCGCCCGGCCGAACAGGACACCGGCGTTCGGCGCGCCGGGTCGACGGCCCAGGACGTCGTAGGCGGCCCAGACGCTGACCTGGGTGGCGGTCAGGACCGGACGGCCGGCGGCGTCGTCGAGCCGGTCGGCGATCGCGGCGGTGTGCAGCGCGGTCTCCGGCAGGACCACGGCCTGGGCCCCGTCGTGCCGGCAGGACCGGACCAGCGCTTCGATCCGGTCGCCGGTCCACCCGGCGAGCTCGCGGTCGGAGGACGCGTCGGCGTCGACGCGGGCGACGGTGGCCGCGCCGGCCTCGGCGAGGCGCCGGACGAAGTGCTCACTGGCCGAGGGGTGGTAGACCGAGGCCAGGGCCACCCTGGTCAGCCCGAGCCGCCGCACGGCGTGCTGGAACGCCGAAGTCGTGCTGACGACCGGCAGCCCGGTCAGCCGCCGCAGCGTGCGGAGCTGCCGGCCGACGCCGTGCTCGCCGTGCAGGAAACTGGCGCTGGTCACGGCGAAGATCGCCGCGTCGAACCCGTCGAGCGCCGGGATGACCCGTTCGAGGTGGGCGTCCGAACCCAGCTCGCGGACCGCGGCGTAGGTCTGCTCGGTGCCGAGCGCGGACAGGTCGCCCACGCCTTCCGGCCAGGGGAAGTGGACCGGGACGACCCGGGCCGGCGGGTCACAGCGCGCGGCGAGGTCGACGAAGTCGTCCTCGGCGGCGTCGGGCGTCGGGTAGAGCAGCGCCAAGCGGATCATCTTGGCGGGTACCCACGCGGCCGAAAAAACTTTTCGCGGGGTTGTCGATCCGGGGGGAAGCCACTCGACGCGTAGGCAGAAGGCAAGGAAGAACCCAGGGAAGGAACCCCGAAATGACCACCACCACCGCCCGCGAGACCCAGACCAGCACCGCCGCCAAGGCCACCCCGGTCACCGGCATCGTCGTCGGCGCGAGCCGGATCGTGATCTCGTTCCTGTTCGGCTTCCACGGTCTGCAGGGATTCGGCTTCTTCGGTGGCATCGACGGCCAGGGCGGCGGCGTCCCGTTCGGCTCGTTCCCCGGCTGGTGGGGCAGCGTCATCGAGCTCGTCGGCGCGCTGCTGCTGCTCGTCGGGCTCGCCAGCAGGCCGGCCGCGATCCTGCTCTCCGGCGTGATGGCCTACGCCTACTTCACCGTGCACGCCCCGATGGGCCTGCTGCCGCTGCAGAACATGGGCGAGCCCGCCGCGGTCTACTCGTGGATCTTCCTGCTGTTCGCCGCGATCGGCCCGGGCCGGTTCGCGCTCGACCGCCTGATCAAGCGCTGACCGGGGACGCGCGGCCCGGCTAGTAGCCGCCCTGGGCGGCCGCGAGGTCGGACCGCGCCATCACGTGTTCCATCAAGCTGGTCAGCACCTGCTTCGTCGACTCGCGCTCGCGGGCGTCGCACAGCAGCAGCGGGACGTCCATGCCGACGTCGAGCGCCTGCCGGACCTCCTCGGTGCCGTAGCGGTACGCGCCGTCGAAGCAGTTCACGCCGACGACGAACGGCAGGTTGCGGCGCTCGAAGAAGTCGACCGCCGCGAAGCAGCTGTCCAGCCGGCGGGTGTCGGCCAGCACGACGGCGCCGAGCGCGCCCTCCGCCAGCTCGTCCCACATGAACCAGAACCGGTCCTGCCCGGGGGTGCCGAACAGGTACAGGATCAGGTCCGGGTTGATCGTGATGCGGCCGAAGTCGAGCGCGACCGTCGTCGTGGTCTTCTGCTCGACGCCCGAGAGGTCGTCGACCCCCTCGGACGCGGTCGTGATGACCTCTTCGGTCCGCAGCGGCGGCACTTCGCTCACCGAGCCGACCATCGTGGTCTTGCCGACCCCGAACCCGCCGGCGATGAGTACCTTGACCGCGGTCGCGGTCAGGTTCCGCCGGGGGTCAGAGTTTCCGGATGCCATCAAGGACCGCCTGCAATACGTGTCGGTTGGGGGTTTCCTGGACCGGTGCCGCGGTACGGAACAGCACCAGGTTCTGCTCGATGAGGTCGCTGAGCATCACCTTGACCACCGGCAGCGGCAGGTCGACGCGGGCGGCGACCTCGGCCACCGAGACCGGCCGCTGGCACAGGGCGATGATGCGCGCGTACTCCGGTTCGAGCATGCCCGCTTCGTGCGCCGTGCGCAGCGCGACGACGAGCGTGATGAGGTCGAGCCCGAGCGTGTCCGACCGCGTGCGGCCGCCCGTGACCGCGTAGGACCGGACCAGGGGGCCGGCCTCGTCGTCGAACCAGGCTTCGTGCCGTCCGCTCATGGCGACGTGGGCTGGACGCCGGCGCCGGTCCGCGGGGCCGAAGTGAGCACCTGGCCGACTCGCTTCACCATCAGGTTCATCTCGTACGCGACGAGCCCCATGTCCGCGTCTTCGCGGGCCAGGAGCGCGAGGCACGCGCCCCGGCCGGCCGCCGTCACGAACAGGAACGCGTGGTCCATCTCGACCATCGTCTGGCGGACGTTGCCGCCGCCGAAGTGCCGGCCGGTCCCGCGGGCGAGGCTCTGGAACGCCGAGGCCACCGCCGACAGGTGCTCGGCGTCCTCCTCGGACAGGTTGCCCGACCGCCCGATGAGCAGGCCGTCCGAGGACAGGACCACCGCGCGGTCCGCCCCGGCGACCCGCTTGACGAGGTCGTCCAGCAGCCAGTCGAGCTCACTGACGTTGGCCATTAGTCGCGCTCTCCGTACCTGTCGTCGTTCTCAGCCGGTTCTTCGTCACGGGCCCGGCGGGTGCCCTGCTGGAAGGCGGACAGCCGGCTGCGGGCGGCTTCCGGCGAGTCCAGCCTGACCTCTTCGCGTTCCTGTGCGGGCCTATCTTCCCGCAACTGCGGCACGAGGTTCTGCTGGCGTCGCCGTTGCGGCAGCGGCGGCCGGCCCGGGGCCTCCGGGCGGTGCGGCTGCTGCGGCCGGCCTTCGGGCATCGCGGGTCGCGGCTCCGACGGCGGCCACACCGGCTGCTGCGCGGCCGGACGGGCCGGGCGAGCCGGGCGCGAGGTCCGGGCGGGCGGCGCGGCCGGGCGCGCCGGGGCGATCGGCTGCGCCTGCGTCGGCTGGCTGACCGGCTCCGACACCGACCCCACGGACACCGGCGTCGGCGCGGACGGCGGCTGCGCCGGGGCCGGCGGCGCGACGGGCACGACCGGCTCCGGCTGGGTCACCGGGGCGGGCGGCGCGGGCGGCTCGGTGCGGTGCCGGGCCGCCGGGCGGCGGACCGGCCGGCGCAGCGGCGCGACCTCGTCGTTGCCGGACTCCGGCTCGACCGGGTTCGGGACGAGCTCCGGCTTCGGCGGGGTGATCGGCTGCTCCGGCTCGGACTCGGCGAGCGGGGCGAGCAGGTCGGTGCGCACCAGCACGATCGCCCGGGTGCCGCCGTAGGCCGACTCGCGCAGGTGCACCTGGATGCCGTGGCGGGCGGCCAGCCGCGCGACCACGAACAGGCCGAGGCGCGGCTCGTCCGACAGCGCCATGATCCCGAAGTCCGGCGGGTCGGCCAGCATCGCGTTGATCTCTTCGGTCTGGTCCGGCTCGAGCCCGAGGCCCTGGTCCTCGACCTCGATCACGACGCCCTTGCCGACCACGTTGCCGCGCACCTCGACCCGCGACTGCGGGGGCGAGAACGATGTCGCGTTGTCGATCAGCTCGGCGAGCAGGTGCACGAGGTCGCCGACGACCGGGCCACGGATGGCGATCTGCGGCAGCGCGGCCGTCTTGACCCGCGCGAAGTCCTCGGTCTCGGCGGACGCGCCGCGGACCAGCTCGGCCAGCCCGACCGGGTTGCGCCACTGCCGGCCCGGCTGCCCGCCGCCGAGAATGATGAGGTTCTCGGCGTTGCGGCGGGCGCGGGTGGAGAGGTGGTCCAGCTGGAACAGCGTGTCCAGCTGCTCCGGGTCCTCCTGCTTGCGCTCGGCCTGGTCGAGCACCTTGAGCTGGCGGTGCACGATGACCTGGCTGCGGTGGGCGATGTTGAGGAACACCGTCTTGGTGCCCTCCTTGGTCTTCGCCTCGTCGATGGCGGCCGCGATGGCGGTCTGCTGCGCCTTGTTGAACGCGTCGGCGACCTGGCCGATCTCGTCGGTGCCGTGGTCGAGGAAGTGCCCGCCCTCTTCGAGGTCGACGGGCTCGCCCGCCTGGACGCGGGCGACCAGCTCGGGCAGCCGGACCTCGGCCGCGTCGAGGGTGTCCTCGCGCAGCCGGTGCAGGCGGCCGATCAGCCGGTTCGACAGCCGGACGGCGACGAACACCACGAAGACCGCGAACAGGACCGCGACCACACCGGCGATCAGCGACTCGGTGAACGTCGAGTCGGCGTCGTCGATCGCGGCCTGGCTCGCGTTCGAGCTCTGCGCCACGAAGATGCCCATCAGGGCGTCGCCGACCTGGCGGGCGGCGGTGCGCCACTGGTCCTGCGCCACCGGCAGCTTCGACAGGTCACCGCGCAGGAAAGCGGTTTCGACCTGGGTGACCGTCTGCCACGGCTGGCTGGCCAGCAGCTGGTCGTACTTCGCCTTGACGTCGGGGATCATCTTCGGCGCCGACGCGTCGAGCTGCGCGTGGTAGGCACCGACCTGGCCGACGTAGGTGCGGAACTCGTCGTTGCCGAGGCCGCCGGCGGCCAGCCCGGCCGCGGCGAGGGCGTCACTGCGCTGCATCTGGTCCGCCGCGGTGAACAGCGGGATGGCGGTCAGCCGGTCGAACGCGTTCTGCGCGCCGCGGGCGTTCTGCGCCAGCCCGGCGACACCGTCGGTGAACTGGTCGATGATCTTGTTGTAGTAGGTGAACGCCTGCAGCATCTGGATCTGGCCGCCGTCGACCGCCTGGCGGGTCTGCGGCAGCTGCTGGAACAGGCCGAAGAACGTGGCGATGTTCTTCTGGACGCTCGGCGGCGTCCCGTCGTAGTCGGCGAAGTTGTCGCGGAGGTTCTCGATCTCCTTGGCGGCGGTCGCGTCGACCTTCGGCCGGATGGCCGCGAGCACGGCGCGCTGGTTGCCCTGGCCGGCCAGGAGGCTCAGCGTCGCCTGGCGCTCCTGCTGGAGCGCGGCGAAGAACGGGATCGCCGGGGCTTCCGAGTTCCGGATCTTGGTCGTGTAGTCGCGCGCGGTGACCGCGTCGTAGATGAGGTAGCCCGCGAGGGCCACACCGACGAGCAGCAGGGCCACACTGGGGATGAGCGCGATCGTGAGCACGCGCTTCCGAATCGAGGATCCCCGGTTGCGTCGAAGAGAAATCTGCTTCACCTGGGTCCGTTTTCCTTCCGGCAGTACATGGTTTCGGGTCGCCCGAGGTGGTCAACACCCGGATTCCGACCAGCCGGATCAACATCACCGTGGTCTGCTTCGCCCGCGACGACGGTATGCAGCCGCTCAGGGCGCGTCAAGTCCGTGGCGAGAACGTGATCTTGGAACGGTGACCCGTCCACACTTGCTGCCTGCGCTTGGAAAGTCCACCACCGAAAGTCGTGACGTTCGTCCCAGGCCCACTTCCGTTCCACCGCTTGGGTGCAGGCTCTTCGGTGGTGCGATCGACCCAACGGCTCCGCCGGGACCCGCTACGTACGGAAGCGCCGGATGGTTCGGTGAGAAAGGTCACGGGCCTGCCACGGCGACCGGTACCGGGTCCATCGTCCGGGGTTCACGGTCTCCGCAAAGCGGAATTGCGCGGCATTCGACACCATCGCCGCGGATTCACCGGACGGCCTGCCGAAATTCCCGCCATTCCGCATTCGCGGTGGTTCGACCACCGCGCGTGGCACCCGCACGGGGCCTGGAACCGGTTCCGCGACCCTCAGCCCGGGAACTCGTCGGCGAGGGTGTTCCAGAACTGCAGTTCGTAGCTCTGGAACAGCCGGGCGTAGAGGTGGGCTTCGCGTTCGTCGAGCCGGCGAGCGTCGATCCCGGCCTGGATCGCGGCCAGCGCTTGTTCCTCGATTTCCGGAACGTCCGCGGCGAAAAAGTCGAAGAACGCGCATGCGTCGTCGCCGAAGCCGTAGTGCCGGCGCATGCCCTCGGCGACGTCCCGGCAGTACCGGCCGAAGGCGGCGAAGTTCGCGAAGATCCCCGCCGCGGTCGCCGAAGACTCGCCGTTCAGCGCGAGCCACGCGACGTACGCGGGGTAGGCCTGGCAGCCCGCGCGCGGCCGTTCCTTCCCGTGGTCCGGACCAGCCGCCGCGATCAACGCGTCGAGCATCGCGTTCGCCTGCTGCTCCCCCGGGGCGAGGCCGCCGAAGAAGGTGCGCGCCTTCGGCTCGTCGGCTCGGGCCGCGAGCGCGTGGAAGCTGCGCCAGTCGGAAAGCGTGATCCGCTTCTCCTCCGCGGCGAGCGCGGCGAACACCGCGCGCGGTGCGCGGCCCGCGGTGATCAGCGGGACCAGCCGGTTGTCCTCGTCGCGCGGCGCGAGCTCCGCCTGGATTTCGTCGAGCAGTTTCCGAGCCGACCTCGTCATCGCTTCCCCCCAGCGCTCCCCTCCATTGAACCGGAGTTCGCGCGCCACCGCTCGTGTGCACTGTGGACAGTCGTGGGGAGCTGACCGCGAAAGCCGGTGTGAAGGGGACGTTTGGCGTGGCCGCGATTCTCTATCCACCCGGCCGGGGAGCCAATACAGTGTGGGCCATCTTCAGCACCGAGGAGGCCAGCGTTGACCACCCCGTCCGTCGCCGAGCAGACCGAAGGCCTGACGATCCCGCGGCTGCTGCACCGCAACGCGGTCGACTACCCGGACCTGCCGGCGATCACCTCGCTCGACACCGAAGGCAAGCCGACGCTCAGCTGGCTGGAGTTCCGGACCGCGATCGCGGAGGTCTCGCGCGGCCTCGCCGGCCTCGGCCTCGCCGCCGGCGACCGGATGCTGATCATGGCACCCGGCTGCCCGGACCACATCATCGCCGACCTCGCCGCGACGCACCTGTCCGCGATCCCGTGCACCGCCTACGCCACGCTCAGCCCGGACCAGATCCGGTTCGTCGCGCGGCACAGCGCGGCGCCGGTCGTCGTGCTCGGCGGGGAGACCGAGCTGGCGCGCTGGCGGCAGGTGCTCGACGACCTCCCGGCCCTGCGCCACATCGTCGTGATGGACGCGGCGGCGATCCCCGAGGGCGATGAGCGCTTCCACTCCTTCGCCGACGTGCGCGACCGGGGCCGGGAAGCGCTCGCCGCCGACCCCGGGGCGTTCGAGGCCTCCTGGCAGGAGATCAAGCCGGACGACCCGCTGTCGATGATCTACACCTCCGGCACGACCGGCGACCCCAAGGGCGTCGTGCTCTCGCACCGCAACGCGATCCACCAGGCGTACGCGGTGACCGAGCTGCACCACCCGCCGATGCACGCGTCGAACATCGCCTACCTGCCGCTCGCGCACATCGCCGAGCGCGAGCTGTCGATCTACCTGCCGATCGTGTGGGCCGGGCACGTGCACACGCTCGCCGACCCCGCCGGCGTCGTCGGCGCGCTGGGCCAGGTGCACCCGGAGAGCTTCTTCGGCGTCCCGCGCGTGTGGGAGAAGATGGTCGCCGGGCTGAAGAACATGCTCGGCGGCGTACCCGAGGACAAGCGCACCGCGCTCCTGCAGGCGAACGAGCTGCTGCAGCAGGGCTACAAGCTGCGCAGCGCCGGGCAGCCGGTGCCCGAGGAGCTGGCCGAGAAGATCCGGCAGACCGACGAGACCGCGCTCGCGCCGATCCGCGCGCTGCTCGGGCTGGACAAGGTGCTCGTCGCCTCCAGCGGCGCGGCCGCGCTGCCGGTGGAGATCATCTACTTCCTGGCCGGCCTCGGCGTCGAGATCTGCGAGGTCTGGGGCCTGTCCGAGACGACCGGCGCGGCGACGTCGAACTCCGGCGAGTCCTTCCGCGCGGGCACCGTCGGCAAGCCCCTCGCCGACGTCGAGGTGAAGGTCGCCGAGGACGGCGAGCTGCTGGTGCGCGGCCCGATCGTCTTCCTCGGCTACCTCCAGGAGGACGGGACGATCGCCGACGCCACCGACGCCGACGGCTGGTACGCCACCGGCGACATCGGCACGATCGACGAAGACGGCTTCGTGACGATCACCGACCGCAAGAAGGAACTGATCATCACCTCCAGCGGCAAGAACATCGCCCCCACCCGGGTCGAAGGCCTGCTCAAGGAGCACCCGCTGATCGGCCAGGCGGTCGCGATCGGCGACGACCGGCCGTACGTGACGGCGCTGATCGTGCTCGACGACGAGATCGCCCCCGGCTGGGCCGCGGCGAACGGCGTCGAAGCGGCACCGGAGGAGCTCGCCGACCACCCGGCGGTGCGGGCCGAGCTGGAGCGCGCGGTCGAGTCGGCGAACAGCAGGCTGGCCCGGATCGAGCAGATCAAGCGCTACCACGTGCTCCCGAAGGCGTGGACGCCCGAGTCCGGCGAGCTGACCCCGACGCTCAAGCTCAAGCGCCGGGTCATCAACGACCGCTACTCGGCCGACATCGAAGCCCTGTACGCGGCGGCCCGCGACCCCGAGCCGGCCGCGGGTTCCTAGGCGGTGCGCGGCGAGGTCGTCTCCGTCCACTTGCGCAGCCGCGGCGGGACGCGCTTTTCCAGGCCGTAGTTCTCCAGGTGGGCGGAGAAGACCTCGTCGAACGCCTTCTGCACCGTCTCGGTGTCCCACACCGGGCGCTCGAGGATCGGCTGCTTGAGGAACGGCTGGCCCATGACGTGCAGCTGCGGCCCGTTGCACCGGATCATCTGGCCGGTGATGCCGTGCGAGCCCTCGCCGAGCAGGAACAGCACGACCGGCGCGATCCGGTCCGGCGTGCGGTCCGGCGGGCACGCGCGCAGCGAGCGTTCGGACTTCCACACCATCCGCGTGTGCGCGAGCGGGCAGACGGCGTTGACGCGGATGCCCTGCTCTTCGAGGTCGAGCGCCCAGGAGTAGGTCAGCGACGCGACCGCGCCCTTGCTCGCCGCGTACACGCCGAGCTTGCGCTGCCCCAGCGACGCCCCCGAGGAGATGTTGACGATCGAGCCGACGGTGCCGGCGTCGACCATCGCCTTGATCGCGGCCAGGCCGGTGTTCACCACGCCCATGACGTTGACCTGCACGAGCTCGCGCGCCTGCTCGGCGTCGTCCTCCCAGGGCAGCGCCTCGTAGTTCAGGCCGGCGTTGTTCACCAGCCCGTCGATCCCGCCGAACTCCTTGACGCAGAGGTCGACGATCTCCTGCGCCTCCCCGGCCTCGGCCACGCTGTGCCCGCTGGCCACGGCGCGGCCGCCGTGCGCGCGGATGTTCTCCGCCGTGCGTTCGGCCAGCTCGACGTCGACGTCGTTGACGACCACCGCCCCGCCCGCCCGCGCGACGTGCACCGCGAACGCCTCGCCAAGGCCACGGCCGGCGCCGGTCACCACGACCGCCTTGCCCTGCATCAACCCGTCCATCGTCGTCTCCCCGCTCTGCGGCGCGCCGCCATTGGCGCGGTCCGTCCACCCCGGCCGGCTCTGCGTCCAGTCTTGGCCCATTCGGTCCAGTGGGGCATCGTCGCGACGACGAGCGGCCGCCGCTCTGCGCCGAGCGAATCCGGTTCGATCAGCCCGGAGGTACCCGCGAGCCGGTCACGGCCAATCACCGGACCCCGGGGGCGGCGTAACCCGATCGGCTCCGAAGGGACCAGTGCCGCGCGTTCCGGGGACACCCGCGCGTAATCGGCGGCATACTGTTAGTGCTTCCGGGAGGACGGGTGTGACTCCCCCGGACGGGGTCGTCACACGCGAGGCACAATGCGGACGATCCATTCACTCGATCGGGGGACGGTGGTTACGAGGTGACGACGCGCGCGACTCCCCGGCTCCGGGCCGTCCTGGCCAACCGCGAGTTCCGCGCGCTGTGGTTCGCCGAAACGCAGTCGATGCTCGGCGACCAGCTGACCATCGTCGCGCTGGCCATCCTGATCTTCGACCGGACCGGGTCGCCGCTGCTGTCGGCCGTGGTCTACGCGCTGACGTTCCTGCCCGCGCTCGCCGGCGGGCTCGGGTTGTCCCAGCTCGCCGACCGGTTCCCGCGGCGCGCGGTGCTGGTGACCGGCTCGCTCGCCCAGGCCGTGCTGATCGGGCTGATGGCCCTGCCCGGGATGCCGATGGGCTGGCTGTTCGTCCTCTTCGTCTTCGCCCGGCTGGCGAACGCGCCGGGCAACGCGGCGCAGAACGCGCTCGGCCGCGAGATCTTCGGCGACGACGACGTCTACCTGCAGAGCCAGGACCTGCGCGGGATCACGAACAACACCGCGATGCTGGCCGGCCTCGCCGCCGGCGGCCTGCTGGTGACCGGCGTCGGCACGTCGTGGGCGCTGGCGATCGACGCGCTGACGTTCCTGGTCGCCGCCGTCGCCGTGCGGCTGGCGGTGCTGCGGCGACCGGCCGCGGGAGACGGCGCCGCCCCGTGGTTCGGCGCCGTCCGGCAGGTTTTCGGCGACGAACGGCTGCGGGTGCTGCTCTACCTGTCGTGGCTCGTCGGCCTGGCGGTGATCCCGGAGGGCCTCGCCGCACCGCTCGCCGCGCAGCTGGGCGCGGGCGAGGAGGCGGTGGGCTGGCTGCTGGCGGCCGATCCGCTCGGCTTCGTCGTCGGGACGTTCCTGCTGTCGCGGTTCGTCTCGACGGAGCACCGGCGCCGGCTGCTGGGGGTGCTGGCCGCGCTGCCGCTGGCCGCGCTCGCGGCGTTCGCGCTGCGGCCGAACCTCGCGGTCGCGCTGGTCCTGCTCGCGCTGGCCGGCGCGACGGGCGCGTACGTCATCACGGTGTCGGCCACGTTCATCACGTGGGTGCCGAACGACATCCGGGGCAGCGCCGGCGGGCTCTACCGGACCGGGCTGCGGGTGGCCCAGGGTGTGGGCGTCGGCATCGGCGGGCTCGTGGCCCAGTGGCTCGGGTCCGCGGACACGACGATCGCGCTCGCGGGGGCGGTGGGTCTGCTGCTGGCGGTGCCGGTCGCGTTGTCCTGGCGCCGCGTCGGCGGCGCGGAACCGGAACCGCGGCTGTCATGAGCGGGACGGATCACCAGTCACGGTTGGCCATCGGGTGCCACCTCTCTGTGCTGCCAAGATCATGAATGGCATTCGCGGACTACACGGGCGACAATTCGCGGATGGTTCACCAGTCGCGGTTGCTCATGGGGGACACCTCCATGCGGGGACAGTCTCGCGGGAATTTTCGCGCCGCGTTCCCGGCAGTTCATCCGGGGCCTTGGCGAGTCCGTTGCTGTGGGATGGTACCCGGCCGCGGAATGCGTGAACACTCTGCCAGGTACCGATGAGATTACTCAAGACGGCGACTAGGCTGGAAAGGAGGTGACCAATTGCATCCAGGACCGGACGGCGGCCCGGGCGCGCCGGACGAGCCGGGCGCGGCGGAGCCGGCGCGGCGGGGAGCCACCGCGGAACAGGGCGTGACCACGGACGGGACCGCGACCACGACGGGTGATCCACTCGCGACCGTCCGAACCGGCCACGCCTACCGCCCGCGCAACTGGGCGTTGTGGCGCCGCCGGCCGGCGCAGGTCGCCTTCATGCTCGTGGCCGAAGCCGTCGCGGCCGCCATTCTCGTCGTCGCGTTCGCCCGCTCGCCGATTCCGTCCGGAAACGACTGGATCAATTTCGCGATTCTGGCGGCCGGGGCGACGGTGCACATTCAGCTGACCCAGCGCCAGGAAGAGCGTCGGCGCAACCGCGCGAATACGGTGCTGATCGACCTCACCGCAGTGTGGACGTTTTCCGCGGCGATGATACTGCCGGTACCGCTGACGCTTTCCGTCATCGCCGTGATCCGGGCGCAGCACTGGTTCATCGCGCGCCGCCCGGCCCACAACTTCGTTTTCTCGTCCATTACGCACGGCCTCGCCGGCACGCTCGCGCACCTGACGTACACGGCGCTGGGGCCGCACCCGCTGGGCACCGCGGGCTGGGGCGGCTTCCTCCGCGAGTTCGGCACCATCGCCGTCACCGGCGCGATCTACGAGTCGATCCAGATCGTGTACGTGGGCGGGGTCCTGCTGCTCGGATCGCCCGCGGGGCGCAGTGTCCGTAACGTCCTGGGCAGCCCGGCCGACAACATGCTCGAAGCGATCACCATCGGCCTCGGCGCGGTGACCGCGATCCTGCTCGACGCCGTCCCGCCGATGGTGGCGGTGATGGCCGTGGTCACCGTGGTCTTCAATCGGCTCGCGGAACTCGACCAGCTCCAGAACGACGTCCGGACGGACCCGAAAACCGGGATTCTCAACATGCGCGGCTGGTCGGAGTCGGCCGAGCGGGCACTCGAACGCACCGCTCGATCGGGTGATCAACTGGCACTGCTGATGGTCGATCTCGACCACTTCAAGTGGATTAACGACACCTATGGCCATCCGGCGGGTGACGACGTCCTCCGCACGGTTGCGCAAACCCTCGACGAAGTGACGAGGCCGAGCGACTTGGTCGGCCGTTTCGGCGGCGAGGAATTCCTCATTCTGCTCCCCGACATCGACGAAGAGTCGACGTGGGACGCGGCGGAACGCATACGTGTCGCGATTGCCAAGTTGCATATCGTGACAACGGACAAGCGGGGCGATCCGGCCACGATCGCCGACCGGACGACCTCGATCGGGGTAGCCCGCCACCCCCGCCACGGAGACACGCTGGAGCGGCTGCTGCAGTCTGCGGACGCGGCGGTGTACCTGGCGAAAGAAAACGGCCGTGACCAGGTGTGCTTCGCCCCGGACACCCCGGGCGGCGGCCTCCCGGCGCGCGCCGGGGAGTAGACCCGGCCCGCTCGTGCGTGGTCAGGAGGCCGGCCAGCTGGCCAGCCGGACCGTGAGTTCGCGCTTCACCAGCACCTCGGCCGACGTCCCCCGCGCCGACTCCAGCCGCAGGCTCTCGCCCCGGTACCCCGCCGACTCCAGCCGGAGCACCTTCGCCCCCGGTGCCGGGCGCGGGTGACACCAGTGGCGCACCACCCCCGTGCCCTCCGGGTCCTTCCGCAGGATCAGGTACTCGTGCCCCCGGTCGTCGGTCACCCGGCCGAGGCCGTTCCACCACAGCGCCCGCAGCGCGAGGGCCTCGCCGTCGCCGACCAGCTCGACCGGGGCATCGGCCCGGACGTCGACCCGGAACCCGCCGTCCCCCACCCGCAGCGACCGGGCCTCGAGGAACCCCGACCCGCGGCCGTCGAACGCCACGGCCTCGCCGGCCACCTCCGCCCGCGGCAGCAGCGCCGCCACCGTCAGCTCCGCCGCGAACCGCCCGTCCGCGGGGTCCGGGACCAGCGGGGTCCCGCTCAGCTCGTCGGCCAGCAGCCGCGTGCCCGTGGCCGACGCCCAGCCCAGCGCCGCCGCCCGCAACCCCGGCTCCGCCCGGACCCGCGCCAGCAGCTCACCGCACCGCCGCCCGCTGAACCGGGCCGCCCGGACCAGCCGGGCCGCCTCCGGGGCGTCCGAGCCGAACAACCCCGTCATCGCCCGGTCGAGCGCCCGCGCCTGCGCGGCCAGCACCACCCGCACCACCGGCCCCGGCCGCGCCGAAGCCAGCGCCGCCGGCGAACACGAACGCAACGCCCGCGCCAGCACCCGGAGGTCCGGGGAGGACGGCGAGCGCAACGCCGCACCAGGAGCGAGCCGGCGCAACGCGCACACCGTGTTTTCCACGGGCACCACAAGCGAGCCCACCGCACGCCCTCCCGGTCGCCGCACCCCCGTCCGTCATTCTCGCGGGTCCGGGCCGGTCGCGGTACGTAAGAAGGGGCAGCCCCGAGCGCCACCCGATCGGGCAGCCGGATGCCGGGGGTTATCCCCGTGTCGCCCTCCGGACGGGGCTGGCACCCTGGGACCATGCCAGCCGCGATCCAGCCGCCGCGTGTCCGCCGACCCTGGTCGACGTCCGGCTGGCTGCTGCTGGTCCTGCTGGTCGTCTTCGCGTTCGGCCTGATCGCCTCGCGCCCGCCGTCGCCGCCGGACCAGGGCCCGCCCACCGGCGACGTCCTGGCCGCGCAGAACGCCATCGAGGCGCTCGTCCATCCCGGCCCGCACCCCGACGCGCTCGCGCGGCTGCCGAAGGACTTCACCGCGCTCAGCGGTGTCACGCCCGGCGCGATGCCGGCCCGCGACGGCACCGTCCGCGCGGTGCACACCGACGGCGGCTGCTCGACGCCGTGGGGCGACGACAACACGAAGTGGGACTACGCCGTCCCGTGCAAGGCACACGACCTCGGCTACGACCTGCTGCGCTACGCCGACCGCAAGGGCCACCCGCTCGGCCCCGAGGTCCGCGAAGCACTCGACAACCAGCTTTCCCACGACATGCACCACGCCTGCGACCTGAACCCGGTGAACTCGGCGGGCACCTGCCGGGTCGTCGCGACGCTCTACTCGGCGGGCCTGGTCGTCAACTCGTGGCACCAGCGCTGGGGCCCGCCGGTCGGCGACCCGATCGGCCCGATGGTCGCCGGCGTGCTCGTGATCGCCTGCCTGCTGGTGTTCCGGCTGCGCGGCTGGCTGCGCGCCCGGCGCGAGCCGCGGGTGCCGGCACCCGCCGTCACCCCCGCCGAAGTCAGCCGGTGGGCACTGCTCGGCGCGGGCGGGGTCGTCCTGCTGCTCGTCGGCGAGTCGGTGACGGCGCTCGCGCAGTGGGCGGGCGCGCCCGAGGCGTCCGTCTGGCCGCTGACCTGGCTCGCCCAGCTCGCCCCGCTGATCTTCTTCGCCGGCGGCCACGCCAACGCGGCCGGCTGGCGCGCCGAACAGGACCACGGCGGCGGCTACCGCCACTTCCTCGCCGAACGCGCGAGCCCGCTGCTGCGGCCGGCGTTGATCTTCGCCGTCGTCGCCCTCCTGACGCCGCTCGCGCTCGAGCTCCTCGGCATCCCGGCCGGGACGACGGCGACGGTCATGCGGATCGCGCTGCACCCGCTGTGGCTGCTCGGGGTCTACCTCCTGACGATCGTCTGCGCGCCGCCGCTGCTGGCCCTGCACCGCCGGGCCCCGGTGAGCGCGGCGGCCGGGCTGCTCGCGGTGGTCGTCGCCGGAGAAGCGACGGCGAACTGGCTCGGCTCGCCCCTGCCCCGCTTCGCGGCGACGTTCGCCCTCGCGCTGCTCGCCCAGCAACTCGCCTTCGCGCACGCCGACGGCGTACGCCCGGCACGACGGCTGCTCGCCGCGGCCGCCGCCACCGGGGCCGCGGGCCTCGCCGTGGCGAGTGTCCTGCGCACCGGGCCACCCGTCCTGCTCGGCAGCCCGGGCGCCCCGGCCGCGTTGTCGGCCCCGCCGTGGGGCGTGCTGCTGCTCGGCCTGGTCCAGCTCGGCGTGCTCGGGCTCGTGGCCGGCCCGCTGACCCGGCTCGGCGACCGGCCCCGTGTCGCCGCCGCCTGCCGGTTCGTCCTGCGCGCGCCGATGAGCCTCTACCTGGCGTTCCTCGCCGGCATGCTGCTGCTGGTCGCCGTCGTCTACCTCCCCGGCCGGATCGCCGACGGCCTGAGCTGGCTGGTCCGGCCGCGCACGCTGGTCGCGGTCGGGCTGCTCGCGGTGCCCGCGACCCTGGTCTTCTGGTGGTTCGAGCGGCACGCCCACGGCGTCCGGCGGCCCCGCGCGGCCGAGCTGCCGGGCCGCCGGGCGGTCGTCCTGACGCGGGCCGCGGCCGCGTTCGGCATCGGCTACGCGACGCTCGGCGTGTTCGGCTTCGCGCTGACCCGCTTCGGCGGGGTGGCCGCCGACGCCGACCTCCTGGGCCTGCGACTCGACCCGATCCAGAGCCTGGTGCACCTGCTGCTCGGGGTGTTCCTGCTGCACACGATCCGGCTCGGGGCCGGCGCGGCGACCGGGACCTGGCTCACCACCGCGCTCGCCTGCGCGCCCTCGCTGCTGTTCGCCGACGGCAGCGGCACGTCCGAGCTCCTCGGCGTCACGCTCCACGCGGCGACGGCCGGGTTCGCCCTGCTCGCGGCCGCGGGCACCCTGCTGCCGGCCCGCAGACCGGCAAATGCGACGTCCTGACCAGGCGTAACCCGCTCGGATGCGGGAAACTGGGTGGTGCGTGCCACATTCACAGGGGGATGTGTAACGCTACGGCAACCAGGTGAGGGCACCATGCGTCCCAACCCCAGGACCACCGATCGAAGCAGTGAGGAGTCGCCCGCGTGGATCACCCGCCTCGGAACGGGCAAGGCGGCCGCCGCCCCGCCCGGCCCTGGCAGGACGAGCCAGGCCGGCGCGGCACCCCGCCGCCCCGCCGCCCCGCGCCCCGCCGTGAACCGGTGGACGCGCGCCGGAGCGCTCCGCCTGCCCGCCGGCCCCAGCCGAAGCCGGCCCCGCGCGCCCGCCGCAACTCCTTCCGCGGCGCGAAGATCGCGCTGGCCGTCGTGTCCCTGCTGGTGATGGGCCTGACCGGGTACGCGTGGGCGGCCATGCAGGGCCTGGTGAACGGGCTGAACTACGCGAACGTGATCAGCGACGGCGGTGGCGGCGACAAGCCCGCCGACGGCGCCCGCGACATCCTGCTGGTCGGCCTGGACAGCCGCACCGACGCCCAGGGCAACCCGCTTTCGCGCGAGGTGCTCGACGAGCTGCGCGCCGGCGACTCCGACGGCGAGCTCAACACCGACTCGCTGATCTTCGTGCACATCCCGAACGACGGCAGCAAGGCCGTCGCGATCTCGCTGCCCCGCGACACCTACGTCGACATCCCCGGCGGCTACGGCAAGCACAAGATCAACTCCGCGTACGCCCGCGCGATGCTGTCGGCCCGCAAGGACCTGCAGAAGCAGGGCGTCACCGACCCGAAGGAGCTCGACGTCAAGGCCAACCAGGCCGGGGCGAAGGAGCTCATCGAGACCGTCGAGAAGCTCACCGGGTCCACCATCGACAACTACGCCGCGGTCAACCTGCTCGGCTTCAGCGACATCACCAAGGCCATCGGCGGCGTCGACGTCTGCCTCAACAACAACGTCAAGGACCAGTACTCCGGCGCGGACTTCACCAAGGGCCAGCACACCATTTCCGGCGTGCAGGCGCTCGAGTTCGTCCGGCAGCGCCACGGCCTGCCCAACGGCGACCTCGACCGGGTCGTCCGCCAGCAGGTGTTCATGGCGGGCATGGCCCGCAAGGTGCTCTCGGCGGGCACGCTGACCAACCCGTCGAAGCTCTCCGACCTGATCGACGCCATCAAGAAGTCGGTCGTGCTCAACCAGAACTGGGACATCTTCGGGTTCGCCCAGCAGATGAAGGGCCTGACCGGCGGCCAGCTCGAGTTCCGCACGATCCCGGTGAAGAACGTCGAGTACAAGACACCCGAGGACGGCGTCGCCATCCAGGTCGACCCGGCCGAGGTGAAGCAGTTCGTGCAGGGTCTCGCCGGGCCGCAGCCGGGCGCCACGACGCCGCCGGCGCAGCAGGCCGACCCCGCGAACAAGGCGACCACGGTCGACGTGCGCAACGCCTCCGGCAAGACCGGCCTGGCCGCGAGCGTCGCCAAGACGCTGGAGAGCAAGGGCTTCACCTCCGGCGACACGGCGAACGCGACCGCGCGCAAGACCACGGTGATCTGGGTGCCGAAGGGCGGCAAGGACAAGGGTCAGGCCGTGGCCGACGCCCTCGGCGGCTCGCCGACGATCCAGGAGGACAAGAGCGTCCAGGCGGGCCACGTGATGGTGTTCCTCGGCGCCGACTTCGAGGGCACCACCTCGAACGCGAGCGCCGGGTCCGGCGCCGCCGCGGGCGCGACGTCGCAGGCCCCGGCTCCCCCGCCGGTCGCCGACGAGGACAAGCCGATCACCGCCGAAGGTGTCCCCTGCGTCAACTGAAAGACGGCTGGTAACCGCGTCTTTACTGCGATTTTCGTAGTGTGCATCCTGCAAGTTGCACAATGAGCTACCTCCCGTTAACCCGTTCGGCCTAACTCGCGCAATCGGTATCAAAGACATGCCCGAAATCGCGTAAGGGCTGGGCTCCCGCGCACTTACATACACGTGAGGGTGCACCTGCACGGGAAAGTTGTCACCACCGTGCAAGTGCCGTGGGAGAGCACGGCAGGGGACATTGATGTGCTGATCGACGCTGAGGAGTATCAGCGGATTCTCGGAGACGAGCTCCGCAAGCTCAGGCGCAGCCGCGGGTGGACGCGCAAGGAGCTGAACCAGCACCTGCAGAGCGAGATTTCGCTGCAGACGCTGGCCACCTACGAACTGGGCACCAGACAGTGCTCGGTGGTGCGCCTGGTCGAGCTGTGCGTCGCGATGGACGAACTGCCCCAGGACCTGCTGGCCAAGGTGCACCGCCGGGTGTTCGTCGACGAGCCCGGCCGGGTCCGCGTCGACCTGCGCAAGGTCGTCGCCGACGCCTCCGACGACCTGCTGCCGCTGCGCCGCTGGGCCGAGGACCGGCTGCACCAGGCCGGCGAGCACGGGGCCGGCGAGGTCGCCCTCGACCTGCCGGCACTGGAGCGCATGGCGGAGCTGTGCGGGCTGCCGACCGTGGACCTGATCGCCCGCCTGCGCCGCTACGCCTCCCGCTGATCCCCGCGGTCCCCACCGGCCTCCTCCGCCGGTGGGGACCGCGCCCGGATCAGCCGACGAGGAAGTCCTCGCGCCGCACCTTGCGCGTGTCCAGCCAGTAGCGCCAGGTGAAGCCCGGCCAGATCGTCCGGTTGACGCCCTTCGCGTCGAGGTACCAGCTCTTGCAGCCGCCGCGCGTCCAGATGCCCTTCGCGAGCTTGCGCTGGATCGCGGTGTTGAACCGCTCCTGCACCTCGGGCTTGGGCTCGATCGCCTGGCCACGGGCCAGCCGCAGCGCCTCGGCGACGTAGGAGATCTGGGCCTCGATCATGAACACGACCGAGTTGTGCCCGAGCCCGGTGTTCGGGCCGAGCAGGAAGAACAGGTTCGGGAAGCCGGCGACGGTGATCCCGAGGTGCGTCCGCATCCCCTCGGTCGCCCACTCCTTGCCGAGGTTGCGCCCGTCGCGGCCGACGATCTCCAGGTCGTCGAAGGCGTCGGTGACGTGGAAGCCGGTGCCGTAGACGATGACGTCGGCCTCGTGCTCGACCCCCGCGGCGTCGACGACGGAGTGCTCGCGGACCTCGCGCACGCCGTCGGTCACGACGTCGACGTTGTCCCTGGCCAGCGCCGGGTAGTAGTCGTTGGAGATGAGCACGCGCTTGCAGCCCATGGTGTAGTCCGGGGTGACCTTGCGCCGCAGCGCCGGGTCGGTGATCGCGCGGTCGATGTTGCGCTTGGCCAGCCGCTGCCCCAGCTTCATCACCCACGACTGGCCGTTGAAGCCGATCGCGCGCGCTTCGAGCAGCCAGTAGAGCAGGTTGCGGTAGGCACGCTGAGCCGGCGGGAACGCCTTGAACAGCGCGCGGGTGCGCCCGGACATCTCGTGGTCGGCCTTCGGCATGATCCACGGCGGGGTGCGCTGGAACAGCGTCAGCTCCTCGACCTCGGGCGCGATCTTCGGCACGAACTGGACCGCGCTGGCGCCGGTGCCGATCACGGCGACCTTCTTGCCCTTCAGGTCGACGTCGTGGCGCCACCGCGCGGAGTGGTAAGCCGGGCCCTCGAACTTCTCGATGCCGGGCAGCTCCGGGATCATCGGCAGGTGCAGGGCGCCGACCCCGGCGACCAGCGCGTTGCCGGTGAACTCGTCGCCGCCCCTCGTGGCGACGTGCCAGCGGTTCTCGTCCGCGTCCCAGCGGGCCCCGGTCATCTCCTGGCCGAAGCGGATGAACCGGCGCAGATCGTGCTTGTCGGCCACCTCGCGCATGTACCGCCAGATCTCCGGCTGCGGCGAGTACGCCCGCGACCAGCCCGGGTTCTGCTCGAAGGAGAACGAGTACATGTGCGACGGGATGTCGCAGGCGCACCCGGGGTAGCTGTTGTCCCGCCACGTGCCACCGACGTCGTGCGCCTTTTCGAGGATGACGAAGTCGTCGCGCCCCTCCTTGCGCAGCTGGATCGCCATGCCAAGACCGGAGAACCCGGTCCCGACGATGACGACCCCGGTCTCCGTGCGGTTGCCCATCGCGCCTCCCGGCTGCCTGTTACTCGTCGTCCAGCTTACTCGGAGTAGGTTACTAGCGGTAGAGTGTCACCCGTGACCACCGCGAAGCGCAAGCGCATGCCCCGAGCCGAGCGAATGCGGCAGATGGTCGAGGTCGCCGAAGAAGTGTTTTCGGCACGCGGCTACGCGGCGGCGTCCATGGACGAGATCGCCGAACTGGTCGGCGTCTCCAAGCCGATGCTCTACGAGTACTTCAACTCCAAAGAAGGCCTGCTCCTGGCCTGCATCCGCGAGTCACGGTCAGTCCTGCGCGAGGTCACCGAGCAAGCAACGGTCGGCGCCGCCACCGCCGAGGAAGCCCTGCGCCGCGGCCTCCTGGCCTTCTTCGTCTTCATCCGCGAGCGCCGCCAAGCCTGGTCACTGCTACGCCACGAGATGGCCCTGATCGGCACCCCCGCCGCCGACGAAGTCGAGGAAACCCGCCGCCAGCAGACCGACCTCATCGCCGCACTGATGAGCGGCCACTTCGACAACGGCGACGACCTGAGAGCCGAAGCAGCCGCGGAATTCGTGGTCGGAGCCTGCGAACGGCTCGCGATCTGGTGCGAGCGACACGACGAAGTGAGCCCCCAGCTGGCCACCGAATACGCCATGGACGTGCTGTGGAGCGGCCTCCAACACCGTGCACGGTAGTTTGCAAGTGCATTAGGCCATTCGGTCGTTACTCAGCGCTGTCGTGTCCTGTGACACAGAGTTGCTCTACGGTATCCAGGACACGGTAGAAAGTGATGCCGGATTTTTACAGCCGAGAGGGGGCGCGAGTACCGCGTCATGGGAATGCGGTAGCCGCGTCACGGTTGTGTAAAGCATGCTGGAGAGGGAGAGGGGCGTGAGACACATGGTCGAAGCGATCACGGCGACATACACCCAAGAAGACGCCGACTGGGCAATCACGGTCAGCGGCCGAGGCAAAGAACTCACCGCGCGAGCACCCGGCATCATCGCCGCACGCGACCGCGCCGACCAACTGGTCGAACAACTCGGCGGCGACGGCAAAACCACCGTCGTCCACCTGCTCAACGGCAGCGCGTTCGAGTTCACCCAGGCCTACATGACCGCCCGGCTCACCCTCCCCAAACTGCCCCCGCTCGAGATCCCGCCACCCGGCAGCGTCCCCAAGCAGCAGAAAGCCACTTCGGACAAGAAGCCGGCCCTCCCCCCGAGCAAACAGCTCCCCCAAGCCGTCGAGGAAAGCAAGCCGGCAGCCGAGCCCGCCCAAGCCGAGAAAACAGCCGAGCAGGCCCGCGCCTGACGAGCCCTACTTGAGCAGCTTGCGCACCAACAAGACCACCACGAGGATCCCGCCACCGATCAAGGGATACTTGACCTTCGGGTTATCCAGCTTCGCACGCACCCCACGCTGCGCCGCATCCGCGAGCTTCTTGGGGTCCGCCTTGACGGTCAGCTGATCAAGCGTCGCCGCCAACGCAGTCCTGGCCTGCTCGATCTCACGCTCGATCGTCTCCGGATCGCGAGCCACATGTCCTCCTCGCCGCTGCAACATCCACGCCCAACCTAGTCGACGCCCCCACCACAACCACACCGGCCACGCCGCACGCTACGCTTCCCACTGCTGCGGGCCCGTAGCCCAATTGGCAGAGGCACATGGTTTAGGTCCATGCCAGTGAGAGTTCGAGTCTCTCCGGGCCCACGTTCCGCTTCCTTGCTCGTCGCTTCGCTCCTTCGCGGGCTTCACTTCGTCGTTTCTTCTGGGGGTGCAACCCCCAGACCCCGCCCGGCGGGCTTCGCCCCCGGACCCCCTTCTCGGGGCTTCGCCCCGGGCCCCTCCCCGGGCCCCTCCCCGGGGGCTTCGCCCCTGGACCCCGCTCGTCGCGGCTTCGCCCCGGGCCCCCTCCCGGGGCTGCGCCCCCGGACCCCACCCCTCGGGGCTTCGCCCGCGGACCCCACCCCTGGGGCTGCGCCCCTCGACCCCGCCCCTCGCAGCTTCACCCCGAGCCCCCTCCCGGGGCTTCGCCCCTGGACCCCGCTCCTCACGGCTTCGCCCCGGGCCCCTCTCCGGGGCTTCGCCCCTCGACCCCGCCCCTCACGGCTTCGCCCCGGGCCCCCTCCTGGGGCTTCGCCCCCGGACCCCGCGCCTCGTGTGGTCAGCTTTCGGGTGTCGGCCGCCAGATTTCCCTGGCGTATGCCTCTGGTGTTCGTGGGCTTCTTCCCGTCAGGTTCTCGAAGTCGCTCGTTACCGGCGTGAAGACCCCTGCCCTCACCAGCGTGAACAGGTGCAGCATGTGGTTCACCCATGCCTCCGGGCGGCCTGACTTCGCGAAATGCCTGCGGTGCTCCTCCGGTGTTGCGTCTCGGTGGTGGATGGGGCGGCCCGATGCCTTCGCCAGCAGGGCTGCCACCTCCGCGAACGTCAGCTGCTCCGGGCCCGTGATCGTGTACGCGCGGCCTTCGTGGCCCTTCTCCGTCAAGACCGTTGCCGCCGCTTCTGCCAGGTCTCTCGCGTCCGTGAAACTCACTCTGCTGTTGCCGGCTCCCGCGTACAGCTCGTTCGTCTCGCGCAACGCCCTAGCGAACACCCACTCGTCCTCGTCGAAGTTCTGCAAGAACCAGCTCGGGCGCAAGATCGTCCACTCCTTGCCCGCCTCCTGCACCGCCAGCTCCACCGCCCGGCGCGGTGCGCTGTCCGGCGTCTTGTCGACCCCCACCGCCGACATCAGCACCACCCTTGTCACCGGGCTCGCCTCCGCCAGGAACCCCGACATGATCGACGCCGCCTCGTCGTCGCTGTCCAGACCCTTCAGGAACACCGCCTTCGCGTCGCCCAGTGCCGGGGCCCACGTCGACCCGTCGTACCAGTCGAACCGGACCGGTGTCACCGAGCTCGTCCCTTCGCCTGGGTGGCGGCTCGCCGCCCGGACCGGGACACCCGCCGTCGTCAGCGCCGCCACCACTCGCCTGCCCGCCTTGCCCGTCGCACCCTCGATCCACACCGTCATGGCTTCACGTTAAATGCGGCCTGCGAGACGGTGAATGGCCCAAACTCGCGTTGCCTTGTCCCAGCGTCTCGCTATGGTGGATTCATGGATGTGCTCGCCGATGTTCTCGCGGCTCTGCGGGCCGGTACTCCCGTCGCCGCCCACACCGAGGCGCACGCTCCCTGGGGCCTCCGCTTCGCGCACACCACCGGGGCCGCCTTCCACGTTGTCCTGCAGGGCACCTCCTGGCTCACTCCGCTGCCCGGTGACGCTGCCTTCGAACCGGTCGAACTCGGGCCCGGCGACGTCGTTCTGCTCGGCCGCGGCGTTCCGCACGCCATGACCTCGGCGCCCGGCACTCCGCTGAACGATTTCCGGCCCACCCGTCCTTCCCCGGCCACCCCCTTCGGACGAGTGTCGCTGCCCGGTCCCGGTGCCCGCGCGACCGTCGTCTGCGGCGCCTACCGGCTGCGCCGGCACCGGCCGCACCCGCTCCTGCGCGACCTGCCCGAGGTCCTCCACCTGGCCGCCGAGCCCGGCCGTCACCCCGGCCTGCGAGCGATGGTCCAGCTTCTGGGCGACGAAATCGCCGCGCACCCTCCCGGTGCCGCCGTCGTCGCCCCCTCGCTCGTCGACGCCCTGCTCGTCTACATGCTGCGGGCCTGGCTCAGCGAGAACGCCGGCGCTCCCGGCTGGTCCGGGGCCCTCGCCGATCCCGTCACCGCGCGGGCACTGGCCGCCATCCACGGCGATCCCGCCCGCGCCTGGACCGTCGACCAGCTCGGTGCCGCGGCCGGGCTCTCGCGCGCCGCCTTCGCCCGGCGGTTCACCTCGCTGGTCGGCGAGCCGCCCCTCACCTACCTCACGCGCTGGCGGATGACCACCGCCGCGCAGCTGCTCCGCGAGTCCGACCGGCCGGTCGCGCAAGTCGCCGCCGCCGTCGGCTACGGGTCGGCCTTCGCCTTCACCAAAGCCTTCCGGCGCGAGTACGCCACTACCCCGGGCAGCTACCGCGGCGCCGAGCTCAGCTGAATTCGACCGCGACACGCGGGTCCAGCGCCCGCAGGAAGTCGGCCGCGTCGAACATCTCACCCGCCGGCGCCACCCCCGTCGTCCTCGTCCGTCCACTCAGGACGCGCTCCACCGCTTCCACCGCCAGCGGTGCGCTGACCGCGTAGATGTCCTCGCCGCGCGCGACCGCCCGGCGCTCCTCGCCGCCCGCACGGACCACCACGTCCACCACGAACGTCTCCGCCGCGTCACGGTTCTCCGCCGCCGCCAGGCCCTTCACCGCGTCGGCCGTCAGGTAACTGGTGACGTCGGCGACCTTCAGGTGCCGGGGGATCGTCACGATGTCCGCCATCGAGAACTCGCCGAGCACCCGCCGGGTGCCCAGCGGCTCGGGGAACGTCCACTCCAGCGACGGCAGCTCGTCTTCACGGTGCTCGAGCCGGCCACCCGCGAACCGGATGCGCCGGCCGCCACGGCGCTCCCGCGACACCCGGCCCGCCGCCAGCGTCCCCGGTGTCGGGTGCCAGCCGCTCAGCCCGTACGCCACGTGGATCTCGTCGGCCGCCGGCCAGTCCCCCATCGCCGCCGTCGCCAGCAGATCGGCCAAGCCGCCGAAGAACGCCATCGCCGGCACCACCACCGAACCGACCTCCAGCGCGAACGTGTCGAGATTGGCCTCGATCTCGGCCGCGACGTCCACATACGGCACGCCGGCGCGCACCGCCGCCTCGATCACCGGACGCGCCGTCGCGGCGAACGGACCCGCGCAGTTGATCACCGCCGCAACGCCCTCCAGCGCGCGGTCGAGCGACGCCGGATCGCCGACCGAGGCCGGCCGCCCACTCGGGAGCTTCGCCGCGTCGCGACCGGAAAGGACCGGCGTGAAGCCGCGTTCGCGCAGCTCAGCCACCACGAACCGGCCGGTGTGCCCATAAGCGCCGTAAACCAGAACCGAAGTCATGCGGCCATCGTCGCGGCCCTCCTCCGCGCGCGACAGTGTCCGGAACGACGTGCTGCGTACACTTTCGGACATGCACGCTGTCGCGCTGGCCGCCACCGACGGGATGCTGTCGTTCGAGCTGACGATCGCGTCCGAGGTGTTCGGCGACGACCCGAGGTACGACTTCGCGGTCTGCGGCTCCGCGCCGGTCCGCGTCGGCCGCTTCCTGCTGGACCCCGACGACGGCCTCGACCGGCTGGCCCGCGCGGGCACGGTGCTCGTGCCCGGCTGGGCGGACGTCGACGCCGACCCGCCCGCCGACCTGATCGCCGCGGTGCGAGCGGCCCACGCGGCCGGCGCGCGGGTGGCATCCCTCTGCACGGGCGCGTTCGTGCTGGCGGCGGCCGGCCTGCTGGACGGCCGCCGCGCGACGACGCACTGGGCGCACACCGACGTCCTCGCCGCCCGCTTCCCGCGGGTGACGGTGGACCCGGACGTGCTGTACGTGGACAACGGCAGCGTGCTGACGTCGGCGGGCAAGGCCGCGGCGATGGACCTGTGCCTGCACCTGGTCCGCGCCGACCACGGCCCGGCGGCGGCCAACGCCGTCGCCCGCCGCCTGGTGGTGCCCCCGCACCGCGCGGGCGGCCAGGCCCAGTACGTGGCCACACCGGTCCCGGCCCGGGACGACCACCCGCTGGCCGCCCTGCTCCCGTGGATCACCGCACGCCTCGACCAGCCGCTGACGGTGGCGGACCTGGCCCGCAAGGCAAAGGTGAGCACCCGCCACCTGACCCGCCACTTCCACGCGGCGACGGGCACGACGCCGTTGCGGTGGCTGCTGACCCAGCGGATCCGGCGAGCGCAGGAACTGCTGGAGAAGACGGACTCACCGGTGGAGAAGATCGCGGCATCGGTGGGAATGGGCACGGCGACGACGTTGCGCCGCCACTTCACCCGCACGGTGGGCGTGCCCCCGGACACCTACCGGCGCACCTTCCGCGGTCAGTAGCGCACGTCGCTCTGCAGCAACGGCGGGTACACAGTGGACGGTTCGCCGTCGACCGTCGCCCCCGCGAACTGCAGCATCGCCCGCTGGGCGCCGTGCATCGGCGCCGGGTAGTCCAGCGTCGGCGCCGAAACCTCGTCCAGCCGGGCCAGATCCGACGCCGGCAGCGTGACGTCGAGACCCGCCAGGTTGCCCGTCAGGTGCTCCAGCCGCCGCGCGCCGACGATCGGGACCACCGTCCCGGGCCGGGCCCGCAGCCACGCCAGGGAAACCGCGGCCGACGTCGTCTCCAGCGCCGAAGCGATCTCCGCGACCAGATCGATCACCGCGTACTCCGCTTCCGACGGGCCACCCACGAACGCCGCGCGCGCGGAATCCGGCGCCGACGAACCGCGCCGGTACTTGCCCGACAGGAAACCGTTCTTCAGCGGGCTCCACGGCGTCAGCGCGATGCCCTGGTCCAAAGCGAACGGCGCCAGCTCGCCCTCCACCGTCCGCGCCAGCAACGAGTACTCCACCTGCAGCGCGACCAGCGGCGTCCAGCCCCGCAGCAGCGCGGTCGTCTGGGCCTGCGCCGTCACCCACGCCGGGGTGTTCGAGAAGCCGACGTACCGGATCTTGCCCGCCCGCACCAGGTCGTCGAGCGCCCGCATCGTCTCCTCGATCGGCGTGTGGCGGTCCCAGTTGTGCAGCCAGTACAGGTCGAGGTGGTCGGTCCGGAGCCGGCGCAGCGACTCCTCGAGCTGGGCGATGATCGACGCGCGCCCCGCGCCGCCGCCGTTGGGGTCGCCCGGGAACATGTTGCCGAAGAACTTCGACGCCAGCACCACCCGGGAGCGCGAACCCGGGCGAGCGGCGAAGAAATCGCCGAGGATCTTCTCCGAGTGACCGTTCGTGTAGAAGTTGGCCGTGTCGACGAAGTTCCCGCCGAGGTCGAGGTAGGTCGCGAGGATCTTCTCGGACTCCTCGACGCTGCAGCCGGCACCGCCGGGGTCCTCGCCGAAGGTCATCGCGCCGAGCGCGAACGGGCTGACGCGCAGCCCGGACCGGCCGAGGGTGACGTAGTGGTCGAGTGGCATGGAACTCTCCTCCGGTGTCGGATTGACACCACCAGGAAACCGCGAAGCCCCAGTTCAACGGTAGATCGATCAACGCGGGTTCTTGCACGATCCGCGCAACTTGGATTGTCATGAGCAAGCCGGCGTGCTTCCCTGGAGGAGTGCTGACCGAGCTCCGCGACCTCGTCGCCGCCCACGCGCGCGCCGACCTGCGCACGGCCGTCCCCGGCCTGCTGCTGTCCGAAGTGGACACCAGCGAGCCGCACCACTCGCTGGCCGAGCCGCTCCTGGTGGTCATGGCCCAGGGCGGCAAGCGGCTGCTGCTCGGCGACCAGGTGCACACCTACCGCGCCGGGCAGTACCTGCTGGTCGGCACCGACCTGCCGGTGACCGGCCACTTCGTCGGCGCGACACGGGAGACGCCGGCACTGGGCGTGGGCCTGGCGCTGCGCCCCGCGGCCATCGCCCCGCTGCTGCTCGAAGCCCCGCCGAGCCGGTTCCCCCGCACCCCGCCGCCGTCGCCGATCGCGACCGGGGACGCGAGCCCCGAGCTGCTCGACGCCGTCGTCCGGCTGGTGCGGCTGCTCGACCACCCCGCCGACGCGCCCGTGCTCGCCCCGCTGATCGAGCGGGAGATCCTCTGGCGGCTGCTGACCGGCCCGCACGGCGGCCTGCTCCGCCAGATCGGCCTGGCCGACAGCGGATCCCACTCGATCAACGGCGCGATCCGGTGGATCCGCGAGAACTTCGCCGAACCGATGCGGATCGACGAGCTCGCGCGGCTGAGCGGACTGAGCCCGTCGGCGTTCCACCGGCACTTCCGCGCGGTCACGGCGCTGAGCCCGCTGCAGTTCCAGAAGCGCATCCGCCTGCAGGAAGCCCGTTCGCTGCTGCTCGCCGACGCGGGCGACGTCGCCGGGGTCGGCCACCTCGTCGGCTACGACAGCCCGTCGCAGTTCAACCGCGAGTACCGCCGCCTCTTCGGCGCCCCGCCCGGCCAGGACGCGGCCCGGCTGCGCGCGGCGACCGCCCCGGGGCCGCGGCTGCCCTGACGTCCGATCCGTTCAAGACCCGCACCCGCGCCGGTGCGACGCTGAGCGCATGGCTGTGAACCTTTCCGCGGCGACGTCGTTCATGGCGACGCACGCCCGGCTCCTCGACCGACGCCGCTTCGAGCTGCTCCGCGGCGAAACCCACGCCGACGCCGTGCTGGCCGCCGTCGACGCCTACCGCAACCCCGACGGCGGCTACGGCTGGGGCCTCGAGCCCGACCTTCGCGCGCCGGAAAGCCAGCCCGGCGGCGCGCTGCACGCCTTCGAGGTCTTCGAAGAGCTCGGCCCGCACACCACCCCGCACGCCGCCGCGCTCTGCGACTGGCTGGCCTCGGTGTCCACCCCGGACGGCGGGCTGCCCTTCGCCCTGCCCGTCGCGGACCCGGCGGGCTGCGCGCCCTTCTGGGTCCAGGCCGACCCGAAGGAGGCGACGCTGCAGAGCACGGCGTTCGCCGCCGGCGTCGCCTTGCGCGTCGCCCGCCACGACCGTGCGGTGCGCGACCACCCGTGGCTCGCCGCGGCGACCGAATACTGCTTCCGCGAGATCCGCGGGCTTTCCGAAGCGCCGCACGCGATCGCGCTGTCGTTCGCGGTCGGCATGGTGGACGCGGCGCACGACTTCCACGCCGAAGCGGCCCCGCTGCTGGACCGCCTGGCCGTGTACGTCTCCCCCGACGGGCTGGTCCCGGTGGCCGGCGGTTTGGCAGGGGAAACCCTGCGGGCGCTCGACTTCGCGCCGCTGCCGGACCGGCCGGCCCGTGCGTTGTTCGCGGACACCGTCGTCGACGCCGAGCTGCGACGGCTCGCCGGGCAGCAGCAGGACGACGGCGGCTGGCGCGTCGACTTCGCGAGCTATTCGCCCGCCGCGGAGCTCGAATGGCGCGGGTACGCGACCGTCCGTGCGGTGTCGATCCTGCAGCGCAACGGAGTCGCCTGAGCTTCTACACGAGCGATGTCGGGCTTCACCCGGCCGTGGCACATCGTCATTACGGGTGGTGACCGGCCCCGTGCCTTACGGTGTGCCCGGCCGAACCCGTACTGTGACGAGGACGTCGGTGCCCGGAGGTGAAGCATGTCGTCGCGCAACCCGGTGAACTGGTTCACCCGCTGGGCCGACTGGTTCGAGGAACGCGGCGTCTACGTGCCCGGCGAGGAGAGCCGCGCGGTGGACCCGGTCCGCGATTTCGGCTGGCTGATGGCCGCGTGGGTGGCCGGCGTGGCGATCTTCATCCTGCTGTTCGCGCTCGCCGTTTAAGTGGCATGTCGGCGGTGATTGTCACCACCCGTGCCGTTCCGGTCACGGATTGGCCACGGCGCGGCACCAGGTGCGCGACAACCCCCCGTGTTTCCTCGTAACCCCGCGCGATCACGGCCAGAGTGGAGCGGGTTCGCCCGGCACGCCCCGTTGCCGAACGGCACCCCCGACCCGCCGACTGGAGTACCCGCGATGGCGCTCGCGCGCACGTGCAAGATCATGTTCACCACAGGACTGCTTTGCCTGGCGGTGGCGTGCGGGGTCCCTTCGGCGCAGGAGGGCACCGCGGCCATGGGCGCGGGCTCGCCGGCGGGCGCGGGAGCATCGGCTTCCCAGGCGGGCAACGACCTCAAGTTCGGCGCCGACCACCGGTTCCCCAGCGGCCTGACCATCTCGGTCGGCTCGCCCAAGTCGTTCCAGCCCAGCCCGTCGGCCTACCCGCACAGCTCCCGCGGCGCGGCGTTCGACGTGGAGCTGACGAACGACGGCGCGACGACGTACAAGCTTTCGGGCCTCACGGTCACCGCGACGTCGTCGGGCGCCCCGGTCAAGCAGGTCGTGGACACCACACAGGGGTTCACCGGCATCGCGGACGCGGGCAAGGACGTCCCGCCGGGCCGGTCGGTGCACGTCACGCTGGCGTTCGCGGTCCCGCCGGAGCCGGCCCAGCTCCGGCTGCAGATCCGCCCGAGCGCGACGGAGCCCGCCGCGGTCACCTACTGCGGCCCGGCCTGACGCTACGCTCGGCGCATGACCGAGCGACTTTCCCCCGGCGACGAAGCCCCGGACTTCACCCTGCCCGACAGCGAGGGCAAGGACGTTTCGCTGCGCGACTACCGCGGCAAGTCCGTGGTGGTGTACTTCTACCCGGCGGCGAGCACCCCGGGCTGCACCAAGCAGGCCTGCGACTTCCGCGACAACCTGGCGGAGCTGAACGACGCGGGCTACCAGGTCATCGGCATTTCCCCGGACACGCAGGCAAAGCTGGCGAAGTTCGCGGCGAACGAGAGCCTGACGTTCCCGCTCCTGGGCGACCCGGAGAAATCGGTGATCGAAGCCTGGGGCGCGTACGGCGAGAAGAAGAACTACGGCAAGACGTACCTGGGCGTGATCCGTTCGACGTTCGTGGTCGACCCGGAGGGCAAGATCGCGAACGCGTTCTACAACGTCCGGGCGACCGGCCACGTGGCGAAGCTGATCCGGGACCTCGGCCTGGCTTCCTGACCGCGGTCCCGGATCGCGTCAGCCTTCGGCCAGTTCCCGCAACGCCGGGAGCAGGGCACGCAACGCCCTGCCCCGGTGGGAAACCGCGTCCTTCTCGGCCGGCTCCATCTCCGCCGAAGTCCGGGACTCCCCATCCGGCACGAAGATCGGGTCGTACCCGAACCCATTGGAACCCCGCCGCGCGCGGACCAAAGACCCCCGCCACTCGCCGCGGACCACGGTCTCCTCGCCAGACACCAAAACAAGAGCCGCCGCGCACACGAACTGCGCCCCACGGCGCTCGTCCGGCACGTCCCGCAACTGCCCCAGCACCAAGTCCAAATTGGCCTCGTCGTCACCGTGGCCACCGGACCACCGAGCCGACAACACCCCCGGCATCCCGTTCAACGCGTCCACCGCAAGACCCGAATCGTCGGCTATAGCCGGCAACCCGCAAGCAGCCACCGCGTCACGGGCCTTCGCCACCGCGTTGCCCTCGAAGTCCGGCGCCGTCTCGGGCGCCTCCGGGAACGGCGGGACGTCCGCGAGACCGAGGACCTCGATCCCCGAAATCCCCTCCGCGACCAGGATCCGCCGCAGCTCGCCCAGCTTCTTCTCGTTGCGCGTCGCCAACAGCAGCTTCGTCACTTCGAGCCCTTCTTCTTGTCCGGACGCGGTTCCGGCAGCTCGCCCGGGTACGGCAGCGCCAGGGCCTCGTTCTGCAGGCGGGTCAGCTCGGCGCAGCCGGCCAGCGCCATGTCCAGCATCGTGTCCAAAGTGGACCGCGCGAACGTCGCGCCCTCGCCGGTGCCCTGGACCTCGATCAGCGTGCCCGCGTCCGTCGCCACCACGTTCATGTCGACCTCGGCGCGCGAGTCCTCTTCGTACGGCAGGTCCAGCCGGACGCGGCCGTCGACCACGCCCACGCTCACCGCCGCCACCGACGACGACAGCGGCTGCGGGTCGTTGAGCCGGTTCGCCGCGCCCAGCCACGTGATCGCGTCCGCCAGCGCCACGTACCCGCCCGTCACCGCGGCCGTGCGGGTGCCGCCGTCGGCCTGGATCACGTCGCAGTCGATGACGATCGTGTTCTCGCCCAGCGCCGCCAGGTCGATGCAGGCCCGCAGCGACCGGCCGATCAGCCGCGAGATCTCGTGCGTGCGCCCGCCGATCCGGCCCTTGACCGACTCGCGGTCGCCGCGGGTGTTGGTCGCCGACGGCAGCATCGCGTACTCCGCGGTCACCCAGCCCAGTCCCGACCCGGCCCGCCAGCGCGGCACCCCTTCGGTGACGCTCGCCGCGCACAGCACGCGCGTGTTGCCGAATTCGATCAGGACCGACCCCGCCGGCCACTGCTGGAACCCCCGGGTGATCTTGATGTCCCGGAGCTGGTCGTCGTTCCTGCCATCTTTGCGAGCCACGGGGAGCACTCTAGGACCGGCGGGTCAGACGTCGTAGACGGCACCCTGCTTGACGACCTCGGCACCGGGGAACTCCGCCGACGCCTCCGCGAGAACCGCGCCGGCGTCGGTCCACGGCGCGATGTGCGTCAGCAGCAGCCGCCCGACCGCGGCGTCGCGCGCCAGCTCGCCGGCCTGCTTGCCCGACAGGTGCACCCCCGCCGGCCGTTCCGCCGAGTCCGTCCAGGACGCCTCGGCGAGCAGCAGGTCGACGCCGTCGGCGAGCTCGTTCAGCGCCCGGCACGGCCCGGTGTCACCGGTGAACGCCAGGATCCGGCCGCCGTAGGAGATGCGCAGCCCGTACGCCGGGGTCGGGTGGTCGACCTCGACCGCGACGACCTCGAACGGCCCGATCCGGAACGGCTCCGGCCGCAGCGGGTGGAAGGCGTAGACGTCGGAGAGGTCCGTGACGGCCCGCTCGGTCTCGTTGGGCGCGTACGCGTTCGCGAGCCGGACCGGCGCGTCCGGCGGCGCGTAGAGCGGCAGCAGGCGCGGGCGCGCCGGGTACGGCGGCGCCGGGTGGTAGCGCCGCAGGACGGTGAGCGCGCTGACGTCGGCGCAGTGGTCCGGGTGCAGGTGCGTGAGCACCAGGGCGTCCAGGTCGAACGGGTCGGCCACGGCCTGCAGCTGCGCCAGCGTGCCGTTGCCGAGTTCGAGGCCGAGCAGGAAGCCCTCCGCCTCGACCAAGTAGCCGGACGCCGCGGTGTTCGGCCCGGGGATGCTGCCGGAGCACCCGAGGATGGTCAGTCGCACGTCGACACCCTAAGCGCCCGGGGGCCTGATCACGCGGTGGTGGGAGCGAGGACACCCGGGGCGAACCCCATGAACCGCGCGGCGAGCCGGGTGAACGGCTCGGCCGAGCCGGTGGCCAGGAACTCGTGCCGCGGCGGCGTCTCCCGGGTCGTCAGCAGGTCCCGCTCGGTGAGCACGCGGACGACGTCCTTGGCCGTCTCCTCCGCGCTCGACACCAGGGTGACCTCCTGGCCCATCACGATCTGCAGCACGCCCTGCAGGAGCGGGTAGTGCGTGCAGCCGAGCACGAGCGTGTCGACCTGGGCGTCGAGCAGCGGCTGGAGGTAGCCCTGCGCGAGGCCGAGCACCTGGCGGCCCGAGGTGATGCCGCGCTCGACGAAGTCGACGAACCGCGGGCAGGCGACGCTGGTGAGCGTGATGCCCGGCGCGGCGGCGAACGCGTCCTCGTAGGCGCGCGAACGCACGGTGCCCTCGGTGCCGATCACGCCGACCCGGCCGGTGTGGGTGGCCACGACCGCGCGGCGCGCCGCGGGCAGGACCACCTCGATGACCGGGACGTCGTAGCGCTCGCGCGCGTCGCGCAAGCAGGCCGCCGACGCCGTGTTGCAGGCGATGACCAGTGCCTTCACGCCGCTCTCGACGATCTCGTCGAGCGCCTCGAGCGCGTAGCTGCGCGCGGTGGCGATCGGGAGCGGCCCGTACGGGTTGCGCGCCGTGTCGCCGACGTAGCGGAGCTGCTCGGCGGGCAGCTGCTCCAGCAGCGCCCTCGCCACCGTCAGCCCGCCGACGCCGGAATCGAACACGCCGATCGGGGCGTCCGCGGGCGAAGATGTCACCCTTCGAGGTTACCCGGGGCCGCCGGAACGGCCTTGCGCGACCGGCGGCTCGTGAGCCACGCCGCGAGAACGCCGGCCAGCGCGCCGAAGACGTGTCCCTGCCAGGAAACGCCGGGGTTGCCCGGCAGCAGCCCGGCCAGCATGCCGCTCCACACGCCGAGCAGGACGACGGCGACCAGGATCTGCCCGGCCGCGCGGTTGAAGATGCCGCGCACCAGCAGGTAGGCGAGCCAGCCGAAGGCCAGCCCGGACGCGCCGACGGTGACCCCGTTCGCCGGGCCGACCAGCCACACCCCGAGCCCGGACACCACCCAGATGATGGCCGTGACCAGCGCGAACCGGCCGATCCCGGCGGCCATGGCGAGGAAGGAGAACACGAGCACCGGCACGGTGTTCGCGAACAGGTGCGACCAGCCGGCGTGCAGCAGCGGCGCGAAGAGCACGCCGTCGAGGCCGGAGAGGGCCCGCGAGTGGATGCCGCCCTGGTCCAGGTCGCCGGGCAGGATCACGTCCGCCAGCTCGACCAGGTAGAGCAGCAGGGTGAAGGAGAGCGCCACGAGCGCGGCCGCCTTGGGCTTCGGCGGCAGCACGCGCTTGGCGGCGTCGGTTTCCGGGGCGGGGTTCAAGGTGCTCACGTGATCGACGCTACGTGGGTCGCGGCGCGTCCACCTCGGGTGAAATCCCTGATCCGCGCTTTTTGTCGGTGCCCGCCGCTAACGTTTCGCGGCATGGGGAACTTCGATGTCACGGGATACCTGGCGAGGCTCGGCCTGGAGGCGGAGCCGCCGAGCGTGGGCGCGCTGCGGCGGCTGCACGCGGCCCAGGTCGAGCGCGTGCCGTACGAGGCGCTGGAGGTCCAGCTCGGGCGGGCGACGCCGCTGGAGCCGTCGGCGTCGCTGGCGCGGATCCTGCGTGGCCGCGGCGGGTACTGCTACCACCTGAACGGCGCCTTCTCGGCGCTGCTGCGCGAGCTCGGTTACCAGGTCACGCGCCATCTCGGCGGGGTGCAGGGCAGTCCGGGCGACGCGCCGAACGTCGACCGCAACCACCTGGCGCTGACCGTCGCCGGGCTGCCGGACGATCCGGAAACGACGTGGCTGGTGGACGCGGGGCTGGGCGACGGCATCCACGAGCCGCTGCCCCTACGGGAAGGCACCTACACGCAGGGCCCGCACACCTACCGGCTGCGGCCGTCGGAGGTGGCGCCGGGCGGCTGGCGGTTCGACCACGACCCTTCGGGCAGCTTCACCGGCTTCGACTTCGCGCCGGGCGAGGCGGAGATGGCCGACTTCGCGGAGAAGCACGCGTGGCTGTCGACGTCCCCGGAGTCCGGGTTCGTCCGGGTGTGCGTGCTGCAACGCCGGGACGCGGCGGGCGTCGACACCCTGCGGGCGCTCACGGTGAACCGCCACGGCGCGAAGGAGGTCGTCGAGTCGCCGTCGCAGTGGTGGACGGCCGCGGCGGACGTCTTCGGCGTCACGCCGGACCTGTTCACCGGCGAGGAGCGCGAGCGGCTGTGGCGGCAGGTCGTGGCCCAGCACGAGGCCCACTCGGGAGGCCCGGTGGTCAGCGTGTGACCGGCGCCCGCGGCAGCGGGGTCGTGCCCAGCGCGAAGCCGACGGCGGCGTCGGCGTGCAGGCGGGTGGTGGGGAAGGTCGGCACGGGCGAGTCGTCCGGGCCGACGAGCAGCTCGATCTCCGTGCAGCCGTAGATGATGCCCTCGGCACCCGCCTCGACGAGCCGCGCGATCACGCCGCGGTAGGCCTCGCGCGACTCGGGCTTCACGACGCCGAGCACGAGCTCGTCGTAGATGACGCGGTGCACGAGGTCGCGGTCCTCGGCGTTCGGCACGAGCACGTCGAGGCCGTGCGCGGCGAGGCGGTCGCGGTAGAACGGCTGGCCCATGGTGAACCCGGTCCCCAGCAGCCCGACCCGCCGGATCCCGGCGGCCTCGATGGCGGCGGCGGTGGCGTCGCCGAGGTGCAGCAGCGGGATGCCGAGGCCGGCTTCCAGCTGGTCGGCGACCTTGTGCATGGTGTTGGTGCAGAGGACGACGAAGTCGGCCCCGGCGGCTTCCAGCGCGCGAGCGGCCCGGTTCAGCTCGGCCCCGGCGTCGTCCCAGCGCCCCTCGGCCTGCATGGCCTCGATCGCGGCGAAGTCGACGGAGTACAGCACGGTGTGCGCGGAGTGGAAGCCGCCGAGCTGGGCTTTCACGCGTTCGTTGACGAGCCGGTAGTACTCGATCGACGACTCCCAGCTCATCCCGCCGAGCAACCCGATGACCTTCATGCCACCAGGATGCCTCAGGCCCAGAGCTGCCCGTCGAGCCGCTCGGCGGCCTCGTCGAGCGACCCCGCGTAGGCCCCCGTCGACAGGTACTTCCACCCCGCGTCCGCGACGACGAAAGCCACGTCCGCCTGCTCACCGCGGGCCGCGGCCTTCTCGGCCACCGCCAGCGCCGCGTGCAGCACCGCCCCCGTCGAGATGCCCGCGAAGATGCCTTCGTGCTCCAGCAGCTCGCGCGTGCGCCGCAGCGCGTCGTAAGCGCCCACGGAGTACCGGCCGTTGAGCACCGAAGGGTCGTACAGCTCCGGCACGAACCCCTCGTCGAGGTTGCGCAGGCCGTACACCAGCTCGCCGTAGCGGGGCTCGGCCGCGATCACCTGGACCTCCGGCTTCGCCTCGTGCAGGTAGCGCCCGACGCCGACCAGCGTGCCGGTCGTGCCGAGGCCGCCGACGAAGTGCGTCAGCGTCGGCAGGTCCTTCAGCAGCTCGGGCCCGGTGCCGCGGTAGTGCGCGTCGGCATTGGCCGGGTTGCCGTACTGGTAGAGCATCACCCAGTCCGGGTTCGCCTCGGCCAGCTCCTTCGCCCGCCGGACGGCCTCGTTCGAGCCGCCGGCGGCCGGGGAGAACACGATCCGCGCGCCGTAGGCCTGCAGCAGCTGCTTGCGCTCGGTCGAGGTGTTCTCCGGCATCACGCAGACCAGCCCGTAGCCCTTGAGCTTGGCGGCCATGGCCAGCGAGATACCGGTGTTGCCCGACGTCGGCTCCAGGATCGTGGAGCCACGCCGCAGCTTGCCTTCGCGCTCGGCGGCTTCGATCATGGCCAGCGCGGGGCGGTCCTTGATCGAGCCGGTCGGGTTGCGGTCCTCCAGCTTCGCCCACAGGCGCACGTCGTGCGTGGGCGAGAGCCGGGGCAACCCGACCAGCGGGGTGCCGCCGAGCGCGTCGAGCAGGGACTCGAAGCGAGCCATCGATCAGCCACCGGCCACGGCGGGGAGGATGGTCAGGGTGTCGCCGTCCTTGACCTCGGCCTCGAGCCCGCCGGCGAAGCGCACGTCCTCGTCGTTGACGTAGACGTTGATGAAGCGGTGCAGCTTCTCCTCCTTGACCAGGCGCCCCTTGATGCCGGCGTGCCGGGATTCGACGTCGTCGATGACCTCGAGGACGGTCGAGCCCTTCGCCTCGACGGACTTCTCGCCGCCGGTGTGGGTGCGCAGGATCGTCGGGATGGAGACGGTCACGGCCATGGGTTCTTACCTCCGGTGGGTTCCTACTCGCAGACGCCGGTGGCGCGGCGGTTTATTCCGAACGGGGTCAGTCGACGATCTCGACCGGCTCTTCGGTGATCTCGGCGTCCACGATCCGGTACGACCGGAACTCGTGCACTTCGGGGTCGCGGGTGGAGACGAGCACGTAGTGCGCGTCCGGCTCGGCCGCGATGTTCGCGTCGGTCCGCGACGGGTAGGCCTCGGTCGCGGTGTGCGAGTGGTAGATCACCACGGGCACCTCGTCGTTCGCGTCCAGCTCGCGGTAGAGCTTCAGCAGGTCGGCGGAGTCGAACTCGTAGAACGTCGGCGACCGGGCGGCGTTGAGCATGGGGATGAACCGCTCGGGCGAGTCGGACCCTTCGGGCCCCGCGATGACGCCGCACGCCTCGTCGGGGTGGTCACGACGGGCGTGGGCGATGATCTCGTCGACGAGTTCACGGCGGATCCTGAGCACGTCCCCATCTTAGGTGGTGGACAAACCGAGTCCAGATGATGAGATATTGCGCTCACCAGGGCAATCGGTGCACGCCGATGCCGCTCCCGGACCTCTGACGCGGTCACAGCTCCCGGAGGGCCGGCACCAACTCGCGCGTTACGCGAACGCCTCCGGCCAGACGTCCCGGTACGCGGGTACCCCGCCGGCCGTGGTCGCCGCCAGCAGCCCGTGGACCATCGCCCGCGCGAACACCCGCGCCGCCGCCGAGCACAGCGCGTCCAGTGCCGCCGGCCGGGCCGCCGCGCCGAACGGGCCGCTCGCCTCCGGCAGCTCGCGGGCCCCGGTGGCCAGCGCGAACACTGTGTCGCCGTCGAACATCGTGTGCGCCGGGCGCACCGCGCGCGCCAAGCCGTCCTGGGCCGCGACCGCGAGCCGCCGCGCCTCGGCCTTGGACAGCGCCGCGTCGACCGCGACCACGCCGATCGTCGTGTTCAGGTCGGTCCGCCGCGAAGGCAGGTCGGCGGGCCGCGAAGGCCACGTCACGCCGAAGTCGCCGTGGTCGGCCGCGTACGCCCGGCCCGTCGTCAGGTCCACGGCCTCGCCGGCCGCGTTGACCGCCGCGATCGCCCCGACCGTGTACTCGCCGACGACCTCGCTCGCGGAACCGATCCCGCCCTTCAACGACCCCACGGCCGCGCCGGCACCGGCACCGACTGTGCCCAGCGCGAAGGAGTCCGAAGCCGCTTCGCACGCCGCGTAGCCGAAGGACGCGTCGGGCCGGTTGCCCCACTCGCCGCGCGGCAGGTCGAACAGCACCGCCGCGGGCACGATCGGCACGACCTCGTGCGGCTTGGCGCCGACGGGAAAGCCCAGGTTGCGCTCGGAAAGCCACGTCATCACGCCGTCGGCCGCCGCCAGGCCGTACGCCGAACCGCCCGACAGGCACACCGCGTTGACCCGCTGCACCAGGTTCTCCGGCTCCAGCAGGTTCGTCTCCCGCGTGCCCGGCGCGCCGCCGCGCTGGTCGACCGCGCCGACCGCGCCGTCCGGGACCAGGACGACCGTCGTCCCGGTCGCCCAGCCGTCGCCGACCCGCTCGTGGTGCCCGACGAGGACACCCGGCACGTCGGTGATCATCCGGTCAGCGCCTGGATCAGCGTCTCCTGCACCCAGGTCAGCCAGTGGTAGACGCCCAGGTGCGGCGCCCGCGGGTCGTCCTCGGGCAGCTCGTCGGGCATGTCCTCGGTGACGTCGAGCGCGGTGCCCAGCGCCAGCCGGACGTCGTTGAGCGCGCCCAGCCACGCGTCGGCCTGTTCCTCGGTGAGCCGGACGTGGCCGCCGTCGCGCGGCAGCGTGTCGAGCACGATCTTCGCGACGCCGACCTTGACGTCCAGCAGTTCCGGCTCGTGCAGCGAGCGCATCGCCGCGGCCGCGTCGATGTCCTCCCGCGAGGGGTTGTCCGGGTCGAGCTTGTGGAAGTCCGGGAGCAGCCGCGACAGCACCGGGTCGTCCGGGGACTCGGTGGGCCCGGTCCGGATGCCGGTCAGCTCGGCGAGCTCGTCCTGCGGCGCTTCTTCGGCGCGCGCGGTCAGCATGTCTTCGAGCTGGCTGACCAGCCCGCGCAGCACGGCCGCCTCCTGCTGCTCGAAGCCCGCGTGGATCACCGCGCCCTTGCGCCGCCACCCGTTCACGAGGGCTGCTCCATGGTCGCCCACAGGCCCGCCGCGTGGAGCTTCGCCACGTCCGTCTCCACCTTCTCCTTGCTCCCGGAGGACACGATCGCCTTGCCCTTGTGGTGCACGTCCAGCATCAGCTTGGTGGCGTGGTCGCGGCTGTAGCCGAACAGCTTCTGGAAGACGTACGTCACGTACGACATGAGGTTCACCGGGTCGTTCCAGACCACGGTCCGCCAGGGGGTGTCCGACTCGGCGACCTCGGCCCCGACCGGCTCGACCTGCGTCTGTTCGGAAGCGACAGGCGTGGACATGCACCCCATGGTGTCACGGGGCGCACGGGGTACGCCGCGCCAGGTCCGGCCATGTGGGTGAATAGGCTTACCCCATGGGTTCACCGGAGCCGGCCACGGCCAGCACTGCGCTGCTCACCGACCACTACGAGCTGACCATGCTGGGCAGCGCGCTCGCCGACGGGACGCACGCGCGGCCCTGCGTGTTCGAGGTGTTCGCCCGGCGACTACCGGACGGGCGGCGCTACGGCGTCGTCGCCGGTACCGCCCGCGTCCTCGACGCGATCGCGGACTTCCGCTTCACCGACGCCGAGCTTTCGCAGCTGGAGGCCACCGCCGTCGTCGACGACGCGACGCTGGCCTGGCTGGCCGACTACGAGTTCTCGGGTGACGTCGACGGCTACGCCGAAGGTGAGCTGTACTTCCCGGGCTCGCCCCTGCTGACCGTCAGCGGCTCGTTCGCCGAGTGCGTGCTGCTGGAGACGCTGGTGCTGTCGATCCTCAACCACGACAGCGCGATCGCGTCGGCGGCGGCCCGGATGTCCGGGGCCGCGCACGGCCGCCCGATCATCGAGATGGGCGGGCGCCGCACGCACGAGTACGCCGCCGTCGCGGCCGCGCGGGCCGCCTACCTGGCCGGCTTCGCGACGACGTCGAACCTCGAAGCCGGCCGCCGCTACGGCATCCCGACCCGCGGCACCGTCGCGCACGCCTTCATGCTGCTGCACGACAGCGAGGAGGCCGCGTTCCGCGCGCAGGTCGAGAAGATGGGCCCGGACACGACGCTGCTCGTCGACACCTACGACATCACCGCCGGCATCGAGACCGCGGTCCGCGTCGCCGGGCCGGAGCTGGGCGCGATCCGGATCGACTCCGGTGACGTCGGCCCGCTCGCCCGCCGCGCCCGCGAGCAGCTGGACTCCCTCGGGGCGAAGGACACCCGGATCGTCGTCTCCGGCGACCTCGACGAGCACGCCATCGCGGCGCTGCGCGCGGAGCCCGTCGACGCGTACGGCGTCGGGACGTCGGTGGTCACGGGGTCCGGCGCGCCGACCGCCGGGATGGTCTACAAGCTGGTCGAGGTGGACGGCAAGCCGGTCGCCAAGCGCAGTGCCCACAAGGAGTCCCGCGGCGGGCGCAAGTCCGCGCTGCGGCGCCACCGCGGCACCGGCACGGCGGTCGAAGAAGTCGTCTGGACGACGTCCGGGAAGGCGCCGGAGCCGGACGCGAACGACCGGCCGCTGCAGATTCCCCTGATCCGCGGCGGCCGCGCGGAGGCGGACCTGCCTACGCTCGACGACGCGAGGCAGCGGCTGCGCCGCGGCCTGGTCAGCCTGCCGTGGGAGGGCCTCAAGCTCTCGCACGGCGACCCCGCCATCCCGACGCTCTTCCTCTAGAACGGAGTCCGGCCATGGGAACCGCGCTGATCGTGGTGGACGTGCAGAACGACTTCTGCGAAGGCGGCTCGCTGGCCGTCGCGGGCGGCGCGGCGGCCGCCGCGGCGATCTCGGCGCTCAGCGTGAGCGGCGGGTACTCGCACGTCGTGGCCACCCGGGACCACCACATCGACCCGGGGGCCCACTTCAGCGACACCCCCGACTTCAAGGACAGCTGGCCACCACACTGCGTGGCGGGCACGGCGGGCGCGTCGTTCCACCCCGAGCTGGACGTCGTCCCGATCGGCGAAGTGTTCTCCAAAGGCGAGTACAGCGCGGCCTACTCGGGCTTCGAAGGCGCGTCCCGGGACGGGAAGTCCCTGGAGACGTGGCTGCGCGAGCACGACGTGACCGACGTCGACATCGTCGGTATCGCGACCGACTACTGCGTGCGGGCGACGGCGCTGGACGCGGCCCGGGCGGGGTTCGGCGTGCGGGTGCTGCTCGACCACACGGCCGGGATCGCCCGTGCTTCGGTCGACAGCGCGTTGCGGGACTTCGACGAGGCCGGCGTCGCACACACCGGAACGGCGCACGTCGCGTGAAGGACCTGCAGGCCCTCTTGGCCGAACACCGGCTCGTCGCGATCCTGCGCGCCGCCGACGCGTCCCGGTTCGCCGACGCGGCGATGGTCCTGCACGCGGCGGGCGTCCGCCTGCTCGAAGCGACGCTGACGACGCCGGGCGCGCCGGCGGCCATCACCGCGCTGCGCCTGGCGCTCGGCGAGGACGCGCTGATCGGCGCGGGCAGCGTCCGCGAACCGTCCGATGTGGACATCGCGGTCGACGCGGGCGCGGCGTACCTGATCACGCCGACGGTCAACCCGGCGGTGCTGGAACGCGCGGCCGACCTGGGCACCCCGGTGGTCTGCGGCGCGCTGACGCCGACGGAGATCGACCAGGCGTGGCGCCTCGGCGCGGCCGCGGTGAAGGTGTTCCCGGTGGCGGCGGTGGGCGGGATCGCCTACCTGCGCGCGGTCCGGGCCCCGCTGCCGGACGTCCCGCTGGTCCCGACGGGCGGAGTCCACCTGTCCGACGTCGAGGGCTACCTGAAGGCGGGCGCGATCGCGGTGGCCGCGGCAACGCCGTTGCTGGGCGACGCGCTGTCCCCGAGCGGCAGCCTCCCGGACCTGGCGGCCCGGGCCGGCGAGTTCGTCGCGGCGGCCGCCCGCTTCACGACCGCCTGAGCGGCACTTTCACGGGAAAGTGCCGCGCTACTTCTTCCCGAACGGGTCGCAGGCCGCCGTGCCCAGGTAGATGTCGCCGCTCGCCGGGCCGCCCTGCGGGAACAGCTCGATGTGCACCGCGTGCGTCACCATGCTGCCGTCCGGCGGCTGGGGCGTCACCGTCTCGTTGAGGACCACCGTCGCCAGCGCCGTGCCCGCGGGCCCGCCCGGGATGACGATCCGGTCGTTCGGCGGGATCTGCGCGGGCACGGTGATCCCCTCGACCTCGCCGATCGAGACCTCACCGCCGCTGCCGGTCTCGCTCGTCGCGCACTTCACCGAAAAGGTGCGCACCGTGATGACCGGGCCGCCGTAGCGCTTGAGCAGCGTCGCCGCGAACCGGTGCCCGGACGCCTGCGCGACCGACACCGCGCCCGAGCGGCCGCAGCCGCTCTCGCCGACGCCGAACACCGCGACGTCACCGGTCGCGCCCCCGGCCGTCCGGGCGCTGTAGGGGCCGTCGACGGTGCACTTCGCCAGCTCGCCGGTGACGACGTGCTCGTTGTCGACAGTCACGTCCAGCGACCCGGAAGACGCCCATCCGGTGGACGTGCCCGGCGCCGCCGCGACCAGGAGCGGAGTGGCCAGCGTCGTCACCGCCAGCAACCGGAATGTCCTCTTCCTGGCGATTCGCATGCACCGGCCTCCCCGTTCGCGTGACAGTTCGTAGTTACCCACTTCGTCATCGGCAGGCCGGCCGCCGCCCCTGATCGGGTCCACCCGGACGGGTGGCCGGTGAGGAACGCAACTTAAGGGGCTGCGCCGGGGGTAACGAGCGTTAACCTCGATCGTCGCCTGTGTCCCACCCTGGGAGGTTTCGTGTCTTCGCTGTCCTTCGCCGCCAAGCGGCCCGTGCTGGCCGACCTCGTGCCCGGTTCGCTCGTCCGGGACATCGCGCTGGTCGCCGGCGGTGCCGTGCTCACCGGCGCCGCCGCGCAGCTGACGATCCCGGTGCCGGGCAGCCCGGTGCCGATGACCGGCCAGACGTTCGCCGCGCTGCTCGTCGGCGCGTCGCTCGGCATGTCGCGCGGTGCCGCGTCGATGCTCGTGTACCTGCTCGTCGGGGCGGTCGGGGTGCCGTGGTTCCAGCACGGCACCGCGGGCCTGTCCGGCGCGAGCGCCGGCTACATCGTCGGCTTCGTCTTCGCCGGCGCGCTGGTGGGCGCGCTGGCCGGCCGCGGCGGCGACCGCACGCCGGTGCGCACCGCGGGCACGATGGTGCTCGGCAACCTCGTGATCTACGCGTTCGGCGTGCCGTGGCTGATGGCGTCGACCGGGTTCGACCTGTCCACGGCGTTCGCCAAGGGCGTCACGCCGTTCCTGATCGGGGACGCGCTGAAGATCGTCGTCGCCGCCGGCCTGCTGCCGCTGACCTGGAAGCTCGTCAAGGGCCGCACCGAAGGCTGACCGCTCGTCGCGGGACCTCCCGTCCGGAGGTCCCGCGACGCGAGTGGCCCGTTCGCGACGGAGCACCGATCTTTGTCGGGGGCGGCGGCTAATGTGTCGCTGTGCCCGCCCGAACCGATTTCCCCGGCGTCCTCGAACTCCTCACCCACGCGGTGGAGGCCGTGGGCGGTGCCGAACGCCCAGGGCAGGTCGAGATGGCGGACGCCGTCGGCCGCGCCATCCGCACCGGCGAGCACCTGGCCGTGCAGGCGGGCACCGGCACCGGCAAGTCACTGGCCTACCTCGTCCCCGCGATCCGCCACGCCGTCGAGAAGGAAGCCACCGTCGTCGTCTCGACGGCGACGATCGCGCTGCAGCGCCAGCTGGTCGACCGCGACCTGCCTCGCCTGGCGAAGGCGCTGAAGAAGCCGCTGGGCCGCGAACCGACCTTCGCGATCCTCAAGGGCCGCCGCAACTACATGTGCCTGCACCGCCTGGACTCCGGCGCGCCGGACGAGCCGGAGGACGCCCAGCTCTTCGACCCGTTCGCGGTGTCGCGGCTGGGCAAGGAGGTCACGCGGCTGCGGGAGTGGGCGTCGGACACCGAAACCGGCGACCGCGACGAGCTCGTCCCCGGCGTCACCGACCAGGCGTGGCGCCAGGTGTCGGTGACGGCGAAGGAATGTCTCGGCGCTTCGCGCTGCCCGATCGGCACGGACTGCTTCGCCGAGAAGGCCCGCGCCGAGGCCGGCCGCGCCGACATCATCGTCACCAACCACGCGCTGCTGGCGATCGACGCCCTGCAGGGCTACCAGGTCCTGCCGGACCACGACGTGGTGATCATCGACGAGGCGCACGACCTCGTCGACCGCGTCACCTCGGTCGCGACCGGCGAGCTGACCAGCGCGATGTGCGCGTCGGCGGCGCGCCGCTGCGGCAAGCTGATCGACGCCGACGTCGCCGACGGCCTGCTGGAGGCGGGTGACGGGCTGGCCCTGATCGTCGACGACCTGCCCGCGGGCCGGATGGACGAGCTGCCCCGGCCGCTGAAGGGCGCGATCCCGGCGGTCCGCGACGCCGCGCACGCGTGCATCACGGCGCTGGGCTCCGACCGCAAGGAGGACGTCGAGGGAGCCACCGCGCGCAAGCTGGCGCGCTCGCTGCTCGACGAGGTGCACGACACCGCGGTCCGGCTCCTGGAGGCGTTCGACGACGACCAGGCGCACCAGCGCGACGTCGTCTGGCTGTCGGGCGACAAGTACTCCTCGAACCCGCGGCCGCCGGCGCTGAAGGTGGCGCCGCTCGGCGTCGCCGGCCTGCTGCGCGAGCGCGTCTTCAACCTGCACACGACGATCCTGACGTCGGCGACGCTGACCCTGGGCGGCACGTTCGACACCATGGCGCGCCAGTGGGGCCTCCCGCCGGGCGCGGCCCGCGTCGAAAAGGCGCCGGGGGCCGCGACGGACAAGGAAGCGCCGTCGGACGAATCCGGCCCGAAGTGGACCGGCCTGGACGTCGGCTCGCCGTTCGACCACCAGCGCAACGGCATCCTCTACCTGGCCAAGCACCTGCCACCGCCGGGCCGCGACGGCCTCGCGTCGTCCACAATGGACGAACTGGCCGAGCTGATCGAGGCCGCGGGCGGGCGCACGCTCGGGCTGTTCTCCTCGATGCGCGCGGCCAAGCAGGCGGCCGAGGAGATGCGCGAGCGGCTGGACTTCCCGATCCTCTGCCAGGGCGAGGACGCGACTTCGCTGCTGGTCCAGAAGTTCTCCGAGGACGTCCGCACGTGCCTGTTCGGCACCTTGAGCCTGTGGCAGGGCGTGGACGTGCCCGGGCCGTCGCTGCAGCTCGTGGTCGTCGACCGGATCCCGTTCCCGCGCCCGGACGACCCGGTGTCCTCGGCGCGGCAACGCGCGGTGGAAGCCCGCGGCGGCAACGGGTTCCTCACCGTCGCGGCCACGCACGCGGCGCTGCTGCTGGCACAGGGCACCGGGCGGCTGCACCGCTCGGTCACCGACCGCGGGGTGGTCGCGGTACTGGATTCGCGGCTGGCGAACGCCCGCTACGGCGGATTCCTCCGTGCGTCGCTGCCCCCGTTCTGGCCGACGATGGACCCGAAGGTGGCACGCGACGCGTTGCGCCGGCTGGACGCAGCCGCGCCCGCGTGACGCGGTCCACGGCCGCGCCCGGTACGGTGAACCCACCGACGCAGCAAGGGAGCACCGGTTGACCCAGGATTCGTCCAGCGCACAGTCCCGGACCGTCAGTGTCGACGACACCGGCGTGCGGCGGCGGCTCGCGGACGGCAGCGAAGAGGCCGTCACGTGGGCCGGCCTGTCGTCGGTGATGGTCCGCGTCATCCCCGACGGCCCCTGGAACGAAGACGTCTTCTTCATGCTGGTGGGCACCGACGGCAAGGGCACGGCGGTCCCGAGCGGCGACCCGGCGGCGGACGCGCTGATCGAGCGCCTGCAGGCCCTGCCCGGCTTCGACAACGAGAAGTTCATCGAGGCCATGACGACCGACGCCGACCAGGCCTACGTCGTCTGGGAATCCAGCGAGAACTAGGCGGTCGGGAACTCCTCCGTCACCGGGATCCCCTTCTTGAGCGTCCGGCTCACCGTGCACAGCCGCTCGATCGCGCGATCCACGGCGCCGGCCAGCGCTTCCCGCTGATCCGCGGCCAAAGTCGACACGTCGACATCGAACGCGACGTGCACGGCGTCCAGCTCCGAAGCGCCTTCGCGGCGATCGGCGCTGACGGTCACGCGGAACTTCGCGTCCTCCCCGACCCGCCGCGTGATCAGCTCTTCGGCCGTCACCGCGCTGCAGCCCGCGGCCGCGATCTGCAGCAGCTCCGCGGGCGAGAACGCCCCTTCCGCGCCCGCCCGGCCGAGCCGGACCTCGGCACCACGGTCGTTGCGGCCGACGAACGCGTGCTGCCCGTCGCGCTGTACTTCCAGTCCCATGCCCGCTCCAACCGGCTCAGGAAGCCCCTTGTTCCGGCTCCCACTGCGCGAGAACCGTGATGGTGCCCGGGTCGACCTCGGTGAACCCGGCATCCCGCACGGCGACGACGCGGTCGCGCCGCCACGCGCCCTCGGGGTCGTCGCCCGGGTGCAGTTCCTTCCACCGCGCGACGCTCGCCGCCCGCACCGCGGTCCGGTAGCCCCGGGCGGCCCAAGCCGCGCGCTGCTCGTCGTCCAGCAGCGCGGCGAGGATCATCGTGGCGTGCCCGACCTGCGCGGCCGCCTTGCCGACGGTCATCGGCGCGTGCGGGTTCAGCAGGAGCAGCGGGACACCTTCGGGGATCGGGCCCGGCTCGTCCGGCGGCAGCTCGCTGCCCGAGATCTGCAGCCGCGAGACCTCCTTGGGCGCCTCGGTGACCAGGCCCGGCACCAGGGCCCGCGCCTCGGCGCCGTCGATCTCGACGGTGATGCCGGGCAGGTCCTGCACGGCCGCCCAGTGGGCACCGCGCGCCCGGCGCGCGACCTTGCGGATCCGGTTGTCGAGCCACGCGTGCATCGGCTCGGCCCACTCGCCGCCGGGCTCCGAGCGCTCGTCGAGGCAGACCGCCAGCGCGGCGGCCGCGGCGGCCTCCAGCAGCGGCGTGCGGCCGGGCGGCTCGGCGCGTTCGATGCGCAGGATGACCGGCATCGCCCGGACTTCCTCGGGGAGCTCGTCCGAGGTGTCCGACGTGTCTTCGGCCGGAAGCCCGAGCCAGTAGGCGTAGCGGGCGCCCAGGGGGTCGAGAACGCTGCTCACGGACGCATCAGCTCGAGCCCGTCGGCGGCGTCGGCCGCCTCGACCTCGCCGCGGGTGAGGCCGAGCACGAACAGCACGGCGTCGAGGTACGGGTGCGACAGCGCGGTGTCGGCCACCTCGCGCAGCGCGGGCTTGGCGTTGAACGCGACGCCCATGCCGGCCGCCGAAAGCATGTCGATGTCGTTGGCGCCGTCCCCGACCGCGACGCACTGCTCGAGCGGGATGTCGTACTCGCCGGCGAAGCGGCGAAGCACCTTCGCCTTGCCTGCGCGGTCGACGACGTCGCCGACGACCTTGCCGGTCAGCTTGCCGTCGACGATCTCGAGCTCGTTCGCCGCCGCGAAGTCCAGGCCCAGCTCGTCCACGAGCCCGCCGATGACCTGCGTGAACCCGCCGGACACCACGCCGGTCTTGAACCCCATCCGCTTGAGCGTGCGGATCGTCGTGCGGGCGCCCGGGGTCAGCTCGATCGACGCGGCGACCTCGTCGATCGCCGTGGCGGGCAGGCCCTCCAGCAGCGCGACCCGGCGCTCCAGCGACTCGGTGAAGTTGAGCTCGCCGCGCATGGCGGCTTCGGTGATCTCACGGATCTCCGGCTCGACGCCGGCGTGCGCGCCCAGCATCTCGATGACCTCACCCTGGATGAGCGTGGAGTCGACGTCGAAGACGACCAGCCGCTTCGCCCGGCGCGTGATCCCGGCCCGCTCGACGGCGATGTCGACTCCGACCTCGACCGCCGCGTCGGCCAGCTCCGACCGCAGCGCGGCATCGGCGTCGGGGGTGTCCTGGTCGACCGAGACGTACAGCTCGAGGCCGGTCACCGGGTAGTCGGCGACGCTGCGGATCGCGTCGATGTTGGCGCCGAGCGATGCCAGCCGTCGCGCGACCTCCGAGAAGCCCCGTGCGGTGACCGGGCGGCCGAGCACGACGAGCACGTGGGTGGAGTCGCGGCGGCCGAGCGCGAAGGGGTCGTCCCCGATCGCCGAGCCGATCTTGACGTCGACCTGCATCCCGACCGACGCCATCGCCTGCTCGACGGACTCCTGCAGGCCCTCGGGGTCGCGATACACGCCGGCGAGCACGCCGAGCACGAGCTGCCCGCGGATGACGACCTGCTCGACGTCGAGCACGTCGACGTCGTGGCGGGTCAGCACGGCGAACAGCACGGACGAGACACCCGGCTTGTCGGGGCCGGTCGTCGTGATCAGGACGGGGGTCTGGGTCACTGGTCATCCCTCGTTCGGCAACGCTGCACGATCAGTCTGCCGGTCCGGGCTCGAACATAAGTAGAGCGCGTGCCCGGCTTCACAAAAGCCGGGCACGCGCTCTCACTCGTTCGGGGTGTTACTTGTCGTCGCCCTGCTCGCTGGCGTTGTCCCGGGAGTGGTCACCCGGGATCACGGCCTCGGTGAGCAGCTGCGACGGGGCCGCGTGGCTGTTGACCTTCTGCTTGCCGAAGAAGCCGATCTCGCCCTCGTTGTGGATGCGCTCGATCATGTGCGGGTAGTGCAGCTCGAACGCGGGCCGCTCGGAGCGGATCCGGGGCAGCTCGGTGAAGTTGTGCCGCGGCGGCGGGCAGGACGTCGCCCACTCGAGCGAGTTGCCGTAGCCCCACGGGTCGTCCACCGTGACGATCTCGCCGTACCGGTAGCTCTTGAAGACGTTCCAGATGAACGG
>NZ_JBSGJA010000006.1:0-406397 GCF_053605345.1 Amycolatopsis sp. NPDC003865 | reverse complement strand
CCACCCGCTACGACAAACTCGCCGTCCGCTACGAAGCCACCATCCACATCGCAGCTATCGACGAATGGCTCTGACCGACTTCGATACACGCCCTAAAGTCCACCATCTCGTTGACGGGAACGGCCGACCGTTGGTGACGTTGGTCGGTCCCGGTCAGGCAGGGGACTCCCCGATGTTCCCGCACTTGATGCGGCACCTGGCGGTCCGTCGGGTCGGGCATGGTCGAGCCCGGACCCGGCCTGAGCGTGTTCGAGGTGACAAGGCCTACTCCTCGCGGGCGATCCGCGGGCATCTGCGTGACCGCGGGATCGTCGCGGTGATCCCCGAGCCGGCTGATCAGGTCGGGCACCGCAAACGCCGCGGTTCCCGCGGCGGACGACCGCCCGCCTTCGATCCGGTCGATTACCGCGGCCGCAACGTCGTCGAACGCCGCTTCAACCTGCTCAAGCAATGGCGGGGCCTGGCCACTCGCTACGACAAGCTCGCCACCGTTTACCGATCAGCAGTCGTCCTTCACGCCGTGATCACCTGGACCAAACCATTGTCAGACACGCCCTAAGACTCCGGTTCAGGGCAGTGATGGCTCGGACAGTTGAACCCAGCCCGTGCCACCCCGCCCGTTGGAGAAGCAGATGAGCACATCACGAGAACCTTTGCCCCTGATACCCGACGGCTCGCCCGGTGTGGAGGCGTTCCCCACCGGTGCGCTCGTCGATGTGACCGGCGGCCGGTACCACCCCGGCCACGGAATCGTCGCCGACGTGAAACCCGATCTGCGTCCCGGCTCAGTGTGGGTAACCCTCACTGCACACGGCACCCGTCTGATCCCGGGCTACCGCCTACAGCTGCGCTGAACAGACGCACCTTGGCAAGTCACGCCACGATCGTCGAGACGGCCCAGGCGGTGAAAGGAGGCGCGATTGACCGAGATCGACGAGCAGACCGACGACCACTGGGAAGCCGATCGGGTCGCGTTCTGCGCGGAGCCGCCCGGTGCAGACTGGGACCGGTGCGGCGTGGCGGCGGACGGGCCACTCGCACGGCGATTCAGCACCCTCGCCGCGACTCTGCTGGACGCCGATAGCTGGAGGAGGCGATGAACCGGGTGGTGCACGCGGCCCTGCGAATCGTTCCCGGCGCCGACCTGGTCAGCATCACCGTGCGCGCCGCGAACGGGGAATTCCACACCGCTGCCTGGAGGCCGCCCGGCACGACGGACCCGGCCACAGCTTGACCGACGACCTCGCCAACTCACCGTCGTTCCCCGAGTTCGGGCCCCGCTCGGCGGCCATGGGATACGGTTCGCTGCTGGCCACCACGTTGCTCCCGGACCGCAAGTCCGACCTGCCGCGAACCGGCGCGGAGTGTCCGCCGACGAAGCGTTCGACATCCTCCGCCGAACCTCTCAAGAACTCAACGTCAAACTGGCCGAAGTCGCTCACACGCTCACGCAGCGACACCGCGAACTCGATCGATGACTGCGGCACTACCGGCACCGGACCGTGATCGGTTCCGGTGGCTCCGGTCGGACGACCGATCGGTGTGAATCTCGCACGAATGGGAAGCAACCGGCCAAGCCGCAGCCGGCCAGCCGGGATCCGAGTGCGAAGCGCAGCCTGGCCTGCCTCGCAAGCCGGTCAGACGCCGCCTCGACCACTGGCCACGCGGTCGACCTGGCACCGCGAACACCTCGTCGGAGGACGACGATTGAAGCCGACACGGCCGGGGTGACGCAGAAATGCAGCCGTCTTCAGCAGCGAGACGCCGGAGCCGGAAAGGCCGAGTCGTCATGCCCGATTCGAGCAGCACACGCAGCGCCGCTCCGCCGGTGTGGTCTCTGGACATGCGGGGAACCACCGCCCCGGCCCTCGTGGAGATCCGGCGCTGGGCCTCCCGCACCCTCACCCGGGTCGACGACGACCACCTGGGGGACGTTCTGCTGGTGACCACCGAACTGGTGACCAACGCCTACGACCACGGCCACGGCCCCCTGCAAGTGCGGATGAGTCATACCTCCGCGCCGTGCCGGGTCCGGATCGAAGTCGACGACAACAGCACCGTCCACCCCGTTCTCGCGACGTCATCGCCGGAACGGCCTGGTGGCCGGGGCATGCTCATCGTCGACAAGATCGCCCATGCCTGGGGGGTCATCGACCGCGCAGCCGGAAGCAAGACAGTGTGGGCGGACTCCGCCGGCGGCGAGCGAACCGGCCGTGCCATCGTCACCCCGAGCCGATACGGCACGTTGAGGCAGCCGGGCTGCGCGGCGTCAGGTCGGCCGTTCGGACAGCTCGCTTTCGAGGATCTCTGCGAGCTTCGCTTGCGCGCGGATCCACCGCCACCGCAGTGCGGCGAACAGCGCCACGAAGCCCGCGACCACGCTCACCACGAGCACGCCGGCGGGAGTGTCGGCGACCGGCACCGCGATCACGACGGCGAGCAGCCTCAGCAGCGGCCACCATCGCCACCGCTGCTCGCGCCCGTGCCGTGGACGATAGGCCACCATCCCGAACAGAGGCTGGCGCACGCTCATCTGATCGTCCTCCACGGTGTCGGGGTCACCTCGGCGGCGCGCGTGACAATACGTAGTCACACGTCCTCCGATTGTTCGCCAATCTCAACGATCGAGTTACTCCTGCACGCGCTAACCACACCTCCGTGTCACAGTGATCACCCGGGCGGATCAGCGACTCTCCGCCTGGGTAGTGCGATCGAGACAGCCGCGAGATGTAACGAATTCCAGCCGGGCCTCGAGCAGCGCACACGGCGACGGATAGCGCGGATCCCTCCGCCGGCGTGCGTCACCGGCAAGGCCCACACCGGGAGGCGGCGCGGACCGCCGCAGCCGGGCGAGTTCCCGGAGGCGAACGCCCCGGCGAAGGTTTCCCGGCGCGTCAGAAGGCTGCGAGGAAGTCCCCTTCGGACCTCGTCGAGTCTGGACATCCATAGCGGTTCATCGGTGTAGTTGGGGCGCCGTCAGGCCTTCGCCGCCCGGCGAGCGAGTGCTCACACGCAGAGCGATCACTGCGCCGATCGCGTGAATCGAGCGGGAGATCGGCCCTGACACCGTCGGTGCCTGCTACCCCACAACCGGGTCACCGCAGCGCCGACCGGCTGGCCCTTGACCACGCCATCCGAGCGGTCCGGCTGTGCCGCACGGCGGATCGGCCGGTGTGGGAAGCGCACGCCCTCAACGCAGCCGCCTGGCAGGCGGCCCGCCTGGGTGACCACCACACCGCCCGCAGCCACTGCGCCGCAGCGCTTTCCCTGCAGCGCAGGCACCACAACCCCACCGGGCAGGCGAACGCGCTGCGCACACTCGGTGACATCAGCCGGCTGACGGGACACGAGAACGAGGCGGTCGAGCAGTTCCACGCCTTGACGCTCTACCGCGAGCACGGCGCGACTGTCGCCGAGGCGGAAGTGGCCAGCCGGTTGAGCCACGCACGCAGGACCCCGACTACACCCACCCGGTGTGGCAGGAGCTGAGGTAAACATCATCGGCCCGGCGACCCGATCAGACGGCAGCGACTCGGCCGGTCTCCTGGCAACCGAATGAACGGCGCCGGTAGGCACCGGTCGCCGTGGATTCCGAGCTGCACGGACGCAGCACGGACCCCGGAGCGGGCTGTTGACCGCCGTGGCCGCAGGCGCCCGCCAACGTCGTGGTTTCGGTGAATGTGTCGGCCGCTTCCACAACCCTTTCCGACGCGACCGTCGCGTTCCCGCTCAAGCGGCTCACTGCGGTCCCCCAGCCGGGAACACCGCACTGATGCCTGAAAGCTTGCTCCCCGCCGCCCGCGCACGGCTGGCTGCCACCCCGTCCGCCTTAACGCGCGCTCCACACCGGGTGCCCCACCGGCGCTTGCAGCGGTGACTCACAACCGGCACCGGACCAGCGCCGCAAGATGCGGTGGAACGCCTGCGACCAGTTTCAAACTCAGCCGAAACCGCCTTTGAGGTTTCTTTCAGCCCATGACGCCAGGCTGTCGGCAGTCCCGTGAGGAGCATGAGGGAAGCCGCGAGGTGTTCTCCCGGGTCCCGCAGTTGCCTGCAGCCACCTGGAGGTCTTCTTTGATCGCACGACGACTATCGGGCACCATCGCCGCCGCGATGCCGGCCCCGTTCGGTCGTGACAGTGGTCGGTTCGACGGCTGCGCACGCAGATGCCCGGAACGACATCCGGGAGGGGTATGTGGGCAAGGTCGTCGCCATCGGCGGCTGGGCCATCGCGAACTGACCGCCGGTGCCGGCCGACCGGGGGCAGCTCCCCACTCTCGTTCGTCACCGCTGTTCGGAATGGTCGCCGGGCAAATCGCGGTCGCGCCGGCCCTGACGAAGCGCCCGGTTCCCGGAACCCGTTTACGGCGTCGTGATACGTTTCCTCTGGAAACGCACTCTCGGAATACAGAAAACCGGCCGGGTCCGTGCACCAACTGGTGTACGAAACCGGCCGGTTCCGCGGAATCAGCAGAGGTTGCCGGTGTACCAGGCGTTGGTCGCGTTGTAGCCCAGCTTGGTGATGCCCGGGGTCACGCACTTGAATTCGTCGGATCCGACGATGTAGGTGACCTGGATCTGGACGTTGGTCGAACCGCAGTGGTTGTAATAGCTGAGCAACCCCTGTTCGTAATACCCGCAGACAGCCGCCGTACCGGCCGGGCTCTGCTCGGTGGCGGACGCCGGGGCGGACGTGCCGAGGAGCAGGGCTCCCGCGGTGGCCGCGACCGCAGTGGCGGCGCCGATCTTGGCCGCAATCGTCTTGAGCATAGGGGTACTTCCTCCAGTTTTCGCCAGTGGGTCGAACTGCCGGAATCGGCCGGACGACCGAAATTTACGACCACCGGACACCGCGGGCAACCACCTTCACGCAAGACTGAAACCGAGCGCTCGGCCCAGGTCCTCCACCCCGCCGGCCGGGCATGGTTCGACCGTTTGGAGCATTGGGCACTCGAGGCCGGGCTACCTCACGATGCAACCGGTCCGAGCCGTTCCTTCCTCGATACGAACTTGTCAATTTGCGCGAATTCGCCTAACTTGACCCTTTAACAAGGCAAAGTCCGTGACGACAGGCGCACAAACGTCACATTGCATACCCGGGGGGCAGAACAATTGCTGCGCATTCATTTCACCGCAGACGATCTGGCACGCATCCAAGTGCACCAGGAACCGCACCCATTGTGGGAAGTACTCCTGAGCCTGCACCAACTACAGACACAGGAAGGAAACCACGTTTTCGAAGATTGGCGCCGCGAAACGAAAGCCAGCTTGCCAGCGTCGACCGCCATATTGACGGCGCTCGCCCGGCCGAAGGGATATTCGCCTGACTTCCTCACGCCGCCGACCACGGCCTACGACCTCGAAACGACTCTTGACCAGCTGGTGGAGACCGACGCGCGCGACCTCCGTGCGGATCTCACGATGCTGGCCAGGGAAACCCGGCTCCCCCGGTGGGCGCACAGCATGGCTCGCGGCGACCGAAAACCCCTGCCGCTGCTGGCGGACCACATTCGCGAGTACCACAGCACCGCGCTCGCGCCGTACTGGCCGGCCATCCGGGCGCACATCCACACCAGCCGGGAGCACGTTGCCGAGCTGCTGGTCTCGTGCGGGATCGAGGGCGTGCTGCGCGAACTGTTCGGCGATTCGACCTGGCGGGACAACACACTCCACGTTCCCTACCCGGCGGACCAGGACCTGCGCCTCCAAGGCCGCGGCCTCGCCCTCATCCCCTCGTTCTTCTGCTGGCGCCGTCCCATCACGCTGGCCAGCGCACGTGCGGCGCCCGTGCTGGTCTACCCCGTGCGGCACGCCCCCGGCTGGTTTTCCGCGCTCTCGCGCGGGACCTCCGCGCCGCCGTCGCTCGAAAAGCTCATGGGGCACACCAGGGCGACCATTCTTTCCGTCCTCGGCGGAAGCTGCGGACTGAACACCACCGAGCTGGCCGGCGCGGTCCACACCTCGCTCGCCAGTGCCTCCCAGCACGCCACCGCGCTGCGGGACGCCGGGCTCATCACCACCGTCCGGCTGACCTCGGGTGCAGTGCACAAGGTGTCGCAGCTCGGGGCGAAGCTCCTGGCGAACTCGTTCGTGCAAATCGAGACCCGGCCCGGGGAAAGCGGTTCCCCGCAGGAGATCCACTGCGTCAGGTAAGGCCCTGGCATCCCGGCCGTCCACCCGCGGCCTGCGGACCCAGCGGCACGAGCGAGGGACAGCAGGATGACCTCGTGGACGCACGTCCTGGCCATCGCGGTCGGAGCCGCCGCTCGGGTGGCGATGTCTACGCCCACTTCGGCTCGCTTCTGGGGTACGAGCTCACCTCCACACCGCACTGCGCCTCGGCCTCGTCGAGCGCGCATCCGAGCCGATCGCCGGCGACGAGGCCGACATCGTCCTCGTCGCCGGCGGCGGCGAATTCGTCGCCACGTGCGATGCCTCGAGCGACGAAACCCGCCAGTCGTCGGTCTCCTGCCCCTTGCAGCTCGGTGGTCGCGACGCAACGCGTCTTCGTGATGTCGAGTACGCTCAGAGCTGGCAGCCCGCGGCAACCGCGTTCCTCGTGCGTCGCGCCGGAATTGTCGGAGGCCGGGCGTAGGGTCGTGCGCAACATCGGCCTGAAGAGGAGAGCCAAGATGGCCGGCAGCGGCATCGACAAGCAGGGAATCAGGAAGATGCAGCGAGAGCTCGAGAAGGAGTTCGCGAAACACCCGATCCGCATCCCGGTCGAGATGCAGACGCCCGATCTCCCTCCAATTGGGACAGGACCCACGCCGAACCGGCGAGCGGACCAGAATGGCTGCTCGACTACGGCCTCATCCCGCTCGGCAACACGATCGAACGTCGTTGGATGACGGAGCCATCCTGGCATCCCGTATCAGCCTGAGCGTAGATGCCGTCGCACTGCGGCGGAGCGGAGCCATCGGGTCCTCGGTGGTAAGACCGGCCAATGCTGGTGGCTCTCGGCGACGTGCCCGACGGATGACCGCTCGGCGGGAGGTAGCCGGCGGCCAGAGCATCGCGACGGAGGCGCAGCGGATTGGGACGGTCACACCCTGCGACGGCGACGCGAGGTGCCCCGGGTGAGGATCTTCGGTATGTCATCCCCGTTTACGGGATGGTTCCCGCAGATCCTCAGGTTAGCGCCCGCTTACAATGGGCACGACCACAGCCGGCCATCCCCGGCGGTGCGGTTGGGAGGATCACCGGATGACGATGTCGCTGTCGGCCGATCTGTGGCCGGACGTGCAGCCCGAGACCGCTCGCCGGTTGATGCTGGCCGGGGTGGAAGCCTTCGCCAAGCGCGGGTACCACGCCACCACCACGCGGGACATCGCCGGAGCCGCCGGGATGAGCCCCGCCGCTCTCTACGTGCACTTCCCCTCCAAGGCCGCGCTGCTCTTCGCCATCAGCCGGTACGGCCACGAGCAGACCCTCGCGCTCGTCGAGAACGTCGTCGCGAAGGAGTCCGATCCCGTCGAACGGATCCGGCTCATCGTCGAGGACTTCGTCGCCTGGCACGCACGGCGCCACACCGTCGCCCGGGTCGTCCAGTACGAGCTGCAGGCCCTGCCCGAGCAGGAGTTCGCCGTGGTCGCCGAGCTGCGGCGGCGCATCGAGCGGATCGTCCGCGAGGTCATCGCCGACGGCGTCGAGGACGGCGTCTTCACGGTGTCCGACCCGCACATCTCGGCCCGCGCGGTGCTCTCCCTCGGCGTGGACGTCGCCCGCTGGTACACCGAGCGCGCCCGCCAGACCCCGGCCGCGCTCGGCAAGGAGTACGGCGGCCTCGTGCTGCGCATGCTCGGCGTGCCGCAGCCGGGTGCGCTGGTCACCGGCTGAGCGACCGTAGTGCGGACGCTCGCGAGCGAGCCCCGCCCGGCCGAGGCGCGAGACGATGGGTGAGCGCACTCGATCGTGTCCCGATAGCGGACACTCCCTGTCCGCCATCTCTGACACGCTGGTCGCATGAGCACCGAACGCGAAGACCTCGTCGCCGAGCCGGCGACCGCCCGGGCCACCCTGCTCACCACCACCGAAGGCCTCACCGACGAACAGGCCGGCGCCACCCCGACCGTCAGCGCTCTCTGCCTCGGCGGACTCGTCAAACACGTCGCCTCGATGGAAGAGAACTGGCTGCGCTTCGCCGTCGAAGGGCCGTCGGCCATGCGGTTCGACCTCCCCGACGGCGTGACCTGGGCGGACCTGGCCGCCGGGACCGCGCGCGAGTACCCGCAGTGGGCCATCGACCACCAGAACGAATTCACCATGCAGCCCGGCGACACCCTCGCCGCCGTGAAGGCGCGCTACGAAGACGTCGCCAAGCGCAGCGAAGACGTCATCCGCACGGTGCCCGACCTGTCCGTGCGGCACCCGCTGCCCGACGCGCCGTGGAACCGGCCGGGAACCGAATGGACCGTGCGGCGGGCCGTCCTGCACGTCATCGCCGAGACCGTGCAGCACGCCGGGCACGCCGACATCCTTCGCGAGACCCTCGACGGGCAGAAGTCGACGTGACCGTCCTCGGCACCCAAGCCCTCAACCGCGCGACGCTCGCCCGGCAGCTCCTGCTCGACCGCGCCGGCCTCGCCGTGCACGACGCCGTCGCGCACCTCGGCGGCCTGCAGGCGCAGGAACCGCAGGAACCGTTCACCGGGCTGTGGTCGCGGTTGCGCGGCTTCGACCCGGCCGAGCTGTCGGACCTGCTCACCGGCCGCCGCGTGGTGCGGACGCACCTGATGCGCCGGACCGTCCACCTGGTCACCGCCGACGACGTCCTGGCCTGGCGGACGCGCTTCGACGCCATGCTGCGCCAGCGCGTCCTCGGCGTGTACCGCCGCGAACTCGACGGCGTCGACCTCGACGAGCTCGCGAAGGCGGGCCGGAAGGTGCTGGCCGACGGCGAGCCGCGGTCGATGGGCGAGCTCGCGCGGGCGGTCGCGGACCGGTGGCCGTCCGCCGGCACGCGGCCGCTCGGCGAGATGCTGGTCGCCGCGCTGATCCCGGTCGCGCAGCTGCCGCCGCGAGGCCTGTGGCGCGTCAAAGCCGGGGTGCGGAACCTGCCGTTGACGGCGTGGCTGGGCCGCGACGTCGACCCGCTCGACGCCGGCGACGCGGTCGGGCGGGCGCTGGTGCGGCGCTACCTGGCGGCGTACGGCCCGGCGGCGACGGCGGACCTGCGCGCGTGGTCCGGCCTGGCCGGGCTGCCCGCGGCGGTGAAAGCCGTGCGCGAGGAGCTGGTGGCCTTCCGCGACGAACGCGGCCGCGAGCTGCTCGACCTGCCGGACGCGCCGCGCCCCGACCCGGGCACGCCCGCGCCCGTGCGGTTCCTGCCGGCCTTCGACAACGCGATCCTCGGCTTCGACGACCGGACCCGCGTCATCGACGACGCCCACCGCGGGCTCTCCGTGGCCGGCGAGCGGGTCGTGCTCGTGGACGGCCGGGTGTCGGCGACGTGGACGGTCGACAACGGCACCGTCACCGTGCGGCCGCTGCGAAAACTGACCGGGACCGAACGCCGTGAAGTCACCGGGGAAGGCGGCGAGCTGGCGGCCTTCTTGTCCGACGGCGAAAGCGATCGCGTCCGGCTCGAAGCGGGTTAGCCGACCGCGCGGGCGAAGCGCTCGGCCACCTCCCGCAGCCGCTCCACCAGCCCCGGCGGGGCTTCCTCCACCACGAAGTCGTACCCCCACTGCGCCAGGTAGTACGGCACCGTGTCCAGGGTGTTCGCCCCGGTCCGGACCCGGCAGCTGTGCTCGTCGATCGGCTCCACCGCGCCGGTCGTCGGCGGGACCCGTCCCGCCAGTACCGACGCCGGCGCCGCGACGCGCAGCACCAGCTGGTGGGCGTACGGCGCCGACGAGATCTGGCGCGACACGTACGCCGCCAGGTCCTCGGCCGGCGGCTCGCGGGGCGTGAACCGGAAGCTCGGCGCCGGCACCCCCGCGATCCGGTCCACGCGGAACGTGCGCCAGCCGGCCCGGTCCAGGTCGTAGGCGACCAGGTACCAGCGCCGTCCCGTGTGGACCAGCCGCAGCGGCTCGACCGACCGCTCCGACTCCGTGCCGGCGTGGTCGCCGTAGGCGAAGCGCAGCCGCTCGTGGTCGCGGCAGGCCGCCGCGATCGCCGTCAGCACCGACGCGTCCACCACCGGGCCGCCGCCCGGGAGCGACACCGTCGCCGCGCCCAGGGCACCCACCCGCGGCCGCAGCCGCGCCGGGAGCACCTGCTCCAGCTTCGCCAGCGCGCGCACCGACGTCTCCTCGATGCCGCTGACCGTGCCGTTCGCCGCCGTGCGCAGGCCGACCGCCACCGCGACCGCCTCGTCGTCGTCCAGCAGCAACGGCGGCAGCGCGGCACCCGCGCCGAGCCGGTAGCCGCCGGCGACGCCGGGCGTCGCGTGCACCGGGTAGCCCAGGGACCGCAGGCGCTCGACGTCACGGCGGATCGTGCGGACGTCGACCTCGAGCCGCGACGCGAGGTCCGCGCCCGGCCAGTCGCGGCGGGCCTGCAGCAGCGACAGCAGCCTGAGCAGGCGTTCCGATGTCCCGTACATGGGACGCAGTGTGCCAGACATCGAGGACAGCTTCCGTCCGCGATCTGCCGGATGGTGCAGTTGAATCGTCAAACACTTGCCACGGACCGGGTCGGCCGGAAAGAGTGACGCATGCCGATCGACCCGGACGCCCTGCTGGCTGTCGCCCGTGAAGAAGCCGAGCTGGGCAAAGCCGAGGGTGGCGTGCCGATCGGGGCCGCGCTGTTCGACACCGCGGGCACGCTGCTGGGCCGCGGGCACAACCGGCGCGTGCAGGACGACGATCCGTCGATGCACGCGGAGACCTCGGCCTTCCGCAACGCCGGCCGCCGCCCGCACTACCGCGACACGATCATGGTCACGACGCTTTCGCCGTGCTGGTACTGCTCCGGGCTCGTCCGTCAGTTCGGGATCGGGCGCGTCATCATCGGCGAGGCGGCGACGTTCCACGGCGGGCACGACTGGCTGGCCGGGCTCGGCGTGGAGATCACCCTGCTCGACGACCCCGCGTGCACCGCGCTGATGACGGAGTTCATCGCCGCGCGCCCGGACCTGTGGTTCGAAGACATCGGGGTCGAAAAGTCCGAATAGGACAGTGCTTGAGGAGCCGGTATGCCGTCAACCGTTCCGCTCGTGGACCTCTCACCGTGGTTCGCGGGCACGTCCGAGGGCCGGGCCGAAGTGGCGACGCGGATCGACGCGGCGCTGCGGGAGTCCGGGTTCCTGCTGGTCACCGGGCACGGCGTGCCCGACGACCTGCGCCGCCGGACGCGTGAGCTGGCGCGGGAGTTCTTCGCGCTGCCCGAGGACGTCAAGCAGCGCTACGCCGTCACCGTCGGCGGCCGCGGCTGGCTGCCGCCGGGCGTCGAGGCGAACGGTTACGCCGAGGGCACCGAGACCCCGCCGGACCTGAAGGAGTCGTTCTCCGCGGGCGCGGACCTCGGCGTCGGCGTCGCCGAGGTCGACGGGTTCTGGTTCCAGCCCAACGTCTGGCCGGTCGAGGTCCCGGGCCTCGCCGAGACGGCGACGGAGTACATGCGCCGGATGCGCGCGCTGTCCGACCACCTCCTCGAGATCTTCGCCGCGGCGCTCGGCCTGGCCGAGAGCCACTTCACGCGGCACACCGCGCACCCGACCTACACGTTCAACATCAACTGGTACCCGCCGATGACCCACGTCGGCGCGCCGGCGCCGGAGCAGTTCCGGATCGGGCCGCACACCGACTTCGGCACGGTGACGGTGCTCGACCGCCAGGCCGGCCTCGGCGGCCTGCAGGTCTACACCGCCGACGGCGAGTGGGAGGACGCGCCGTTCCACCCCGACGCCTTCACGGTCAACATCGGCGACCTGATGGCCCGCTGGACGGGCGATCGCTGGCGGTCGACGCGGCACCGCGTCCTCCCGCCCGCGGCCGCCGCCCCGGACGAGGACCTGGTGTCGCTGATCTTCTTCTACGAGACCGACCACGACGCGCGGATCACGTCGCTGGCCCCGCCGCTGGGCCGGACGACGTACCCGGAAGTGATCGCGTCGGACTACCTCCGCGAAAAGCTGACCGCGATCACCGTCGCCTGAGGCACTTCACGACCCCGGTTCGGCGCAGATCGTCCGGTTGCGGCCGGCCGCCTTCGCGCGCAGCACCGCCGCTTCCGCCGCCCGCAGCGCGTCCGCCAGCTCCGCTCCGGGCGCGCAGCCCGCGACGCCGATCGACACGGTCACGCCGACGAACTGGGGGCCGTCGCCGGAAGCCTTCAGCGCCACCAAGGTCGAGGCCACGCGCAGCCGGATCCGCTCGGCGATCGCCATGGCGTCGAAGCGGCCGGTGCCGGGCAGCAGCACCGCGAACTCTTCGCCGCCGGACCGGCCCACGAGGTCCGCGGCCCGGACCTCGTCGCGCAGCGTGTCGGCGACCGCGCGCAGGACGGCGTCGCCGACCCGGGCGCCGTAGCGGTCGTTGAGCTGGTGGAAGTGGTCGAGGTCGAGCACCAGCACCGCCTGTCCGGGGCCGTGGCGGCCGAGCCGGTCCAGTTCGGCTTCGGCGGCGCCGCGCCAGGACGCGGCGGTCAGCACGCCCGTGCCGGGGTCGAGGGTGACGTGGTCGCGGCGGCCGTGGCCGAGCCCGCCGCGGTGCAGCACGACGGTGGCGCCGGCCAGCAGCGGAACCAGCAGGGGCGCGGACTCGACGGCCCAGGCGAGGGGCAGGGCCGACGCCGTCATCGCGGCGTCGAAGGCGTGGCCGGGAAGGGCGGCACGGAGCCGGCGGGGGCCGTCGGCGGCGGTGACGAGCGCGGCGTTCACCGCCAGGAACACCACCCCGGCGAGGGTCAGCAGGGCGACGGTGCGGGCGTCGAGGACCTCGCCGAACGGGCGGACACCGGTCGCGGTGAGGAACGCGCCGGCGACGAGACCGGCCAGCGCCGTCGCCGCGGCGCCGAACACCTGCCGGTAGCCGGGTCTTCTGCGCACCCGGAACCACTGGTGCAGCGCGGAGAGCACGACCAGTGCGACGGCGAACCCCGGCCGGAGCACGAGCACCCCGGCGAAGATCCACGGCGTGTCGACGCCGGGGCCGAGGAGGGTGTCCTCGCGGTGGCGCTCCACGGTCCTGGCGAGCTCGGCCGAGCCGAGCATGCCGGCCAGGAGCACCGCGAACGGCGTGAGCATGGCGGCGAGCGGCGGGAACCGGACGGCGGCCAGCACGGCGGCGGCGACGGCGAGGACGTCGATGGTGACGAGGTAGAGGACCTGGCCGCGGCGCGGCAGCCGCCACAGCGCCCAGCGCCGCGGCACGACGGCGGGCAGGAACCGGCCAGGGCGGCGCCCTCCGCCGGCGGCGACCGAATCCCCCACCATTTCGGCAAAGTAGCCGGAATGGCGGGCGGTGTCACTCCGCCTTCAGGGGAATCTCACACCACCGACACACCGGAGCCGTGCGCGCACCGTAAGTCATATTTCCGACCTCGGAAGGGTTGACACGCAACATTGGTCTAGTCCACTGTGTGGTGGCACACACCGCTCCTCCCGGGTTGATCCCGCCGCCTCAAACCGGAGGTGCTCCACCTTGCAACATTGGAGGACCCCCATGCACCCAGTGCGCCGTCTGGTGACCCTCGCGCTCGCGGCCGGTGCCGCGATGGCGACGGCGGTCGGGCTCGCCCCGCAGGCCATGGCCGCGGTCGACCCGGTGCTCGCATCCCCGTACCTGTACCAGTGGGGCGGGCAGACCAGCCCGACCGCGGCGATGTCCGCGACCGGCGTGAAAGCGTTTACCCTCGCGTTCGTCCTGTCGGACGGCACCTGCAACCCGAAGTGGGACGGCAGCCGGTCGCTGACCGGCTCCGACAAGACGATGATCCAGAACATCCGCAACGCGGGCGGGGACGTGATCCCCTCCTTCGGCGGCTGGTCCGGCACGAAGCTGGGTTCGAAGTGCACGTCGGCCTCGGCGCTGGCGGGCGCGTACCAGAAGGTGATCGACGCCTACGGCCTCAAGGCGATCGACCTCGACATCGAGAACACCGACGAGTTCCAGAACAACACGGTCCAGGACCGCATCCTGGGCGCGGTCAAGCTGACCAAGCAGAAGAACCCCAACCTGAAGGTCGTCATCACCATCGGCACCACCACGACCGGCCCCGACTCGTGGGGCAAGCGGCTGATCAACCAGGCCAAGGCGATCGGCGCGCCGGTCGACGTCTGGTCGGTCATGCCGTTCGACTTCTCCAGCGGCGGTGACATGGCCGCCCTGACGAAGTCCGCGGTCGACGGGCTGAAGAACCAGCTCAAGACGACGTTCGGCTGGAACGACGACACCGCCTACCGGCACAGTGGCCTCTCCTCGATGAACGGCAAGACCGACAACGCGGGCGAGACCGTCACGGTGGCGAACTTCAACTCCATCCGCAGCTACGCGACGAGCCACCACCTGGCCCGCTTCACGTTCTGGGCCACCAACCGCGACTGCAGCGGCGGCGGCGAGTGCAGCGGCATCACGCAGGACAAGTACGCGTTCACGAAGATCGTCGCCGGGTACGCCGGCTGACGCGAGACCCGTAGTGGGGCTGTCGGAGGCCCTCTCACCGGCATCGGGGCCGGTGAGAGGGCCTTCGCCGGGTACCGGGCCCGTCCCGGTGACCGGGACGGAAAACCGTCACACCGCGGAAATCTTCGTCGCCTACCGTCTTCGCATGACGAGCACCGAGCACCCCTCCTACGGCGACAAGGTCGTCGCGGTCGAGCCCGGCGGGGTCGAGCCCGTCGCCGACGCCGACCGGCACGGCACCCCCCGGCAGCTCGCGTGGACGTGGGCCTCCCCCAACCTCGAGTTCGCCACCGTCTTCGTCGGCGTCCTCGCCGTCACCGCCTTCGGGCTCTCCTTCACCCAGGCCGCGCTCGCCGCGGTCGTCGGCAACGGGCTCGGCGCCGTGGCCCACGGCGTCCTCAGCGCCCGCGGTCCGCGCTACGGCGTGCCGCAGATGGTGCTCGGGCGGGCCGCGTTCGGCTACCGCGGGAACCTGCTGCCCGCCGCGCTCATGTCGGTCATGGCCGGGATCGGCTGGTTCGCCGTCAACAGCGTGAGCGGCGCCTTCGCGCTCGCCAGTCTCACCGGGCTGCCGACGCTCGCCTGCCTCGTGCTCATCGTCGCGCTGCAGATCGTCATCGCCTTCTTCGGGCACAACCTCGTGCAGGCGTACGAGAAGTACGTCTTCGCCGTCCTGGCCGTCGTGTTCGCCGTCGCGAGCGTGGTCGTCTTCGGGCAGGCGGGCGCCACCACCAACTCCGGCAGCGTCGGCGGCTTCCTGCTCGCCGTCGGGACGGCGTTCGGCTACACCGCCGGGTGGAACCCCTACGCCGCCGACTACACGCGCTACCTGCCGAAAACCGCGTCACCGCGCGCGATCGGGCTCTACGCCGGCGGTGGCCTGTTCCTGTCGACGACCGTCCTGATGCTCGTCGGCGCCGCCTCGACGACCATCGCGGGCCCGGCCGACGACAACCCCACGACGGCGTTCACCGGGCACCTGCCCGGTTTCCTGGCCGCCGCGACGCTGCTGGCGATCGCGCTCGGCGCCGTCGCCGCGAACGTCCTCAACGTCTACTCGGGCGCGCTCGCCTTCCTCGCGCTCGGCGTCCGGCTGCCGCTGGCCTGGCGCCGCGCCGCGGTCGCGCTGGCGTTCGGCGCGGTCGGGTTCGTGCTGGCCTGGCTCGGGCTCGCCGACGCCGGGCACGCGTACGAGAACTTCCTGCTCGTGATCGCCTACTGGATCGGGCCGTGGCTCGGCGTGCTGCTGGCCGACCACCACCTGCGCCGCGGCACGGAGTTCGGCGACCTGCTCGCTGACAAGGGCCACCGCAACGTCGCCGGGTTCACCGCGTTCCTCGTTGGCCTGGTGGTGTCCGTCGGGCTGTTCGCGAACCAGGCGCTCTACACCGCGCCGATCCCGAAGGCGGTGCCCGGCACCGGCGACCTGACCTTCGCCGCCGGGTTCGTGCTCGCCGCCGGCACGTACCTCCTGCTTTCCCGTCAGCGCACCGGCGTGCCGTCGCGACGGCAGCCGTAGGGCGAGCAGCCGCCCCAGTCCCAGGTGGGCGACGGCAGCGTGACCGTGGTCGTCGGGGACGGCGGCAGCTCGACCGTCACCGTCGGGGTCGGAGTCGGCGTCTTGCGCGCGTGCATCACCACCGGGGACGGCGTGGTCGTGCTCGTCGGCAGGGCGACCGCGGTCGACGTCGGGACGCCGGTGGCCGGCTGCAGCTGCGGGAACTGCGTGGTCCCCGGAACGGGCTCGGGCCGCGACGCCAGGACGACCACCAGGCCGCCCAGGACCACCAGCACCGCCGACGCCAGCGCGAGCCGGCCCGCCGCGCCGCGCGGCTCTTCACCGGGGTCGCGCCGGGTCGCCGACTCGGCCGAGCGCGAGCCCGGTCGCCGCGGGCGCACCCCGGCCTGCTGCAGCAGTTCGTCGACCGAGACCCGGTCCCGCCGCCTGCGCGCCCTGCGCGTCATGCACGACCTCCACCCCATGACTGATCCGGGTGGATAGTAGAAAGCCGCGCCGGAATTGTAAACGCGCTGATCGCAGCGGTCTCGTTACCGTTTCGAGACATCCGGATCGCCTCGGTGGCCGTAGTCGTCAACGAGGCGCGAACCGCCGCAGGAGACCGCCCACGCGCCGGGTCACCGGGCGGAATTCCGGGAGCTTCAGCAGTGCCAGCAAGCCGAACGGGACGGCCATCCCCAGCAAGGTCTGGACCGGCAGTTTCACCCACGCGGCGCCGATCGCGCCGAGGGAGCCGGGCACCGCGTAGCCGGCCAGCACCGCGGCCCCGACGCCGAGCGCGCTGACCGACAGGGTGATCAGCCCGACCCGCAGGGACCGCTTGCTGCGCAGGTGCCCGAGCCGGACCCACAGCCAGACCTGGCCGAGGACGGCACCGACGACGAACCCGGCGCCGTTGACGAGCATCACGCCGTAGACGACGTGCTCGCCGTCGAGCAGCTCGCGGCACAGCAGCAGCAACGGGATCTTGGCCGCGGTCATCACGAGCATGATCAGCGTGGGCGTGCGGGCGTCCTTCATCGCGTAGAACACCCGCAGCTGCAACATGACCAGCGCGAAGGGCAGCAGCCCGACGGCGGAGACGGCGAGGGTCTGGCCGAGCCGCTCGGCGTCTTCGAGGGTGCCGCGGCCCCAGGTGAAGATCGCGACGCCGACCGGCGTGCCGACGACGGCCAGCACGGCGGAGATCGGCACGAACAGCACCGTCGACATGCGGGAGGCGAGCGAGAGGTCGCCGACGAGCGAGACCGTGTCGCCGTCGGCGGCGGCCCGGCTCATCCGCGGCATCAACGCGGTCAGCAGGGAAACGCCGAGGATCCCGTACGGGAGCTGGAAGAGCAGGGACGCGTAGCTGTAGGCCGTGACGCCGCCGCTGCTGCCGTGCGTCAGCACGCGGGTGGTGACGACGAACCCGACGTGGCTGACCACGACGTAGCCGAGGATCCACGCGGCGAGCCCGCCGAACTCCTTGATCCGCGGGTCGAAGCCCCAGCGCCAGCGGAACCGGAACCCGGTGCGCAGCAACGCGGGGATCAGCACGACGGCCTGCACGACGATGCCGAGCGTGGTGCCGAGGCCGAGGACCAGCAGCTTCGGGTCGCTCATCCGGACCGGGTCGAGCGTCAGCTCCCCCGGCACGACGGCGAACACGACGAGCGTGCCGGTGACGACGACGTTGTTCAGCACCGGCGCCCAGGCCGGCGGGCCGAAGACGTTCTGCGCGTTGAGGATCGCCGAGAGCAGCGCGAAAAGGCCGTAGAAGAGGATCTGCGGCAGCAGCAGGTACGCGAGCGCGGTCGTCAGCCCCGGGTTGGCCGTCGGAGACGATTTGTCGACGTAGAGCGTGGTGAACAGCGGCGCGATCGCCACCGCGACGGCCGTGCCGACGGTGAGCAGCACCAGCCCCATCGTGATCAGCCGCTGCGTGTAGGCGCGGCCGCCGTCCGGGTCGTCCTGGGAGCGGACCAGCAACGGCACGACGACGCTGGCGAGCACGCCGCCGAAGAGCAGCTCGAAGACGATGTTGGGCAGGGTGTTCGCGACCGTGAAGGAGTCGTTGACCACCCCGGTGCCGACAACGGCGGCGAGCAGCAGCTTCGCCACGAACCCGGTGATCCGGCTGACGGTCGAGGCGACGGCCATCCGGCCGCTCGAGCGGGCGAGCGACGAACCGGCACCCTCGCCGCGGCCGGCGGTGACGGGCGAGGCGGGCGGCCGCGCGACGATCTGCGTGGCGAACTCGTCGTAGGGTCGCCGGGAGAGGTCGAGGTCCCGCGTCGGCCAGTGGGCGCCGCGCAGCTCGCTGGGGAGGAAGACCGTCGCCTCGTCGTCGACCGGTGGTGGGGGTTCCGCCATGGCTCAAGCCTGCCAGGTCGGGCGGGCTTTCGTGACCCTTCGCACCGGACTGGTATTCCTATACCGGGACCGTGCTACCGTTCCGGTATAACTATACCGACCTTTGGGGACGCGAGGTTTTCGTGATCGAACTGAAGTCGCCTGCGGAAGTCGACCGCATGCACGTGACCGGCCGCTTCGTCGCCGAGATCCTCACCGAGGTCGGCCGGCTCGCCGACGTGGGCGTCAACCTGATGGACCTCGAGCACCACGCACGCGGGATGATCAAGCGGCGCGGCGCCGAGTCGTGCTACTGGGACTACGCGCCGTCGTTCGGCAAGGGCCCGTTCCGCAACGTCATCTGCCTGTCAGTCAACGACGCGGTCCTGCACGGCCTGCCGCACGACTACGTGCTGCGCGACGGCGACGTGCTCACCGCCGACCTCGCGGTCAGCATCGACGGCTGGGCGGCCGATTCGGCGCGCACGGTCATCGTCGGCACCCCCGCCGAGGAGGACCTGCGGATCGTCCGCGCCACCGAGGAAGCCCTGGAAGCGGCGATCGACGCGGCCCGCCCCGGCAACCGGCTGGGCGACATCTCCGCGGCGATCGGGGCGGTGGCCGCCGAGTACGGCTACCCGGTCAACACCGAGTTCGGCGGGCACGGCATCGGCCGCACCATGCACGAGGACCTGCACGTGCCCAACAAGGGCACCCCCGGCCGCGGGATGAAGCTCCGGCCGGGCCTGACGCTCGCGCTCGAACCCTGGTTCGCGCGCACGACCGACCGGATCGTCTACGACCCCGACGGCTGGACCATCCGCTCGGCCGACGGCTCCCGGACGGCCCACTCCGAGCACACGGTGGCGATCACCGAAGGCGAGGCCCGGGTGCTCACCCGGCGCGAGCCGGAATCGAACACCTGAGCGAACCGCGACCGTGCGTGACGCACGTGCAGCTGCTCAGGCGGCGACGGTGATCTCCAGCGCGGCGCGCCCGGCCTCGGTCAGTTCGGCCGGGACCCGGCCGGTGGCGGCTTCGACGGCGGGGCGCAGGTAGCCGCCGTGGGCCAGCGCGTGGGCCGTCATCTGATCGCAGCACGCGAATCCGTCGATGAACAGGTCGGGCTCGCAGCTGCACGACATCTGCGCACGTCCCGCCGCCACCGCCTTCAGCATCGCCATCGCGCGGTGGGTGAGCTCGACTCCTGAACCGGACACCGGACTGCCTTCCTCTGCGGTCTTGCTACGTATAGTCATTCGCCCGTTGGGCCGATTGTGTTACTTATGACACTATGACGGTTCGGAGCAGATGCGGGTTCCGGTGGGTCTCGGTTTGTTTCGATGAGCGGTTCCGGCGTCTCGGTGAGCGGTCGTTGCTCGTGCCTTGGGCGGTCGACCTCACCTTGGGTGGTCGCCTCCACCTTGGGTGGTCGCAACAGACCCTCACCTTGAGCGGTCGCAACAGACCCTCACCTTGGGCAGATCCCTGAAAGATGCCCTCGCCGGGCGGGCAGGCTCTGGGATGGCCTCCGCTGTCGTCTCTCTTTGGCTGGTGGGTTGCTGGGTGGTCATCCCGTCGCCTGAACGAGGCCTATCACTTTGAGCCAGGCCCGCAAGCTTGCGTTGTTCTCTCACCTTTGGTCTGTGGGTTGCGGGCCTGGCTCAAAGTGATTTACCGGCCTCAGGCGACGGGATGACCACCCAGCTGTTCTCTCGGGGTCCCGAGCCGACTCCTCCCTAGTTGCGGGCTTCGATCTTCATCTCGCCTCGCATCACCGCTCGGATGTGGTCGCCTGCCAGGAGGTCATGGGGGTAGCCCAGGTCGATCGCGCTTGCCTCCTCCAGCCTCGCCAGCTGGGCCTCCGTGAACTCGACCTCCAGTGCTCCCAGGTTGCCCTCCAGCTGCTCCGGTGTCCGGGCGCCGATGATCGGGGCCGTCACCGCCGGGTTTTGGAGCAGCCAGGCCAGTCCCACCTGCGCCGGCGTGTGGCCCAGCTCGCCCGCCACCTCCGTCACGACGTCGGCGATCGCCAGGTTTCGCTCCGTCACCATGCCCAGCCCGGCGTTGAAGCTCTCCCGGCTTCCCGACGGAGCCCCGGCGCGGTACTTCCCGGTCAGCACCCCGCCCGCCAGTGGCGAGTACGGCGTCACCCCGAGCCCCATCGTGCGGGCCATGGGGATCAGGTCGCGTTCCGCCGCCCGGTTGATCAGGTTGTACTCGACCTGCAGCGCCACCAGCGGGGACCAGCCGCGCAGGTCGGCGATCGCCTGCATGCGCGAGATCTCCCACGCCGGCGCGTTCGAGATCGCCACGTACAGCACCGTGCCACGGCGGACCAGGTCGTCCAGACCACGCAGGATCTCCTCCACCGGCGTCGTGAAGTCCCACACGTGCAGGTAAAGCAGGTCGAGGTAGTCCGTGTTCAGCCGCCGCAGGCTGGCCTCCACCGACGCCGTCAGGCTCTTGCGGTGGGCTCCCGTCGAATTCGGGTCGCCGGGCCGGCGCAGCGTCGTGTACTTCGTCGCCAGCACGAGGCGCTCGCGGTCGTCTCGGGTGAACTCGCCGAGCAGCCGCTCGGAACTGCCGTCGGTGTAGGTGTTCGCGGTGTCGATGAAGTTGCCACCACGCTCGACGTACGTGTCGTACAGCTTGCGCGCTTCGGCCTTCTCCGCGCCCCAGCCCCACTCGGTGCCGAACGTCGCCGTGCCCAGCGCGAGCGGGGAAACCCGCAGCCCGGACCGGCCCAGGAGGCGGTAGGTGTCCAGTTTCGATGCCATGGTCGGTGAGTCTCCGCTCGCGGCGGGACGGCGTTAAGGGAAAGGGCTTCCTGGGAACACGAGTCCCACCTCCGCTGTTGCAGCGATCATGACGACCCCCACCGCGGAGCTGGCCGCCTTCCTGCGGACCCGGCGCGAACGCCTGGACCCGCGGGACTTCGGTCTGCCGCCGCGCCGGCGGACCCCGGGGCTGCGCCGCGAAGACGTCGCCGAACTGGCCGGGATCAGCGTCGACTACGTCGTCCGGCTGGAGCAGGCCCGCGGGCTGCGGCCCTCGGCGGACGTCGTCGAGGCGCTGGCCGGCGCGCTGCGCCTGGCCCCCGACGAGCGCGCCTACCTCTTCGACCTGACCCGGCAGCGCCCCCGTGCCGACGGCGAGCTCGCCACCACCGCGACGCCGCCGCTGGCCGGGCTCGTCAGCGACCTGTCGCCGCTGCCGGCCATGCTCCTCAACCACCGCTACGACGTCCTGGCCTGGAACCCCGAAATGGCCCGGCTGCTGGTGGATTTCGGCACGCTGCCGCCGTCGCGGCGCAACGCGATGTGGCTGTGCCTGATGCATCCGCGGGTGCGCGAGTTCTACGTCGACCGCGAAACCGTGGTGCGGGAAGGGATCGCGCACCTGCGCGCCGCGTGGGCCGCGCACCCGGACGACCGCGCGCTGACCGGCCTCATCGCCGAACTGACCGACGGCAACGCCGAGTTCGCCCGGTTGTGGGCCGGCCAGGACGTCAAGGTCAACGGCCGCGGGCGCAAGGTCGTGCGGCACCCCGAGGCCGGCGTGCTCACCCTGCAGTTCGAGACGCTCCGGCCGGTGCAGGACCCCGGCCGGCTGCTGGTGATCCACCGCGCCGCCGACGAAGAGAGCCAGGCGGCGCTGGACCGGCTCACGCGAGCCGCAGCTCCAGGGTCCGCGCCCACTCCCTGACGATCTGCTTGCGGCGCCGCGTGTCGTCGGTGAGCAGGTTCGCCAGGCCCAGCCCGCGTCCCAGGTCCAGCGTGGCCTGGACCAGTTCGCGGACCCCGGGCCGGGATTCGTCGACGCCGAGCAGCTCCACCGCGACCCGGTGCGCCTCGCGCCCGACCCGTGCTTCCAGGGGCACCAGCACGTCCCGCAGCGCCTCGTCGGTCGCCGCGACCGCCCACAGCTGCAGGGCCGCGCGGAACAGCGGCCCGGTGTAGAGGTTCAGCACCATCTCGACGACGCGCTCGATGCGGGACGCCCCGCTCGGCAGGTCCGCCGCCTGTGCCCTCAGCTCGTCGATCTGGGACTGGCCCAGCAGGTCGACCGCCGCCACCACCAGATCCTCCCGCGTCGGGAAGTGGTGCTGGGCCGCGCCGCGGGAGACGCCCGCCCGCTCGGCGATCCCGGCCACCGTGACGCCGTGCCAGCCGCGCTCGCCGAAGCTGTCGAGCGCGGCCTCGATCAACCGCCGCCGCGTCGTGCGGCTGCGTTCCTGCTGGGGTTCGCGGACGCCGGTCAAGCCGGTTCGACCCAGAAGTCGAGCTGCAGGTCTTCCTCGGCGGTGTCGCCGACGCGGTACTTCGCGAAGTCGGTGACGCCTTCGGCCCGCAGCACCTCGTCGTCGAGGAAGAAGTTCCCCGTCACCTCCCGGCTCGGCTTGGTCAGGATCGCGTACGCGGCGTCGGCCATGATCTCCGGCGTCCGGCTGCGGGACGCCAGCTCCGCGCCGACGACGTTGCGGATCGCCGCGGTGTCGATCGTCGTGCGCGGCCACAGCGAGTTCGCCGCGATGCCGTCCTTCTTCAGTTCGGCCGCGAGGCCGACGGTCACCAGGCTCATCGAGTACTTCGCGATGCTGTAGGCGAGGTGGCCGGCCGTGAACCACTTCTCGTCGAGGCTGATCGGCGGCGACAGCGTCAGGATGTGGGCGTTCGCCGACCGCCGAAGGTGCGGGATGGCCAGTTTGGACAGCAGGAACGTGCCGCGCGCGTTGATGTCCTGCATCAGGTCGTAGCGCTTCATGCCGACCTGCTCGGTCGGGGTCAGGTCGATCGCGCTGGCGTTGTTCACGACGATGTCGATGCCGCCGAACTGCTCGGCCGTCTTCGCCACCGCGGCGGCGACCCCGTCGTCGTCGCGGACGTCGCCGATGATCGGGAGCGCGTGCCCGCCCGCCTTCTCGATCGCTTCGGCCGCGGTGTAGATGGTGCCGGGCAGCTTCGGGTGCGGCTCGGCCGTCTTGGCCAGCAACGCGATGTTGGCGCCGTCCTTCGCCGCGCGCAGCGCGATCGCCTCGCCGATGCCCCGGCTGCCGCCGGACATGATGATCGTCTTGCCGTCCAACGTGGACATGTCGACTCCTAATAGGACTTCGGGAGGCCGAGGCTGTGCTGGCCGACGAAGTTGAGCACCATCTCGCGGCTGACCGGCGCGATCCGGCCCAGCCGCACCGCCGTCACCAGCGTGCCGAGGCCGTACTCGGTGGCGAGGCCGTTGCCGCCGTGGGTCTGCACGGCCTGGTCGGTCGCGCGGATGGCCACCTCGGCGGCGGCGTACTTGGCCATGTTGGCCGACTCACCCGCGCCGAAGTCGTCCCCGGAGTCGTAGAGCGACGCCGCCTTCTGCGTCATCAGCTTCGCCAGTTCCAGCTCGATCTTGATCTCGGCGAGGGGGTGCGCGAGGCCCTGGTGGGTGCCGATCGGCGCGCCCCAGACCTGCCGCTCGTTCGCGTAGCCGACCGCCTTGGCCAGCGCGTACCGGGCGATGCCGAGGGAGAACGACGCGCCCATGATGCGTTCCGGGTTGAGCCCGGCGAACAGCTGCGCGATGGCCGCGTCCTCCTCGCCGACCAGCGCCTCGGCCGGGAGCTTGACGTCGTCGAGGAACAGCGAGAACTGGTTCTCCGGCGCGATGATGTCCATCGGGATCTTCGTGTACTCGAAGCCCTCGGTGCCGGTGGGCAGGATGAACAGCGCGGGCTTCAGCCGGCCGGTCTTCGCGTCCTCGGTGCGGCCGACGACGAGCACCGCGTCGGCCTCGTCGACGCCGGAGATGTAGACCTTGCGTCCACTGAGGACCCAGCCGTCGCCGTCGCGCTTGGCGGTGGTGGTGATCTTGTGCGAGTTCGAGCCGGCGTCCGGCTCGGTGATCGCGAAGACCATCCGCTTGCTGCCGTCGGCGATGCCGGGCAGCCACTGCTTCTTCTGCTCTTCGGTGCCGAAGCGCGAGATTACGGTGCCGCAGATGGCCGGCGAGACGACCATGAGCAGCAGCGGCGAGCCCGCGGCGGCGAGTTCTTCGAGCACCGCGGCGAGGTCGGCGATGCCCGCGCCGCCGCCGCCGTACTCCTCGGGGATGTTGACGCCGAGGTAGCCGAGGCGCCCGGCCTCGTCCCAGAGTTCGTGCGTCTTCTCGTCCGCGCGAGCCTTGCGGGCGTAGTACTCGTGCCCGTACTTGGCGCCGAGGTCGGCGACGGCCTTGCGAAGCGCGATCCGCTCCTCCGGCTCGATGAAGTTCATCGCGTTCATTCTGCTTCTCCCACCACCGCGAGGATCGTGCCCACTTCGACCTGCTGTCCCACCGTCACCGGCAGCTCCGCCACCACGCCGTCGGCGGGGGCGGCGATCCGGTGTTCCATCTTCATCGCCTCGAGCCACAGCAACGGGTCGCCCGCCTTGACCGGATCCCCGGCCTGCACGGCGAGCCGCACGACCGTGCCCGGCATCGGCGCGACCAGCGACCCCGCCGCGAGAGCCGCGTCCGGGTCGGCGAACCGCGGCTCGGCCTTCAGCGCCACCGAGCCGAGCACGGAGTCCACATAAGACACCTCGTCGTGGCGAGCGACGGCGAACGCGCGCCGCACCCCGGCGACGTCCAGCACGACCCGGCCGGGCTCGTTCGACACCAGCTCCACGTCGAAGCCCTCGGCCACCAGCCCGTCGCGGGTCAGCGAGTAGACGACCTCGTACTCGCGGTCCGCGACCGTGAAGACCTTGCGCTGCCCGGCCGAGCGGACGTTGCGCCAGCCGCTGGGCAGCCGGCGCTGGGTCGTCGCCGACGCCCGGTTGCCCGCCGCGTCCGCCAGGGCCGCGGCGAGCGCCGAGAGCCGCTCGGTGTCCACTGTGGCCAGCGGCGCGGCGAGGGTGTCGAGACCGTGCCGGTCGAAGAACGCCGTATCGGTCTCCCCCGCCAGGAACGCCTCGTGGCGCAGGATGTTCACCAGGAGGTCGCGGTTGGTCACGACACCGTGGATCTTCGCCGCGGCCAGGGCCTTGGCGAGCCGCCGGGCGGCTTCGGCACGGGTCGGCGCCCAGGTGATCACCTTGGCGAGCATCGGGTCGTAGTGGACCCCCACCACCGAGCCGGTCTCGAACCCGGAGTCCAGCCGGAGCCCGGGGCCGTGGGTGAACGACCGGTCCACGCCGGGCACTTCGAACGTGTGGAGCGTGCCGCTCTGCGGCTGCCACCCGGCCGCCGGGTCCTCGGCGTAGAGCCGGACCTCGATGGAGTGGCCGACGGCCGGCGGCGGGTCGGCCGGGAGCCGTTCGCCCTCGGCGATCCGCAGCTGCAGCGCGACCAGGTCGAGACCGGTGACGTTCTCGGTGACGGGGTGCTCGACCTGCAGCCGGGTGTTCATCTCGAGGAAGTAGAACCGGCCGTCGGGCGCGGCGAGGAACTCGACCGTGCCGGCGCCGACGTAGTCGATCGCCTTGGCGGCCTTGCGCGCGGCGTCGAACAGCTCCTCGCGCATTCCCCCGTCGACGAACGGTGACGGCGCCTCTTCGACGACCTTCTGGTGGCGGCGCTGGATCGAGCATTCCCGCTCCCCCACCGCCCACACCGTGCCGTGGGTGTCGGCCAGCACCTGGACCTCGATGTGGCGGCCGGTCTCCAGGTACCGCTCGCAGAAGACGGTCGGGTCGCCGAACGCGGATCCGGCCTCCGCGCTCGCGCCTTCCACCGCCTCGGCCAGCTCGTCGAGCGAGCGGACCACGCGCATGCCGCGGCCACCGCCACCGGCGGAGGCCTTGACCAGCAACGGAAGATCGTCTTCGGTCACCGAGTCCGGGTCCAGTTCGGACAGCACCGGGACCCCGGCCGCGGCCATCAGCCGCTTGGACTCCACCTTGGAGCCCATGGTCTCGATGGCCGCCGGCGGCGGCCCGACCCAGGTCAGGCCGGCGTCGAGCACGGCGCGGGCGAACGCGGCGTTCTCGGACAGGAAGCCGTAGCCGGGGTGGACGGCGTCGGCGCCGGTGTCGGCCGCGGCCTTCACCAGCAGCTCGGCCCGCAGGTACGTCTCGGACGGCGCGTTGCCGGGCAGCCGGACGGCCGCGTCGGCTTCCGACACGTGGGGGGCGGCGGCATCGGCGTCGGAGAACACCGCGACCGTGCCGATCCCGGCGTCGCGGCAGCTCCGGAAGACGCGGCGGGCGATCTCCCCGCGGTTGGCGACCAGCAGGTTCTGGATCATCGCTCACTCACATCCGGAAGACGCCGAAGCCCTCGGCGCCCTTCACTGGTCCATTGTGGATCGCCGACAGGCTCAAGCCGAGCACGGTGCGGGTGTCGCGCGGGTCGATGATGCCGTCGTCGTAGAGCATGCCGGAGAGGAACATCGGCATCGACTCGGCTTCGATCTGGCCTTCGACCATGGCGCGCATCGCCTTGTCGTGCTCCTCGTTGTACTCCTGGCCGCGGCTCTCGGCGGCCGCGCGGGCCACGATGGACAGCACCCCGGCCAGCTGCGCCGGGCCCATCACCGCGGACTTCGCGCTCGGCCACGCGAACAGGAAGCGGGGGTCGTAGGCCCGGCCGCACATGCCGTAGTGCCCGGCGCCGTAGGACGCTCCCATCAGGACGGACAGGTGCGGCACCTTCGAGTTCGACACCGCGTTGATCATCATCGCGCCGTGCTTGATGATGCCGCTCTGCTCGTACTCCTTGCCGACCATGTACCCGGTCGTGTTGTGCAGGAACACCAGCGGCGTGTCGATCTGGTTGGCCAGCTGGATGAACTGCGCGGCCTTCTGCGACTCCTCGCCGAACAGCACGCCCTGGGCGTTGGCCAGCACGCCGACCGGGTAGCCGTGGATGCTCGCCCAGCCCGTGACGAGCGAGGAGCCGTAGAGCGGCTTGAACTCGTCGAAGTCGGAGCCGTCGACGACGCGGGCGATGACCTCGCGCGGGTCGAAGGGCACCTTGAGGTCGGTCGGCACGATGCCGAGCAGGTCCTCGGCGTCGTACAGCGGCTCGGCGTAGTCCGGCTTGGGCGTCGGCCCCTGCTTGGTCCAGTTGAGCCGCTTGATGATGTTCCGGCCGAGACGGATCGCGTCGGCCTCGTCGACGGCCAGGTAGTCGGCCAGGCCGGACGTCCGCGCGTGCATCTCGGCGCCGCCGAGCGACTCGTCGTCGGACTCCTCGCCGGTCGCCATCTTGACCAGCGGCGGCCCGCCGAGGAACACCTTGGCGCGTTCCTTCACCATCACGACGTAGTCCGACATGCCCGGCAGGTACGCGCCACCGGCGGTGGAGTTGCCGAAGACCAGCGCGACCGTCGGGCAGCCCGCCGCCGAGGCCCGCGTGATGTCCCGGAAGATCCGCCCGCCGGGGATGAAGATCTCCTTCTGCGTGGGCAGGTCCGCGCCGCCGGACTCGACGAGGTTGATCGACGGCAGCCGGTTCTGCGCGGCGATGTCCGCGGCGCGGAACGACTTCTTCGTCGTCCACGGGTTGCTCGCGCCGCCCTTGACCGTCGGGTCGCTCGCCGAGATCAGGCACTCGACGCCTTCGACGACGCCGATGCCGGTGACCAGGCTGGCGCCGACGCGGTAGTCGGTGCCCCACGCGGCCAGCGGCGACAGCTCCAGGAACGGCGAGTCCTGGTCGAGCAGCAGCTCGATCCGCTCGCGGGCCAGGAGCTTTCCGCGCTTGCGGTGGCGCTCGACGTACTTCTCGCCGCCGCCGGCCACGGCCTTGGCCTGCTCGGCGTCGATCTCGGCGAGCTTCTCCAGCATCGCCTCGCGGTTCGCGCCGAACTCGGCGGCCCGCGTGTCCACTGTGGACCTCAAGGTAGTCACGAGGTGTATCCCAATCGCTTCGCGGCCAGGCCGGTGAGGATCTCGGTGGTGCCGCCGCCGATGCCGAGGATCCGGACGTCGCGGTAGTGCCGCTCCACTTCGGACTCGCGCATGTAGCCGAGCCCGCCGTGCAGCTGGACGGCCTCGTTGACCACCCACTCGGCGGCTTCGACGGCGGTGTTCTTGGCGAAACAGGCTTCGGCGATGACCTCTTCCCCCGACACGTGCCGGATCGCGGCCTGCCGGGTGTAGGTGCGGGCCACGTCCACGCGGCGCGCCATCTCGGTGAGCTTGTGCTGCACGACCTGGCGCGAGATGAGCGGCCGGCCGAAGGTCTCGCGCAGCCGGCACCAGTCCAGCGTCAGGTCGAGCGCTCGCTGGGCGTGCGCGTACGCCTGCACGGCCAGCGAAAGCCGTTCCGTGACGAACTGGGTGGCCACCTGCGCGAACCCGCTGTTCTCGGTGCCGACGAGGTTCTCGACCGGCACCCGGACGTCCACGTAGGACAGTTCGGCCGTGTCGGAGCAGAGCCAGCCCATCTTCTCGAGCTTGCGCGACACGGTGAACCCGGGCGTCCCGCGCTCGACGACGATCAGCGAAAGCCCGTGCGCGCCGTCGCCGCCGGTGCGCACCACCGTGGTGACGAAGTCCGCGCGGCAGCCGGAGGTGATGTAGGTCTTGGCGCCGTTGATGACGTACTCGTCGCCCTCGCGGACGGCGGTGGTGCGGATCCCGGCGACGTCCGAGCCGCCGTCGGGCTCGGTCACGGCGAGGGAGCCGATCTTGTCCCCGGCCAGCGTCGGGCGGACCCAGCGTTCGAGCTGGACCGGGTCGTTCGCCTCGGCGATGTGCGGGACGGCGATGCCACAGGTGAACAGCGACGCGAAGAGCCCGCCGGAGCCGCCGGCGTAGTGCATCTCCTCGGCGACCACCAGCGCGTCGAGGTAGTTGCCGTCGCCGCCGCCGATCTCCTCCGGGAAGGCGACCCCCAGCAGCCCCAGCTCGCCGGCCTTGCGGTGCAGATCGCGCGGCAGCTCGCCGGCACGTTCCCAGTCGTCGAGGTGCGGCAGGACCTCCTGCTCGACGAACCTGCGCACCGTCTTGCGCAGCTCGGCCCGTTCGGGCGTCCGGAAGGGGTCGGTCACAGGAGCACCTCGGGGATGTCGATCTCACGGGAGCGCAGCCATTCGCCGAAGGCCTTGGCCTGCGGGTCGAACCGCGCCTGCGACGCGACGCCTTCCCCGAGGATGCCTTCGACGACGAAGTTCATCGCCCACAGGTTCGGCAGCAGGTGCCGCGTCACCGGCAGATCGGCGGTCTCGGGCAGCAGCAGCTTGAACTCGGCCACGGTCAGCCGGTGCACGAGCCACCGCCAGGCCGCCTCCGAGCGCACCCAGACGCCGAGGTTGGCGTTGCCGCCCTTGTCGCCGCTGCGGGCCCCGGCGATCGTGCCCAGGGGCACGCGGCGCACCGGCCCGTGGTCCAGGGGTTCGGGCAGCGCGGGTTCGTCCACATCGGACAAGTTCAGTGTGGACGCCGAAGGCGCTATGTCGACCCGCATCCCGTCCGGCAGGACAGCGACGTGCGGAACCTTTTCCGCGGGAACATAAGCCGCGGTGTAGACGCCGTAGGGCGAGGCGTCCGACGGCGGCGCGGTGACGTGGAACCCGGGGTAGCTGGCCAGGGCGAGTTCGACGGCGGCGCCGGTGAACGCCCGCCCGGCCACCTTGGGGTCGGTGTCCTTGACGGCGACGTGCAGCAGCGCGCTCGCCGTCTGCTCGGTGTCGGCGTCCGCGTGGTCGGTGCGGGCGAGGGTCCACCGGACATCGGCGGGCGGCCGGTCCTTCAAGGACGCTTCGAGCTGTTCCCGCACCAGCGCGGCTTTCGCCTCGATGTCGAGTCCGGTGAGGACGAACGTCGTCTCGTTGCGGAACCCGCCGAGCGTGTTCAGCGCGACCTTGAGCGTCGGCGGCGGAGCTTCCCCGCGGACGCCGGAGATGCGGACGCGGTCGGGTCCGTCCTCGGTGAGCGACAGCGCGTCGATCCGCGTGGTGACGTCGGGCCCGGCGTACCGCGCGCCGGTGATTTCGTACAGCAGCTGTGCGGTGACGGTCCCGGTGTTGACCACGCCCCCGGTGCCGGGGTGCTTGGTGATGACGCTGGAGCCGTCGGCCTCGATCTCGGCGATCGGGAAGCCCGGCACGCCCAGGGAGTGCTCGGTGAAGAAGGCGTAGTTGCCGCCGGTGGCCTGGGCGCCGCATTCGATGACGTGCCCGGCCGCGACCGCGCCGGCGAGGGCGTCGTAGTCGTCGCGCGCCCAGCCGTAGTGCGCGGCGGCCGGGCCGACGATCACCGAGGCGTCGGTGACGCGGCCGGTGACGACGACGTCGGCGCCCGCGTTGAGGCACTCGACGATGCCCCAGGCGCCGAGATAGGCGTTGGCCGTCAACGGTTTCCCGAGGTCCAGCTCGTCCGCGCGGGCCACCAGGTCGTCGCCTTCGACGTGCGCGATCTTGACGTCGAGGCCGAGCTTCGCGGCGAGTTCACGGAGGGCGCCGGCGAGCCCGGCGGGGTTGAGCCCGCCCGCGTTGGCGACGATCTTGACGCCCTTTTCCCGGGCCAGGCCGAGGTTTTCCTCCATCTGGCGCAGGAACGTCTTGGCGTAGCCCCGGTTGGCGTCCTTCATCCGGTCGCGGCCGAGGATCAGCATGGTCAGCTCGGCGAGGTAGTCGCCGGTCAGGACGTCGAGGGGCCCGCCGGTGAGCATCTCGCGGACCGCGGAGAAGCGGTCGCCGTAGAAGCCCGACGCGTTGCCGATGCGGTAGCTCATGCGAACTGCCCCGGCTTGCGCCCGTCCCCGGGCGGCCCGGCGAAAGCCTGCGCGATGGTCAGCCACTCTTCGACGTCGGCACCGCTCGCGACGAGGTCGGTGTCGGCCGGGTGCCGCCGCTGCGTGACGACCAGGCAGAAGTCCAGCGCACTGCCGGTGAGCCTCTGCTCGGCATCCTCCGGGCCGAACGCCCAGGTGGCGCCGTCGGGCGCGGCCAGTTCGACGCGGAACTCCTCGGCCGGCGGGGCGAGGGAGTTGGTCAGGTAGGCGAAGTCGCGGGTGCGCGTGCCGAAGCGCGCGATGTGCCACAGCCGCGCGGTCGGCTCGCGGGTCAGGCCGAGGGCGTCGAAGACGTCCTGGCCGTGGGCCCAGGTCTCCATCATCCGCGCGGTCGCCATCGAGGCCGCGCTCATCGGCGGGCCGTACCACGGCAGTTTCTGCCCTTCGGGCACGGCGGCGAGCGCTTCGGCCAGCGCCGCGCGCCCGGACCGCCAGTCTTCGAGGATCTCGTCCGGCGGCCGCTCGGCCCCGGCCGCGGCGCCGTCGTCGACGTAGGTCTCCCCCGCCTTGAGCAGCTCCTCGACCTCGGCCTGCCAGTCCTCCGGGTGCGCGGCCGCGATCAGGGCCTTGCGGTCGGTCCAGGCCAGGTGCGCGATCTGGTGCGCGACGGTCCACCCCTCGGCGGGCGTCGCGCGTGCCCAGTCCGACGCGGGCAGGTCCGCCACCACGTCGTCGATCGTCCGTGTCTCCGCGTCGAGATCCCCGAGGATCACGCCGAGGTCCGCCATCGCCCGCCTCCTTGCGTCCTGCGGCCAGGGTGGCACCGGCCGCCGGAAAAATCAAGCACGCCTGATTGTTTCGCCCCGGACGCTGCGGAACCACTATTGACATCTTGCCAGTAGCGCGGGTCTGCAATAGCTTTCTCCCATGGCCGACTACGCCGAGATCACCTACGCCGTCGCGGACCGGATCGCCACGGTGACGCTGAACCGTCCCGAGGCGCGCAACGGCTACACGATCCGGATGGCCGACGAGCTCGGCGCGGCGATGGACCGCGCGGACCGCGACGAGGACGTCCGCGTGGTCGTGCTGACCGGGGCGGGCAAGGACTTCTGCGTCGGCGCCGACCTGTCCCAGGGCGGCTTCGACTTCGACCCGTCGACCGGGCCGGACGCCGCGTGGCAGGAGCCCGCCGGCCGGTGCTCGAAGCGGATCTTCGCGATGAACAAGCCGGTGATCGCGGCCCTGCACGGCGCGGCGGTCGGCGGCGGCGTCACGATCACGCTGTCGTGCGACTACCGCCTCGCGTCGGAGGACTCCCGGTTCGGCTTCGTCTTCACCCGCCGCGGGATCTACCCCGAAGGCGCGTCGGCGTGGTTCCTCCCCCGGCTCGTCGGCATGGGCACGGCGCTGGACTGGATGATCAGCGGCCGCGTGTTCCCGGCGGCCGAAGCGCTCGAAAAGGGCCTGGTGCACAAGGTCTTCCCGACCGGAACCGTCCTCGACGAGGCGTACGAGCTGGCGCGGGAGATCGTCGCGACCACGGCACCGGTGTCGGTCGCGGTGACCCGCCAGCTGCTCTACCGGATGGCGAGCGCCGGGTCGCCGTTCCCGGTGCACGAACTGGATTCGAAGCTGATCGGCGGGCTCGGCACGAGCCCCGACGCGGTCGAAGGCGTCATGTCGTTCCTGCAGAAGCGGCCGCCGGAGTTCGGCATGCGCGTCGACAAGGACCTGCCCCCGTACCTCCCCTGGTTGGACGAATGAGCCTCTACCCACCGCAGCCCTGGCACCTGACCGCCGACGCGCGCGTCTCGATCTGGCGCGTGCCGCCGTCCGCGCTCCCCGCGCTGCCCGCGGAGCCGCTGGTGGTGGCCGGGATGGCGGCGGTCTTCACCGCGTGGATCGACTACACCCCGCCCGGGCAGCTGTCCTACCACGAGCTGCTCGCGGCGGTGTCGATCAAGGCGCGCCGCGTGTCCTGCTCGATCACCGAGATCTGGGTCGACAGCGAGGTGTCGATGGCCGGCGGCCGCGAGCTGTGGGCGATCCCGAAGGGCCTGGCCACGCTGGACTTCACCGGCGGCCGCACCTTCACGGCGACCGCGGCGACGGCGGACGACTGGATCGCGACGGCGGCGTTCAAGCGCCGCCCGGGCCTGCCGCTGCGGGTGCCGACGTCGTTCGAGGTGGTCCAGGAGCGCGACGGTCTCCTGCGCACCCCGGTGGGCGCGAAGATCCGCCCGCGCCCGGCGTCGGCGGACTGGAGCTTCAACCCGGACGGCCCACTCGGCTACCTCGCCGGACGGCGTCCGGTGGCGAGCCTGGAACTGCCGTCCTCGGAGTTGCGCTTCGGCGCCTGAACTGCACCTCTGGGTGATCACGTAACCCGCCAGGGTGAGCCCTCGACACGCCATCCCTTGGGTCCCGCGCGGGGACCGACCCCTACATGTAGTCTCTGGTGACCGGCAGCCCCCAGCGACGGGGAGACCGCTGCGGAGGGTGGCCGGGCAGCTTTGAAGAACCTGCAGCGCACGGCCTCGCGAGGCCGTGTGGCGATCCAACGCGCCCGAAACTTGGAGACACGCATGTCAGTCGAAACCGGTCAGCGGCCCTCCGCGACCGCCTCACCCACCGCGATCCGGGTCATCCGGCGGGACGGCAGCGTGTCGCCGTTCGACGCCGGGAAGATCTCGGTCGCGCTGACCAAGGCGTTCCTCGCGGTCGAGGGCGGCGACGCCGCCGCGTCCTCCCGCGTGCACCACGTCGTCGCGGAGCTGACCCAGCAGGTCGAGACCACCTTGCTGCGCCACGCCGGCCCCGAGACCGCCCTGCACATCGAGCAGATCCAGGACATCGTCGAGCTCGCGCTGATGCGCGGCGAGCACCACAAGGTCGCCCGCGCCTACGTCCTCTACCGCGAGGAGCGCAGCAAGGCCCGCGAGGCCGCCAAGCCGGCCACCACCGAAGCGACCCTGAACGTCAAGGGCGCCGACGGCGTCCTGCGCCCGCTCGACTGGGCCCGCGTGTCCCACGTCGTGGGCGAGGCCGTCGCCGGGCTCGACGACGTCGAGGCCGAGCCGGTGCTGGCCGAGGCCAAGCGCAACCTCTACGACGGCATCAGCGCCGACGAGCTGGCCCTGGCCCAGGTCCTGGCCGCCCGCGTGCTCGTCGAGCAGGAGCCGAACTACTCCTTCGTCTCCGCCCGCCTGCTGCTGGACAAGCTGCGCGGCGAAGCCCTGAGCTACCTGGCCGGCAAGCCGCGCCAGGCCAGCCAGGACGAGATGACCAGCGAGTACGCGCCGTACTTCCGCGCCTACCTGCGCCGCGCGATCGAGCTGGAGCTGGTCGACGCCGAGCTGCAGCGCTTCGACCTCGACAAGATCACCGCCGCGATCCGGCCCGAGCGCGACCTCGACTTCGGCTTCCTCGGCCTCCAGACGCTCTACGACCGGTACTTCCAGCACCACGACGGCACCCGCTTCGAGCTGCCGCAGGCGTTCTTCATGCGCGTCGCCATGGGCCTGGCCATCCGCGAGAAGGACCGCGAAGCCCGCGCGATCGAGTTCTACGAACTGCTGTCGAGCTTCCACTTCATGGCGTCCACGCCGACGCTGTTCAACTCGGGCACCACGCGCCCGCAGCTGTCGTCCTGCTTCCTGACCACCGTGGACGACGACCTGGACTCGATCTTCCAGGCCTACAAGAACAACGCACTGCTGGCGAAGTACTCGGGCGGCCTCGGCAACGACTGGACCCCGGTCCGCGGCCTCGGCGCGCACATCAAGGGCACCAACGGCCAGTCCCAGGGCGTCGTGCCGTTCCTCAAGATCGCCAACGACACCGCGGTCGCGGTCAACCAGGGCGGCAAGCGCAAGGGCGCGGCGTGCGCGTACCTCGAGACCTGGCACGTGGACATCGAGGAGTTCCTCGACCTGCGCAAGAACACCGGTGACGACCGCCGCCGCACCCACGACATGAACACCGCGAACTGGGTGCCCGACGAGTTCCTCCGCCGCGTCGAGGCGAACGCCGAGTGGACGCTGTTCTCGCCGAACGAAACCCCGGACCTGCACGACCTCTACGGCAACGAGTTCGCCGCCCGCTACCGCGAGTACGAGGCGATGGCCGACCGCGGCGAGATCAAGGTGTTCCGCCGGATCCGCGCGGTCGACCTGTGGCGCCGGATGCTGACCATGCTGTTCGAGACCGGTCACCCGTGGATCACGTTCAAGGACCCGTGCAACCTGCGCTCGCCGCAGCAGCACGTCGGCGTCGTGCACTCGTCGAACCTGTGCACCGAGATCACGCTGAACACGACCACCGACGAGGTCGCGGTCTGCAACCTCGGCTCGGTGAACCTGCTCAAGCACGTCACGCCCGAGGGCCTCGACACCAAGCGCCTCGAGAAGACCGTGCGCACGGCCGTCCGCATGCTGGACAACGTGATCGACATCAACTTCTACACGATCCCGGAGGCGCGCCGCTCCAACCTGCGTCACCGTCCGGTCGGCCTGGGCATCATGGGCTTCCAGGACGCGCTGTTCGAGATCGGCGTCCCGTTCGCCTCCGAGGAGGCCGTGAAGTTCGCCGACGTCTCGATGGAGCACCTCTCCTACTACGCGATTTCGGCGTCGACCGACCTCGCCGAGGAGCGCGGGCAGTACCAGTCCTTCGAGGGTTCGCTGTGGAGCAAGGGCATCCTGCCGATCGACTCGATGCAGCTGCTCATCGACGCGCGCCAGGGTGACGGCCTCGACGTCGACCTGTCGTCCACTTTGGACTGGGCGCCGCTGCGCGAGCGCGTCAAGACCGTCGGCATGCGCAACTCCAACGTGATGGCGATCGCGCCGACCGCGACGATCTCCAACATCTCGGGCGTCGGCCAGTCGATCGAGCCGCTGTTCCAGAACCTGTTCGTCAAGTCGAACATGTCCGGCGACTTCACCGTCGTGAACCCGCACCTGGTCAAGAGCCTCAAGGAGCGCGGGCTCTGGGACGAGGTCATGGTCAGCGACCTGAAGTACTTCGACGGGTCCCTCGGCCAGATCGACCGCGTGCCGGACGACCTGAAGGCGCTGTACGCGACGGCGTTCGAGATCGAGTCGAAGTGGATCGTCGACGCCGGTTCGGTGCGCCAGAAGTGGATCGACCAGGCGCAGTCGCTGAACCTGTACATCGCGGCGCCGAGCGGCCGCAAGCTCGACGAGCTGTACCGCTACGCGTGGCACAAGGGCCTCAAGACCACGTACTACCTGCGGGCGCAGTCCGCGACGCACGTGGAGAAGAGCACCCTGCGCGGCACCGACGGCAAGCTGAACGCCGTCTCGGCCACCCCGGCGCCCGCTCCCGCGGCCACCCCGGCCCCGGCACCCGCGCCGTCCCCGGCCCCGTCGCCGTCCCCCGAGCCGAAGCCGGCGCCGGACGTCGACTTCGTCGCCACCGAAGGCGCCGCCTGCCGCATCGACGACCCCGACTGCGAAGCCTGCCAGTAAAGGAACCCCTGCACAGATGACCAACGTGGAGACGACGGACGCGACCGGCCTCGGGGAGATCGAGGTCGGCGCCGCCCGGATCAACGTCGACGACAAGCGCATGATCAACGCGCGCGCCGACGTCAACCAGCTGCTGCCCATGAAGTACAAGTGGGCGTGGGAGAAGTACCTCGCCGGCTGCAACAACCACTGGATGCCGACCGAGGTCGCCATGCAGGCCGACATCGCGCTGTGGAAGTCGCCGGACGGCCTCACCGAGGACGAGCGGCAGATGCTGAAGCGCAACCTGGGTTTCTTCGCGACCGCGGAGTCCCTGGTGGCCAACAACATCGTGCTCGCGGTGTACCGGCAGATCACCAACCCCGAGTGCCGGCAGTACCTGCTGCGCCAGGCGTTCGAGGAGGCCGTGCACACGCACACCTTCCAGTACATCTGCGAAAGCCTCGGCCTGGTCGAGGGCGAGCTGTTCAACATGTACCGCGAGGTCCCGTCCATTTCGGACAAGGACGCGTGGGCGCTGAAGTACACGCAGAACCTGGAGAACCCGGACTTCGAGACCGGAACGCCGGAGGCCGACCAGGCCTTCCTGCGTGACCTCGTCGCGTTCTACGTGATCTTCGAGGGCATGTGGTTCTACACCGGCTTCGCGCAGATCCTCTCGCTGGGCCGCCGGAACAAGATGGTCGGCATCGCCGAGCAGTACCAGTACATCCTGCGCGACGAGTCGATCCACCTGAACTTCGGCATCGACTGCATCAACCAGATCAAGATCGAGAACCCGCACCTGTGGACCGAAGAGTTCCAGGCGGAGGTCCGCGGCATGCTGAAGGAGGCGTGCGAGCTGGAGGTCGCGTACGCGCGCGACACGATGCCGCGCGGCATGCTCGGCCTGTCGGCGCAGCTGTGCGAGCAGTACATGCACTTCATCACCGACCGCCGCGCGCAGCAGATCGGGCTGGCCCCGATCTTCGGCGAGACCGAGAACCCGTTCCCGTGGATGTCGGAGGCGATGGACCTGAAGAAGGAGAAGAACTTCTTCGAGACCCGCGTCATCGAGTACCAGTCGGGCGGTGCGCTCGACTGGGACTGAGGTCCCGCCGACGAGCCCGGCCACGCCTTTCGGGGCGGGCCGGGCTTTTTCACGCCGCCGGGTCGATCTTGATCGTCGCCGCCCGGGCCTCGGGACTCGCGACGAGCGCGTCGGACGCGGGTCCGTACTTCCCGGCGAAGGCGGCGTCGAGCCCGGCGGGTGGCTCGAGGCCGGTCGTGAACGACACTTCGCGGGTGACGCCGTCCACCTCGATCCGGCCGTGGCCGTGCTCGCTCGCCGCGCGGTACCAGCGCGAGCGGACACCGCGGTAGGCGCGGACGTACACCCCGCCGTCGACGACCGCCATGCCGATTTCGACGCCGGGCCCGCCACCGTCCCCGGCGGTCAGGACGAGGGAGTGGCGCTCGGCGAGCCGGGCGAGGTCTTCGGGTGTCCAGGTGGTCATGACTCCAGTGTGGAGCTTCCGCGGTGCCTCGTGCGGGGGCAGGATCCTTCCCAGGCAGGAACTCGCGGCTTTTCCGCCCCGCGGTCCCGGGCGATGGTGTCTCCATGACCAAGACCACCGTCACCTTCCCCAGCGCCGGCCTCGACATCGCCGCGCACCTCTACGTCCCCGACGACGCGGACACCCCGCGCCCGGCCCTCGTCGTCGGCCACCCCGGCACCGGCGTCAAGGAGCAGACCTCCGGCACCTACGCCCGCCTGATGGCCGACCGCGGATTCGTCACCCTCGCCTTCGACGCCGCCCACCAGGGCGAATCCGGCGGCCTGCCGCGCGGTCTGGAAGACCCCGCCCAGCGGATCGAAGACTTCAAGGCCGCCGTCTCCCACCTCACCACCCGGCCGGAGGTCGACGCCGGCCGGATCGGGCTGCTGGGTATCTGCGCCTCCGGGGGTTACTCGCTCGCCGCCACCGGCGGCGACCACCGGGTCAAGGCCGTGGCGACCGTCTGCACCGCCGAACCCGCCCGCCAGTTCCGCTACGGCGCCGACGGCACCCAGGACCCGGCCGTGTTCCAGGGCCTGCTCGACGCCGCGGCACGAGCACGCACCGCCGCCGCCCGCGGCGAGGACCCCGGCGTGCTGACGATGTTCCCCGAGACCGCCGCGGAAGCCGGCGCGCTCGGCGGGCACCACGGCGTCGAGGGCTGGGAGTACTACTGCGGCGCCCGCGGCCGGCACGAACGCTCGGCGAAGTTCCTCACCTGGGACAGCGTCGACAAAATGGCCGCGAGCGACGTCTTCCACGCCGTCCCGCTGATCGGCCCGCGCCCGATGCTGCAGGTCCTCGGCGAGCGCGCGGTCACGGCGTGGATGGGCCTGGAGGCCCACCGGCGCGCCACCGGCCCCGCGGAGGTCCACTGGATCGCGGGCGCGAGCCACGTCGACCTCTACGACAAGCGCGAGTACATCGACCTCGCCGTCGCCAAGCTCACCGAGTTCTTCGCCGTCCACCTCGACAAGTGACCTAGACTCGGGCACGCCACTGGTTCCCCGGGGCGCTCGCGTCCCGGGGAGGCAAGAGGGAACCCGGTGCGAATCCGGGACTGCCCCGCAGCGGTGAGTGGGAACGAAAGCCGTCAAGAAGCACTGGGCGAAACAGCTCGGGAAGCGACGGCCGGTAGGCGCGAGCGGTACGCCCACGAGTCCGAAGACCTGCCCGTGGTGCGCGCGCCGACGGCGTGCGCGAGTCCGGGCCTCGCGGGATGGGCACGACCGAAACGCTCGCCTTCGCGCGCGTCCGGGCTCTTCGGACTAGCTCGCGAGGAGAGAGCTGTGACCATCGGCACCACTGTGCTCGGCTACCCCCGGATCGGCCCGGACCGGGAGCTGAAGCGCGCCCTGGAACGCTACTGGGAGGGCAGGATCGACGCGGCCGCGTTGCTGGCCGCCGGCCGCGAACTGCGGCAGCGGACCTGGCTCGACCTGCGGGACGCCGGGCTGGATTCGATCCCGTCCAACACGTTCTCGCACTACGACCACGTGCTGGACACCGCCGAGCTGTTCGGCGTGCTGCCCGTCCGGCCGGGGCTTTCGCCGCTCGACACCTACTTCGCCGCCGCGCGGGGCGTCCAGGACGCGCCGGCGTGGGAGATGACGAAGTGGTTCGACACGAACTACCACTACCTCGTGCCCGAACTGGGGTCGGACACCGAGTTCGCCCTCGCCGGGTCCAAGCCCCTCGACGAGTACCGGGAGGCCCGCGCGCTCGGGATCGAGACGCGGCCGGTGCTCGTCGGGCCGGTGACGTTCCTGCTGCTGAGCAAGGGCACCGGCGGGTTCCGCCCGCTGGACCTGCTCGACACGCTCCTGCCCCGGTACGCCGATCTGCTGGCGAAGCTGCACGACGAAGGCGTCGAGTGGGTGCAGCTCGACGAGCCCGCCTTCGCCGCCGACCGCACCGAGGCCGAGCTGAACGCGCTGATCCGCGCGTACCACTGGCTGGGCAAGGCGGCCGCGCGGCCGAAGCTGCTGGTCGCCGGGTACTTCGGCGGTCTGGGCCGCGGGCTGGGCGTGCTCGCCAGGGCCCCGATCGACGCGCTGGCCGTCGACCTCGTCACCGACGAGTCCTTTGTGGACGCCGTCGCCGCCGAGCCGGCGTTGCGGAACAAGGAGGTGCTGGCCGGGGTCGTCGACGGGCGCAACGTCTGGCGGACCGACCCGCGGCGCGCGCTGAGCCGCGCCGCGACGCTGTTCGGCGTCGCGAAGTCCGTCAGCGTGACGACGTCGTGCTCGCTGCTGCACGTGCCTCACGACGTCTCGCGGGAGGACCTGGACCCGCGGTTGAAGGACCGGCTGGCGTTCGCGCGGCAGAAGGTCGACGAGGTCGTGCTGCTCGGGCGTGCCCTGCGCGGCGAGTCCGTGGACCTGGGGGCGGTCGCGGACCCGGTGCCCGCACCCGAGGCCTCGACGCGGCCGGACGAGGCCGCCCGGCCGCCGTACGCGCGGCGGGCGGCGGCGCAGCAGGCCGCGTTGCGCTTGCCGCCGTTGCCGACCACGACGATCGGCTCGTTCCCGCAGACGGCCGAAGTGCGCCGGGCGCGGGCGGCGCACCGGGCGGGCACGCTCGACGACGCCGGGTACGAGGCCGCGATGCGCGCCGAGATCGAGCGGGTCGTCCGGCTGCAGGAGGACCTCGGGCTCGACGTCCTCGTGCACGGCGAACCGGAACGCAACGACATGGTGCAGTACTTCGCCGAGCAGCTGGCCGGGTTCGCCACGACGGCGCACGGCTGGGTGCAGTCGTACGGTTCGCGGTGTGTCCGGCCACCGATCCTGCACGGCGACGTCGCACGGCCGGCGCCGATGACCGTGTCGTGGACGCGGTACGCGCAGAGCCTGACGCCGAAGCCGGTCAAGGGCATGCTGACGGGCCCGGTGACGATGCTGGCGTGGTCGTTCGTCCGCACCGACCGGCCACTGGCCGAGACGGCGCGCCAGGTGGCGCTGGCGATCCGCGCCGAGGTGCACGACCTGGAGGCGGCGGGCATCCGGATCGTCCAGGTCGACGAGCCGGCGTTGCGGGAGCTGCTGCCGTTGCGCGCCTCTTCGCACGAGGCCTATTTCGAGTGGGCGGTGTCGTCGTTCCGGCTGGCGACGTCCGGGATCTCGGACGCGACGCAGATCCACACGCACCTGTGCTACTCGGAGTTCGGCGAGGTGCTGCCGGCGATCGACGCGCTGGACGCCGACGTCACGAGCATCGAGGCGGCGCGGTCGAAGCTGGAGGTGCTCACGGACCTGGCCGGCTTCGGCCGCGGCGTCGGGCCGGGGGTGTACGACATCCACTCGCCGCGGGTGCCGTCGACAGCCGAGGTGGCGGCCGCGCTGCGGACGGCGGTCGGCGCGGTGGCGGCCGCGCGGGTGTGGGTGAACCCGGACTGCGGGCTGAAGACCCGCGGGTACGCGGAGGTGGAACCGGCGCTGCGCAACCTGGTCGCGGCGGCGAGGCAGGTGCGCGCCGAGCTGGGGTGACGGGCCGCCGCCCCCGGTACCCGTTCCATCCGCGGGGTCTGACATTCCCGGCTCGCCGTCAGTATGCGTAGCGGTGCACCTTCTCCGGGTGGATCACCAGGCGGGCCTGGTCCGTGGCCAGGATTCCCTTCAGGTCCGCGGCGCGGGCCGGGTCCGCCAGGTCCCAGTAGCGCGCGGCCAAGCGGGTCGCGAGGTCGTGCGCGCCACCGGGTTCGAGGGACGCCCGGCCCGTGACCGCGACCCACCGTTCGCGCTCCCCCACCGGCGCCGCCACGACGAGCGACGCCCGCGGATCTCGGCGGATCCGCCGGACCTTCGGCGAGTCCGGTTCCGTGAACAGCTGGATCGTGCCTTCGGCCGTCGCCTCGAACCACACCGGGCGGGGCTCGCCACCGGCCACGGTCAGGAAGCCGTGGAGGGGACGGCGGAGGAAGTCGAGGTCGTCTTCGGTCAGCGCGGTCATGACCTCCACTCAACCCGGTCCGCTCGGACGATGCCATGGGTGAAACACCGGATTGCCTACGCGATCGTCTAATCTCGCCCCGTGGACGACCTCTTCCGCGACGTGCGCGCCCACGGCTCGCTGTTCGGCAGCTCCGCCCTGTCCCCGCCGTGGGCGCTGCACTTCGTCGACGGCGCGCCGCTGACCCTCTGCACCGTCCTCGCCGGCGGCGGCTGGATCGTGCCGGAGCGGGGCACCCCGGAACCACTGCGCGCCTACGACACGGTCGTCGTGCGCGGCCCCGGGACGTTCACCTTCGTCGACGAACCCGGCACGGACGCCGAACCCGTCGCCTGCGGCGAGTTCTGCGCGACGCCCGAGCAGGGCGGGACCCGGCACCGGCGCGGCTGGCACGACCCCGGCGCCGGCCCGACGACCCTGATCACCGGCGCCTACCCCGTCCGCGGCGAGGTCGGCCGCCGGCTGCTGGACGCCCTGCCCGTCGTGCTGCGCGTGGCCGGCGGCGGCACCGGCGACGCCGTGCTCGACCACCTCGCCGCCGAGGTCGCCGTCGACGCGCCGGGCCAGCAGGTGGTGCTCGACCGGCTGCTGGACTGGATGCTCGTCTGCACGCTGCGCGAGTGGTTCGACCGGCCCGGCGGCGAGCCACCGGCGTGGTGGACGGCCCGGCGCGACCCGGTCGTCGGCCACGCGCTGCGCCTCCTGCACGCCGAACCGGCGGCGCCGTGGACGGTCGGGACCCTGGCGGCCCGCACCGGGGTGTCGCGCTCGACGCTGGCGAAGCGGTTCGCCGATCTGGTGGGCGAACCGCCGCTGACGTACCTCACCCGCCACCGGATGACGCTCGCGGCGGATCTGCTGGCCGAGCGGGACACCGCGACCGTCGCGGAGGTGGCCCGCGCGGTCGGGTACGCGGACGCGTTCTCGTTCAGCGCGGCGTTCAAGCGGGTGCGCGGCACCACTCCCACCGCCGCCCGCAGCGCCGGGGCGCGGAACCACCGAAGGGCCGCAGACACCGTCAAGTGACGCCGAACCTCGGGTCAGGGGTGCGGGTGGCGTGCGATCAGCTCGTCGACCTCGTCGCCCGTCGCCGAGTCCGTCACGAATGGCCCGCGCGCCGCCAGTACGCCCAGCTGCCGCAGGCGGGCCGCCTGCTCGTGGGTCCGGACCCCCTCCGCGCCGACGCGGAGCTTCAGCTCGCGCGCCCGGGTCACCAGCTGCGTCAGGTGCCTCAACGCCGGCTCCGGCGGGGAGTCGGTGTCCAGCGCGTCGACCACCGGGCCGGACAGGATCACATGGTGGACCGGCAGCCGGTGCCGGGGGATCAGCTCCAGGTCGGCCGAGCCCGAGATCGTCAGCACCAGCTGCGTGCCCAGGTCGGCCAGCACCGCGAAGGAGTCCAGGACCTCGCCGCGCGGGTCGAGGACCGAATCGCGGTCCGTGCACAGCCGCAGGGCGTTGGCCGGCAGCTCGTGCTTGTCCAGCTGCTCCTTCACCAGCAGGACCAGGTCCGGGTCGATGGCCAGGCGGGTCGGCAGCTGGACGCACACGTCCGGGGCCGCGTCGCCGAAGCGGGCGCGCCAGCGGGCCGTCGCCGCCAGGGACTCCGCCAGCAGCCAGCGCCCCAGCGGCACCGTCATCCCCGTCGTCTGGGCCAGCGGGTAGAACTCGTCCGAACCGAGTTCGCCCTTCTCCGGGTGGTTCCAGCGCAGGCCCGCGTTCACCGCGGCGAGGCGGTCGGGGTCGGCCAGCCGGACCGTCGGCTGGTAGACGAGCGAGAACTCGCCGTTCTCCAGCGCGCCCGCGATGACCGCGCCCAGCTGGTAGCGGCCGCGGTCGCGGGCGTCGAGCTCCGGGTCGAACAGCATCCACTGCGCCTTGCCGAACTCCTTGGCCCGGTGCAGCGCGATCTCCGCCGCCCGCAGCAGCTCGGCCGCGCCGCCCTCGACGGCCGCGCGCACCACGATGCCCGCGCTCGCGCTCACGCCGATGCCGTGCCCGCCCAGGTAGATCGGCTCGTTGAGGTCCTCCAGGGCCCGCTCGACGAGCTCGACGACGTCGGCTGGCGCGAGCTCGCCCCGCAGCAGCACCGCGAAGCCGTCGCCGGACAGCCGCGCGACGAACCCGTCGTGGTGACCGGTGAACACCGCCGACAGCTTGCCCGCGACCCCGCGCAGCACCTGGTCGCCGACACCGGCGCCGAGGCCGTCGTTGACCACCTTGAAGCCGTCGACGTCGAGGTAGATCAGCGCGATGTCGTCGCGCGCGCCGGCGCCGAGCGCCGCTTCCAACTTGGTGGTGAACGACGACGCGTTGGGCAGCCCGGTCAGCGGGTCGTGGACGTTCTGGTGCAGCAGCCGCTCCTGCAGCAGGTGCAGCTCGTTCGCGTCGGACACCATCAGCACCGGGTAGACCGACCCCGGCCGGTCGCCGGGCAGCCGGGCGAGGGTGACGTCGGTCCAGAGCTGCCCGTCCTCGGTGTGGTCGAGCAGCATCCGCTCCTGGTAGCGCTCGCGTCCGCCGCGCACCTGCTCGAGGCCGGCTTTGAGCCGCGAGACGTCGTGGTCGGTCGAGCCGAGGTCGGTGAGGTGGCGGCCGCGCAGCTTGTCCGGCGAGCAGCCGAGGAGCTGGCCGAGCGCGAGGTTGGCTTCGACGATTTCGCCGCCGGGGTCGGCGAGCGCGATCCCCATCGGTGACGCGGCGTAGAGCGCCGTGAACCGGCGCAGGGCGCCGTCGTGGCCCGAGCCCGCGTGGTCGACCGCGTCGTGCGCGATCTCCAGCAGGAGCGGCTCCAGCTCCTCCGGGGGAAGTGTTACTCCTTTGGTGTCGGCCAACGTCGCCGCCCACCTGCGCGCCACGTCCAGCAGTCCTGGCGCGGCACCGGGCTCAGGCACACTCCACCTCTTCATGCACACGTCAGGCCAGTTCAGCCACGGTGTCGGGGATCATGAAGCCACACTAGGTACCCCTCGCCCGTGACCGATGCCACGCCATCATGCGCGTAACGGGGTGTCTACCGGCTGAACGAGTGAACGAATCTCCACATGCGGTAACGTTTTGTCACACCCCGTATGCAGTGGCAGACAGTGCGCGGGTCAGCGGCGGGTCAACCGCACCGGAAGACCGTCGGCGGGCACCGGCAGGGACACGTAGTCCCACTTCGCGGTGTAACTCTCCGGAACCGACCAGCGGTACGCCCGCAGCATTTCGTGCATCAGCAACTTCACCTCGAGACTGCCGAAGTGGAGGCCGATGCACTTGTGCGCGCCGCCGCCGAAGGGCATCCACGCCATCCGGTGCGACTTGTCCTCGCGCCGCGGCTCGGCGAAGCGCTCCGGGTCGAACTCGAAGGGGTTCGTCCAGCACTCGGGCGCGAAGTGGTTGACCGTCGGGGAGACCCCGCACAGGGTGCCGGCGGGGATGTAGTGGCCGAGGACCTCGGTGTCCTTGACGGTCTGGCGGGTCAGCGACGGCACCGGCGCGACGAGCCGCAGCGCCTCCTTCATGACGAGGTCCAGGGTTTCGAGCCGGTCGATCGCCTCGATGTCGAGGACGTCGTCGCCGAGAGCCAGTGACTCTTCGCGGGCGCGCTCCTGCCACTCCGGGTGCTTGGCGAGGTAGTACGCCATGGCGCTGCTGGTGATGGTCGTCGTGTCGTGCGCGGCCATCATCAGGAAGATCATGTGGTTGACGATGTCGGTGTCGGTGAAGCGGTCGCCGTCCTCGGTGGTGGCGTGGCAGAGCGCGGTGAACAGGTCGTCACCGTCGGACTTCCGCTTGGCGGGGAGGGTTTCGCTGAAGTAGCGCTCGAGCACCTTGCGCCCGTGCAGGCCCGCCGACCAGCGCCCGCCCGGCACCGGGAAGCGCACCAGCGCGGTGCCGGCCCGCACGGAGCTGACGAACGCGCGGTTGATCCGGTGGGCGTCGGCGCCGCTGCGCATGCCCATGAACACCCGCGTCGCGACGTCGAGGGTGAGCTGCTTGAGCGCCCAGTACAGCCGCGGGCGCTCGTTCGAGCCCCAGGCCGCGACGCCTTCGCGCAGCGCCGGGCCCATCTCGCCGACGTAGCCGGTGAGCCGGGACCGGGTGAACGCCTCCTGCATGATCCGGCGGTGCAGGTGGTGCTCGCCGAAGTCCATCAGCATCAGGCCGCGCTCGAAGAACTTCTCGATGAAGAACTTCCAGCCTTCCTGCGAGAAGGCCTTGTCCTTGTTGACGAGCGCGATCTGCGTCGCCTCCGGCCCGGACAGCGCGACGATCCGGCGGCCGAAGCCGCCGGTCCAGGACACCGGGCCGTAGAGCTCGTAGCGGCGCAGGCCGAAGGCGGGCCCGAAGCGCATCATCTCGAGCATGTGCCCGACGACGGGCGGCCCCTCGTCGCCGAGGACGGGCTTGAGGCCGCTGCCCGCGGGCGGTGTCGCGAGTTCCTTGACGGGCCAGCGCGAGGCCAGCCAGCGCTCGTCGACCTTGTGCGGCAGGGGGAGCGCGGTCAAGGGCGGAACGCGTTCGCGCAGTGCTTCGGTGGCTCGGCTGACGGTGCCCGGCAAAGTGACCATCTCCCCGCTGAGATCGGCTGCCCCTCCACGATGCACCCTTGTTGACGGTCTGACAACACCTGGGCGGGCCTCCGTTCGGGTGGCTTCCCGGCGCCCGCTGACCTGGCTGCCACCGTCGAGGCGGCGCAGGAAGCCGGGCAGGTGCGCTGATCGACGACAATCGACGGGCCCGACCCGCCGGGACCAAGCCGGTGCGGCGGCGGCTCCGAAGACCCGGCAGGATGGGTTCTGCCGCCGACGAGAAGGGACGTCCATGGACGCCGGAGACCTCGCCCCCGACTTCACGCTGCCCGACGACCGGGGCGCCGAGCGCACGCTGTCGGACTTCCTGGCCACCGGGCCGGTCGTGCTGTTCTTCTACCCCGCCGCGATGACCGGCGGCTGCACCGCCGAGAGCTGCCACTTCCGCGACCTCGCCGCCGAGTTCGCCGAGCTCGGCGCGCACCGGATCGGGATCAGCCCGGACGGCGTCACCAAGCAGCGGCAGTTCGCCGAGGCCAACGGCTTCGACTATCCGCTGCTGTCCGATGTGGAGGGTGAGGTCGCGAAGCAGTTCGGCGTGTGGCGGAAACTGCTGCCGCTGCACGCCAAGCGCGTCACGTTCGTGATCGGCGAGGACCGCAGGGTGCTCGAGAAGATCAAGAGCGAGCTGAACTTCACGGTCCACGCCGACCAGGCGCTCAAGGTGCTGCGGGAGCGCGACAAGGTTTCCTAGCGACGCCACCCGCGCGGGGGCCAGCCCGGCGGCCGGCGCACCCCGGCCGCCGGCCAGCCCCGCGGGCGGTCACGCCGGCGCCGCGCGTACTCGTGCGTCTCGGCGCGGTTCCCGCGTCTCTCGGCCCGGCTCCCGACCGTGCGCCGCTCGCACAGCCACCGGTGCCCCGGTTCGGTCACGTACCCCAGGTTCACAGCTTCTCCCGACGCCAGACGTGGTTGACACCCGTGCACGACGGGGCGAGCGGCTTCTCGGCCGGCTCCTCGCGCACCTTCTCGAAGCCGAGGCGGGCGGGCACCGCTCCACTTCGGACGTTCAGCTCGTCGTGCTTGATCTCGACGTACCCCGCACCCAGCCGGAACGCCTCCTCGGTCAGCAGCCGCGCCGCGCGGGTCATCAGGCCGCGGCCGGTGTACCCGGACGCCAGCCAGTAGCCGATTTCGACCCCGCCCTCGCGCCTCATCGTGCCGATGCCGCCCGCGATCGCGCCGTCGACGCGGATGGCGAAGTCGTGGGTTTCCCCGCTCTCCCAGTTCTTCCGCGTCCGCTCCAGGAACTCTGCGGAGTCCTCGGCGGTGTAGCCGCCGGTCGCCCAGATCAGCCAGGCCCCGAGGTGGCCGAGGGACCCGCTGACCGCCGCGGTGAGTTCCGGCTCGTCGGCGGACGTCCAGCGGGTCAGCGTGAAGCCGTCGCCGGCGTAGGTCTCCTTCACGGCTTCCGCCAGATCTGCTTGACACCCGCGCAGGCCGCCGGCAGCACGCCTTCGTCCGCGGGCTCCTTGCGCACCACGGAAAACCCGAGACGGGCCGGGACCGCTCCACTTCGGACGTTCGCCTCGTCGTGCTTGATCTCGACGTACCCCGCACCGCGCGCGAAAGCGTCCGAGACGAGCAGCGCGGCCGCGCGCGTCACCAAGCCGCGGCCGGTGAACTCCCGCGCGAGCCAGTAGCCGATCTCGACGCCGCCCTCGCGGGTCATCACGCCGGCACCGCCCGCGAGCGAGCCGCCGGCGCGGATCGCCCACTCGTACGCCCGGCCGGTTTTCCAGTTCTCGTCCGTCAGCCGCAGGAACTCCGCCGCGGACTCGTCCGTGTAGCCCGCCGCCCACGGCACCCAGTCGGCCAGGTGCGCGCCGGGCCCCGAAACCGCGGCCGCGACGGCCGCGCGGTCGCCGGACTGCCAGCGGGTCAGCGAAAACTCGTCACGCGTGAACGACTCGGCCGGGGTCTCCATGGCGTCCATGGTGCCCCGGCCGAGCCGAATCCGCGTCCGAATTAATTGACGATGACGCTGTCCGGGATCTCCGTGTCGTTCTTCAGCGCGTCGAACAGCTGCTTCGACTTCGCCTTGTCCCAGTTCTCCGCCGACCCGTTCGTCACCGGGACCGTCGTCGTCACCACGCCGCCGGAGGAGATGCCGCGCATCGCGATCGCCAGGCCGGCCAGGTTGTGCACGTGGTCGCCCGAATCCATCGTCAGCGCGTCCGGGCCGGAGCCCAGCAGCGGGAAGAAGTGGAACGGGTTGAGCAGCGTGCCCGGGCTCGCGATCTGGCTCACCAGCGCGCCGATGAACTTGCGCTGGTTGGCGACGCGGTCGAGGTCCGACCGCGGTGTCGCGTCGCTGTGGCGCATGCGGACGAAGCCCAGCGCCGAGCGGCCGTCGAGCGACTGGCAGCCCGCCTTGATGCTGATCCCCGTCATCGTGTCGTTCATGTCCTTGTCGATGCACATGTCGACGCCGCCGATCGCGTCGACGATCTTGGCGAACCCGCCGAAGCCGATCTCCGCGTAGTGGTCGATGTGCAGCCCGGTGGCGCCCTCGACGGTCTGCGCGAGCAGCGACGGCCCGCCGAGGGAGAACGCCGCGTTGATCTTGTTCGTGCCGTGGCCGGGGATCTTCACCTGGGAGTCGCGCGGCAGCGACAGCAGCGTCGGCTTGGTGGAGTTGTCCGGGATGTGCGCGACCATGATCGTGTCGGTGCGCTGCCCGCCGCCGGCCGCCGCGACGTCGCCGGTGGCCAGCCGCTCCTCGTCCTCGGCCGTGAGGCCTTCGCGGCTGTCGGAGCCGACGATCAGCCAGTTGGTGCCGGACGCGGCGACCGGGCGGCCGGAGTAGTCGGTCAGCGCGTCGACGCGCTTGATGGAGAACTCCAGGTAGACCCAGATGCCGGCGAGGAACACCACGAACACCAGCAGCAGCGTCAGCAGGATCCGGCCGAAGCCCCAGCGGCGCCGGCGCGGTGGCCGGGACGGCGGGTAGTCGTCGTCGACCGGGCGGCGGGGCGGGTCCTGCCGCGGCGGGGGCGGCGCGTACTGCCGCTCGTCCTCGCGGGTGCCCATCGGGCGGGTGCGCTCGTCGTACGGGCTCTGGCCGCGCCCGGGGAGCGGCATCATCTGCGCGCGCTGGTGGTCCCGGGGGCGTGCGGGAGGCCGGGGCGGCATGCGGCGCCCGCCGTCGTCGCCACGGTACGTCATCTCCATCACCCAATCCCGATCCGGACAAAATCGTCGTCGTCAGTACACCGCACGTCCTCTATCGGAGGACGCCCGGCACCGGGTCGGGTTGTCCGGCGGGGTTACTTGCCGGTCGCCTCGTAGCCGAACTGGTGGACCTTGAGGTACCCGGAGCGGAACCCGGCCTCCGAATAGGCCAGGTAGAACTCCCACATCCGGCGGAAGACGTCGTCGAACCCGAACCCGGCGATGTCGGCCCAGCGGTGCAGGAACCGTTCGCGCCACAACCGTAACGTGCGCGCGTAGTCTTGGCCGAACTCGCGCATCCCGGCCAGCTTGAGCCGGGTGTTCGCCTTGACGCCCTCCTCGATCGAGCGCACCGACGGGATGATGCCGCCCGGGAAGATGTACTTGTGGATCCAGGTGTAGGCGCGCGAGGCGGCCAGCATCCGGTCGTGGTCCATCGTGATGGCCTGCAGGCCGAACCGCCCACCGGGGCGCAGCCGCTCGCCGATCACCCGGTAGAACTCCGGCCAGTAGGACGCGCCGACGGCCTCGATCATCTCGACGCTGACCACGGCGTCGTACTGGCCGCTCGACTCCCGGTAGTCGCACAGCTTCACGTCGACGCGGTCGGAGAACCCGGCCGCGGCGATGCGCTCGGTGGCCAGTGCCCGCTGTTCCTCCGAAATGGTCAGTGACGTCACGCGCGCGCCGCGGGCGGCGGCGCGGATGGCGAGTTCACCCCATCCGGTGCCGATTTCGAGGACTTCGCTGCCCTCGCGGACGCCGGCGTAGTCCAGCACGCTGTCGATCTTGCGGTGCTGGGCCCCGGTCAGGTCCTCGCCGGGACCGAACAGCGCCGAGGAGTACATCATCGACTCGTCGAGGAAGGCGCCGAAGAGGTCGTTCGACAGGTCGTAGTGCCGGTGGATGTTGGCCCGCGCGCCTTCGAGGGTGTTCTCCTCGGCCGGCGGCTGCGTGCGCTCGGCGATCTTCCGGAACTTCTGCAGGGTCGGCGGCACCAGGGTGGCCATCCGCTCGGCGAACGGCGTCAGCACCTCGGCGAGGTCGGACGCGGTCCAGTCACCGGCCATGTAGGACTCGCCGAAGCCGATCTTGGCGTCGACGCCGAGGCGGTGAAAAAAGGATTCCGGCCGCAGAATGCGCATTTCGGGCGATTCCGGCCCGCCGGCGCCGAGCACCGTGCCGTCCGGGAACGTCACCCGGACGTCGAGCGGACGGACCGCGCGGCGGAACAACGCGGCCGCGATCCGCGCGCGCAGCGCGGAGTGCGGCGGGGTCGCCAGGCCCGGCCAGCGGGACTCGTCGGGGATTTCCCGAGCACGGTCAACACTCGAGGTGGTCACGGTTCTCCCTCCGGCCGGCCAGGTGCGCCGGTGATCGATCCTAATCGCCGCACCCCCGCGGCGCGCTTCGCCGAATGCCCTGTTCGGGGCGTCTTCACACGGGTATTCGGAGCCGCTCGGGCCCCGGCGCGGCCCACGCGCCACGCAGTTCCGCATCGGCGTCCCCGGCGAGCACTTCCAGTGTGAAAGCAATCGTCAGCCGGGTCCACACGGAAGACCGGCGGAGCATCGCGTGCCCCTCGTTCGCGATCTCGAACCGGGCGACGCGCGCGGCGACGCCCTCGGCGCGTTCGGCGAAGGCGTGCGACTCGACCGGGCTGGTCATCCGGTCGCGGGTGCCGTGCACGATGAGCACCGCGCGCCCGGCGACCGCCTCCACAGGCTCGCCCCGCGGTGTCCACGGCGCCAGCGCGCAGACCCCGCGCACGGCCGGGTCATCGGCCACCCGCAACGCCACCCGGGCGCCCATGGAGTGGCCGACCAGCACGACGGGCAGGCCGGGGTGGTCGGCGTGGACGCGCTCCAGGGCCCAGCGGGCGTCGTCGAGGGGATCCATCGCGGGGGCGTTCCAGCCGTAGCGGCGGTTGCGCACCAGCCGCACCTCGACGCCGTGCCCGCGGCCGGCCCGGTGCAGGGCGCGCGCGATCGGCACCATCCGCAGGAAGGCGAGCTTCCACGGCGGCACGCCGCCGGTGCCGCGCTCGGCGCCACCGTGCAGCACGAGCACGACCGCTTCGGTCCGCCCGCGCGCCGGCCACACCGACACCGCCGGTTCCGCCTCGCTCACCCGCGTCCTCCTCCTCGCCCGCATCCGGGTCAACCCCGGCCGCCCACCGGGCTATTCCACCGCGCACCACCATCTTCGCGGTAGATTCGGCGCCCGGTCCCCTACGGAAGGGTGGGTGTGGTGAGCGCCACGGACATCTCGGGCAGCGTCGCGAAGCAACTGGCGGACGTCGAGCAGGCCAACGCCGAGGCGGTGCGCGAAGCGGCGGATCTGGTGCTGGGGGTGATCCGGGCCGACGCACTGGTCTATACCGCCGGTGCGGGGCACTCGCTGGCGGCCGTCGCCGAGACGTTCTACCGGGCCGGTGGCCTGGCGTGCGTCTACCCGCTGTACCACCCGGACCTGCTGCCGCTGCACGGCGCGGTGTCGAGCACGCAGACCGAGCGGCGCAGCGGCCTGGCCGCCGAAGTGCTGGCCGAGCGCGCGCCGGGACCGGACGACGTGCTGGTGGTCTTCTCGACGTCCGGGTCGAACCCGTACCCGGTCGAACTGTGCATCGAGGCCCGCAAGCGCGGGGCCGCGGTCATCGCGATCACGTCGCGGGCGTGCGTGGCGGCGGCGCCGAAGCGGTCGTCGAGCACCCTCGTCGAGCAGGGCACGGTGGTGCTGGACTCGCTGGTGATCCCCGGCGACGCGAGCTACCCGCCGGACGCGCCGCGCACCGCGCCGCTGTCCACTGTGGTCAACGCCTTTCTGTGGAACCTCGTGCTCGCCCAGGTGTACGACCGCGGCACCGCCGAGGGCCTCGACGTCCCGCTGTGGCGCAGCTCCAATGTGGAGGGTGGCGACGAGGCCAACGCGGCGCTGCTGGCCAAGTACGGCGAGATCGTCCCGCGCCTGCGCTAGCCAGTTCGTGAAGAAGCACCGGCCGGGCACGCCTTGACGGGCGTGCCCGGCCCCCTTTAGCGTCGACATACCGACTGGTCGGTGTGGACCGGTCGCTCCCCGAGGAGGTCCGATGGACAGCGCCACGGTGACCGTGCACGGCGAGTGCGCACCCGGCTTCGAACCGGTGCGCGCGGCCTTCGAGGAGAACTTCCGCTCCCGCGGCGAGCTGGGCGCGGCGTTCACGGCCATCCGCGACGGCGAAGTCGTGGCGGACCTGTGGGGCGGCTGGTCCGGTCCGGAACGCACGGCCGAGTGGCGGCCGGACACCCTCGCCAACGTGTGGTCGACGACCAAGGGCATGACGGCGATCTGCGCGCACAAGCTGGTCGACGCGGGCGAGCTGGACGTGGACGCACCGGTCGCGAAGTACTGGCCCGAGTTCGCCGCGGCGGGCAAGGCGGAGGTCCCCGTGCGGTGGCTGCTCACCCACCGCTCCGGCGTGCCCGGGATCGGCCTCGACCGCCCCGTGCGGGTCGAAGAGCTGTACGACTGGGACCTCATGACGTCGCTGCTGGCGGCCCAGGAACCGTTGTACGTACCCGGTTCCGCGGGCGGCTACCACGCGCTGGCCTACGGCTGGCTCGTCGGCGAGGTCGTCCGGCGGATCGCCGGGCAGGGCATCCGCGAGTTCTTCGCCGAGCAGGTCGCCGGTCCGCTCGGCGCCGACTTCTCGATCGGCCTCGCCGACGACGCCGACCTGGACCGCTGCGCGACGCTCGTCGACCCGGTCATGACCGAGGAGATGGCGAACGCGCTGGCCACGGCATTCGCGGCGGCCGGCCCGGTCGCGCAGGCCGCGCTGACCAACCCGCGGCTCGAAGGCCACCACGCGAACGACCCGGCGTTCCGCCGCGCGGTGATGCCGGCGTTGAACGGCCACGGCACGGCCCGCGCGATCGCGACGATCTACGGAGCGCTGGCCACCGGCGGCCTCCTGTCCGCGCCGACGCTGGCTCGCGCCCGGGAGAGCCAGGGCAAGGAGATCGACGCGGTCCTCGGCCTGCCCAACGAGTGGGGACTGGGCTTCTACCTGGGCAGCGACGCCCGCGGGTTCGGCCCGAACCCGGCGGCCTTCGGCCACGACGGCCTCGGCGGCTCGACCGGCGGCGCCGACCCGGAGAACGGCATCTCGTTCGGCTACACGCTCAACCGGCTGGGCCCGTTGATCCGTGACGACCCCCGCAAGATGGCGCTGGTCAACGCGGTGTACGAGAGCTTGGCGGAACAGAACGCTTGACGGGGACGGCGCGCGGAATCCGCGCGCCGTCCCGCCCGCTCACGCCACCGCCGGCTCCTCCTCCGCGAACTGCGTCGCGTGCAGGGTCGCGTACCGGCCACCGGCGGCCAGCAGTTCCTCGTGCGTCCCGCTTTCCACGATCTCCCCGTGCTCCAGCACCAGGATCTTGTCCGCCGCCCGCACCGTCGACAACCGGTGCGCGATCACCAGCGCCGTCCGGCCCGCCAGCGCGTGGGTCAAGGCCTCGCCGACCGCCGCTTCGGACTCGGAGTCGAGGTGCGCGGTCGCCTCGTCCAGGATGACCACCTTCGGCTGGGCCAGCAGCAGCCGCGCGATCGTCAGCCGCTGGCGTTCGCCACCGGAGAGGCGGTAGCCGCGCTCCCCGACCGTCGTGTCGAGACCGTCGGGCAGCGACCGCGCCAGCTCACCGAGCCGCGCCCGCTCCAGGGCTTCCCAGATCTCGTCGTCGGTGACGCCGGGGCGCGCGTAGGCGAGGTTGGCGCGGATCGTGTCGTGGAAGAGGTGCCCGTCCTGCGTCACGACGCCCACGGTCTCCCGCAGCGAAGCGAACGTCAGGTCCCGGACGTCCACATCGGACAGCCGCACCGAACCGGAGTCGACGTCGTACAGCCGCGGCAGCAGCGACGCGATCGTCGACTTGCCCGCGCCCGACGACCCGACCAGCGCGACCATCTGCCCCGGCTCGGCGCGGAACGAGATGCCGTGCAGCACCTCGTCGCCGCCGCGGTGGTCGAGGGTGGCCACGTCTTCCAGGGACGCCAGCGAGTACCGGTCCGCCGCCGGGTAGCCGAAGCGGACGTCGGAGAACTCGACCGAGACACCGTCCGAAGCGGGTAGCGCCCGCGCGGAAGGCTTCTCCTTGATCATCGGCTCCAGGTCCAGGACCTCGAAGACCCGCTCGAAGGACACCAGCGCGGTCATGACGTCGACGCGGACGTTGGCCAGCGCGGTCAGCGGCGCGTACAGCCGGGTCAGCAGCAGCGCCAGCGCGACGACCGTGCCCGGCGCGAGCACGCCGGTCAGCGCGAGGTACCCGCCGAGGCCGTAGACGAGTGCCTGCGCGAGCGCCGAAACCAGGGTCAGGCTGGTCATGAACCAGCGGGTCAGCATCGCGGTCCGGACGCCGATGTCGCGCACCCGGCCGGCCCGCAGCGCGAAGTCGTCCGCCTCCTGCACCGGACGGCCGAACAGCTTCACCAGGGTCGCGCCCGGCGCGGAGAACCGCTCGGTCATCTGCGTCGTCATGCCCGCGTTGAGGTTGGCGGCTTCGCGCTGCAGGCCGGCCATCCGGCGGCCGAGCCGGCGCGCCGGCAGCACGAAGATCGGCAGCAGCACCAACGCGAGCACCGTGACCTGCCACGACAGCGTCAGCATGACCGCCAGCGACAGCGCCAGCTGGATCGTGTTGGTGACCAGGCCGGACAGCGTCGCGGTGAACGTCCGCTGCGCACCGATGACGTCGTTGTTCAGCCGCGAGACCAGCGCGCCGGTGCGGGTGCGGGTGAAGAACGCGATCGGCATGCGCTGCACGTGCTCGAACACCGCGCGCCGCAGGTCGAAGATGATGCCTTCGCCGATGCGCGCCGACTGCCACCGCTCGACCAGGCCGAATCCCGCGTCGGCGATCGCCAGCGCGGCGATCACGACGGCGAGCCAGACGACCAGCGGCAGGTCACGCCCGCCGACGATCGCGTCGACCACCTTGCCCGCCAGCACCGGCGTGGTCACCGCGAGGACCGCCGAGATGACGGTCAGCACGAGGAAGGCCAGCAGCCGCCGCCAGTGCGGCCGCGCGAACCGGGCCACGCGTTTCAGCGTGCCGCGGCTCAGCCCCTTCGGCACGTCGTTGGCGCGCATCGCCGAGCTCAGCAGCGCCCAGGTGTTGTCCATGGGGAACCCCCAGTCTCAAAACCTCTACCATGGCTGAGGTTTTCTCCGGATATGACCTGGACAACGCGGCCGTTGTCCGTTTGCTTCCCGCCGCCGTTCACTCCCCGCGAACAACGCGTCCCAACGCGTCCCGGAACTGCTCCGCGTCCACGAGCGGCGCCAGCAACTGCGCCTCGGCGCGCCCGGTGACCTCTTCGCCCGCCTCGCGGACTCGCTCACCTTCGCCGGTCAGCACCACGAGGCGCTTGCGGCGGTCGCCCGGCGCGACCTCGCGCCGGACCAGTCCCTTGGCTTCGAGCTCGTCGACGAGCGCGACCATCGTCGTCCGGTCGATGCCCAGGCGCGCCGCACCGTCCTGCTGCGACAGCGCCGGGCCGTCCCCGAACAGCGTGAGCAGCGCCAGCTGGCGGCCGGTGACCCCCAGCGGGGCGTACAACGGCTCGGCCAGCTCGGCCAGCCGCAGCTGGGCGTGCTTGAGCAGGTAACCGAGGCGCCGCGTGACGGCGGGCGGCGCGCCGAGGTCGCTGGACATGCGAGAACTCTACCCCGTACGCTGATCGTCAGTTGAGCTGATGATTTTAGTAACTGATAATCAGGAGGACGTCATGACCTCGATCGGGCTCAAGCCGCCCCAGCAGCACATCGGCATCGCCGCGCTCCGCCGGATCTGGGCCGTCGCCGACGACGCCGGGTTCGACGGCTGCTGGGTGTTCGACCACCTGGCCCCGATGGGCCGCGACCGCACCGGAGACGTCTTCGACGGCTGGACGCTCCTCGCGGCGATGGCCGAAGCGACCAAGCGGGTGCGCATCGGCTGCCTGGTCTCGGGCACCACCAACCGCCACCCGGGCACGCTGGCGAAGATCGCGGCGACCGTCGACCACCTCTCCGGCGGCCGGCTCGACGTCGGCCTCGGCGCCGGTGGCGACGCCCTCACCGACGCCATGATGGGCACGCCGACACCCCCGCCGGTCGAACGCGTCGAACGGCTCGCCGAAACCTGCGAAATCCTCGGTCTGCTGTGGACCCGTCAGACGACGGACTTCGCCGGGCGGCACTACACGCTGACGGGCGCGGTCAGCGACCCGAAGCCGGTGCAGCCGAAGCCGCCGCTGTGGCTGGGCAGCAGCGGTGAGAAGCGCGGCCTGCGCGTCGTGGCCGAGCACGCCGACGTGTGGCTCAGCGCGGCCCTGCCGGGCACGGAAACCGCCGAGCTGCAACGGCTTTCCCGGGTGCTCGACGAGCACTGCGCGGCGGCGGGCCGCGACCCGGCGACGATCCGCCGGGCGGCGCAGTTCCGCCTGCCGTCCGATGCGGACAGTGCGCTGCGGCTCGCGCGGAGCCACGTCGAGGCGGGTTTCACGGAACTGGTGCTGATGCCGACCGGGCACGACGACGTCGAGAAGGCGGTGGACGCGGCGGCGGACCTGCTCCCCCGCTTGCGAGAGCTCGGCTGAGCGCTCGGTAGCCTCAAGTGGTGGAAACGGAGGTGGGCCGGGCGCCCGCATGGCGGCGCGCGGCACGGCTCTTCACGGCACCCGCGCGCACCACCGAGGCCGGTCCACTGCGCTGGGACCTGGGCTTCTACCTCGCCTGCCTGGCCTTCGCACTGCCGACCGCGCTCGTCTCCGAGTTCTACGGCTACCGCGTCTGGGGCACCTTCGCGACCGTCGCGTACGGCTTCGGCGCGCTGCACAGCGGGTGGCTGCTGCTGTCGGCGCGCCACGGCCGTACGCCGCACGGAGTACTCGGCTCGCGCTGGTGCGGCATCGCCGCGGTCGCCCTGTTGGCAATGATCCTTCCGTTGTTGCTCCTGGTGATCCGCCGACTGACCGGGGTGGACTGGCTGATCACGCCGTTCTCCTGGGCCGCGCAGCCCGAGGTCTGGGTGATCGAGCGGTCCGCGGATCTGCTGCTGCACCACGGAACCCCGTACGTCGACGTCACCGCGCTCGGCCGGGCGCCGGAGGTCAACGACTACACCCCCTACGGCCCGGTCATGGCGGTCTTCGGCCTGCCGCGGGCGCTGTTCGGCGGCACGCCGCTCACCGACGCGCTGACCGACGCCCGGTGGATGTTCGCCCTCGCCATCTGCGCGTGCGTGCTGGGCACGCTGAAGCTGCTGAAGTGGCCGAAGGTGCCGGTCGGGGCCGCGCAGCTCGCGCTGGCCTGTCCGCTGACCGCGCTCACCTGGGCCGTCGCCGGGCCGGACCTGGCGATCGTCGGGTTGCTGGTGCTCACCTGCGCGCTCGCCGCCCGCGGGAAGATCGCCTGGTCGGGACTGGTGCTGGCCGTGGTCGTCAGCGCGAAGCTCATCGTCGCGCCCGCGGCCGCGGTGCTGGTGGTGTTCGTGCTGGTGCGCCGGGGAACGGGCCTCGACTGGCCCGCGGTCGGGCGCTTCGCCTCAGCGCTGGTGGCGACGACGGCCGCCCTGCACCTGCCCGTCTACCTGGTGGATCCGGCGGCGTTCGTCGAGCACGTCTTCCGGTTCCCCCTCGGGATGGGCGCCGTGCGCTCGCCCGCGGCGAGCCCGCTGCCGGGTCACCTCATCGCCGAGCTCGGCGTCCTCGGCCAGGTGACGGCGTTCGTGCTCGTCGGCGCCGCGGCCGTGGCCATGCTGGTCTGGCTGGTGCGCCGGCCCCCCGCGAACGGCTCCGGCGCAGTCCTGCGCATCGCCGTCGGACTCGGCGCGTTGATCCTGCTCACCCCGGCCACCCGCTACGGCTACCTGGTGTACCCGCTGGTCCTGCTCGGGGCCCACCTGGTGTTCCGCGTGGCCGAAGCTCCCGCTGCGCCCCCCGCGCAGCAGTCCGCGACTACTTCTTCTTGACCCGCGTGGCCCCGCCGCGCCCCCGCAGCTGGACTCCGGACTCCGACAGCACCCGGTGCACGAACCCGTAGGACCGGCCCGTCGACTCCGCGAGGGCCCGGATGCTCGAGCCCTTCTCGTATTTCTTCTTCAGGTCAGCGGCCAGCTTGTCGCGCGTGTTGCCGGTGATCCGCGCGCCTTTCTTGAGATCAGCCACGTCGATCGCCTTCCCGCCGAGAGTGTTCTGGGCCACATATCGGCCCCTGCCGGGGCAATGATCGAACACTGAGCGCCGGATTGCCAGACGACAGCCCTAAAACAGCCGAAATTGCGATCACATTGGGCCATTCCAGTGCCGGGTGGGAGTGATCTTGCACCCGAATGGACGCATCGATCACGCGAGCTGGACAAGTTCCAGGTAGTCCGCCGACCAGTGGTCCTCGGTGCCGTCGGGCAGCAGGATGACCCGCTCCGGCTCGAGCGCCTCGACCGCGCCGGGGTCGTGCGTGACCAGCACGACGGCGCCCGCGAAGCTGCGCAAAGCGTCCAGGACCTGGGCACGGCTGGCCGGGTCGAGGTTGTTCGTCGGCTCGTCGAGCAGCAACACGTTGGCAGCGCTGGAGACCAGGCCCGCCAGCGCGAGCCGGGTCTTCTCGCCGCCGGAAAGCGTGCCGGCGGGCTGGTCGAGTTGTTCGCCGGTGAAGAGGAACGAGCCGAGCAGGTTCCGCAACTCCTGAGCGCCCGTGTCCGGAGCGAGATGTCGGATGTTTTCCCACACCGACGCATCATGATCAAGAGTTTCGTGTTCCTGTGCGTAATAGCCCAAACGCAATCCGTGACCCGGAACGACGGATCCGGTGTCCGGGGTTTCCATTCCGCCGAGGAGCCGGAGCAATGTCGTCTTTCCCGCGCCGTTCAGCCCGAGTACGACGACCTTCGAACCGCGGTCGATCGCGAGATCGACGCCGGTGAAGATTTCCAGTGAGCCGTAGGACTTCGAGAGCTCCTCGGCGGTGAGCGGGGTCCGGCCGCAGGGGGCGGGTTCGGGGAACTTGATCCGGGCGACCTTGTCGGCCTGGCGCGTGTCCTCGAGGGCGTTGAGCATCTGCTCGGCCCGGCGCGCCATGTTCTTGGCCGCCACCGCCTTCGTGGCCTTCGCGCCGAGCTTCGCGGCCTGCTGCTGCAGCGCCGACGCCTTCTTCTCGGCATTGGCGCGCTCGCGGCGGCGGCGCTTCTCGTCGGTCGCGCGCGCGTCGAGGTAGCGCTGCCAGCCCATGTTGTACAGGTCCAGCTCACCGCGGGTGGCGTCGAGGAACCAGACCTTGTTGACCACGTCGGCCAGCAGCTCGACGTCGTGGCTGATCACGACCAGGCCGCCGTCGTGCTGCTTGAGGAACCCGCGCAGCCAGTTGATCGAGTCGGCGTCGAGGTGGTTGGTCGGCTCGTCCAGCAGCAGGATCGTCTCGGACTTGCCGCCGGCGCCCGCTTCGGCCGCGGCGAACAGGATCCGCGCCAGCTCGACGCGGCGGCGCTGACCGCCGGAAAGCGTCTGCAGCGTCTGGGCGAGGATCCGGTCGGCCAGGCCGAGGTTGGAGCAGATCCGCGCCGCTTCGCTCTCCGCGGCGTACCCGCCGAGCGAGGCGAAGCGCTCCTCGAGCCGCGCGTAGCGGTTGATGGCCTTGTCGCGCGCGGCGTCGTCGACGAGCTCGGCCATCGAGGCCTGCGCCTTCTCCATGTCGCGCATCAGCTTGTCCAGACCGCGCGCGGAGAGCACGCGGTCCTTCGCGGTGACCGAAAGATCGCCTTCGCGCGGGTCCTGCGGCAGGTAGCCGAGTTCGCCGGTGCGGCGGACCTCGCCCGCGTGCGGCTCGCCTTCGCCGGCGAGGACCTTCAGCGAGGTGGTCTTGCCGGCGCCGTTGCGGCCGACGAGGCCGATGCGGTCGCCGGACTGGATCCGGATGGTGACGCCGTTGAGCAGGATGCGCGAACCCGCGCGCAGCTCAAGGCCGGTGGCCGTGATCAAGGGGAACTCCCGTGGAATGGGGGCGTAAGGAGGACAGCGTCAGGCGGCCGCGAAGGCCGCGGCGTCACTCCAGCTGGATATCCACGGGACCCAGTGTACGGGCCGGGGTCGAGGGGTTTTTCCGGACGTGTGCGGTCTCACCCGTCGCGCAGCGTGACCTGCACCGACACCGCCCGCCCGGCGGCGTCCTCGAGCACGGCCCGGCTCGGCTCGCCGACGTCCAGCACGCGGGGTTCGGCCCGGGCGAACAGCGGCGCCAGCCGGCGGTCCGCGCGCAGCTCGTCGAGGGCCCGCCGGTCGCCGCCGAGCACCACGGCGTCCACTTCGGACAGCCTGGGGACGAGGACTTCGAAGACGTCGCCGGCCGCGTCCTGGAGGGCGTGCCGCGCCTGCCCCGCACGACGCCGGGCGAAGCGCCGCTGCGACCAGCCGCCCGCGGCGGAGCGGCCCTGGACGAGGTGCCGGTCGGTGCGCGAAACCCCGACCCGGCCATCCCGGGCGATCCCGACGCTGTGGCCGCCGCGGCGCACCAGCACCAGCGCGATCGTCCGCGGCCGGAGCGCGTGCGCGACGAGGCCGTCGAGCGACGGGTCTTCGAGGGGTCCGAAAGGGACGGTCGCGGTCGCGGTGCTGCGGTCGGCCGCGGTCACCCGGACTTCGTGCGGCCCGGCGTCGGTGGCGACGATCCCGCCGTGCGAGGCGGCGAACCGCTCGAACCACCCGGCCAGCCGCTCGGGCGGGACCTCGACGGCGCGCCCGCCGCCGGAGACCTGCCGTGCCTTCGCCATGGGAAAACGGTACGGGGCCGCCGCGATCTTCGCGACGGCCCCGCACCGGCTACCGCTTACAGCGGGTGCACCGGGCCGTTGTTCGTGTAGCCCCGCACGTTCGACGGCGCGCCGGCCGCCGGGGGCTGGACGAACCCGTTGATGTGCAGGGCGACCGAGCGGATGAAGCCGGCGTCGCCGCCTGCTGCGTCCACCACGAAGAACGTCCACGCGCCGTCGACCGCCGCGCCGGTCAGGTTTCCGGTCAGCGCCTGCGTCGGCCGCCACGAGCCGGTGAACGGCGCGTTGGCCGAGGTCACCGTGCTGAACGCCGCCGCGGCGTTGTCCGCGAAGACGACCTGGCACAGGTTCTTGCCGGACCCGCCGTTGCGCTGGAACACCGTCGCCTTCGCGCCCGAAGGCGCCGTCAGCGTGCCGACCAGGTCACCGACGTAGGAGTGGTTGAGCCCCACCGTCGTCGAGTTCGGGTCGGTGCTGCACGTCGTGCCGTCCACCGAGAACGTCACCTTGGACGCGCGGCCGACCCCGGTGACCGGGATGGTCACCGACGCCCCGACCGGGCTGTTGTCCGGGATCGCCACCGGCGCGCCGGCGTAGGCGAAGTCCTGCGCGACCGGCGACGGGGTGCCGACCGGGAGCGAGAACGTCGACGTCGTCGGCGAGTGCGCACCGGCGAAGCTGACCTTGGCGTTCAGCACGACCGGCGCGCCGAGCTGCTGCGTCGCCGGGACGGTGATGGTGAAGTCGTTGACGCCGGTCTGTCCCGGGCTGATGGTGCCGTAGGACTTGGACCGCGGCGCCACCGTGACACCCGGGGTCGGGCTGGTGAGCACGACGCTGGTGGACACGGCGGTGCCGTCGCCTTCGTTGGTCACCGGCAGGGTCACCTTGGCCGTGTCGCCCGGGTCGAGCGCGGAGCCGCCGTCGGCTGGGGTGACCGTCGGCTGCTTCGCCACCGCGAGGGGCTGCGGGCTGGCACCGGTGTAGGCGAGCACCTTGTCCGCGAGGATGACGCCGGAGCCGGTGAAGTTGTCGCGGCCCGGGGTTTCGATGTCGATCGCGGTGTTGATCAGCGCCTCCCGCACCTCGGACGGCGGCAGGCCGGGGTTGCCCGACAGCACCAGCGAGGCGATGGCGGCCGCGTGCGGCGCGGCGGCCGAGGTGCCGAAGAACGGGTTGAACCCGGTGACGCTGGTCTGCACGCCGTCGGCCGCGGTGATCTCCGGCTTGTTCCGGACCTCACCACCGGTCGAGGACACGTTGCCCGGGGTGATCGGCGTGCCGTCGGCCTCGTAGAACACGCGCCGCGGACCGTCGGAGGTGAACCGCTCGGCCTTGGTGGCGCCGCTGAACGCCGCCGGGTACGGGCCCGCCGGGTTGGCCGGGTCACCGGGCTCGAGGGGACGGCCGAACGCCGCCGCCGCCGGAGCCGCCGCGACGCTGAAGGCGTCCCGCGCGGCCGAGTGGCCGACCGTGACACCCGGGGTGTTGTAGGCCTTCAGGCCGTCCGCAGAGTCCTTGAACCGGCCGCGCAGCGCGGACAGCGACAGGTAGCGGTTCTGGCCCGAGAACTTCACGACCGCCAGGCGCAGGCCGGTGCCGCCGAAGAGCGGCGTCTGCAGGATCTCGAACGGGTCCTGGGTGCCGTCCTGGACGTTCTGGCTGAAGCTGACCACGGCCCCCGCGGCGTTGAGCAGGTAGAGGTCGTAGTCGTTGGCCGAGTGCCCGATCGGGTCGGACCAGTGCAGCGTCACCGGGACACCGGCCGAGGAGGCGTCGGAGACGGGCTCGTAGATCTGGTTGCCCGCGGCGCCGGCGAAGTTGTGCGCGACGCCGGCGAACTTGCCGACCGACTTGCCGGAGTCGACGAAGTCGCCTTCCCAGTGCCCGGCGGTGCCGTCGGCGACGTTGCCCTCGTTGCCCGCCGAGGAGAAGTACAGCGCGCCGTCGGCGGTCACGTCGTTCACGGCCTGGGCGATGATCCAGTCCTGGAACGGGGATTCCTTGAAGTAGATGACGTCGTCGACGATGACGTCGCAGTGGGACTCGAAGCGCAGCTTGCGGATGTTGTCGGCGAAGCTGGCGTCGGAGTTGAACGCCGAGGCGAAGCCGAGCGCGGCGTTGGGCGCGAGGTCGTGGATGATCTCGAGCATCGCGGTGCCCTCGTCGCCCTCGCCCTCCTGGCCGGCGATGACGTCGACGGTCGGCGGGAGCTCGCCCTTGGCCTGCGACGCGGCCAGGGAGTCGACGCCGTCGGACAGCGCGCACGCCTTGACGCCGACGCCGGTGACGCCGAACTGCTGGCGGGCGATGTCGGCGTTGTGGGCGCGGTCGCCCTCGCTGGTCAGGGTGGCGGCCGCCGCGGCGCTGCGCTGCGACTTCGAGGCAACCGCTTTCTGCAGCTCACCGGCGATGCGGTCGGCCTTCTGCTGCTTGGTTTCGGTCTTGGCCGGCGTCGTCGCCGGGGTGGCCAGCTCGTGGGCGGTCATGGCCTGGTCGGCCTGCTCGACGCGCTGGACGTCGCCGCGCGCGGCGATCGCGGTGACCTGGCTCAGCGGCACCTCGGCGCGGACGCTGCCGTAGCGGTCCGACACCGCGCGGATGCCCGCCCCGGCCTTGGTCAGCGAGCCGATGAGGTCCGGGGTGACCTTGCTCGCGCGGATGTCGACCAGGACGGTCCCGGCCGAAGACACCGCAGCCCCCGACTGCAGTGCGGTCAGCTGCTTGGCGACACCCTTTTCGGCGACGAGCAGCTTGCTGTCCACTTTGGACTCGGCGGCCGAGCGGCCCGCCTTGACCGCCTGCAGCGCGGCGATCTGCTGCTGGGCGGTTTCGGTGAAGGCGTCCGGTGTGGACGCGGTGGCGGCGCCCGCGACGGGCGGCGACACGAGGCCGAGCGCGGCGAGCAAAGCCGCGGCCCCGGCGGTGAGCACAGTGGATCTCGATCTCGTGGAACGGGTACGACGCACGAGCGCCCTCCGATATCTCCAAGGCGCGTGCCCCGACTCACGCTGACCGACGCCGGTGATCACCGGCGGGATCAAGCTAAGTACGGTGGGTGCATCGTAAAAAGCGGCCGTTGGAGTGACAAAGGACGGATAATTTCCGGAACCGGCCGCAGGTCGTAGGCCGTTCAGCGCAACCGGATGCCGATCACCGGACAACCGCCGGACAACCGGTTCGCCACGTGCAACGGGTGTCCGCGGCGGCGGAACCCGTTACCGCGTCCTCAGAGCACGAACGAGTCCGACCACGGCTGCGCGGCCCGGCCCGACAGCGCGTCCAGCAGCGTCACCGCCTGCTTGTCGGTCAGCGAAGCCACGAAGTCCACGACCGCGCGGCCCCGCGCCAGGCCGCGCACGGCGTCCGGTCCGGACACCGGCTCCCCCGTCGCGCCGACCAGCAGCTCCGGCGCCGAGCGCGCCAGCCCCGTGTATTCCGCGTGCGCCAGCTCGACCAGGTCGTGCAACCGCCGCGGCAGCCGGGAAACCTCGTCGCGATCGGACAGCCACGCGTCGAGCGCGTCGACCAGGCTCGTCACCAGCCCGGCCTGGCCGCGCTGGTGCAGCGCGAGGTCCGGGCGCAGCAGCACGAACCGGCGGTGCACGAACTTGAGCACCTGGACCTCGTGCCACTGCGCGGGCCGCAGCGAGACGTGGCCGGTCCGGGTGGACGGGTCCGCCAGCACGAACACGCCGTCGACCAGGCGGGCGGTCCAGTTCGCGGAGAACGCCGCCGTGGCCTGCTCGGCCTCGATCGAGCCGTCGAACTCCCCGGCGAGCAGTCCGTCGACCAGTTCCGCGCGCACCCGCGCGACGGCGGCGGCGAACGCGTCGTCGTCGACGATCCAGGCGTCCTTGACGTGCATGCGGCGGCGGACGCGCTCGAGCGAGCGGCCGGGGCGGCGCAGTTCGGCGTGCAGCGTCTCGTCGTCGAGCGCGGCCAGCTCGCCGGCGTGCTCGAGCCACTCCCCCAGCTCCGCCGCCACCGGTGCGTGCTGCAGGACGCCGATGCGGTGGAAGTCCTGCAGGTCGTGGATGGCGTAGGCGATGTCGTCGGCGGTGTCCATCACGGACGCTTCGACCGTCTGCTGCCAGCTTTCGACGCGCCCGGCGAACGCCGCGCGGGCCTGCTCGAAGTCGTCGAGCTCGGTGGCGTAGGCGGAGAACTTGGCCGCGCCGGTGCCGGGCAGGTCCTCGGGTTCGCCGGCCCCGCGCGGCGGGACGGCCATCGCCGACGGGTGCGGCGCCGGGTGGTGCAGCCGCAGCCACGGGTACTTGAGGACGGCGGCGCGCACCGCCGTGGTCAGGTCGAGCCCGATCGCCGACGGCCCGCGCACGTCGGTCGTGGTGATGATGCGGAACGACTGCGCGTTGCCCTCGAAGCCGTCGGCGAGGCCGAAGCGGTGCCGGGCGATGCGGTCGAGCGTCTGCTCGCCGAGGTGCCCGAACGGCGGGTGCCCGAGGTCGTGCGCGAGCGCGGCGGCCTCGGCGACGTCGGGGTCGCAGCCGCCCAGCTTGTCGGCCAGGCCGGCGTCGGGCCCGGTGCTGATCCGCTCGGCGATGGCGCGCGCGACCTGCGCGACCTTCAGGCTGTGAGTCAGCCGGTTGTGCAGCAGCCCGGCCCCGCCGGCGCTGACCACCTGCGTCACCCCGCCCAGACGGGCGAAGAACGGCGAGGCGGCGATGCGGTCGCGGTCGATCCGGAACGGGCTGGTCGCCAGGTCGGTGAACCCGCCGGCGCCCGTCGCCGGGTCGCGCCGGAGCCGCCGCGGGTCGATCTCCTGATCCATGCGCCCGACCTTATCCGGCTTCACCCGAACGGCGGGCAGGCGCGTGGGTACCCCTCGGTCATGTCCCGAGCGATGGTCACCACGCTGGCAGCACTCGCGTTCGCCCTGGTCGCGTGCGGCGGCTCACCGGCCGCACCCGGCGCGACCTCGGCGCCCGAGCCGTCGTCGACCTCGGCGAAGCGGATCAAGGTCCCGGACGTCTCCGGCATGAACCACCAGGACGCCCAGGACGCGATGCAGCGCGCCGGCCTCTACAACCTGCGCGAGGTCGACGGCACCGGCCAGGGCCGGGCGCTGGTCGTGGACCGCAACTGGGTCCAGACGGGCCAGGACCCGGCGGCGGGCACGGAGGTCCCGCCCGACGCGGTGATCACGCTGACGGGGGTCAAAGCCGGCGAGCGCTAAGCCTCCGGCTGGGCCGTGTACGCGGCCAGGCAGCGGTCGGCCTGGGTGCGGGCCGTCGCCTGGTCTTCGCCGCCCGCGACGTGGGCCTCGTACCAGGCTTCGTTCGCCGCCGTCACGAATCCGATCCCCTCCGGCGACGCCATCCAGGCCATCGCCTCGGCCGGGTCGACCACGTACCCCGGGTCGGCGGCCAGGTGCCGGACCAGGGCGGTCAGCGCCATGTCCCAGCCGACGCCGACCGCGCCCGGACCGAACTGCTCCCAGTGGTCGTCGACGTGGGCCGTGTGCTCCAGCTCGAAGCGCGTGCCCGCGCCCTCGGGGGTGAGCCGGACCTCGATCCAGCTGACTCCGCCGTTCATCTCCCAGGTCGCGGTGAAGCTCTTCGGCGGGTCGCAGCGCTCGACCGTGCCGCCCGCGTTGCCCTCCAGCTGGTACTTGCCGCCGAGCTTGAGCTCGCCGCTTACGGGCAGGAACCACCGCGGGATGCGCTCGGCGTTCGTGCAGGCGTCCCACATGTCGTCGACGTCGGTGTCGTAGACCTGGCTGATGGTCATCACGCGCGCCTCCCCCGCTTCGAGCGCGCGGCGGCCGAGCGTCCGGCGGACGGCGCTGATCTGGTGGCTGACCTCGATCACGAACCTTCTCCTTCTTCGATGCGTCGCCGCGCGCGTTTGCCGCGGGCGATTTCGGTGGCCAGTGCGTCGAGCGGCGGGGTCCAGAACCGGCGGAACCGGTCGAGCCAGGCGTCGACGTCGCGCAGCGGGTCGTGCCCGACCGCGTACAGCCGCCGCGCGCCGTCCTGGCGGACGACCGCGAAGCCGTTGTCCCGCAACACCTTCAGGTGCTGCGACACCGCCGGCTGCGAGATGCCGAACTCGGCCCGGATCACCTCGGTCACCGCGCCGGCGGCCCGCTCGCCGTCGGCCAGCAGCTCGAGGATCCGGCGGCGGACCGGGTCGCCGAGGACGTCGAACGCGTGCACGCCGTCAAGCTACAAGCAGCAACTTATATAAGTCAAGGCTGAAGTAGTGGCAGGCGTCACGCTGCGTTACTCCGATGTGGGTAACGGGGGTGAACATCAGTCGACATCCGTTTCGCTTCGCGGCCGGACCCGCGACGATCGGGGCGTGAAGTCGCCACGCGCGGTCCGCTTCGCCTTCCAGCCGCTGTACAGCCTGCACACCGGGGGCGTCGTGGCTCACGAAGCGCTGGCCAGGCCGGGCCAGGGCACCGTCCCCGAGCTGCTCACCCAGGCGCGCCGCGAAGGCCGCCTCGCCGAGGTGGACCTCGGCCTCGCGATCGCCGCCGTCCGGCAGGACGAGACGGCGCTCCCCCTGCACCTCAACCTCTCCGCGCGCACCCTCGCCGCGCCGGCGGCGATGTACGACGACCTCCTGGCCGAGCTCGGCGACGCCGGGCGCCGCACCCGCGACGTCGTCCTCGAGATCGGGCCGCCGTTCGCGCCACTGCCCGCCGACCGCGCGCTGGCCGGGATGCGGGCGCTGACCGAACTCGGCTTCCGGCTCGCGCTCGACGGCCTCGGCCGCGGCGACCTGCCGCTCGGCCTGCTCGTCGACGCGCCGGTCGACCTGGTCAAGCTCGACCGCACGGTGCTGCGCGGGCTGCCGGACGACCAGGCATCGGTCGCTGTCGTCGAGGCGCTGCTGCACTACACCAACCGCACCGGCACGCGGCTGGTCGCGACCGGGGTGGAGACCGACGCGCAGCTCGACGCCGTCCGCGGCCTCGGCGTCCGGATCGCGCAGGGGAACCTGCTGGCCCCGCCGACCGCCGCCGGTCCCGCGCCGGCGCTGCTGACGAGGTCCCCGGCCCCGCGCGCGCCGGGTCCGGCGCAGTGCGTCGGCGACTTCCTCCGGCCGGCCACGACGCTGCCGGAGTCCGCGACCTGCGACGAGGTCCGCGAGGTGCTGGCGGCGGCGGACGCGCCTTCGGGTGTCGTCGGGGTCGACGAGCTGAACCGGCCGCGCTGGTCGGTCGACCGGACGCGGTTCCTGGTCGCAGTAACCGGCCCTTATGGGCACGCGCTGCACGCGAAGCGCCCGGCGGCGCGGCTCGCGGACACGCCGCACACGATCGAGGCCCGCGCGGGCGCGATGGAGTTCCTCGAACTGGTCACCGACGCCGACTGGGGCCGCACGGGCGACGACGTCGTGGTCGTCGACGAGGTCGGCCGCTGCCTCGGTGTGGTGCTGGTGACCGAGGTGGTGCGCGGGGTGGCCGAGGCGAAGGTCGAGGCCGCGGCGGCGCTGAACCCGCTGACCCGGCTGCCGGGCAGCGACACGGTGGCCCGTGACGTCGCCCGCCGCATCACGATCGGCGAGCCGTTCGTGGCGGCGTGGCTGGACATCGACGCGTTCAAGGCAGTCAACGACACCGCGGGCTTCGCGGCGGGCGACGACCTGATCCGCGAACTGGGCGGCGCGCTGACGGCGTTGGCCGGGCAGCTGCGGCGGATGCGGGTGAGCCACGTGGGCGGCGACGACTTCCTGGTGGTGTGCGACGTCGACGAGATCGCGACGGTGGCGGGCGCGCTGCTGGACCGCCCCTGGACGGCCGACGGGATGCCGGTGACGGTGTCGCTGGCGACGCTGGTGTGCGCGAGCGGGTCGATCCGGTCGTACCAGGAGGTTTCCCGGCTGCTGGCGCCGTTGAAGAAGCGCGCGAAGGCGGTGCCGGGGTCGAGCTGGGTCCTGAGCCGCCCGGGCACGGACCGGGTCGAGGTGTTGCGCGGAATCGGCACCCGCGGCCTCCAGCCGGCGGCGGGCTAGAACGGGCCGCCTGCCAACTGGGCCTGGATCGCCTCCGTCGCCCAGGTCACGTAGTCCTCGTGCGGCCAGCCGCACACCCCGGTCAGGTGGTCGTAGGCCTCGTGCGACGTCAGCAACCCGATCGCGTCCGCGAGCTGGTCCGAGGCCGGCGCCCCCGCTTCCGCCAGCCGCTCCCTGATCTCCGCGCGGCGGGCCACCGCCAGCTCCGCGCGGACCGCCGCCACCGCCGGGTCGGCCATCGCCGCCGTCGTGAACGCGCGCCAGATCGGCAGCGACCCGCGGACGCCCGACGCCAGCCGCGCGACCATCTCCGGCAGGTCCGCCAGCGTCCCGCGGCCGACCAGGGCGTCCAGGCTCACCGCGTCCGGACTGCCCGCGAAGCCGTCGCGGAACGCGGCCAGCAGCAGGTCCGCCTTGCGGCCCGTCTGCGTGACCGTCTCCAGGCTCACCTCGGCCGCGGCCGCGATCTGCCGCATGCTCGTGCCCGCGTAGCCGCGCTCGGCGAACAGCCGCCTCGCCGTCGCCACCACGTGCGCGCGGGTCTGCCGGGCTCGCGCCGAGCGGACTGGTGACGAATAGCGGCGTTTCTCGGGTATCGTCATCAATTGGATAGTACAGCGTATCGGTCAATCGAGGGGGAACCATGGCCCGCGTACTCGTCTGCGTCCAGCCGGCCCGCGGTCACGTCGGCCCGACCAAGCCGATCGTCGAAGCCCTGCTCGCCGAGGGGCACGACGTCACGGTCGTCACCGGCGCGCGGTACCGGGACGCCTTCGGGAAAGCCACCGTGCGGCTCCTGCCGCCGGAAGCCGACTTCGACGAAACCGACCTCGACGGCTCCATCCCCGGCCGCGCCGGGAAACGCGGGCTGCGGCTCGCCCGCTTCGAGCTGGCGAACTTCGTGAACGCGCTCCCGGCCCAGCTGAGCGTCCTGGACCTCGACGTCGACGTCGTCCTGTGCGACCCGCTCTTCATGGCCGGCCTCGCGCTGGTCCGGCGAGAGCACCGGCCACGCGTGCTGGTGCTCGGCTTCCTGCCGTTCCTGCCGCCGGTGCCGAGCGGCCCGAACAGCGCGTTCCTGAAGGTGCTCGCGCCCTGGGTCCTCGGGCCCGCACAGCGACGGGCCCGGCGAGTACTGGGCGAGGACCCCGGCATGCTCTTCGCGAACTGGCCCTTGCACAGCGACGGCGTCCTGCAGATGACCTGCCCGGGCTTCGAGTACCCGCGCCCGAACGCGCCGCTGCGCTTCATCGGCCCGACGACGGTCAGCGCGGCGAACGAGCACCCGCTGCCGCCGTGGTGGCCCGACCTCGACGGCTCGCGGCCGATCGTGCACGTCACCCAGGGAACGGTGGCCAACGACGACTTGAGCCGGCTCGTCGAACCCGCGATCGACGCGCTGGCCGTCGAAAACGTGCTGGTCGTCGTGACGACGTGCGGCGGCGCGCTGCGGCCCGGCCCGCTGCCGGACAACGTCCGCGTCGCCTCGTTCCTGCCCTACGACGACCTGCTCCCCCGCTGCGCCGCGGTGGTCACCAACGGCGGGTACGGCGGCGTCAACCACGCCCTCCGGTACGGCGTGCCGCTGGTCGTGGTCGGCGCCAGCGAGGACAAGCGCGAGGTCGCCGCCCGGGTCACCTGGTCCGGCGCCGGGATCGGCCGCGCCCGCGGCTCCGCCTCGCCGAAGAAGCTGCGGCGGGACGTCCGGGCCGTCCTGGACGAGCCGCGCTACCGCGACCGGGCGAAGGAGCTGGCCGCGGAGATGGCGTCCGCGCCGTCGATGGCCGAGGTGGTGCGGCTGATCACGAGCTGAACCGCTCGTCGACCTCCTCCGCCGTCAACCCGAAGTCCGCCAGGCGGTAGCGGTGCACCGGCTTCCGGTCCCCCGACCGGCTTTCCGAGTGCAGCGCGGTCATCGCCGCGCGGGCCTCGTCCGTCAAGGACAGTCCGAAGTGGTCGTACACAGTGGACACCGTGCCGATCGGGTCGGCGACGAAGTCCTCGTACGCCACGTCGCAGAACTGGGCCGCGTCGTACTTCGCCCGCGCCGCGCGGAACTCTTCCGCGCCGCGCGCCCACAGGTCGAGCTGGGAGCGGCCGATCACCTCGCCGCGGAACTTCGCCGACCAGCCGTCGGCCGCCTTCTCCGCGAGGCTGCACATCGAACCCATGATCGTGCTCGGCGCACGGTGGGTCTGGATCACCAGCGCGTCCGGGTACGCCGCCATCAGCGCGTCCAGCGCGAACAAGTGGCTCGGGTTCTTGAGCACCCACCGCTTGCCCGCGTCCGGCAGCCCGATGAGCTGCAGGTTGCGCCGGTGGCGGGCGTACGCGTCCGTCCAGTCCTGCTTCGCCAGCCACCGCGAGTACCGCGGCACGTGCGCCAGGCACTCGAAGGAGATCGACCGCATCGACTGGCGCAGCAGCTGCCAGCACTCCTCCACCTGGTCGGCGGACATGTGGTGCACGCCCATGAACTCCGGGTGCTCGACGTGGTGCCGCTCGTAGCCGGCCTGGATCCCCTGGAACACCGGGTTGTCCGGCCACGTCGCCCGCGGCGGCCGCGGCTGCGGGACCTCGGCGAGCCACACCTCGAGGCCCTGGTGCCCGGGATCTTCGGCGAGCAGCCGGTGCAGCGCGGTCGTCCCGGTGCGCGGCAGGCCGGTCACGAAGATCGGCCGCTCGATCGCCACTTCCGCCGAAGCCGGGTGCTGCTTCCACCCGGCCTCACTGAGCAGCCGCGCCACCAGCGCGCCGCGCAGCATCGCCCGGTGCACCTTGTTGCCGTACGGCGTGAGATCCTCGTCCGCCTCGTACGACTCCAGCAGCACGCGCAGGCCCTCGAGGTATTCGTCGCCGCCGAAGTCGTCGAGCCCGGTGAGCTTGGTGGCCGACGCGTGCAGGTCCTCGACGGTGCCGACGTCTTCCCGGCCGGGACGCATGAACCCTCCTAGTGGTGGTACTCGCCGCCGTTGACGTCGAGGCACTGCCCGGTGATCGCCCGCGCCATCGGCGAGGCGAGGAACACCACGGCGTCGGCGATCTCGTCCGGTTCCGGCAGCTTGCGCAGGTCTATCGTGGACGCCGTCTCGGCGTACACCTCTTCGGGCGTGATGCCGCGTTCTTTGGCGAGGTAATTGAAGTACCACTTGAGGTTCGGCGCCCAGATGTACCCGGGCGCCACGGTGTTGACGCGGATCCCGTCCGGGCCGAGTTCGCTGGCGAGGCTCTGCGAGAGCGACAGCAGCGCCGACTTCGCCATCTTGTACGCGCCGAACGTGCGCCGCGAATGCCGCAGCACCGCGGAGTTGATCATCACCAGCGAGCCCTTGCTCTCCTTGAGCGCGGGCAGGAACAACCGGGTCAGCCGCAGCACCGAGATCCCGGCCGTTTCGAACCCGGCGCGGACGGCGTCGAGGTCCACTGTGGCCAGATCGGTCAGCGGCGGGACGGCGAAGGCGTTGTGCACCACCGCGTCCACCCGGCCGAAGGCCTCGAGGGCCTCGTTCACCAGGTTCTGCGCCGAGTCCGCGTCGTCGATGTCGGTCCGGACCGCGACGGCGCGGCGTCCCAGGTCCGTCACCTCCTTGGCGACCTCGGTCAGCCGCGACTCGGTGCGCGCGGCGAGCACGACGTCCGCGCCCGCTTCCGCGCTGCGCACGGCGATCGACCGGCCGAGCCCCGGGCCGATCCCGGAGACGACCACCACCTTGCCCTGCAACAGATCCGGCACGCTCACCCCAGCATCCGGGCGGCGACGGCGTCCTGCCGGGCCGCGATCCGCGCCGACCACTCGGCCGGCGTCACGCGTGCTTGTTCGTGGTAGGGCAACCGGTCCGGCAGCTCGTCCACCTTGACGACCTCGACGACCGGGCCGTCGTCCGGCCCGAGGTCGCGGGCGAGCCGCTGCCAGCGGATCTGGACGTACCCGCGGTCGTGGCCCGTGCGCTCCAGCCAGTTCGCCAGGCCGGGATCGCGCTCGCTGATCACGAACCGGAGCTTCCCGTCCGGGTCGACGCGGGCCTGGTCGGCGGTGAGGCTCGTCTGGTGGTTGATGTAGTCGAGCGAGACGTACCAGAGGCTGCCGAGCTGGATGCCCTGGTACGGCGCGTCCGCGCACCGCGGCACGGTGACGATCATCGCCTCTTCGTCGCCCAGCTCGTAGTGCCCGGCGGAGGAGAACTGCGTGGTCAGCCCGCCCGGCGTCGAGCGCGGCTCGGTCATCGTGTTCACCGGCAGGTTGTCGTAGAACCACTTCGGGAACGCCAGGAACGTCTTCAGCCGGCTCAGCAGGATCTTGCCGGTGACGCCGTAGCGCTTGGCCAGCGCCGAGCGGTCCGGCACCGGGGGTGCCTGGCCGGCCGTGTCGACGCAGCGGATGCGGATCTCGCCGCGCTTCTCGGTCGCCCAATCGCTGTGGACCTCGCGGACGACGAGCATCGACGAGCCTTCGCCGAGGACGAAGTAGTTCGGCCCCGGGTTTTCGCGGGCCGGGCCGAAGCGCAGCTCGAACCGGCCGTCCTCGCCGATTTCGATGGCCCGGTCGTCGAACGCGGCGAGGCTGTCGGGCACCACGACCGGCGAGTAGTCGCCGTTGAGGATCTGGAAGCTCAGGTCGGCGGTGGTTCCGCGGACCCCGGTGACCAGGTACTCGCGGTCGGCGCGGATGTTCGCGTTGAAGTACAGCGTGTCCGGGTTGTCCAGCCCCATCTTCGTGTACGGCCCGGTCGACGCGGTGAAGTACGGGAAGTCGCGCTGGTAGGCCCAGGTCATCTGCAGTGACGCGCGGATGCTGCCGGCGAGGTAGTCGTAGCCCTCCAGGAGGCCCTGCTCGGTCTGCGCCGGCGGCGCTTCGGCGATCAGCTTCTCGGCTTCCGCGATCGCGTCGGCGAACGGCCTGGTCAACGAGAACTCGTTCTCGATCATGCCGGAACGGCCCAGCGGTTGGCGAGCAGCCGGAAGCCCGCGTTGTCCGCCCAGGAGAGCATCGACTCGTAGGTCCGGACGTACCCGATGTGCGTCATCCGCCAGGCGCCGTCGGCGTCCCGGCGGTAGGTGTCCTCGTAGAAGGCGGCGCCCTCGATGATCACCTTGTGGTCGGGGACGATGACCTTGTCGGTGAACGACCACCGCCCGGTCGCGGTGTCGCCGTCGACCTCGATCTCGGGCTGACCTGCGTGGTGGACGGTGATGATGCCGTTGCCGAGGCTCGTGGTGAGGAACTCGAGGATGGCGTCGCGCCCCTCGAACTTCTTCCCGTCCCCGCCCACGGCGTGGGTCCCGTAGTCGGCCGTGGCGTCGACGGTGAACGTGTCGGCCACCTCGTCCCACAGCTTCAGGTCCACCCCGCGCAGGTACCGGTACTTCAGCCGCTTGATCTCTTCGAGTACGACCAGGTCCATGCTCACAGGGTCCCGCACCGCTTGACCGATGACAAGAACATGTTCTACTTTTTTCCGGTGTCCGTGGCCTATGAGCTGACCCACCTGGCCGCGCTCGAAGCGGAGGCCGTGCACGTCTTCCGCGAAGTCGCGGCGACCTTCGAACGCCCGGTGCTGCTCTTCTCGGGCGGCAAGGACTCGGTGGTGATGCTGCACGCCGCCGCGAAGGCGTTCTGGCCGGCGCCGCTGCCGTTCCCGGTGCTGCACGTCGACACCGGCCACAACTTCGACGAGGTCATCCGGTTCCGCGACGAGACCGTCGCCGCCCTGAACCTGCGCCTCGAAGTCGCCCGGGTGCAGGACGACATCGACGCCGGCCGCGTCGTCGAGGAGACCGGGCCGCGGGCCAGCCGCAACCGGCTGCAGACGGTCACGCTGCTGCGCGCGATCCGCGAAGGCGGCTTCGACGCCGTGTTCGGCGGCGCCCGCCGCGACGAGGAGAAGGCGCGCGCCAAGGAGCGCGTGTTCAGCTTCCGCGACGAGCACGGCCAGTGGGACCCGCGCGGCCAGCGCCCGGAGCTGTGGAACCTCTACAACGGACGGCACCGCCGCGGTGAGCACATCCGCGTCTTCCCGCTGTCGAACTGGACCGAGCTGGACATCTGGCAGTACATCCGGGACGAGCGGATCGCGCTGCCGCCGCTGTACTACGCGCACAAGCGGCCGGTGGTCCAGCGGGACGGCATGCTGCTGGCGGCCACCCGCTTTTTGTCCCTTGTGGACGGGGAGACGCCGTACGAGGCGACCGTGCGCTTCCGGACCGTCGGCGACGCCACCTGCACCGGCTGCGTCGAGTCGTCGGCGGCGACACCGTCCGAAGTGGTCGCCGAGGTGGCCGCCACCCGCGTCACCGAGCGCGGCGCCACGCGGGCCGACGACCGGATTTCCGAAGCAGGCATGGAAGACCGCAAGCGGGAGGGCTACTTCTGATGCAGCTGCTGCGGATCGCCACGGCGGGGAGCGTGGACGACGGCAAGTCCACGTTGATCGGCCGGCTGCTGTTCGACTCGAAGGCGATCTTCACCGACCAGCTCGCCGCCGTCGAACGCGCCAGCCGCGACCGCGGCGAGGACTACCCGGACCTCGCGCTGCTCACCGACGGACTGCGCGCCGAGCGCGAGCAGGGCATCACCATCGACGTCGCCCACCGCTACTTCGCCACGCCCAAGCGCAAGTTCATCATCGCGGACACACCGGGGCACCTGCAGTACACGCGGAACATGGTGACCGGCGCGTCGACGGCCGACCTGGCACTGATCCTGGTGGACGCGCGCAAGGGCGTGCTGGAGCAGTCGCGGCGGCACGCGTTCCTCGCGTCGCTGCTCGGCATCGGGCACCTCGTGGTGTGCGTGAACAAGATGGACCTCGTCGGCTGGTCCCAGGAGCGGTTCGACGAAATCCGCGAAGACTTCCGCCGGTTCGCGATGAAGCTGGACGTCGCCGACCTGACGTTCGTGCCGGTTTCGGCGCTGCACGGCGACAACGTCGTCCACCGCAGCGCGAGCATGCCCTGGTACGAGGGGACTTCGCTGCTGCACCAGCTGGAGGAGGTGCACGTCGCCTCCGACCGCAACCTGATCGACGCGCGGTTCCCGGTGCAGTACGTCATCCGCCGCGCCGACTTCCGCGGGTACGCGGGCACCATCGCCGGCGGCGTGTTCAAGCCGGGCGACGAGGTCGTCGCGCTGCCGTCGGGGTTCACCTCCCGGGTGCGCGCGGTGTGGGGCCCGGGCGGGAAACCGCTTTCGGAAGCCTTCACCGGGCAGGCGGTCGCGGTCGAGCTGACCGACGACCTGGACCTGGGGCGCGGCGCGATGCTGTGCCGCCCGGGCAACCGCGCGGAGTCGGCCCGCGAAGTCGACGCGCTGGTGTGCTGGTTCTCGTCGCGGTCATCGTTGACGCCGGGCGCTTCCTACGCGGTCCGGCACACGACCACCGAGACCCGGGGTTCGGTGGAGCGGCTGGAGTACCGCCTCGACGTGACGACGCTGCACCGTGCCGAGGCGGCCGCGCTGGCGTTGAACGACATCGGCCGCATCCGGCTGCGCACGCGGGCGCCACTGCTGTTCGACCCGTACCGCCGCAACCGGGCGACGGGCGGGTTCCTGCTGGTGGACGAGCACACCGGCGACACGGTGGCGGCGGGCATGATCACCGGGGCCCCGGCGTCCCCGGTGGTCTGGCACCAGGCGGCGGTCCGCCGTGAGGACCGCCCGACCCGCGGCGCGACGGTGTGGCTGACGGGGTTGTCGGCGTCGGGCAAGTCGTCGGTGGCGGTAGAGCTGGAGCGCCGGCTGGTGGCGGCGGGCCGCCCGGCCTACCTGCTGGACGGCGACAACCTGCGCCACGGACTGAACAAGGGGCTCGGCTTCAGCCCCGCCGACCGCGCCGAGAACGTGCGGCGGGTCGCGGAGGTGGCCCGGCTCTTCGCGGACGCGGGCGTGGTGGCGATCGCGTCGCTGATCAGCCCTTACGCATCGGACCGCGCTTCGGCGCGCGAGATTTCCGGGGAGCTGCCCTTCGTGGAGGTCTTCGTGGACACGCCCCTCGACGTGTGCGAGGCACGCGATCCCAAGGGGATGTACGCGAAGGCGCGGGCGGGTGAGATCAAGGGGTTCACCGGGATCGACGCGCCTTACGAGCGGCCGGAGTCGCCGGACCTGGTGCTGCGCCCGGACGACGGCGACCCCGCGACGATGGCGGCGGCCATCCAGGCCCTCCTCGAAGGCTTGGACTAGCCGGCTTCGACGACGAAGAACAAGAAGCTCGGGAACGTGTCGAGCAGCTCGAAGTCGCCGGGGAACAGCTCACGGGCCTCCGGCACCGGGTGGGGTTCGCCGATCACCGCGATCCGGAAGCCGGCCGCGGTGAAGGCGTCGGTCATCGCGTGCAACGGCTTGTGCCAGAACGTCATCCGCGCGGTTCGGCCGCGCATCTCGAACTCGTCGGTCCAGGTGTAGGACGCGAAGTAGTCGGGCCGGGGCCCGCTCTGGCGGTGGATCAGGTTGTTCATGAAGGGGTGGTTGACCGAGGCGATGAGCCGGCCGCCGGTCTTGAGCACCCGCCGGAACTCGGCGAGCACCGGCTCCCAGTCCCGCAGGTAGTGCAGCACGAGGGACGCGACGACGTCGTCGAAGGCGTCGTCGGGGTAGGGCAGCGGCTCGGCCAGGTCGGCGACCCGCAGGTCCGCGTCGGCGCCGAGCCGCTTGCGCGCGTGCTCGATCATCGCCGGGCTCTGGTCGAAGCCGGTCACGACGGCGCCCCGCTCGCGCAGCGCGGCCGACAGCGGGCCCGAGCCGCAGCCGGCGTCGAGGATCCGCCGTCCGGCGACCTCCCCGGCGAGGGCAAGGGTCGCGGGCCGTTCGTAGTAGGCGTTCATCAGGCTGGTTTCGTTTTCCGCCGTGTAGGCCTCGGCGAAGTCGTCGTACGCGGCTACCGGAGTCATACGGCCCATCCTGCCCGCGCTATCCCGCCGGCGCCACGAACCCCGAGTCGTACGCCCGGATCACCGCCTGGGTGCGGTCGCGCGCCCCCAGCTTGGCCAGCACGTTGCCCACGTGGGTCTTCACCGTCTGGATCCCCAGGTACAGCTCCCCCGCGATCTCCACATTGGACAGTCCGCTCGCCATCAGCCGCAGCACTTCGCGCTCGCGCTCGGTCAGCCCCGCCGCCGCCAGACCGTCGCCGGACGGGCCGTGGTGGGCCGCCAAGCGGCGGATCGCCGCCGGGAACAGCAGCGACTCGCCGGCGACCACTGTGCGGATCGCCGCCACGATCTCCTCCGGCCGGGCCCGCTTGAGCAGGAACCCGCTCGCGCCCGCGAGCAGCGCGTCGTACACGTAGTCGTCGTTTTCGAAGGTCGTCACCACGATCACCTTCGGCGGCCGGTCCACGGTGGACATCAGGTGCGCGGTGGCGCGGATCCCGTCCACCGCGGGCATCCGCACGTCCATCAGGACGACGTCGGGGCGCAGCCGCGCCACCAGGCCGGGCACCTCGGCGCCGTCGGCCGCTTCGCCGACCACCGTCAACCCCGCTTCGCTGTCGACGATCGCCCGGAGCCCGGCGCGGATCAGCGGCTCGTCGTCCACCAGCAGCACGCGCACGCTCAGCTCCCCCACGGCACCCGCACCTCGACCTCCCACCGCTCGTCCACCCGCCCGGCCGACAGCTCGCCGCCGAGCACCGCGACCCGCTCGGTCATCCCGCGCAGGCCGCGGCCGCCGCCGGCGCTCCCCGTGCCGCTCCCGAGCGGGTTGGCCACCCGGGCGGCCAAGCCGTGCGCGGTGATCGCGAGAGCCACCGTCACCGGGACCCTACCGGCGTGCCGGACCGCGTTGGTCAGGCATTCCTGCAGGATCCGGTACACCTCGCGCGACACCACCGCGGGCACCGCGGCCAGGTCGCCGTCGATCGACGCGGTGACCTCGGTGCCGGCCAGCCGGGTCGTGTCCAGCAGGGCCGGCAGCTCGGCCAGCGCCGGCTGCGGCGTCCGGGCCGCCGCCTCCTCGCGCAGCAGGCCGAGGACGTGGTCGAGGTCGTCGAGGGCCGTGCGGGCGGACTCCTCGATCGCGCCGAGCGCGCGTTCGGTGAAGTCCGGGTCGGTGCGCAGCGTCCGCCGGGCGGCGCCCGCCTGGACGGTGACGACGCTCAGCGCGTGCCCGACCGAGTCGTGCAGTTCGCGGGCCAGGCGGTTGCGTTCGGCGAGCTGCCCGGTCCGCCGTTCCAGCTGGGCGATCCGGTCGGCGGCGCTCATCCCGAGCAGCCGGGCCGCGACCCGGCGCAGCACGCCGCCGACCGCCCAGACGGCGTAGACGAGCAGCACCGCGGCGAGGGTGAAGGCGACGGGCAGCCACACCGAGGCCCAGCCCGTCGGCACGGTGACCTGGCCGCCTTCACCGGTCTGCACGAAGTGCCCGGTGAACACGGCGCTGATCGAAAGCCCGATCGCGACAGGCGCGGCGAGGCTGAAGAAGCTGACGACGAACCCGGCGACGACGTGCAGCACGAACATGGCGGCGGCCCGCCGCCGCCCGGGCCGGCTGCGCGGTTTCGCGGGCGCGTCCGGGACGGGATCGTCGAGCAGCTCCCGGACGGCGGTGGATTCCAGGACGTGCACGGCGGGCAGGAAGGCGGTCCCGCCGAGGACGAGCAGGGTGACGGCGCCCCCGGCCACGACGGCCTGCCCGGCGGTGGTGACGAACGGCAGCACCGACGGCACGGCGACGGCGGAGAAGAGCAGGTAGGGGACGCTGATGGCCCCGCCGAGGACGAGGTAGACCCAGCGGCGGTAGGTCGCCTTGCCCGTCAGGGGGCGGAGGATGCGCACGGGCCGATCTTCGCAGGTGGCGGGGCCCGTGCGCCTCCCTCCCGCGGTGGAGGCAAGCGCCCCGAGGTCGCCTAGTGAGCGACCTTGCGCGGAGCGGCCTCGGCCCCCGCCAGCCCGTTCACCCACAACGACTGCACCTTCGCCGCCTCGGTCGCGTCCGGCCGGGCGTTCGTGCACGACGTCCCGGGCCCGTGCCCCGACATCAGCTCCGTGCACGGCCCGCTGTAGTGGTCCGGCAGGCCCAGGTTGTGGCCCAGCTCGTGCGCCGCGATGCGGGTCGGGTCGTAGCCCTCCGCCACCTGGCTCGTGTCCAGGTAGATGTCGCCGCGGCCGTGGCCGTTGGTGTTCGTGTACGAACCGCCGCTGTGGATCTCGTGGAACTTGATCGTCGCGCCCGTCGCGCGCTTGACCAGCTTCACGTCGGTGACCGCGGCGTTCCAGTTGGCCGCGCCCTGGTCGATCTGGGTGAGGTAGTCCGGCGCGCCCGTCGAGCTGTAGTAGAGCGTCGTGACCGCGGCCGCCGAAGCCTCGGGCGCGAAGCCCAGGCCCAGCGGGGCCACCAGGGCCAGTGCCGCGATCCGGCTGATCACGCGTGCGTCCATCGTGTCTCCTTCGTCCGATTCAGAGAACACTTCACCGTGGTTCGAGCGATCACGTTAGAAGTCCACGGACACCGCGGCCACGGCCGAAAGTAGCCCACTCGCCGGAGGGAGCCCGGTCCCGCCGCCGCGTGAGCCGCCCGGCCGGGCCGCCGTGGTCTGCTCGCCGCATGGACATCCTGCTGGGCCTGCTGACCCTCCCCCTCTACGCGCTCGTGCTGTGGCCGCTGGTGGTCGCCTCCCGGCGCGTGCTCGGGGTGCGGATCGGCGCCGTCCGCGCGCTGTGCGGGGCCGCGTTCGGGTGGCTCGTCGCCGGCGGCATCGGCCGGGCGTTCCCGGTTTCCCTGCTGCACAACGGCGGTGCGGCCATCGGCCTGCTGATCCCGTTGGCGGGCAGCGCTTTCCTGGCGACGCTGATCTTCCTCTTCGTCGCCGAACTGGCCCTGCCGGGCGGGTTCCGGCCGCGGTCGCTGCGGGCCAAGGTCCGCCGCGCCCGCCGGTACTCGCAGATCAGCCGGATCGCGGTCAAGCACGGCCTCGGCCGCCACCTCACCGGCCGCCGCGAACCCGGCGTCCGGCACGCCAAGCTCGCCCGCTCCCTGCGCCTCGCGCTCGAGGAAGGCGGCGTGACGTTCGTGAAGCTCGGCCAGCTGCTGTCAACGCGCGCGGACCTGCTGCCGCCGGTGTTCGTCGACGAGCTCGCCAAGCTGCAGGACCGGGTCGCCCCCGCGAAGGCCGACGCCGTGTGGGCCGTGCTGACCGAAGAGCTGGGCGGCTCGCCCGACGACGTCTTCGCCGAGTTCGACCCGGAACCCCTGGCCGCCGCTTCGGTCGCGCAGGTCTACCGGGCCCGGCTGCGCGGCGGCGAGGACGTCGTGGTCAAGGTGCAGCGCCCGGGCGTGCGGGACCAGGCCGAACGCGACATCGACATCGTCCGCCGCGTCGCCGCCGCCCTCGAGGAACGCGCGGACTGGGCGCGCTCGCTGGGGGTCGCCGAGCTCGCCGACGGGTTCGCCGAAGCGCTGGCCGAGGAGCTCGACTTCACCATCGAAGCCCGCAACATCGCCGCCGTGGCCGCCACTTCGTGCCCCGGCGTCGCGCTGCCGTCCGTCCACAAAGCACTGTCCACGGAGCGCGTGCTCGTCATGTCCCGGGTGGACGGCAAGCCCCTGGAGACCGCCCCGGCGGCCGACCGCAAGCGGCTCGCGCGGGCGCTCCTGCGCTGCCTGCTCGACCAGGTGCTGATCGGCGGCGTCTTCCACGCCGACCCGCACCCGGGCAACCTCGTGCTGCTGCCCGACGGCCGCCTCGGCCTGCTCGACTTCGGCTCGGTCGGCCGGCTCGACGCCGGGTTGCGCGGCGGCCTGCAGAACCTGGTGCTGGCGCTCGACCGCGGCGACCCGGCGGCCCTGCGCGACGGGCTGCTCGAGATCGTCGACCGCACCGGCGACATCGACGAGCAGCGCCTGGACCGCGCGCTCGGCGCGCTCGTGGCCCGCCACTTCGGCCCCGGCCGCTCCCCCGGCCTCGACCTGTTCACCGGCCTGTTCCGGGTCGTCGCGGACTTCCGGCTGAGCGTGCCGCCACCGGTCGCCGCGGTGTTCCGGGCGCTCGCCACCGTCGAAGGGACGCTGTCGGCGCTCGACCCCGGATTCGACGTCCTGGCCGAGTCCCGCGCGTTCGCCGCCGAGCAGGTCGGCGCCCGGCTGCGGCCGGACTCGCTGCGCCACACCGCGCTCACCGAGGGGATGGCGCTGCTGCCGGTCCTGCGCCGCCTCCCCCGCCGCGTCGACCGCATCGGCGCCGCGCTGGAGGAGGGCAGGTTGTCGGTGAACGTCCGGCTGTTTGCGGACGAGCGCGACCGCGACGTGGTCACGACGCTCGTGCACGAGGTCCTGCTGACGTTCGTCGGCGCGGCGACCGGGCTGATGGCGGTCCTGCTGCTGACCGGCGACGGCGGGCCGCGCGTGGCCGCCGCCCTGACGCTGCACCAGGTGTTCGGCTACAACCTGCTGGTGATCAGCGCACTGGTGGGTCTTCGGCTGCTCTTCGTCGTCTTCCGGCGCTCCGGACGACGGTCACGATCAGCCCGCTGACGGCGGCGGCCTCGTCACCCCGCCCGGGGCGCGTACATGATCACCGCGACCCCGGCCAGGCACAGCAGCGCGCCGAGGACGTCGTAGCGGTCCGGGCGGTAACCGTCCGCCACCATCCCCCAGGCCAGGGAGCCGGCGACGAACACGCCGCCGTACGCGGCCAGGATCCGGCCGAAGTGGGCGTCCGGCTGGAGCGTCGCCACGAAGCCGTACACCCCCAGCGCCAGGATTCCGCCGCCGATCCACAGCCAGCCGCGGTGTTCCCGCACGCCCTGCCAGACCAGCCACGCGCCGCCGATTTCACAGACCGCCGCAGCGAGGAACAGGGCGATCGAGCGCAGGACCACCCCGGGATACTAGCTCCGTGCCGTTCACGCTGAGTCACCCGGCCGCCGTGCTCCCGCTGGCCAGGCGGCCCCTGGTCCCCTCCGCGCTCGTGGCCGGGTCTGTGGCTCCGGACGTCTTCTGGTTCGTGCCGCGGCTGCCCGGGGTCGGCCTGACGAAGACGCACGAATTCGCGTCGGTCCTCTGGCTCGACCCGCTCATCGCCCTGGTCCTGCTCGCGGTGTTCCACGTCCTGCTCAAGCGGCCACTGCTCGCCCTGGCGCCCCGACCGCTGGCCGAACGGCTACCCCGCGACTTCACCTGGCGACGGCCGGGCTGGACGGCGCTCTCTTTGATCATCGGCGCCGCGACCCACGTCGGCTGGGACGCCTTCACGCACGAAAGCGGCGGGCCGTCCTTCCTCAAGATCCCGCTCGTCACCGGCGTCGACGTCGGCCGGCTCAGCCAGTTGGTCAGCACGATCGCCGGCGCCGCGGTCCTCGCCTGGTGGCTGATCCGCTGGTACCGCACCGCGCCCGCCCGCCCGGTCCAGCCGGGCACCCGGCACCGGAAAGGCGTCTCGGCACTTCTGGCGGCCGGCGCCCTCACCGGCGTCCTGGCGCAGGTGCTGCCGTTCCTGGCCCACCACGACCCGATGACCGACGCGGGCGTGGTCGGCAACGCCACGTACCTCCTGGTCACCGGCGCCTGCAGCGGGTTCGCCACCGCGCTCGGGCTCTACGCGCTGGCCTGGCACGCGCGGTATAAGTCGTTATACGCAAAGAAGGCCGCTCCGGAGAGCGGCCTTCCCACGAACTGCGTCAGACGGTGAAGCCGAGGGCGCGCAGCTGTTCGCGGCCGTCCTCGGTGATCTTCTCCGGGCCCCACGGCGGCATCCAGACCCAGTTGATCCGGAAGTCCTTGACCAGGCCGCCGGACGTCAGCGCGGCCGACGTCTGGTCTTCGATGACGTCGGTCAGCGGGCAGGCCGCCGACGTCAGGGTCATGTCGAGGGTCGCGGTGTTGTCCGGCTCGACGCGGATGTCGTAGACGAGCCCGAGGTCGACGACGTTGATGCCGAGCTCGGGGTCGACGACGTCGCGCATGGCTTCCTCGACGTCCTCGATCTTGGCGAGGTCGAGGTCCTGCTTCGCGGTGGTCTCGGCGTCGAGGTCGGCGGCGGTGCGCCCCTCACGAGTGGCGGTTTCTTCGGTCATGCCTTTTCAGCTCCACTGGTCGTCCGGGCGACGGCGTCCTTGAAAGCCATCCAGCCGAGGAGGGCGCACTTCACGCGGGCGGGGTACTTGGCGACGCCGGCGAAGGCGACCCCGTCCTCCAGCACGTCCTCGTCGGGCTCGACCTTTCCCTTGCCCTGCATCAGTTCCACGAAGGCGTCCATGGTGGTGAACGCCTCCTCGATCGTGTGGCCGACGACGAGGTCGGTCAAGACCGACGTCGAGGCCTGGCTGATCGAGCAGCCCTGGCCGTCGTAGGAGACGTCGGCGACCTTCCCGTCGTCGACCTTGACCCGCAGCGTCACCTCGTCGCCGCAGGTCGGGTTGACCTGGAACGACTCGGCGTCGAACGGGTCGCGCAGGCCGCGCCCGTGCGGGTTCTTGTAGTGGTCCAGGATGATCTCCTGGTACATGCTCTCGAGGTTCACCGGGCCACCCCGAAGAACTTCTGCGCCTCGCGGATGCCCGCGACGAGGGCGTCCACTTCGGACAGATCGTTGTAGAGGTAGAAGGACGCGCGCACGGTGGCCTGGGCGTTGCACGCGCGGTGCAGCGGCCACGCGCAGTGGTGGCCGACGCGCACGGCGATGCCGAGGCTGTCGAGCACCTGGCCGGCGTCGTGCGGGTGCACGCCGTCGATCACGAACGACACGGTCGCGCCGCGGTCCTTCAAGTCGGTCGGCCCGATGATCCGGACGCCGGGAATCGCGCCGATGCCCTCGATGGCCGCCGCGGCGAGCTGGTGCTCGTGCGCCGCGATCCGGTCCATGCCGATGGCCGAGAGGTAGTCGACGGCCGCGCCGAGGCCGATGGCCTGCGACGTCATCGGCACGCCCGCCTCGAACCGCTGCGGCGGCGGCGCGAAGGTCGAGCCCTCCATGCGGACCATCTCGATCATCGACCCGCCGGTGAGGAACGGCGGCATCGCTTCGAGCAGCTCGGTGCGGCCGTACAGGACGCCGATGCCGGACGGGCCGAGCATCTTGTGCCCGGAGAACGCGGCGAAGTCGACGCCCAGCGCGTGGAAGTTCACCGGGAAGTGCGGCACCGACTGGCAGGCGTCCAGCACGGTGAACGCGCCGACCGCCTTGGCCTTCTCGACGAGCAGCTCGACCGGGTTGACCGTGCCGAGCACGTTCGACTGGTGCGCGAACGCGACCACCTTCGTGCGCGGCGTGATCAGCTCGTCCACATCGGACAGGTCGAGCCGGCCTTCCGGCGTCACCTTGAACCACTTCAGCGTCGCCCCGGTGCGCTGGCACAGCTGCTGCCACGGCACGAGGTTCGCGTGGTGCTCCATCTCGGTGACGACGATCTCGTCACCCGGGCCGACGACGAACCGCGCGGCTTCCGGGCCCGCGGTGGCGGCGTTGCCGAACGAGTACGCGACGAGGTTGATGCCCTCGGTCGCGTTCTTCGTGAACACCAGTTCTTCGGAGTCGGCGCCGACGAACTCGGCGATCTTCGCCCGAGCGGATTCGTAGGCGTCCGTGGCCTCTTCGGACAGCTGGTGCGCGCCGCGGTGGACCGCGGAGTTCGACGTGAAGACGTACTCGCGTTCGGCCTCGAACACCGCGGTCGGGCGTTGCGAGGTCGCCCCGGAGTCCAGGTACACCAAGGGTTTCCCGTCGCGGACAGTGCGCGACAGGATGGGGAAGTCGGCCCTCAGGGCCGCCACGTCCAGTGGCAAAGAGCTGGCCGAGGTGGTGGTCATCGGGCCGACTCCTCTCATTCTCGGTGTAGTACGGGGAAAAGCGTCAGAGCGCGGCGGGCTCGGGCTTGCCCACGTACTTGACGTAGCCGTTCTCCTCGAGCTCGTCCGCCAGCTCCTTGCCGCCCGACTCGACGATGCGGCCACCGGCGAAGACGTGCACGAAGTCCGGCGTGATGTGCCGCAGGATCCGGGTGTAGTGCGTGATCAGCATGACGCCGACCTCGCTGGAGGCCTTGTACGCGTTGACACCCTCGGAGACGACGCGCAGGGCGTCGACGTCCAGACCCGAGTCGGTCTCGTCGAGGATGGCGAACTTCGGCTTGAGCAGCGCCAGCTGCAGGATCTCGTGGCGCTTCTTCTCGCCGCCGGAGAAGCCCTCGTTGACCGAGCGCTCGGCGAACTCCTGCGAGATCTCGAGCTTGCCCATCTCCTCCTTGACCTCCTTGACCCAGTGGCGCAGCTTGGGGGCCTCGCCACGGACCGCGGTGGCCGCGGTGCGGAGGAAGTTGGACATGGACACGCCGGGCACCTCGACCGGGTACTGCATGGCCAGGAAGAGGCCGGCGCGGGCGCGCTCGTCGACGCTCATCTCGAGGACGTTCTCGCCGTCGAGCAGGACCTCACCCGAGGTGACTTCGTACTTCGGGTGCCCGGCGATCGCGTAGGACAGCGTGGACTTGCCCGAGCCGTTCGGGCCCATGATCGCGTGCGTCTCGCCCGACTTGATGGTCAGGTTGACGCCCTTGAGGATCTCCTTGGCGCCCTCGTCGGTCGTGACCGAGGCGTGGAGGTCCTTGATTTCCAGGGTAGCCATTTCTTCGTTTCCTAAGTCAGAGAGGGCGGTCAGGCGCCAACGGCTTCGAGTTCGGCTTCGATCGCGGCTTCGAGGCGCTCGCGCACCTCGGGGACGTCGATCTTCACCAGGATCTCGTGGAAGAACCCGCGCACGACCAAGCGGCGCGCGGCTTCTTCGGCGATCCCGCGCGACTGGAGGTAGAACAACTGCTCGTCGTCGAACCTTCCCGTCGCGCTCGCGTGGCCGGCGCCTTCGATCTCGCCGGTCTCGATCTCGAGGTTCGGCACCGAGTCCGCGCGCGCCCCGGGCGTGAGCACCAGGTTGCGGTTGAGCTCATAGGTGTCGGTGGCCTCGGCCGCGGCGCGGATCAGGACGTCGCCGATCCAGACCGCGTGCGCGTCGTCCCCCTGCAGCGCGCCCTTGTACATCACGCGCGACTTGCAGTTCGGCACCGCGTGGTCGACGAAGAGGCGGTGCTCCTGGTGCTGGCCCTTGTCGGCGAAGTAGACGCCGAGCATCTCGACGTCGCCGCCCTTGTCCGCGAACGTCGCCGTCGGCGAGACGCGGACCAGGTCGCCGCCCAGGGTGATGACGGTGTGCCGCAGCGCGGCGTCGCGGCCCAGCTTCAGGTGCTGCTCGGAGACGTGCACGGCGTCGTCGGCCCAGTCCTGGACGCTGACCACGGTGACCTTGGCGCCGTCGCCGATGACGAACTCGACGTTGTCGGCGTAGGTGCCGGAGCCGACGTGGTCGAGCACGATCACGGCCTCGGCGAACGCCTCGGCGCGGACCTGCAGGTGCCCGTAGGCGACCTGGCCCTCGCCCGGGCCGTGGATCCGCAGCACGGACGGCTTCGACGCCTTCGTCTCCTTCGGCACCGTCACGACGGTGGCCTTCTGGAACGACGAGTACGCCTGCGCGGCGATGCGGTCGCTCGGGACGCCGGCGGCACCCAGCCGCTCGTCGTCGCGGCCGACCGACTCGATCTTCAGCTCGGACGCGGCCTCGGTTTCGAGGGTGATCTCGCCGGTGGCGACGGCGCTGCCGTCGTGCAGGCCGCGAAGGCGCTTCATCGGCGTGAAGCGCCAGTTCTCCTCACGACCACCGGGGACCTCGAAGGCCTCGACGTCGTAGGAGGTGAAGCGCTCCGCGCGGGAGGCGGCCGGGATGACCGCCCCCTCGCGAAGAGCCTCGGAAACGTTGTTCTCGGTAACCGACATGACTAGCCGACGGACCCTTCCATCTGGAGCTCGATCAGGCGGTTCAGCTCGAGCGCGTACTCCATCGGCAGCTCACGGGCGATCGGCTCCACGAAGCCGCGCACGATCATCGCCATCGCCTCGGCCTCGTCGAGGCCGCGCGACATCAGGTAGAACAGCTGGTCCTCGCTGACCTTGGACACCGTGGCCTCGTGGCCCATGGACACCTCGTCGTTGCGGATGTCCACGTACGGGTAGGTGTCCGACCGCGAGATGGTGTCCACCAGCAGCGCGTCGCAGACGACGCTGGAGCGCGAGTGGTGCGCCCGCTTCGCCACGCGGACCAGGCCGCGGTAGGAGGTGCGGCCACCGCCGCGCGCCACCGACTTCGACACGATCGTCGAGGAGGTGTGCGGCGCGAGGTGCTCCATCTTGGCGCCCGCGTCCTGGTGCTGGCCCTCGCCCGCGAACGCGACCGACAGGACCTCGCCCTTGGCGTGCTCGCCCATGAGGAACACCGACGGGTACTTCATCGTCACCTTGGAACCGATGTTGCCGTCGATCCATTCCATGGTCGCGCCCTCTTCGCACTTGGCGCGCTTGGTGACCAGGTTGTAGACGTTGTTCGACCAGTTCTGGATGGTCGTGTAGCGGCAGCGGGCGCCCTTCTTGACGATGATCTCCACGACCGCCGAGTGCAGCGAGTCGGACTGGTAGATCGGCGCCGTGCAGCCCTCGACGTAGTGCACGTACGCACCTTCGTCGACGATGATCAGGGTGCGCTCGAACTGGCCCATGTTCTCGGTGTTGATCCGGAAGTAGGCCTGCAGCGGGATCTCGACGTGCACGCCCTTCGGCACGTAGATGAACGAGCCGCCGGACCACACCGCCGTGTTCAGCGCGGAGAACTTGTTGTCGCCGGCCGGGATGACCGAGCCGAAGTACTCCTGGAACAGCTCCGGGTGCTCCTTGAGCGCGGAGTCGGTGTCCAGGAACAGGACGCCCTGCTCCTCCAGGTCCTCGCGGATCTGGTGGTAGACGACCTCGGACTCGTACTGCGCGGCGACACCGGCGACGAGGCGCTGCTTCTCCGCCTCGGGGATGCCGAGCTTGTCGTAGGTGTTCTTGATGTCCTCGGGCAGGTCCTCCCAGGAGGCCGCCTGCTTCTCCGTGGACCGCACGAAGTACTTGATGTTCTCGAAGTCGATCCCGGAGAGGTCGGCCCCCCAGTTGGGCATGGGCTTCTTCTCGAAGAGCTTGAGCGCCTTCAGTCGCGCTTCGCGCATCCACTCCGGCTCGGACTTCTTCGAGGAGATGTCGGTGACAACGTCCTCGTTCAGCCCGCGACGGGCGCTGGCGCCCGCCTCGTCGGAGTCCGCCCAGCCGAACGCGTACTTGCCAAGGGACTCGATGGTCTCTTCCTGGCTCAGTGGCGCGGTGGTGGGAGTGCGCTGCTCGGCAGCGGCAGTCATGCGGGTTTCCCTCCATTCGGGATCCGTGCTGTGCGCCCAGAGGGCACCGTGCTTGCCGGCTCGGGATGGGCCGGCTGACCCGCCGTGACGGGTACGTGGGTGGTGCACGCGGAGTCACCGCGCGCGATGGTCGCCAGCCGCTGGACGTGGGTGCCCAGCAGCTGCGCGAACGCCTCGGTCTCGGCCTCGCACAGCTGCGGGAACTCCGCGGCCACGTGGGCGACCGGGCAGTGGTGCTGGCAGAGCTGCGCCCCGACGTTCTGACCGGCGGCCGGGGCCCCGACCTGACGGGTCGACGCAGCGTAGCCCTCCCTGGTCAACGCGGTCGCCAGGGCCTCGGCGCGCGCCGACGGATCACTCGAAGCGGTGATCGCCGAGCGGTGCGGGCCGACCAGCTTTTCGATGCGGCGTTCGGCGAAGGCGCGGACGGCGTCTTCGCCGGCGTGCTCGGCGAGGAAGCGGATGGCCGACACGGCCAGGTCGTCGTAGGCGTGCCCGAAGCGGGCGCGGCCGGGCTCGGTGAGCAGGAACAGCTTCGCCGGACGACCCCGGCCTCGGGGTCCGCGGCGGGGTGCGTCGCGGGTCTCGGCCTCGCCGTCGGCGAGCAGCGCGTCGAGGTGGCGGCGGACGGCCGTCGGGCTGATCCCGAGCTGCTCGGCGACCACGACGGCGGTCATGGGACCCTGTTCCAGCAGCAGCCGGGCGACTTCGTGCCGGGTCTTGCCCTCGGCGCTGACCTGCGACGGGACGTGCGGGTGTGCGGCGCGGGGCATGTCGCCGCCCGCCTGGTCACCCGCCTCCGTCTTTTTCACAACACAAGTGTGTCTTATTTCCGGATGACCCGCAAAGGCGGGGTCTCCGGCAGTGACCCGACTCACTCCGGGGCGGACCGATACCCTGCACCCGTGGCTGTGGGCGAACATCCTGCTCAGCAGGAACGGCAAGTGGCGGAGCTGGACACCGGGAGTGCCCACCCCGTCACGCTTTCGCCCGTCCGCCCGCTGGAGCCGCTGCCCCTGGAGGCCGACGAGCGGCGCGGGCTGAACGTGGTCCGCCGCTTCGGCACGGTCGGGTCGCTCTTCCTCGCCCTCGGCTCCCTGGGCGCCGGCGCCGCCCCGGTGATCAACCCGGTGCAGGAGATCCCGGTGCTGCGGTTGTTCACCCGGATCCCGACGGTGTCGCTGGCCATCGCCATCTCCGGGATGGGCATCCTGGTGCTCAGCTGGCTGATGCTCGGCAAGTTCGCCCGCCCCGACCGCACCCGGCTCGCCTCCCAGGGCCAGCTCGCCCGGACCATCGCGCTGTGGGTGCTGCCGCTGCTGGTCATCCCGCCGTTGTTCTCCCGCGACGTCTACAGCTACCTCGCGCAGAGCGAGATCGTGCACCGCGGGATGGACCCGTACGTGCTCGGCCCGGCGCAGGCCCTGGGCGTCGCCGACCCGTTCACCGCGGGCGTGTCGAACATGTGGCGCGAGACGCCGGCGCCGTACGGGCCGCTGGTGCTGCGCCTCGGCGGCTGGCTGGCGCCGCTGGCCGGCAACAGCATCGCCGTCGGCGTGCTGCTGCAGCGGCTGCTCGCGCTCGCCGGCGTCGTCCTCATCGTCTGGGCGCTGCCCCGGCTGGCCCGCCGCTTCGGCGTCCAGCCCGCGACCGCGCTGTGGCTCGGCGCGCTGAACCCGCTGCTGATCTTCCACTTCGTCGCCGGCGCCCACAACGACGCGCTGGCCGTCGGCCTCATGCTCGCCGGCCTGGAGGTCGGCATCCGGCGGCTGCCGATCCGGGTGAAGGGCGACACGCCGCCGCCGCTCGCGCGCGGGGAACTGCTGTACATCGGCCTGGGCGTGGCGATCATCACCCTCGGCGTCGCGGTCAAGCTGCCCGCGGTGTTCGCGCTGCCGTTCTTCGCGGTGATGGTGGCGCGGCGCTGGCACGGCAGGCTCAAGGACCTCTTCTACGCGGGCGCGCCGATGGCGGCGTGGTTCGGCGTCGTCCTCGTCGCCGTGTGCTTCGGCACCGGGCTCGGCTTCGGCTGGGTCGGCGCGACGTTCAACACCCCGGGCCTGGTCCGCTCCTGGATCTCCCCCACCGCCGAGCTGGCCAACCTCTCCGGCGTCCTCGGCATCGCGCTCGGGCTCGGCAACCACACCAACGGCCTGGTGCCGATCCTCGGCGCGCTCGGCTACCTCGTGGCCGTGGCGATCACCTTCAAGTTCCTGTGGGACAGCTTCAAGTGGCGCTACCGGCCGATCATCGGCCTCGGCGTGTCGCTGGGCGCGGTGATGATCCTGCAGATCAACCTTCAGCCCTGGTACGTCCTGTGGGCGGTGATCCCGCTGGCCGCGGCGGCCGGGACGTCCCGGTTCCGGGTGGCCGCGGCGGCGCTGTCCGCTGCCCTGCCGTTCCTGCTGCCGCCGACCGGCAGCACCTTCGACGGCCGCCCGTACGTGCTGCCGTTCGCCTACGTCGCGGCGATCGTCGTGTGCGGCGGCGGGATGCTGATCGTGCGGCGGCTGGCGCCCGTGCTGCTGTCCAGGCCGTCCCCGCGGCTGCCCGCGCGGGCCGAGCCCGTATCGTGACCCGATGTGAGTGCCCCCGCCGTCGAGATCACCGGGCTGGTGAAAAGCTACGGCTCCACCCGCGCGGTCGACGGTCTCGACCTGCGGATGGAGCGCGGCAGCCTGCTCGCCCTGCTCGGCCCGAACGGGGCCGGCAAGACCACCACCGTCGAGGTCTGCGAAGGCTTCCTCAAGCCTGACGCGGGCACGGTCCGCATCCTCGGCCTCGACCCGGTCCGCGAGTCGGCGGCGATGCGCCCCCGCGTCGGGATCATGCCCCAGGGCGGCGGCGCGTACCCCGGCGTCCGCGCCGACGAGATGCTCGGGCTGGTGGCCTCCTGCGCGGCGTCCCCGCTGGACCCGGCGTGGCTGCTGGAGGTCCTCGGGCTGGCTTCGGTCCGGCGGACGCCGTTCAAGCGCCTCTCCGGCGGGCAGCAGCAGCGGCTTTCGCTGGCGTGCGCCCTGGTCGGGCGGCCCGAGCTGGTGTTCCTCGACGAGCCGACCGCGGGCATGGACCCGCAGGCCCGCCGGCTGGTGTGGGACCTGCTGTCGGCGCTGCGCCGTGACGGCGTTTCGGTGCTGCTGACCACGCACCTGATGGAGGAGGCCGAGGCGCTGGCCGACACGGTGGTGATCGTGGACCACGGCAAGGTCGTCGTCTCGGGCGCGCCGCAGACGCTGACGGTGGACGAGACCGGCACCGCGGGCCTGCGGTTCAAGGCCCGCACGCGGCTGGACACGGCGTTGCTGACGGCGGCGCTGCCGGAGGGCTACGCGGTGCGGGAGTCGGCGCCGGGCACGTACGTCGTGGTCGGTTCGGTCGACCCGCAGGTGGTGTCGACGGTCACGGCGTGGTGTGCGCAGCAGGGCGTCCTGCCGGAGGAGCTGCAGGTCGGCAAGCGGACGCTCGAAGAGGTCTTTCTCGAGCTGACCGGACGGGAGCTGCGGGCGTGACGGTTTTCGAGCCCGGTGTCTTCACCCCGGCGCCCGGGCGGGGCTCGCTCGGCCGGATGCTGCGGACGCACGCGCGGGTCGAGGCGAGCTTGACGCTGCGCCACGGCGAACAGGTGCTGCTCACCCTGTTGATCCCCTTGGCGTTGCTGATCGGGTTGTCGCTATTGGACATCCTGCCTTCGTCGTCCCTGGGCTCGACGTCCAAAGTGGACTGGATCACGCCGCGGATCCTGGCGCTGGCGGTGATGTCGTCGGCGTTCACGGGCCAGGCGATCGCGCTCGGGTTCGATCGGCGGTACGGCGTCTTGAAGCGCCTTTCGGCGACCGCGTTGCCGCGGTGGCTGCTGGTGGCGGGACGGCTGGCGGCGGCGTTGGTGGTCGTGGTCCTGCAGTCGGTGATCATCGGCGTGGTGGCGGCGTTCCTGGGCTGGTCGCCTTCGGTCGCCGGGCTCTTCTCCGCGGTTCTGCTGCTGGTGCTGGGAACTCTCGCTTTCGGCGCTCTCGGCGTGCTGCTGGGTGGCGCTTTGCGGGCCGAGGCGGTGCTGGCTCTGGCCAACATCGTGTGGTTCGTGCTGCTGCTGGCCGGCGGGATCCTGCTGGCGCCTTCGTCGTTGCCTTCGGGGCTGGCCGTGGTGGTGGAGCTGCTGCCGTCGGGGGCCTTGGCGGAGGGGATGCGGACGGCTTTGGTGGACGGCGCTTTCGCGCCGGGGCCGATGCTGGTGCTGGCCGTCTGGGCGGTGCTGGCGGGGGCGCTGGCCTCGCGCACCACGAAACTCACCTGAGTCCCGCTCTTCGCGTGACCTAGGTCCCTTGCGCACCACGTCACCCTTCTGGGCGCCGGGACCTGCCGAAAGCCCGGTTTCCGCGCGGTTCTACCATCGAGCACGTGCCGTTCACCAGCCTCGTCGCCCGCCTGCCGTTTCCGTCCGCCGCCGTGCAGCGGGCCGTCGGGATCGCCGCCGTCGTCGCGCAGGCGCTGATCGGCGTCACCGGGTCGATCGTGCGCGTCACCGGATCCGGCCTCGGCTGCCCCACCTGGCCGCAGTGCGTCGCCGGCAGCCTCGTGCCCAAGCACGACTCCGGCATCGACGCGCTCAACCAGTGGATCGAGTTCGGCAACCGGCTGCTGACCGGCGTCGTCATCGTCGTCGCGGCCATCGCGGTCGTCACGGCGTGGCGCGTGCAGATCGACCACCCGTCCCGCAAGCGCCTGGTGAAGCTGGCCTGGACGATGCCCGGCGGCGTCGTGCTGCAGGCCGTCGTCGGCGGGATGACCGTGCTCGCGAAGCTCGAGTGGTGGACGGTCGCGATCCACTTCCTCGCGACCACTCCCCTGGTGTGGCTCGCGGTCCTGCTGCTGCGCGCGTTCCGCGAGGGCGACGAGCCGGCGCGCTCGCTCGTCCCGGCGTCCGGCCGGGGCATCCTGGTGGCGCTGGCCGCGGTGATGTGGCTGGTCCTGGCGGCGGGCACGACGGTGACCGGCGCCGGCCCGCACAGCGGCGACATCAACACCCACCGCCTCGACGCCCCGGTGGAGTCGCTCGCCCAGGTCCACGGCGGCCTGCTGGTGCTTTACCTGCTGCTGCTCGCGGTGTTCGGCCTCCAGCTGATGCGCATCGGCGCGCCGAAGGGCCTCTGGCAGCGCTACGTCGTGGTCTGGGTGGTCGCGGTGGCGCAGGGCGGGCTCGGTTCGCTGCAGTACGCGCTGGGCGTGCCGGAGGCGATGGTGTCGTTCCACGTGCTCGGCGCGATGGCGGTGATCATCGCGACGGCGTCGCTGTGGGTGGGCAGCCGCGACCGCGGTCCGGTGACGTCGCTGACGGCGGCGCCTAAGGAACTCGCCACCGCCTGAGCAACCGGCGGACACGCGACCGTAACTCGGTGCGGTTACGGTCCGGCCATGACGACGCGCTCCGCGCCCAAGCCGCTCATCTCCCACCGCCGGGGCACCGGCGAGATGCTGGTGCTGAAGACGTTCCTGCTGGTGCCGTTCGCGGCACTCCTCGTCGCGGTCCCGCTGGTGTGGGGCTGGGGAATGACGTGGATCGACCTGATCCTCGCGGCGGCGTTCTACGTGTTCGCGACGCTGGGCGTGACGGTCGGTTACCACCGCTACTTCACCCACGGGGCGTTCAAGGCGTCGCGGCCGCTGCGCGTGGGGTTGGCGATCGCGGGCAGCATGGCGGTCCAGGGGTCGGTGATCTTCTGGGTGGCCAGCCACCGCCGGCACCACGCGTTCGCGGACCGCGAGGGTGACCCGCACTCGCCATGGCTGTTCGGGACGTCCCCGTCGGCGCTGCTGCGCGGCTTCTGGCACGCGCACATGGGGTGGATGTTTTCGCGCGAGGTGACCAACGCGGACCGGTTCGCGCCGGATTTGGTGGCGGATCGGGATCTGCGGGTGGTGAACCGGTACTTCTGGCTGTGGATCACGCTGAGCCTGGTGCTCCCGGCTCTGTTGGGCGGGTTGCTGTCGTGGTCGTGGTGGGGTGTCGTGACGGCGTTCTTCTGGGCGGGGCTGGTCCGGATCGCTTTCCTGCACCACGTGTCCTGGTCGGTGAATTCGATTTGTCACCTGATCGGGGAACGGCCGTTCGCTTCCCGTGACCGCGCCGCCAACTTTTGGCCGCTGGCGTTGTTGTCGATGGGCGAGTCCTGGCACAACTCTCATCACGCCGATCCGACCTGCGCTCGGCATGGGGTGTTGCGGGGTCAGGTGGACGTTTCGGCTCGGGTGATCCGAACGTTCGAACAGCTCGGGTGGGCGACCGATGTCCGGTGGCCGCGGGCTGATCGGTTGGCTGCCAAGCGGTCGAGCTTAGTACGCCCGTAACGCCACGAAAGAGATATGACTCGCTCGATCGTGGCGCCCAGTTCTCCTTACGGTGAGCCAAATTCCCTCTGACCGAAGGAGCCTCATGGGCAAGCACAGCACCAACGACGGGCGCGGACGGATCCGGCGGATCATCGTCGCCGGCACCCTGATCCTCGCCGCGATTTGGGTGATCGCCCCCACGTCGAGCGGCCAGGAGCCGGCTGACACCGCCACCACTGTCGTCGCGGGCGGCGGCGGTGGCGGAAACACCGGCAACTAGGCTACCGAACGGGAAATGATCTCGTGGCCGGTGCGAACCACATCGGTCACGAGGATTTCCATTTAAACGCGATACCGTAATCCTCCCGCGGATGGCACCCGTCAGCAAAGGTGTGCCGGACGAAACCGTCCCCGACCGGAAGCAGGTGCGGGTCACCATCCAGTGGTTGCCGGGTACGTTCGTATTCCAGCTGTTCCGCGTACCACCAGCACGCCTCAGGCAGGTGCTTCGCGTCGAAGGTCAGCTGGATCGTCAGTCCGCCAGGCGCGATGCCGTGGTGGTCGATGTCGACGTTGAGCCACTTGCGTTCCTCGTCGAACTGCCCGTCGAGCGCCTCGGAAACGAACGTGTAGCGCTCGCCCTTCCGCAGCGTCCGGCGAAAGCTCAAACGCGCCTGAATCGGGTCGCCCGGGTGCTCCCAGGGTGAAGCGACCACCCGGCACCCCCACAAGGCCGTCACCGGCAGGTCCGCCGGGTCGTGTTCCCAGCCGATCGCCGCGTGCGTGTCGTAGCCGTCGACGCCGTCCTCGCAGGCGATGATGTCGCGTTCGGTGATGCGGCGCCAAATCGTTCGGCGGTGCATCACCGCCGTGACGAGCATGCGCTCCACGAACACCGGCTGCGCCCCCTTTGACGCCGCCCTGGCTCGCCACCCGACGCGCTCGTCCCTGGCTTCCACTGCCGCCCGGCCGATGTCGATGTAGGCCGGCCAGTCCGGACCGCCCGCCAGCTGCTCCGCCAGCGAGGCTGCCAACGCCGTGAGCGACCACCTCCAGGCCTGGTGCATCGGCGTGGCGGTGGTCGGGGGCGGATCGCCGAAGACGCCAGGGAGCAGCATCAACTGCCGGAACCGGTCGCCCAGCGTGGCTTTCCACGCGGTTCCGCCCGGTGCCGGCGGGACGCGGAACGCCGCCATCAAGGTGTGGCGGCGGCGGGAATTCGCGGCCGCGCCGATCTCGTCGACCAGCAGGCCCCACACAGCGAACGCGCGCGTGTCGGCCGGCAACGACGCCGCCGGTGCTACCAAGGAACGGAGCACGACCGCCGGCTCGCCCGCGGGGCTCTCGATCGCGTCGCGGAGGAAGTGAAGCGGCTCGCCGTCTTTGCGTTTCGCCAGCCAGCGCAGCGCGGCTTCGACTTCCGCGGGCGAAGCCGCCCCGTCAACCGGCTCGCCGGCCATCCCGATGGTCATGACGCCCTCCGCTACCCCGACGAAGATCGACAATTCCCGACAACGATGAAAAGCGCGGCGACGAAGAGAAATCCGTCCCGAAAACAAAAGATCATTTCCGGTGGGGCTCACCTGCGGTCACCATTGCCTGGGGCGTACTAGTACACCGATAAAGGGGTAGCACAGTGACCGACGAAAGGACAAGCAAGCGGAGCCGCGGCCTGCGGGAACTGATCAAAGTCGGCCTCAGCGGGATCGGCGGGCTCTACCTGCTCACCGGCTCACTGGCCGTGACAGCCATCGGCGCCATCGTCGCTCTCGCGCTGGCCGCAGTCCGATGACTACGCCAGCTGCTGCCGCACCGCCGACGCGAACCGCGTCGGCGCGGCCGGGTCCGTCTGGCGGAAGCCCAGCGACGGCTCCGTCAGCTCCAGCTCCAGCAGCAACGGCTTGCCGTCCGTGCCGCGGACCAGGTCCACCCGCGCGTACAGCAACTCCGCCCGCAGGATTCCCAGCAACGCCGAAGCCGCGTCCAGGACGTCCTCGGCCAGCGCCACCGCGTCGGCGGGCGGGGAAGCCGGGGCCAGCGACTCGGACAGGTACAGCCCCGAGGCATCCATTGTGGACCCCAGCATCGCGCTCTTCGAGAACGCGTGCGAATAGATACCGCCCAGGTACACCAGGGCCAGCTCGCCCGAGGTGTCCACACTGGACTGGTACGGCTGGATCAGCGCCGTGTGGCCTTCGGCGTGCAACGACGAAAGGTGCGCCGAGGCGTCGGCACCCGCCGGGAACCGGGCCGCGCCGCGGGAGCCCGCTCCCACCGAGGGCTTCACCACGAAGTCCGACGAGGGGAAACGAGCCGGCTCGCCCGGCGCGACCAGCGAAGTGGGCACCACCGGCAGACCCGCGTCGAGCAGCTCCGCCAGGTACGACTTGTCCGTGTTCCACCGCACCACGTCGGCCGAGTTGATCAGCGACGGCACCGACTCGCACCACGACAGGAACTCCGCCCGGCGCTCCGCGTAATCCCACGTCGCGCGCAGGATCACCGCATCCGCCGAAGAGAAGTCGACCGAAGAGTCCCAGGCCGCCCACGACACCGAAAAGCCCAGCGAGGTCAGCGCGGGCACCACGGCGTCGTCGTCGCCGTCACCCGAAGGGAGTTCCGCGCAGCCGACCAGGATCGCGCTGCGGGTCACCGGCCCGCCATCTTGCGGCGGTGCGCCGGGCCGATCTTCGCCTGCTTGACCGTCTCCGCGTCCCACTCGGCCGACGAAAGGTCCTCGACCGCCTCGATCAGCGCCTCGCCCGTCGCCGAAGAAGGCACCACCACGTCGCCGAGCGCTCCGTCGGCTCCGACCAGCACCACGCGCGCGCCCGCGCGGCCGATGTTCTCCACCACCGCGCGGGACGGCTTGCCGTGCGCCTTCACGAACTTGCGCGCCGCGCCCAGCTGCGCGCTGGTCGGCGCCACCACGGTCTCAGAAGTTTCAGCCACGTCCCGAACCATAACCAAAGGAGAGCCGGAACGCGGAACAGCGTGGCGTCGGCCATAGTTGCTACCGGGAGAACCCGACCCGAGGAGGACGCATGCCCACCGCAGTGCAGGTGACGAAGACCGGCGGCCCGGAAGTGCTCGAAGCGGCCGAAGTGGACGTCGCGGCCCCGCAGGCCGGCGAACTGCTGGTCGACGTCGCCGCGGCCGGCGTCAACTACATCGACACCTACCAGCGGCAGGGAATCTACCCGATCGACCTGCCGTTCGTCCTCGGCCTCGAGGGCGCGGGCACGGTCGTCGAAGCCGGGGCCGGTACCGGCTTCGAGGCCGGTGACCGCGTCGCCTGGCAGGGCTCGCTCGGCAGCTACGCGGCGCGCAAGCTCGTCCCGGCGTCGATGGCCGTGAAGGTTCCCGAAGGGGTCTCGCTGGAGACGGCGGCCGCGACGATGCTGCAGGGCATGACCGCGCACTACCTGGTCGCCTCGACGTTCGAGGTGAAGCCGGGCCACGACGTGCTGGTGCACGCGGCCGCCGGCGGGGTAGGCCTGCTGCTCGTCCAGCTGGCGAAGGCGCGCGGCGCCCGCGTGATCGGCACGGTGTCGACCGAGGAGAAGGAGAAGCTCGCCCGCGAAGCCGGCGCCGACGAGGTGATCCGCTACGACCGCGACGACTTCGCCAAGCTGACCCGCGAGCTGACGAACGGCGAAGGCGTCGACGTCGTCTACGACGGCGTCGGCAAGGACACCGTCGACGGCAGCCTGGCCAGCCTCAAGATCCGCGGCCTGCTGGCGCTGTTCGGCGCGTCCAGCGGCCCGGTGCCGCCGCTCGACCCGCAGCGCCTCAACTCGGGCGGCTCGCTGTACCTGACCCGCCCGACGTCCGCGCACTACACGCGCACGCGCGAGGAGATCGACTGGCGGTCGAAGGAGCTGTTCGACGCGATCCAGGCGGGTGAGCTGACCGTCCGGATCGGCGGCAAGTACCCGCTGGCCGACGCCCGCAAGGCCCACGAGGACCTGCAGGGCCGCCGCACGACCGGCAAGCTCCTGCTCATCCCGTGACCGCGGTGGAGGCCACCTGTCGCGAGGTGGCCTCCACGACGTCAGGCGGCGGGCACCGCCACGGCATCGGTGACGAAGACGAGCGTCTCGTTCGGCTGGATGCCGCGGCCGCCCTGGCCGTACGCCAGGTCCGGCGGGATGATCAGCAGCCGGCGGCCGCCCTGCTTGATGCCCGCCAGGCCCTGGTCCCAGCCCGGGATGACCTCGCCCGCGCCGAGGTTGAGGTCGAACGTCTCGCCGCGGTCGTAGGAGTTGTCCAGGACCTTCTTGTCCGACCACGTCACCAGCAGGTAGTTCATCTTCAGCTGCTGGCCGGCCTTCGCCGCGCCGCCGGTGCCCTCGGACAGGTCCTTGGTGATCAGCTTCTTGGGCGGGTCGCAGTCGTCGGGGATGGTGATCGCCGGCTTCTCGCCGAACTTGCCCGTCGTCTTGATGTCCTCCGCGGTGCACTCGCGGCCCTTGCTCTGGGTCGCCTGGGCGGCGTCCGACGACGGCGGCACCGACGGTCCCGCCGGGGCGGCCGTTTCGGTTTTGGCCTGCTGTCCGCACGCGGCCAGCGACAGCGCCGCCGCGGCGACGACCACGATCTTCCCGATCTTCTGCATGCGAGGCACCCTAGCCAAGCACGGAGAGTGCCGGGACGTCGTCACCCGTGGCGACCACGCCGAGCCGCCGCGTAGCCCGCGTGAGCGCCACGTAGAGGTCGTTGAGCCCGCGCGGCGACCCCGCGACGACCTCGTCCGGCGCGACCAGCACCACCGAGTCGAACTCCAGGCCCTTCGACCGCTCGACCGTCAGCACGCTCAACCGCTCGTCGTGCGACGCGAGAAGCGCCGAGATCAAGTCGAAACGGCCGCCCGGCACCAGGACGGCCACCGTGCCACCGTCCACTTCGGACAGCTCGCGCGCGACGAGGCCGGGCAGCTCCGCGGACAGGGAAGCCGGACGCGCCGACCACGGCGGCACTCCGGTCTCCCGCACCGAAGACGGCGCCGCCAGCCCCGGGGAAACCTCCGCCAGGACCCGCGCCGCGACCGCCATGATCTCGGCGGGCGTGCGGTAGTTCACGGTCAGCTCTTCCAGCCGCCACCGGTTCTCGACGTACGGCGAGAGCACCTCGTCCCACGACCGCGCGCCGCCGTCCGCGCCGGTCTGGGCGACGTCGCCGACCAGCGTCATCGAGCGGTTCGGCGAGCGGCGCATGAGCAGCCGCCAGTCCATCGCCGACAGCTCCTGGGCCTCGTCGACGATGACGTGCCCGAACGTCCACGTCCGGTCCTGCGCCGCGCGCTGGGCGGCGGTCAGCTCGCTGCGCGCCACCTGGCGCTCGGCGAACAGCTCGGCGTCGAGGACGTCGGAGACGCGCAGCAGCTCCTCGTCGATGATCTCCTCGTCCTGTTCGAGGATGTCGAGCACGCCCTCGGCGTACGCGCGGTCCTCGCGCTCACGGCGTTTGCGCTCGACGCGGGCCTCGGTGTCGTCGACGCCGATCAGCTCGGCCAGCTCGTCGAGCAGCGGCACGTCGGCCGGCGTCCAGCGCCCGTCCCGGCCGCTTTCCAGCAGCGCCCGGTCTTCGGGGGACAGCAGCTTCCGGGCCGCGCTGTCGAGCCGTTCGCGGTCGGCGAACAGGTCGTCGAGCACGCCTTCCGGGGTCAGCACGGGCCACAGCGAGTCCAGCGCCGCGGCGACGTTTTCGTCCGCGGCCAGCTCGGCGCGGATGTCGGCGAGGTCCTGCCCGTCGAGGAGGTCCTCCCCCAGCTTCCGGGCGGCCTGGCGGGTCAGCGCGTCGAGGACGTCGGAGACGAACAGGCGCCGAGCCGGGTTGTGCGGCCGCCGCGAGCGGCGGGCGCGGGTGCGGGCGTCGGTGCACGTCTTGCGGTCCAGCCGCAGCACGTCGTGCTCGTACTCGATCTCCATGACCGGCTCGGGCACGCGCTGGCGGTCGCGCACGGCGTTGGCGAGCACGTCGGCCAGCACCAGCCGGCCCTTGACCTCGGCCGTCTCGCGGGACTCGACGCCGTCGGCGTCCAGGCCGGGGTAGAGCTGCCCGATGGTGGCGAGCAGCACCCCGGTCTCGCCGAGCGACGGCAGCACCTGGCCGATGTAGCGCAGGAACGTGCTGTTCGGCCCGACGACCAGGACGCCGCGCGTGGTGAGCTGCTGGCGGTGCGTGTAAAGCAGGTAGGCGGCGCGGTGCAGCGCGACGGCGGTCTTGCCGGTGCCGGGGCCGCCCTGCACGACCATGACGCCGCCGAGCGGGGCGCGGATGATGCGGTCCTGCTCGGCCTGGATGGTGGCGACGATGTCGCTCATCTCGCCGGTGCGCCGCTGCTCGAGCGCGGCGAGCAACGCGGCCTCGCCGGCCAGGCCGAGGTCCTGGCCCTGGTCGGCGGCGGTGAGGTCGAGGATCTCGTCGTCGAAGCCGGTGACCTTGCGGGTCAGCGACCGCAGGTGCCGCCGGCGGCGCACCCCTTCGGGTGACGCCGCGGTGGCGAGGTAGAAGGGGCGCGCGACCGGTGCCCGCCAGTCGACCAGCAGCGGCTTGTAGTCGTCGTCTTCGTCGAACAGCCCGAGGCGGCCGATGTAGGTGGTTTCCTCGGCGCTCTCGGGGACGAAGTCCAGCCGCCCGAAGGCGAGGCCCTGCTCGACGGAGCCGAGCTGGGCGAGCCGGTCGGTGTAGAGGGTCGTGGCGACGTCGCGCTCGGTGCGGGCCTGCGGCGTGCCGCCGGTCTGCCGCAGGGTTTCGTCGAGGCGGCGCTGGGCGTCGACGCGCTCGGCGTCGAGCTTCGCGTAGAGGGTGGTGACGTACGCCTGCTCGCGACCGAGCTCGGCGGAGAAGTCGTCCGAAGACAAAGATCCTGCTTTCGCCTCAAGGAAAAGAGCCAACAGAGTTTAACGGCGCCCGCCGCGCGATCATTCCGCCCCGAGAGCGCAGTACGGGGAGACCTCGCTGCCGGGCGGCAGAGCGAGGGGCAGCACCCGGTCCCCCGGTGCGCAGGACACGCTTTCCGGGGGCAGCTGGTCACCACCGGTGATCCGACCGTCCGGTCCACGGAACAGGGCGGCGGCACCGTGGCTGGTGAGCGCCCGGCAGTTGGCCGAGGTGTAGCGGATCCCGCCGGGCACGACCGTGGCGGTCACCGGGGTGAAGCCGCCCACGGCCTCGGGAGCGAGCCAGACCGCCGGGCCGACCGTGGGCCGGTCGAGCACGACGCCGACGCGCTGGCCCGGGGTGAGCAGCGGCACTTCGACGGTCCGGGTGCCGGACGTGACCGGGACCCGGTAGGCGACGAGGGTGCCGGTGTTCTCCAGCACCGCGGCACCCGGTCCCTGTTCGGCCACGCGGACGGCACCGCCGTCGGGTGCCGGGCCGCGCACCGCGGTGATGCGGGACGGGATCGCGCAGCCGGTGCCGAGGAGCTGGTTTGTGTCGAGCTGCACCCTGCCGCGGCCTAGGAGGGCCAGGAGCCCGAACACGGCGACCGCGACCACGCCGACCCCGATCTTCTTGAGCATCGGGGTGCTCACGGGATTCCGGTGCGCGAACTCGCGACCCGGTGGAGGTCGCCGGCCCGGCCGTAGTACGAGCCCTCGACGACGGAGACCACGATGTGCGCGTCCGGCTGCCAGTACGCGCGCAGCTCGCCCGCCTCCGCCGGGTAGGGGACCTCCCGCAGCGGCACACCCCGGTCCGCGAGCACCGCGCTGACCTCGTCGAACGTCACCAGGCCGGGGAAGGCGCCGTAGCGGTCGCGGATCACCCGGTTCACCAGCTCGGGCTCGGCGTAGCGGAGCCGGTGGGCCTGGACCGAGAAGTGGGTGCCTTCCCAGCGCCCCCGGACCCGCTCCCAGAAGAACTCGACCATGCCGTGGTCGCGCACCAAGGCGCGCTGGAAAGGGTTGTCACCGTAGTCGTCGCCGAGCAGCTCGGCCACCCGCTCGGGCGACCACGTGCGGTCGGCGCCGAGGACGGTGCCGGACTCGATGACGTCGGCGAAGAACTCCGCCGGGCTCAGAACGGCAGGCCGAGCGTGGGCAGCCCGATGGCGGAGTCGACCGCCAAGGCCACGAACACGATCATCAGGTAGGTGTTCGACCGGTGGAACAGCGCCATCGGCTTGGTCTCTTCCCCGCGCCGGACCGCCGCCTGGAGGCTGTGGGCGTAGAAGAGGAACCAGCCGCCCGCGAGGATCGCGAACGTGCCGTACAGCCACGACGTCACCGGGAGCAGCAGCAGCGTCCACGCCACCATCACCCACGAATAGATGACGATCTGGCGGGCGACGTGCTGGGCGGTGGCGACCACCGGCAGCATCGGGACGCCGGCGCGCTCGTAGTCGTCGCGGTACTTCATGCCCAGCGCCCACGTGTGCGGGGGCGTCCAGAAGAAGATGACGCCGAACATCACGAACGCCGGCCACTGCACGGTGCCGGTGACCGCGGCCCAGCCGATGACCACCGGCATGCAGCCCGCCGCGCCGCCCCAGACCACGTTCTGTGACGTGCGCCGCTTCAGGCCGAGCGTGTAGACGAAGATGTAGAAGAGGATCGTCGCGACCGCGAGGATCGCCGACAGCAGGTTCACCGTGAGGTACAGCACGGCCGCCGACGCGACGCCCATGACCAGGCCGAAGATCAGCGCGCCGCGGCGGGGCACCGAGTCCTTCACCAGCGGGCGGCGCTTCGTGCGGTTCATCACCTTGTCGATGTCCGCGTCGATCACGCAGTTGAGCGCGTTCGCGCTGCCCGCGGCCATCGTCCCGCCGACCAGCGTGGCCAGCACCAGCCACGGCGAGGGGATCTGACGGCCGGCGAGGAACATCGCCGGGATGGTGGTCACCAGGAGGAGCTCGATCACCCGCGGCTTCGCGAGCGCGGCGTAGGCGCCGACGACCCGGCGGAGGCTTCGCCGCTCACCGTGCGGTCGGTCACCGGTCGGGTGCACGGCGCTGGTGTCGTCACTGCGTCCGTGCGCAGCGTTCACCAACGACATTTCACTCCCTGCGTCAGGTTCGGGCGGGACCAGTCCGGGTAGCCGAAGAACCAGCCCTACTGAACCCTCGAACGATGTTAGACGTGGTGAATCCCGTGGGTGATCGCGGGTCCTCGACTCCCCGAAGCACTAGGCTGGCCGCGACGGGCCGCGATTGCCCCTGCGCATGGCCGCGAGCAGGAATATCGTCCCTTCGGGATCGATTGAGATAGGTAGCCGCGCGCACGGGTAACCGGAACGAGGAAGACCAGCCGCAACCATCATGACCGGGAGTTGGAGTTCAGTGTCCGAAACCGCCACTACCAGCGAGAACAACCCACTCCTCCGGCGCAACGTGCCCGCCGACTGGACCGAGACCGACACCCGCGCCGTGGACACCGTCCGGGTGCTGGCCGCCGACGCGGTCGAAAACTGTGGCAGTGGCCACCCCGGCACCGCGATGAGCCTGGCGCCGCTGGCCTACACGCTCTTCCAGCGCACGCTGCGTCACGACCCGAGCGACCAGCACTGGCCGGGCCGCGACCGGTTCGTGCTCTCGGCCGGGCACTCGAGCCTGACGCTCTACATCCAGCTGTTCCTCGCCGGCTACGGCCTCGAGCTCGAGGACCTCAAGCAGCTGCGCAAGTGGGGCTCCAAGACCCCGGGTCACCCGGAGTACCGCCACACCGACGGCGTCGAGACCACCACCGGCCCGCTCGGCCAGGGCCTGGCCAACGCCGTGGGCATGGCGATGGCCGCCCGCCGCGAGCGCGGCCTGCTCGACCCGGACGCCGCGCCCGGCGAGAGCATCTTCGACCACCACATCTACGTGATCGCCTCCGACGGCGACATCGAAGAGGGCGTCACCTCCGAGGCCTCGTCCATCGCGGGCCGCCAGGAGCTGGGCAACCTGATCGTCTTCTACGACGACAACAAGATCTCGATCGAGGACGACACCAACATCGCGCTGTCCGAGGACACCGTGAAGCGCTACGAGGCCTACGGGTGGCACACCCAGGTCGTCGAGGGCGGCGAGGACGTCGTCGCGATCGAGGAGGCCATCAAGGCCGCCAAGGCCGAGACGCAGCGGCCGTCGTTCATCGCGCTGCGGACCGTCATCGGCTACCCGGCCCCGAAGAAGATGGGTACCGGCAAGGCGCACGGCGCCGCGCTGGGCGCCGAAGAGGTCGCCGCGGTCAAGGAGATCCTCGGCTTCGACCCGGAGCAGTCGTTCCAGGTCGAGGACGACGTGCTCAAGCACACCCGCCAGGCGCTGGAGCGGGGCAAGGCCGCGCACGCCGAGTGGCAGGAGAAGTACGAGGCCTGGGGCAAGGCCAACCCGGAGCGCAAGAAGATCGGTGACCGGATGGCCACCCGCACGTTGCCCGAGGGCTTCGCCGACAACCTGCCGAAGTGGGAGCCGGACGCCAAGGGCATTGCCACCCGCAAGGCCTCCGGTGAGGTGCTCAACGCCCTCGCCGAGCCGCTGCCGGAGCTGTGGGGCGGCTCGGCCGACCTGGCCGAGAGCAACAACACGACGATGAAGGGCGCCGACTCGTTCGGTCCCGAGAAGGCCGCCACCGACATGTGGCAGGCCAACCCCTACGGCCGGACGCTGCACTTCGGCGTCCGCGAGCACGCCATGGGCTCGATCCTCAACGGGATCGCGCTGCACGGCGGCACCCGTCCGTACGGCGCGACGTTCCTCATCTTCTCCGACTACATGCGCCCGCCGGTCCGGCTGGCCGCGCTGATGAAGGCGCCGGTCACCTACGTCTGGACGCACGACTCGATCGGCCTCGGCGAGGACGGCCCGACGCACCAGCCGATCGAGCAGCTCTCCGCGCTGCGCGCGATCCCGGGCCTCAACGTCGTCCGCCCGGCGGACGCCAACGAGACGGCGTACGCGTGGAAGGCGGTCCTGGAGGACATCCACCACCCGTCCGGCCTGGCGCTGACCCGCCAGAACGTGCCGGTGCTCGAAGGCACCAGCGCCGAGGGCGTCGCCAAGGGCGGGTACGTCCTGGCCGACAGCGACGGCACCCCGGACGTCGTGCTGATCGCCACCGGCTCCGAGGTCCAGCTCGCGGTCGAGGCGAAGAAGACCCTGGACGCCGACGGCGTCAAGGCGCGTGTCGTGTCCATGCCGTGCGTCGAGTGGTTCGACGCGCAGGACGCGGCCTACCGCGAGTCCGTCATCCCGGCCGGTGTGAAGGCCCGCGTGTCCGTCGAGGCGGGCATCGCCCAGTCGTGGCACCGCTTCACCGGTGACGCCGGGGTGAATGTTTCGATCGAGCACTTCGGCGCCTCCGCCGATGCCGCCACACTGTTCCGTGAGTTCGGTTTCACCGCGGAGGCAGTCGTCGAGGCCGCGCGCCGCTCGATCCAGAACACCCAGAATTCCTGAAGGGGATGACGCAGCAAATGAGCAACGACAAGCTCGCGCAGCTGTCCGCAGCCGGTGTTTCGATCTGGCTCGACGACCTTTCGCGTGAACGCCTGAACACCGGCAACCTCGCCGCGCTCGTGCGCGACAAGCACGTCGTGGGCGTGACGACCAACCCGACGATCTTCGCCAACGCGATGTCGAAGGGCGACGCCTACGACGAGCGGACCCGCGAACTGGCCGCCCAGGGCGCCGACGTCGAGGCGACCATCCGGGACCTGACCACGACCGACGTGCGCAACGCCGCGGACCTGTTCCGCGACGTCTACACCGCCACGAACGGCGTCGACGGCCGCGTCTCCATCGAGGTCGACCCGCGGCTGGCCAAGGACACCGACAAGACGGTGGTCGAGGCGCAGGACCTGTGGAAGACCGTGGACCGGCCGAACGTGCTGATCAAGATCCCGGCCACCGAAGAGGGCCTGCCGGCCATCACGAAGACGCTGGCCGAGGGCATCAGCGTCAACGTCACGCTGATCTTCTCCGTCGAGCGCTACAAGAAGGTCATCGAGGCCTTCTTCGCCGGGCTGGAGCAGGCGAAGGCCAACGGCCACGACCTGAAGGGTATCCACTCGGTCGCGTCGTTCTTCGTGTCCCGTGTGGACACCGAGATCGACAAGCGCCTGGAGGCCATCGGCACCGACGAAGCCTTGGCCCTGCGCGGCAAGGCGGCCGTCGCCAACGCGCGGCTCGCCTACGCGGCCTTCGAGGAGCTGTTCGCTTCGGACCGTTGGAAGGCCCTCGCGGCCGACGGCGCCAACGCGCAGCGCCCGCTGTGGGCCTCGACCGGCGTGAAGAACCCGGACTACTCCCCCACGCTGTACGTCGACGACCTCGTGGTGAAGGACACCGTCAACACGATGCCGGAAAAGACCCTCGACGCCGTCGCGGAGCACTCCCAGCTCAAGGGTGACCAGGTGACCGGCCGCGGCGCCGAGGCGCAGGAGGTCTTCGACAAGCTCGAAGCCGTCGGCATCGACATCCGCGACGTCTTCCTGACGCTGGAGAACGAGGGCGTCGAGAAGTTCGAGAAGTCGTGGACCGAGCTTCTGGAGACCGTGAACGGGCAGCTCGAGAAGGCGAAGGGCTGAAGCACGACATGACGACTGCTGAGAAGACCGGCGTCGAGATCGTGGACGCCGCACTGGCGGAGCGCGCCGCGCCGCTGGCCGAGCAGCTGGTCAAGGACCAGGCTGCGTCGAAGCTGGCGGCGCAGGACGCGACGCTCTGGGGGCCGGACGCCGAATCCGAGGCGTCGATCCGGCTGTCGTGGACGACGCTGCACAAGTCGTCGCGGCCGCTGATCGGCGAGATCGAGGCACTGCGGACCGAGCTGCGGAGTGAGGGCGTCGACCGCGTCGTGCTGGCCGGCATGGGCGGTTCGTCGCTGGCGCCGGAGGTGATCACCGCGACCGACGGGGTCGCGCTGACCGTCCTCGACACCACCGACCCGGGTCAGGTCGCCGACGCGCTCGCCGGCGACCTCGAGCGCACGGTGATCGTGGTGTCGTCGAAGTCGGGCGGCACCGTCGAGACCGACAGCCACCGGCGGATCTTCGCGAAGGCGTTCGCCGACGCGGGGATCGACGCGGCCCGGCGGATCGTGGTCGTCACCGACCCGGGCTCGCCGTTCCAGGAACTGTCCGAAAAGGAGGGTTACCGCAAGACCTTCCTCGCCGACCCGCACGTCGGCGGCCGCTACTCGGCGCTGACCGCGTTCGGGCTCGTCCCGGCCGGCCTGGCCGGCGCGGACGTCGCCCGGCTGCTCGACCAGGCCGCTTCGGCGGCCGACGAGCTCGCCACCGACGACGCGGCCAACCCGGCGGTCAAGCTGGCCGCCGCGTGGGCCGCCGCGCACGAGGCGGGCGCGGAGAAGGTCGTGCTGGCCGACACCGGTTCGGGCATCAAGGGCTTCCCGGACTGGGCGGAGCAGCTGATCGCGGAGTCCACCGGCAAGCAGGGCACCGGCCTGCTGCCGGTCGCGGTCGAGGGCCCGGAGGCGCCCGGTTTCGCCGACGCGAAGTCCGACGCCACGGCCACCGCGGTCGGCAGCCCGCAGGGTGCGGCGAAGATTTCGGTCACCGGCTCGCTGGGTGCGCAGTTCCTGCTCTGGGAGTTCGCCACGGCGCTCGCCGGGCGGCTGCTCGGGATCAACCCGTTCGACCAGCCCGACGTCGAAGCCGCGAAGAAGGCGGCGCGCGCGCTGCTGAACGACCCGGAGAAGCTGAAGGGCGGCGAGGAGCCGGCCAATGTGGACGGACCGGTCGAGATCTTCGGTTCCGCCGGGGTGTCCACCGAGGGCAGCCTGACCGACGTGCTGCGCGCGTTCTTCGCTTCGGCGCCGGACGCGGGCTACATCGCGGTGCAGGCCTACCTCGACCGCCTCGACGACGCGTCGACGTCCCTGCTGCGCGGTGAGATCGCCAAGCGCACCGGGAAGCAGACGACGTTCGGCTGGGGCCCGCGGTTCCTGCACTCCACCGGCCAGTACCACAAGGGCGGCCACCAGAACGGCGTGTTCCTGCAGCTGACCGGCGCGGTCGAGCAGGACCTCGACGTGCCGGACCGGCCGTACACGCTGGGGCAGCTGCAGCACGCTCAGGCGCTGGGCGACGGGCAGGTGCTCGCCGAGCACGGCCGCCCGGTGCTGCGCCTGCACCTGACCGACCGGGCCGCGGGCCTCGCGGCCGTCGTCCGCGCGGTACAGGAGGGGGACGCATGACCTGGAGCAACCCGCTGCGCGACCCGCGGGACAAGCGGCTCCCGCGGATCGCCGGGCCGTCCAGCCTGGTGATCTTCGGCGTCACCGGCGACCTCGCCCGCAAGAAGCTGATGCCCGCCATCTACGACCTGGCCAACCGCGGGCTGCTGCCCGCGGGCTTCTCGCTCGTCGGGTTCGCCCGGCGCGACTGGGAGCACCAGGACTTCGGCGAGCTCGTGCACGACTCGGTCAAGGAGCACGCGCGGACGCCGTTCAAGGAGTCGGTGTGGAACCGGCTCGCCGAAGGCATCCGGTTCGTCCAGGGCACCTTCGACGACGACGACGCCTTCGACCGGCTCGCGCAGACGGTCAAGGACCTCGACCAGGAACGCGGCACCGGCGGCAACACCGCGTTCTACCTGTCGATCCCGCCCGGCGCCTTCCCGGTGGTGACCAAGCAGCTGGCCCGCTCCGGGCTGGCCAACGCCGACGAGAAGACCTGGCGGCGCGTCGTCATCGAGAAGCCCTTCGGCCACGACCTCAAGAGCGCCGAAGAGCTGAACGCGATCGTCAACGACGTCTTCCCCGAGGAGTCGGTGTTCCGCATCGACCACTACCTCGGCAAGGAGACGGTGCAGAACATCCTGGCGCTGCGCTTCGCGAACCAGCTGTTCGAGCCGATCTGGAACGCCAACTTCGTCGACCACGTGCAGATCACCATGGCCGAGGACATCGGCCTCGGCGGCCGCGCGGGGTACTACGACGGCATCGGCGCCGCCCGGGACGTCATCCAGAACCACCTGCTGCAGCTGCTGGCCTTCACGGCGATGGAGGAGCCGCTGTCGTTCGACCCGCGGGCCCTGCGCGCCGAGAAGATCAAGGTCCTCTCGGGGACCAAGCCGCTCGGGCCGCTGGACAAGACGACCGCGCGCGGCCAGTACGCGGGCGGCTGGCAGGGCGGCACGAAGGTGCCGGGCCTGCTGCAGGAAGAGGGCTTCGCGAAGGACTCGAAGACCGAGACCTACGCGGCGGTCACCCTCGAGGTGCAGAGCCGCCGCTGGGCCGGGGTGCCGTTCTACCTGCGCACCGGCAAGCGGCTCGGCCGCCGCGTCACCGAGATCGCCGTCGTGTTCAAGCGGGCGCCGCACCTGCCGTTCGACTCGACCTCGACCGAGGAGCTGGGGCAGAACGCCCTGGTCATCCGGGTTCAGCCGGACGAGGGCATCACGCTGCGGTTCGGCTCGAAGGTGCCGGGGACCACGATGGAGGTCCGCGACGTCACGATGGACTTCGGCTACGGGCACGCGTTCACCGAGTCCTCCCCGGAGGCCTACGAACGCCTGATCCTCGACGTGCTGCTCGGCGAGCCGTCGCTGTTCCCGGTGAACGAAGAGGTCGAGCTGTCCTGGAAGATCCTCGACCCGATCCTGGCGCACTGGGCGAAGGAAGGCGCGCCGGAGCAGTACCCGCCGGGCACGTGGGGTCCGCCGTCCGCCGACGAAATGCTGGAGCGCACCGGCCGGAAATGGAGGCGCCCGTGATCATCGACCTGCCGTCCACCACGACTTCGGCACTCAACAAGAAGCTGGTGGAGATCCGCGAACAGGGTGGGCAGGTCGCGCTGGGGCGCGTCCTGACGCTGGTGATCGTGGCCGACGACGACGCCAAGCTCGAAGAGGCCATCGAGGCGGCCAACGGCGCGAGCCGCGAACACCCGTCGCGGGTGATCGTGGTGGCCAAGGGCGCCCGCACGGCGGCCCCGCGCATCGACGGCCAGATCCGGGTCGGCGGCGACGCCGGCGCGAGCGAGGTCATCGTGCTGCGGCTCTACGGCCCGCTGGCGTCGCAGGGCCAGAGCGCGGTGGTGCCGCTGCTGCTGCCGGACGCGCCGATCGTCTGCTGGTGGCCCGGGGCCGGTCCGAAGGACCCGGCGAAGGACCCGCTGGGCGAGCTGGCCCAGCGCCGGATCACCGACTCGGCCGCGGAGAAGAACCCGGTGCGGGCGCTGACGACGCGCGCGAAGGCGTACACGGCGGGCGACACCGACCTGGCGTGGACCCGGCTCACCCGCTGGCGGGCGCAGCTGGTGTCGGCGCTGGACCTGCCGCCGTTCGAGAAGGTCACGGGCGCGACGGTGACCGGTGAGGCCGACTCGCCGTCGACCGAGCTGCTGGCCGGCTGGCTGGCCGAGTACCTCAAGGTGCCGGTGAAGCGGGTCAAGAGCACCGGCGCGGCCGGGATCATCTCGGTGACCCTGAACCGCCGGTCGGGTCCGGTGGAGCTGCACCGGCCGGACGGCCGCGTCGGCACGCTGACCCAGCCGGGCCAGCCGACCCGCCGGATCGCCCTGCAGCGCCGGGACAACCAGGACTGCCTGATCGAGGAGCTGCGGCGCCTGGACCCGGACGAGGTGTACGAGACGTCGCTGCACGGCCTGGGCAAGATCACGTCCGGGACCAACGGCAAGACGGGGGCGCCGGCGAAGGCCGACGTCACTTCGCCCGCCGCGGCGGCTGCTGCTTCCGGTTCGAAGAAATGAGCAAGACGGAAGTAGTCGTCTACGCGAACCAGGACCTCCTGGCGGCCGCGGCGGCCGCCAGGCTGGTGACGCGGCTGGTGGACGTCCAGGCGGCCAAGGGTTCGGCATCGCTGGTGCTGACCGGCGGCGGCACGGGCATCGCGGTGCTGTCGGAGCTGCGGGCGTCCTCGGCCCGCGATGCGATCGACTGGTCCCGCCTGGACATCTACTGGGGCGACGAACGGTTCGTCCCGGCGGATTCGGACGAGCGGAACGAGAAGCAGGCCCGCGAGGCGCTGCTGGACCACGTCCCGCTGGACCCGAAGAGGGTCCACGTGATGGCGCCGTCGGACGGCGAGTTCGGCGACGACGTCGACGCGGCGGCTTCGGCCTACGCCGACGTGCTGGCGTCCCAGGCCGGCCCGGAGGACCACGGCGACGTGCCGTCGTTCGACATCATGCTGCTGGGTCTGGGCGGCGAAGGGCACACGGCGTCGGTGTTCCCGGAGTCGCCGGCGGTGTACGAGACCGAGCGGTCGGTGGTGGCGGTGCGCAACTGCCCCAAGCCGCCGCCGACGCGGATTTCGCTGACGCTGCCGGCGATCCGGCGGGCCCGGGACGTGTGGCTGATGACGGCCGGGGCGGCGAAGGCGGACGCGGTGGCGTTGGCGTTGTCGGGGGCCGGCGAGGTCCAGCTGCCGGTGGCCGGGGCTCGCGGGCACCGGCGGACGCTGTGGCTGCTGGACCGGGCCGCGGCGGGGAAGCTGACGAAGGTGTACCAGCCGCCTACGGCTTGAGCGTTGTTCGACGAAGGCCCCCTCGGCGCGCGCCGAGGGGGCCTTCGTCGTCGGTGAGCACGGCCGACGACGAAGTGCCGGCCCGCGGGAAGGCGCCACCGTGCCCCGGCGCCGGTCCGGGTGCCCGTTCCGTGGCGCGAGGTCGTCGGCAAGCTGTTGCGGGTCCTACTTAACCCGCCACCCGCGTTCGAGGCAGCCGAAGATCTCCTCCGCCGCTCGGCGCGGGTTCTCCGCCGCCAGGATCAGCTCCCGTGAGGCCAGCGCGAACCTCGCCAGGGCCGCGCACTTCACGTCGTTCTCCGGGGCGTCCGTCTCCTCCGCGATCGCCCGGGCCAGGGCCGTCTCGTGGCGCATCCACATGCGGCGGGCGTAGTCGCGCAGGACCGGGGTGCTCTCGATCAGCCGGATGAACTCGTCGCTCGGACCGCCGTCCGCGCTGTCGCGCAGCATGTGCTCGCGCAGCGCGTCCACGATCGAAAGCCCCGGCGGCCGGCCGCGGACCGCCCGGACCAGGCCCGCCTCGATGTCGTCGTCCTGGTCGAACAGCAGCGCTTCCTTGCTCGGGAAGTACTTGAACAACGTCGTCACCGAGACGTCGGCCGCGTCCGCCACCTCCTTGACCCCGACCTCGTCGTAGCCGCGCGCCAGGAACAGCTCCAGCGCCGCGTCGGCCAGCGCCTGCCGGGTCTGCGCCTTCTTGCGCTCGCGGCGTCCGATCACTTCGGTCATGCACCCACCCTACGTGATAGTGGACTCACTTCAAAAGTTGAGTGGTTGCACTTTTTGAGTCACTGTGCTTTTCTGAGGCCAGGCCGCCGGACCAGCCGGGGGCACCGGACTTCCAGGGGGAAGCCATGAACTCCATCGCGATCGTCGGCGCCGGCCTCGGCGGGCTCGCCTGTGCCCGCGTCCTGCAGCTCCACGGCATCGACGTCACCGTCTTCGAACAGGAACCCTCGGCCGGCGCCCGCCCCCAGGGCGGCACGCTCGACCTCCACGGCGACACCGGCCAGGTCGCCCTGCGCACCGCACGGCTCTACGAACCTTTTCGCACGCTGGCCCGCCCCGAAGGGCAGCAGATGCGGGCCGTCGACCCGCGCACCGGCGACGTCGTCATGGACGAGGTCCCCGCCGAAGGCGACGACTTCCGCCCCGAGATCGACCGCGGCCAGCTCCGCGGCCTTCTCCTCGATTCCCTGGCGCCCGGCACCGTCCGATGGGGACGCCCGATCGCCGAAGTCACCCCCGGCCGCCTGACCTTCGCCGACGGCACGGGCCAGGACTTCGAGCTGATCGTCGGCGCGGACGGCGCGTGGTCCCGCGCCCGCCGTGCGCTCACCGGGGTCCGGCCCGAGTACAGCGGTGTCACGTTCGTCGAGTTCGGACTCGACGACGCCGACCGCCGCCACCCGGACCTGGCCTCGCTCACCGGCCAGGGCACGCTGATGACGAAGATCGACGGCAAGGCACTCGTCGCGCAGCGCACCAGCACCGGCCACATCCGCTGCTACGCGACCTTCTACGCACCCGAAGACTGGGCCACCGGGCTCGACTTCGCCGACACGGCGGCGGTGCGCGCGAACCTGCTGGAGCGCTACGCCGGCTGGCACCCCAGCGTGCTCGCCTTCCTGCACGACGCCGACGGCGGCTTCACGCACCGGCCGCTGCAGGTCCTGCCGGTGCCGCACGCCTGGACCCACACCCCCGGGCTCACGCTGCTCGGCGACGCGGCGCACCTGATGCCGCCGCTGGGCGTCGGCGCGAACCTCGCGCTGCTGGACGGCACCGAGCTCGCCACCGCGCTGGCCACCGCGCCGAGCGCCGGGGAGGCCGTCCGCGCCTACGAGGCCGGGATGCTGCCGCGGTCGATCGAGACGGCGAAGGCGTGCGCCTCCGGCCTGCACGACCTGCTCAGCGACGACCTCCGGTCCATGGCGGCCTGATGACCCCTTGCCGGGCGACCACACGTGGGTAACATGATTCCCACGATGTGGTCGTCTCGGTGCACAGTACGGAGCAGTACTCCCACTCTTGGTAGCACCCTTGCGTCCTTCTCCCCCAGACGGAGCAGCCGACTGCGGAATTCGGACGCCGAAACTCCGACAACGGGTGAAACTTACCGTCTTCGTACGCGACCTCGTTAGCATCCGCACATTTGTCGGCCGCTACGCGTCCCGATCGGGCCCTGAGCGCATCTCACCACCAAGTCCACAAGACGAATGGGGTCGCCAGCGATGAGTACAGAGGGACTCTCGATTCCAGGCATCTCGATCGCCGGCTCGGGGCCGTCGGCCGCCGAGCGGGCGCGCAAGCGCGGGCTGCGTCTGTTCGGCTCGGTGCCGCGCCCCGCTGTGGTCACGTTCGCCATCGACGCGGCCGCGGTCATCCTGGCCGTGCTCGACGTGTGGCTGGTGATCCCCGAGAAGGCGCAGCCCTACTCGATCTGGCTCTCCGGCGCCGCCTGCCTCGCGGTGGTGTTCCGCCGGAAGTTCCCGTTCCTCGCCGTGCTCGTCGCGGTCCCCGGCTTCCTCGCCGGCTGGGCGCAGCTCGCGTCCATGATCACCCTCGGCATGCTCGCGACCCGCCGCCAGCTGCACTGGCAGACGTGGGTCGGCGCGGCGCTGGTGTGGTGCTGCCGGTTCGTCCAGTGGCCCCTGGAGGACTTCGCCGAGCTCAGCTGGCGCGAACACATCCTCGACGGCATCTACGGCGTCCTCGTCGCCGGCATGCCGATCGCGATCGGCCTGCTCATCGGCGCGCGGGCCGAGGTCGCGAACAAGCTCGCCGAGCTGGCCACGAGCCGCGACCGCGAGCGCCGCTTCCACGCCGACGCCGTCCGCGCCGAGGAGCGCGCCCGGCTGGCGCGCGAGATGCACGACGTCGTCTCGCACCAGATCACGCTGATCGCGATGCAGGCCGGCGCGCTGCAGGCCCAGTCGAGCGACGACCGGGCGCAGGAGACGGCGCAGGTCATCCGGACGCTGTCTAAGCGGACCCTGGAAGAGCTGCGCTCCCTGCTGAGCGTGCTCCGCGCGGACGCGGACGACGACGGCCCGCGCCCGGGCATCAACGACCTCGACCGGCTGATCCGGACGTCGGAGGTTCCGGTGCACCTGTCGGTGGAGCACCTGCCGGAGGCGCTGCCGAACCAGGTGTCGGCCGCGGCGTACCGGACGGTGCAGGAGTGCTTGACGAACGTCCACAAGCACGCCCCGGGCGCGACGGCGACGATCCGCATCCAGGGTGAGCACGGCGCGCTCAAGATCGAAGTCCGCAACGAGCGCGCGAGCCGGCCGGCGGAGGCGCTGCCCTCGGGCGGCCACGGCCTGACCGGCCTGGCCGAACGCGCCCGCCTGCTGGGCGGGAGCTTCGAGACGTCCGGGATGAAGGACGGCGGGTTCCGCGTGCGGGCCCGGTATCCGCTGGACCGCTGAGGGCGGCCACCGGCCCCCGGTCACCATTCTAGGGGCGGGGTACGACGATTTCGGATTCGACGAAGCCGCGAACGGCGGATTCCGGGCTGTGCGGACCGGAATCCGCCGTTCGCGGCTTTCCTCGCGGGGAAACTGTCAGTGGCCGCCGATAGCGTGGAAACGGGGGCTGCTCAGGCCCGGAACGCACGAAAAGCCACCCCGAGGTGTCCCGGGGTGGCTTCGGCCGCCGAAGCTAGATGATCTCCCGGCGCTGGCGCAGGCGCTCGAGGGCTTCGGCCAGGATGGCCTCGCCGTCGGCGTCGCTGCGCCGCTCCTTCACGTACGCCAGGTGCGTCTTGTACGGCTCGGTCCGCGGTGCGGCCGGCGGGTTCTTCTCGTCCTGCCCGCCGGGGAGACCGCAGCGGGGGCAGTCCCACTCGTCCGGGATCTCCGCGTCGAGCGCGAACGACGGGCGGGCCTCGTGCCCGTTGGCACACCAGTAAGCTACGCGGCGCCTCGGCGCCGATTCACCCCGTTCCGATTCGCCCGTAGGACCGGCACCCACCCGGGTGCCTCGAATCGCGTTACCGCCAACCATGAATCCTCACACCTAGGAATCGGCGGCGCGCCCCCCAATAGGCACGCCGAATCGCTGCGCCCTGCCGCCGTGACCCGGTCGCGATCGACGGCGGGGCGCCGGACGCCTCACACCTTGAGCAGCAGACCCAGGCCCACGATGCTGATCAGCCAGACCGCGCCCAGCAGCAGGGTGATCCGGTCGAGGTTCTTCTCGGCCACGCTCGACCCGGCCAGGCTCGACTGCATCCCACCGCCGAACAGCGACGACAGGCCACCGCCCCGGCCACGGTGCAGCAGCACGGCGACCACCAGCAGGACGCTGGAGACGATCAACAGGATTTGCAGGAACAGCTTCATGTCATCCTCTGGGCTCTAGGAGAATGCAGGGGTACGGCATGGTCGTTTCCGACCACCACCGTACCCCTGGACTCGTCCACTGCTGTGTGACGGACCGGATACACAGGCTACCCGGTCGTGGCCTCGATCAGGGCAGCGGCCCGCCCGCAGCGAGTGCGCAGAGTTTCGTGAACTCCTCGCCGTCGAGGCTCGCTCCGCCGACCAGGGCACCGTCGATGTTCTCGCAGCCCACCAGCTCGCTGATGTTGCCCGACTTCACCGACCCCCCGTAGAGCACCCGGACGGACGAAGCGACCTCGTCGCCGTACTTCTCCTGCAGGGTCGCCCGGATGGCCTTGCAGACCTCTTCGGCGTCCGCGGACGACGCGACCTTGCCGGTGCCGATCGCCCAGACCGGCTCGTACGCGACCACCACGTCCTTGACCTGCTCGGCCTTGAGGCCCTTCAGGCCCTCGATCAGCTGCGTCGTGGTGTGGTGGATGTGCTCGCCGGCCTCGCGGACCTCGAGCTTCTCCCCGATGCAGAGGATCGGCGTGATGCCGTGCTTGAGCGCGGCCTTGACCTTCTTGTTGACCAGCTCGTCGGACTCGGCGTGGTACTCGCGCCGCTCCGAGTGGCCGACCGCGACGAACTTGCAGCCCAGCTTGGCCAGCATCGGGCCCGAGATGTCACCCGTGTAGGCGCCCGAGTCCTGCGGCGCGAGGTCCTGCGCGCCGTAGGTCAGCGACAGCTTGTCGCCGTCGACCAGGGTCTGCACGCTGCGGATGTCGGTGAACGGCGGCAGCACCGCCACGTCGACCTTCGCGTAGTACTTCTCCGGCAGCGCGAACGCGATCTTCTGCACCAGCGCGATCGCCTCGAGGTGGTTCAGGTTCATCTTCCAGTTGCCGGCAATGAACGGCTTGCGTGCCACTAGTTCTGTCCCTCCAGTGCCACGACGCCCGGCAGTTCCTTGCCCTCGAGGTACTCGAGGGAGGCACCGCCGCCGGTGGAGATGTGCGAGAAGCCGTCCTCGGGCAGGCCCAGCTGCCGCACCGCGGCCGCCGAGTCGCCGCCGCCGACCACGGTGAACGCGTCGCTCTTCACGAGCGCCTCGGCGACGGCCCGGGTGCCGCCGGAGAAGGCCTCGAACTCGAACACGCCCATCGGGCCGTTCCAGAACACCGTCCGCGCGTCGGCGAGCTTGCTCGCGAACAGCTCACGGCTGCGCGGGCCGATGTCGAGGCCCTGGCGGTCGGCCGGGATCGCCGTGGCGTCGACGGCCTCGTTTTCGGCGTCGGCCGCGAACTCCGTCGCCGCCAGGACGTCGACCGGAAGCACCAGTTCGACGCCGCGCTTCTCCGCCTCGGCGAGAAAGCCCTTGACCTGGTCGAGCTGGTCGGCCTGCAGCAGCGACTGGCCGACCTCGTGGCCCTGGGCCTTGAGGAAGGTGTACGCCATGCCGCCGCCGACGATCAGCCGGTCGACCTTCGTCAGCAGGTTCGCGATGACGCCGAGCTTGTCGGACACCTTCGCGCCGCCGAGCACGACCACGTACGGCCGCTGCACGTCGTCGGTCAGCTTCTTCAGCACGTCCAGCTCGGCCAGCACCAGGCCGCCCGCGTACGCCGGCAGGACCGACGCGACCTCGTAGACCGAGGCCTGCTTGCGGTGGACGACGCCGAAGCCGTCGGAGACGAACGCGCCGCCCGGGACGAGCGCGCCCAGCTCGGCGGCCAGCTCGGAGCGGTCCACGGCGTCCTTGCTGGTCTCGCGCGCGTCGAAGCGCACGTTCTCCAGCAGGACGACACCGCCGTCGGCCAGGCCGCCGGTCAGTGCCTTCGCGGACTCGCCGACCAGGTCACCGGCCAGCGCGACCTCGGCGCCGAGCAGCTCGGACAGCCGCTTCGCGACGGGCGCGAGGGTGTACTTCGGGTCCGGCTCGCCCTTCGGGCGGCCGAGGTGCGCGGTGACGACGACCTTCGCGCCCGCGTCGGCGAGCTTCTTGATCGTCGGCAGGGCCGCGCGGACCCGGCCGTCGTCGGTGATCCGGTCCCCGTCGAGCGGGACGTTCAGGTCGCTGCGCACCAGCACGTAGCGGCCCTGAACGCCCTCGCCCAGCAGGTCGTCGAGGTTCTTGACGCTCATCGGGCTCAGGCGAGCTTCGAACCGACGAGCTTGACCAGGTCGGCGAGGCGGTTGGAGTAGCCCCACTCGTTGTCGTACCAGCCGACGACCTTGACCTGGTTGCCGATGACCTTGGTCAGCGGCGCGTCGTAGATGCAGGACGCCGGGTCGGTGACGATGTCCGCCGACACGATCGGGTCGTCCGAGTAGCGCAGGATGCCGGCGAGCGGGCCGTCGGCGGCGGCCTTGTACGCGGCGTTGATCTCCTCGATGGTGGCGCTCTTCGACAGCGTCACGGTGAGGTCGGTGGCCGAGCCGGTCGGGACCGGGACGCGCAGCGCGTAGCCGTCCAGCTTGCCCTGCAGCTCCGGCAGGACCAGGCCGATGGCCTTGGCGGCGCCGGTCGAGGTCGGGACGACGCTCAGGGCGGCGGCGCGGGCGCGGCGCAGGTCCTTGTGCGGGGCGTCCTGCAGGTTCTGGTCCTGCGTGTAGGCGTGGACCGTGGTCATCAGGCCCTGCTCGATGCCGAACGCGTCGTTGAGGACCTTGGCCAGCGGGCCGAGGCAGTTGGTGGTGCAGGAGGCGTTGGAGATGATGACCTGCGAGCCGTCGTACTTGTCGTCGTTGACGCCGAGCACGATGGTCAGGTCCTCGCCCTTCGCGGGCGCGGAGATGATGACCTTCTTGGCACCGCCGGCGATGTGCGCCTTGGCGGCGTCGGCGTTGGTGAAGAAGCCGGTCGACTCCAGGACGACGTCGACGCCCAGGTCGCCCCAGGGCAGGTTGGCCGGGTCGCGCTCGGCGAGGGCCTTGATGGTCTTGCCGTCGACGACGATGCCCTCGTCGCTGACGCTGACCTCACCCGGGAACCGGCCCAGGATGGAGTCGTACTTCAGCAGGTGGGCCATGGTCGCGACGTCGCCGAGGTCGTTGAACGCGACGACCTCGATGTCGTGGCCGCTGGCCTGCACGGCGCGGAAGAAGTTGCGGCCGATGCGGCCGAAGCCGTTGACACCTACGCGAACGGTCACTGCTGCCACTCCTCTGAGGATCGGCCGGGAGTCCCGGCCGTGACTTGCGGGCTCGCGGCAACCCTAGCGTGCGGGCATGCGCGTCCCTGACTGCCCTGACGAGACTTCCACCACTTGGCGAACGGGTCAAGAATCGATTAAGAAGCCGGGGCCCGCGCAGGGGTGCGGGTTACGTGCCCGACACCTGGACCACGGCGGACCGGCCCGGCTCGCGGTTCGGCGGTTTCGGCTGGCAGACCGGCGTGCGAGCGGACACGGGCCGGGCACGCGCACGAGGTACCGGATCGATTCAGTCGATCTTGCGCAAACACGGCCTTCCGGCCCTTCGGCGAGCCGGATCCCGCGGGGCGCGGGCGAGCGTGAGGTCGGTGACTCGACCGATCCAGCGACGTCGTTCACCCCGTGAGCTCCCGTTCCAGCGGGGTCCGGAACCGCGGGACCGCCCGGACCTCGCCGTACCAGCCCCGGCACCTCTCCGCCTCCGCCTCGACCCTCGCCGCCACCTCCGTGCCCACGTCCTCCAGCAGCCGGAACGCGATTTCGCCCGAGGCCCGCTGTCCCCACCCGCCGACGATCCGGCCGGACGCCCAGATCGTCGGGCCGATGTTGCCGCTGCGGTCGAACAGCGCCGGGCGGTGCGGGCCCAGGAACCAGCCGCGCTCCTGCCAGCCCATCGACGTCGGGTCCAGAGCCGGCAGGAACGCCACCCACGGCGGTGGCTCCGGCACCGGGTCGAGGTCGTCCGGCAGGACGACGCCCGGCACTCCGTCGAGCTCCACCTCCACCGGGGACACCGCGGCGAGGGCCTTCTTCGTCTGGCCCGCCGTCCAGCCCGTCCACCAGCGCAGGTCCGCCACCGGCGCCGGGCCGTACGCGCGCAGCCAGCGGCGGGCCAGTTCGGCCCTGGCCTCCTCCGCGTCCCACGACGGCAGCCCGCCCGGCACCCACCCGTCGAGCGGGTGCCAGACGTACTGGCTGCTGAGCCAGCTGCCGCGGGGGCGGCCGCGGGCGATCCGGCCGCCGGCCGCCAGCAGGAACAGCACCCGGCTCGTCACGTTCCCGATCGCCTCGTACGGCTTCCCCGCCGCCATCAGCAGCTGCTGGCGCAGGCGGGGCTCGTCCTCGCTCAGCTGCTGCGCCGTCGCCGAACCGCGGGCGCGCAACGCCGCCTCGACCGACGCTTCGACGTCCACGAGCCACTTCCCCGGCTCCGGCACGTTCTCCGGGTGCCCCTGCTTGCCGAGGTGCCCTTCGAGCAGCTTCCGCTGCTTGACGGCGATGTCCGCCGAGCACCCGGCCTGCACGAGCGCCGCGGTGTCCAGGGTGGTCACGAACACCGTGCGGCGCATGCCGAGCAGCCGCAGCAGCGTGCGGTCGGTGTACAACGCCTGCTCCACCAGGGAAACGCCGGGCGAGGCCAGCCGCGCGGACGCCGAAAGGTGGACGGTCGCCGGGTCGGTGGCGTGCAGGGCCACGACCCCGGCCACGGCGTCGGCGACCGTGGCCGCGGGCGCGGCGAGGTGGTGGCGGACGCCGAGGCGGGCCCGGCGCTGCGAGGAGCTGATCGTCGGTGGGGGCACCCGCTTGTGATACCACCGGCCACCGACAAAAACCGCTGGTCGCCTGGCCGGAGGCGCGTTTACGCTCGCGGCATGGTCTCCGGTGCGCACTTCGCGGCCTTCGCCGCGCTGACGTTCCTCATGGTCGTCGTCCCCGGGCCGAGCGTGCTGTTCACCATCAGCCGCGCGCTCACGGTCGGCCGGCGCGACGCCCTGCTCACCGTCGTGGGCAACTCCGCCGGCGTCTACACGCAGGTCGTCGCGGTCGCCTTCGGCCTCGGCGCGCTCGTGACGACGTCGGCCGCGGTCTTCACCGCGATCAAGATCGCCGGCGCGCTCTACCTCGTCTACCTGGGCGTCCAGGCCCTCCGGCACCGGCGGAAGCTGTCCGACGCCATGGCCGCGAAGGTGCCCGGCACGCCCGGCCGGGTCGTGACCGTGCTGCGCGACGGGTTCGTCGTCGGCTTCGCGAACCCGAAGTCGATCGTGTTCCTCGCCGCGCTGCTCCCCCAGTTCGTCGACCCGGCTGCCGGGTCCGTGCCGGTCCAGATGCTGCTGCTCGGCCTGTGCCTGCCCGCGATCGCGCTGGCCACCGACAGCGCGTGGGCGCTGGTGGCGGGCACCGCCCGCGCGTGGTTCGCCCGCTCGCCGAAGCGCCTGGAAGCGGTCGGCGGCACCGGCGGACTGGTCATGATCGGCCTCGGCACGACGCTCGCGTTCACCGGCCGGGGTGACTGAGCACCAGGTCCAGCAACCCCGGGAACGCGGCGTCGAATTCGGGGCGCCGCAAGCGGTTCAGCCGCCGCGGGCCTTCGTCGTGCTGCTCGATCAGGCCCGCCGCGCGCAGCACCCCGAAGTGGTGGCTGAGCGTCGCCTTCGCCACCGGCAGGTCGAACGTGCCGCACGCCTTCGTCCACTCCGGGACCGCCGCCAGCTCGCGCAGGATGCTGCGGCGCACGGGGTCGGCGACCGCGGCGAGGGCGTCCTGCAGGGACACCTCCGCCGGGACGCCGTGCGTGAGGCCGCGAGCCCGCGCCGAGGTCACCGCAGCGCCTCCGCCAGCGCCGGCCACCACTCGCGGGGCAGGCCACCGGCCGGGACGACGACCTGGTCGGCCCCGGCCGCCCGGTACTCGCGCAGCCCGGCGACGACCGCGTCGAGGTCGCCGCGCAGCGTCAGCCCGTCGACCAGGCGGTCCGACAGGTCCGCGATGTCGGCGTCGGTGAAGCCCATGCGGCGGAAGTTGTTCGCGTAGCCGGGCATCCCGGCCAGGAACCGCAGCGAGCCCTCGCGAGCGCGTTCGCGAGCAGTCGCCGCGTCGGGCTCCGCGACGACGTTCAGCAGGACCACCAGCTGCTTCCCGGCGCCGAGGATCTCGCGCGCCGAAGCGACGTAGTCCGTCGTCACCAGGAACGGGTACGCGCCCGCCGCGCGGTCCCGCGCCAGCTCCAGCATCTTCGGGCCCAGCGCCGAGAGGATGCGCGCGGACGCGGGGACAGTGTGGTCCAGCTCGTCGAGGTAGTCGTTCAGCGTGGCCAGCGGACGCGGGCCGTGCGCGCCGCCGAGACCGACCACGAACCGCCCGGCCGGCAGGTCCGCGTAGGCCGCGGCGACCGCGGCGGCGGGCACCCGGTCGACGGGGAGGATGCCGCTGGCCACCGGGATCTTCGCGGTCCCGTGGACGACGTCGGTGATCAGCGGCAGGTTGCTGCCCTGCCCGCCCGGCAGCCAGAGCGTGGCGTACCCCAGCTCCTCCAGCTCGGCGGCGGCCGCGACGGTCTCCGGCCCGGTCGTGTTCAGCGTGGCGCCCAGCGCCCCCAGGTTCGTCATGCGCGCGGCAACCACGAAACCCCGGGAGATGTTCCCGTCACGCCGTCTGTTCGTCCTCAGCGGAATCGGCGGGTTCTTCGGACGGCCGCGTGAACATCCGGGTCGCCGACAGCCGCGCGACGCCGTCGGGGTCGCCGAGGTCGTCCAGGGAGTTGCGGATCGTCGAGTCCACCGACAGGTACTTGCGCCCCGCCCGCAGGTCGGCGTCGTTGCGCAGCCGCACGATCAGCGGGAACTCCGACAGCGCGCCCGCGTCGAACAGGCCCGTGGTGTAGATCAGCTGCACGCCGAGCGCCTCGGCGACCGCGCGCTGCAGCTCCAGGAGGTACCCGGCGGACGCGCGGCCGATCGGGTTGTCGAGGAACAGCACGCCGGAGTGCCGGTTGCGGACCTTGCCGCGGTTGTTGGCGCGCAGCGCCGCGAGCGTGCAGTACAGGATGATCGCCGCGGTCAGCTGCTGGCCGCCGGAGAAGACGTCGCGGATCTCCGACACGCGCTGGCGTTCGGTCCGCAGCACCGAGTCCGGCTTGAGCATGTCGACGCGGAAGCCCTTGGGCGCCGCGGCCCGGACTCCGCGCAGCACCAGCGAAAGCCCGTCGCGCTTGACGTCGCGGCCGTCCGCGGTCTTGCCGACGGCGGCTTCGTCGACGACCTCGCCGAGCTTCTCGGTGAGCGCGTTGTCCTCCAGCTCGGTGAACCGGATGCGCAGGAACTCCTGCCCGGACCAGTCGCCGAGCCCGTCCGGCAGGCGCGAGACGCGCTGGGCCGAGCGCAACGTCCGCAGCGCGCCGTCGACCATGCCCTGCAGGCGGGTGATGATGCCGCCGCGGTGCCGGTCGATCTGCGCGAGGTCGTCGGTGAGCGACCGCAGCCGCGGCCGCAGCGCTTCGGCCCACTCGGCGGCGTGCGCCGGGAGCTGGTCGCGCTTGACCGAGATGACCTGCTGGCGCACCGGCGTGCTCAGCTTCTCGAACCGCTTCTCGGTCGCGTACTGCGCGAGCTGGTCGGCGGCCGCGCGCACCCGGCGGTCGCCCGCGTCGGCGGCTTCCTGCGCCTGGCCGAGCGTCGCGTTGAGGCGGCTGTGCTGGGCTCGGGCGGTCTCGACGTCGCCGTCGTAGGCGGCCGCGTCCGTGTCGGTCACCAGGTGGGCCATCGACTCCGCGAGCAGCGCGAACCCGGACGCGGAACTTCGAGCCGACTCCAGCGTCGCTTCCGCCGCGGCCCGGCGTTCCTGCAGCTCTTCCCACTTGCGCGCGGCCGCCGAAGCCTCCAGCCCGGCCGCGTCGATCAGTTCCAGGCCGTGCTCGATGTCCCGCGGCTTCTCGCCGGTGACGCCGTTCTGCAGCGGCAGCGCGTCCAGCTCGGCGCGCCGCGTCGAAACGAGCCCGATGGCTTCGGTGCGTTCGTCCTCCAGGCCGTCGACGACGCGGCGAGCCCGCGCCAGCGCGGCCGCCCGCGCCGAGGCGTCGGAACCGTCGGGCGTCTCCAGCAGTTCGGCCGCGCGGACCCGCACGGCCTCGTCGAGGGACTCCACGGCCGAACCCGCCGCCGCTTCGGCGGATTCGGCCTGCTCCAGCTCGGCCCGCAGGTCGCTGCCGACCTCGACCTTCGCGTAGGACTCGGACGCCGAGAGGTAGGTCCGCCGCAGCGCGTCGACGGGCTCGGACGGCACGTCGCCCTCGGCCGCCTCGGCCGCGCCGGGCACCTCGGCGAGTTCGGCGCGCGCGGTGGTCGCGGTGCGGCGGTGGCCGTCGGCGGTGCGCTGCTCCTCCCCCGCCTGCTCGCGCAGCCGCGCGGCCTTGCCCGCGGCGTCGGCGGCCTGCAGGTCGGCGCGCTCGGCGACCTCGGTGGCGCGCTCGACGTCCTCGGTCCACTCGGTGATCCGCGCGCTGCGGGCGCCCAGCTCTCCCAGCCGCCGCGCCTTCTCTTCGGCTTCGGCCGCGGCCGCCCGCAGTTCGGGGACGCGCTCGCGCAGCGACGCCGCTTTCTCGCTCAACCGCGCGAAGTCCGCGTCGGCTTGGTCCAGCGCCGCGCGGGCGGTCTCGCGGGCGGTGCGGGCGGCCTGGGCCTGCTCGGCCAGGGTCGCGACGGCGCCGGGCGGGTAGTCCTCGCGCCAGGTGGTGAGCTTCCAGGTCAGCGCGCCGTCCGCGGACAGCTTGGCGGACAACGCCTCGAGGCGCCGCTGCCGCTCGGTGTGCCGCCGCGCCACGGCTTCCCGCTCGGCGTCGGCGGCTTCTTCGTCGTACATCGCGGGGTTCGGCGGCACGAGGAACTCGACGCCGGGCGCGGCGGGCACCTCGGCCTGCAGGGCTTCGGTGGTGCCGACGGCGATGGTCGCGGACGGCAGCAGCCGCCGCTTCGTGAGCACTTCGCGGGCGCGATCCACGTGCGCGGCGTCGTTCAACAGCACGCCGGACACCAGCTGCGGCAGGCTTTCCAGCACCTCGGCCCGCCGCGAAGCGTCCAGTTTGGACAGATAGCGCCAGCCGGACCACGCCGTGATCCCGGCTTCTTCGAGCGCGTCGAGGGCGGCCTGGACGTCCTCCGGGGGCGGCAGGAGCCCACCGGAGCCGAGGGCGGCGAGCGCGCGCTCGTCGGCGGACTCCTCCATCCGCAGCGCGGTCTGCTCCTTCTCGACGGCCGCGCTCGCCTCGCGCAGCCGTTCCAGCAGCACCGGCAGATCGCTTTCCAGCGCGACGTCGTCGGCGCCGAGCAGCTCGATCAGCCGCCCTTCGGCGGCCAGCGCGTCGGTGCGGCGGTGGGCGCGGTCGAGGTCCTCGGTGGCGCGCTCGAAGCGGTCCTGGGTGGTGCCCGCCAGCTGGTGCGCCTCGTTCACGGCCCGTTGCGCCGCCTGGAGATCCGCCGCGACGCGGTCGAGTTCCTGCTCGCGCCGCACGAGTTCGGCGGTGGCTGCTTCGGCGGCGCTGCGAGCGGCGCGGGACGCTTCGGCGACGTCGGCGCCCGACGGCAGCAGCCCCGCCCGCACGGCGTTCTGGACTTCTTCGCGCAGCTCGGTGATCCGGGCCGTGAGGCCCCGGGCTTCGGCGCGGCGGGCGGCCGCGAGGTTCGCGGCTTCGTCGCGTTCGGTCTGGGCCTTCTCCGCTTCGGCCCGCAACGCGCCCGCGTGCGCTTCGGCCTTGTCGGCCTGACGCTGGGCGTCCTGCGCCAGCGCGTGCAACCCGCGCGCGAGCGCCGAAGCGGCGTCGTTGCGCGCCTTCAGCGCCGGCCGCGCCTTCTCTTCCCGGCTGCCGACCAGTTCGCGCAGGTCCTTCGCCTTGCGGGCCGCGTTCAGGGAATTGAGCACGGTCGCCGTCTCGCGCCAGGCCTCCGCCGCGGTCTTCGCCTCGGCGAGTTCGGCGTCGACGCGCTTGCGGGCCTCCTGGGCTTCGTCCAGGCGCAGCACGGCGACCAGGCGACGCAGCTCCGTGACGGCCGCCGCGAGCCGCCGGTGGTCGCCCTCCGCGAGCTTCTCGGCGGACTTGACCTCGGTGACGTGGTCCTCGAGCCCGGACAGCCGCGCGTTCTCGAGCTCGTTGCGCGCGACGACGCGCCCGGCCAGCGCGGCCATGTCGGCTTTCGCCGATTCGGCGATCTTCCGCGACTCCGCGGCGACGCCTTCTTCGGCGGCCAGCGGCCCCAGCAGGTCCAGGGCGCCGGCCACGAAGTCGCGTTCGGACAGCAGATCCCCGCGCTGCGCCAGGTTGTGCGCGTAGGTGGCGACGACCTCGGCGAGATCCTTCGGCTCCTCTTCGGAGATCACCGCGCGCAGCAGGAACTCGACGAACGCGTCGTCGGTGCCGAAGGCGAACGCGTCCGCCGCTTCGCCTTCGCCGGCGTTCATCGCGCGCTGGTAGCGGAACAGCTCGGTGTCGAGGCCGAGCCCGTCCAGGCGGTGGGTCCACTCGTGGTGGCGGCGGGTCCAGAACAGTTCCAGCTCGGGCTCGGCCAGCTGGGCCGCGGCGAGCTTGTCGTGGAAGCCGGACATGGTGAGCAGCCGGCCGTCCTGGGTCATCGGCAGCGTATCGAGCCCCAGCGCGGCGGTCGGGCGGAAGCAGTACCAGGAGTCGGCCAGGTTCTCCGAGTCCGACGAGACGACGTGCCCGCGCCACTCCGACGTCTTGCCGGTGATGATCCGGTGGCCGCTCTCGACGTGCAGCCACTCCAGCACGACGTGGGAAACGTCCTTGGCGGCGACGAACTTCTCCAGGACCTTCGTGCTCGTGGTGCCGACGACCTGGCGGCGGCCGGGCAGCATGACCGAGAAGATCAGCTTGATGAGCACGGACTTGCCGCCGCCGTTCTCGAGGAACAGCACGCTCGCCGGCGACGGGCGGCGCAGCTCGGCCGGCCCGGTCGCGTGGATGCCGGCGCTGAACAGCGCGTCCTGCTGCGGCGCGGTGATCTTGGCGCCGACGCCGCTGAAGTCGAGCACGACGTCCTGGTAGCGGGCACCCGCCGGGCCCACCGAGTGCAGGCGGACCCGCGAAAGCTCGTACATCGAATCCCCTCTTAAAGCGTGTCCGAAGACGCCGCGCGCAGCGTGCCCCCGGCGTTCGCGACGGCGACGACGTCCAGCGCGAGCAGGTCGTCGAACGCGGCGTCCGCGGCGAGCTCGCGGACCTGGATCTGGTAGCGCGGCGTGGTCCGGTAGGTGCCGCCCTGCTCGTCGCTCACCGGGACCAGGAAGCCCTGGTCGGCGAGGAAGCGCAGGGCGCGGGAGACCATGCCGCGGGTGGTGTCGGCGGCGAGGCGGCCGTCCTTGGTGGCCGCGGCCGCGGGACGCCGGGTGTAGGCGCGCCAGGCCTGTTCGAGCTCGGGCGCGTCGGCCAGGGGGTCGTTGTTGGCCTCGGCCGCCGCGGCGCGTTCGTCGAGCATCCGGGCGGCTTCGCGGACCATCGCGTCGACCTGCTCGACGCTGACGCGGCCGATGTAGGTGTCGTTGGCCAGGTCGTCCGGCCGCGGGTAGCCGAGCGCGGCGGCGGCGAGGTGGATGAGGCCGTGCAGGACCTTCTCCGTGTCGCGGCGCTCGCGGATCTTGGCCTGGCGGGCGTAGGAGTCCATCTTGATTTCGAAGACGGACTCGTCGGTGGCCGCGAGGACCGCGCCGGCCTGCTGGTTGACCTCGAGGACCATGAGGCCGAGCCCGGCGGCGACGGCGTGGGTGAGCGCCTTGAACGCGTTGTCCTCGCCGTAGCGGCGCACGAGGTCGCCGTACACGACGTCACGCGCGGGCAGCTGCTTCGGCCGCATGCCGAAGGCGACCAGCCGGGCGGCGGCCTCGGCGTCCACGCTGCTGTGGGACAACGCCATCAGGCGACCTCCTCGTTCTCTTCTTCGTCGGCGCGCTCGACGGCCGCGGTGGACAGCAGCAGGTCGGCGCCGCCGAACTCCGGGTCGTCGAGGAGCGTGCCGTCGTCGACGGCGAGCAGCACCTGCCGGTCGCCTTGGCGGCGGGCCGCGCCGACCCCGGGACTGTAGGCGTGGACGGCGCGCAGCGCGACGAGGGCGGCGAGGCCGGGCTGGCGGCTGCGGCGCGCTTCTTCGAGCAGGCCCGACAGCCGCCGCGGCACCTCGGGCAGGTCGAGGAGTTCGTCGGCGCGCCGCCAGACCTCGTCGCCGAAGCGATCGGTGGTCTCGGCGGGCATGAGCTCGGGTTCCGGGATCTCCCCGACCAGCTGATCGCGCTCCGGTGCGGGCCGCAGGAGCAGCGAGACCAGCGAGGACAGCGACGGCACGACCGGCGCGGTGATCCCGGCGGCGGCGTGGAAGAAGTGCTCGGCGGGCGCGACGGCGTCGGCCAGCGGCAGCCCGAGGGTGGGGACGAGGAGCTGGCCGAACAGGTCGAGCGTGGCGCGCTGGGGCGGGCCGGAGAACTGCTGGCGGTCCTGTTCGGCGCGGAAGACCGCACCCGCGTCGGCCAGCCGGGACTGCAGGCGCGTGTGGCGGCGGATGCAGTCGCCGACGATGTCGACCAGCTCGGCGGCACGGCGTTTCTTGTCGAGGTCCTCGGTCTCGTCGCGGGCGGTGGTGATGTTCTTGAGGATGGCGTTCTCGGCGCGGAAGCGGGCCTCGATGTGGCTGAGCGCGCTGTCGAGCAGCTCCGGGACCTCGCGCTCCCAGTCGACCGACCGGACGTCGCGGCGGGTCGCGTCGAGCTTCGCGCGCAGGGTCTCGCCGTACTGGACGGTCCGGTAGCGGGCCTGCTCGGCGGCGAGCTTCGCGTCGGCGAGCCGGCCGCGGTTGATCAGGTTCTCGAGCTTGACCTCGGCGGCGATCTGCGCCGATTCGACGTCGGTGTCGAGGGCGCCGACGAGGACGTTGATGGCCTCGTCGGTGGCGCGGAGGTAGACCTCGCCGTCCGGGGCGGCCAGCTCGACGAGCAGCTTGAAGTCGAACTGCCGCCGCTGGTAGCCGCCCGGCCCCATCGAGCCGTAGACGCGCCGGAAGCCGCGGTCGGTCGTGCCGACGTTGATCAGGTTGTCCAGGACCCACTTGGCCACGCGGACGTGTTCCTCGGGCATCCGCGACGGCGCCTGCTGGGCGATGAAGGGCAGGAGCCGGTCGATGACCTGGTCGTGGCCGGCGCCGGTGTCGAAGTCCATCGCGATGGTGACCTGGTCGATCGTGTGCAGCGCGATCTCGGCCATCTGGTAGACCGTGGCGTCGGCCCAGTCGAGCTTCGCCTTGCGCGCGTCCAGGTCGTGCAGCGGCGCGGTGCAGGCCAGCGCCTTGAGGCGGCGCGTCAGCCCCTCGTCGGCCAGTCCTGGTCCCCCGGTGTCGTCTCGCACAGCAGGCCAGGCTAGTCGGCCACCCTCTGCGCACGCCCGGGTGACGGGCTAACGTCCCCCTCATGCGTGAGATGAGCCGTGAAGAGTGGTGGCAGTTCGCGTCCGAGGGCACCCGCACGGGCATGCTCGGCCTGGTCAGGAAGGACGGCTCCCCGATCGTGACGCCGATCTGGTTCCTGCTGAACGAGGGCCCGGACGGCGACGAGCTGATCTTCACGACCGGCACCGAGACGCTGAAAGGGAAGGCCATCGCCCGCGACGGCCGCATTTCCCTCGCCGTCGACGACCAGAAACCGCCGTATTCGTACGTGCAGTTCACCGCCGAGGCGCGGCTGACCCACGACTTCGACGACATGCTCGCGTGGGCGACCAAGCTGGGCGGGCGGTACATGGGCGCCGAGCAGGCCGAGGCGTACGGCAAGCGCAACGCCGTCCCGGAAGAATCGCTCGTCCGGGCGAAGATCACCAAGGTCATCGCCCGCGCCGACATCGCCGGCTGACCCCGGTTTCGCGTACCCTGCCCGGTGGGGGTGGGGCCCATGGTTCCGGGTGAGGACGACAGACGGGACGCCGTCAAGGCGATCCTGAACTCCGGCCAGCGCGAACTGGTCGCCGAGCTGGAACGCCTCGACGGCGGGGCCCGCTTCGGCCGGGGCCGGGCGCGGCTGCTGGAGAACGGGGACGTCTTCGAACGCGCCGGCGTCTGCGTGACGTCGACCGACGACGGCGGGTTCCTCACCTGCGGGCTTTCGGTCGTGATCCACCCGCGCAACCCGTACGTGCCCGCGTTCCAGGCGCACTTCCGATACTGCGAAGCCGGGGAGACCTGGTGGTTCGGCGGCGCCGCGGAGCTCATCCCCTGCTACGGCTTCGCCGAAGACGCGACCCACTTCCACCGCGTGCTCCGCACCCACTGCGACACGCTCGACCCGGCGTTCCACGCGCAGGCCAAGCGGACCGCCGACGACCGCTTCCGGCTGCCGCACCGCGACGAGCCGCACGGGCTCGGCGGCATCGCCTACGACCATCTGCGCCCGCCCGGCCCGCACGGCTGGCGTCGCGGCGCGGCGTTCACGGCGGCGGGCATCGCCGCCGTCGCACCCGCGTACCTCCCGATCGTGCGGCGGCGCCGGGACCACCCGCACGGCGAGCGCGAGCGGCAGTGGCAGCTGCACCGCCGGGGCCGGTACGTCGAGGCCGCCCTCTTCCACGCCGCGTCCGCCCCGCCGGCCGACGCCGAAGCCGTGCTGACGGCCCTGCCGCCGCTGGCCCGGTGGGAGCCGCCCGGCACGCCACCGCCGGGGAGTCCCGAAGCGGCGCTGGCGTCCTTCCTGGTGCCCCGCGACTGGGCGGGCGAGGCCGCCGCGATGGCCGGCTGACGACCCGGGTCACGTCCTCGCCGGGCGCGCACCGGTGAGCGGGAAACCCTTCTTCACCAAGGGTGAGCGGTCGCGTCGAGTATTGACACGGCCCGCTCGGAGGGTGTGAGATCTGTCCCATAGATAGGAAACTTTCCTAACTATTAGATCCGATTCCGGTGGTCCGCCGACCAGTTCCGCCCCGGTCACCCCCTGTCCCCCCCCACCCACGCAGGAGGCTCCCAGTGGCACCCCGTCCACCGTGGCGCGTGGTACTGGCCGGTACCGCCGTCGCGGCGCTCGGCCTCACCGCGCTCAGTCCGGTAAGCGCTTTCGCGGCGGATACCGACTACGAGTCCGAGAACGCCGTGCTCTCCCAAGGCGTGGTCGAGTCGAACCACGCCGGCTACTCCGGCACCGGGTTCGTCAACTTCGACAACGTCGTCGGCAGCTACGTCGAGTACTCCGTGAACGCCGCGCAGGCGGGCACGCACACCCTGACCTTCCGCTACGCCAACGGAACCGCCGACAACCGCCCGGTGAAGCTGCTCGTCGACGGCGGGGACAAGGGCACCGTCGACTTCCCCGGCACCGGCGCCTGGACGACGTGGAAGACCGCCACCGCGACCGTCCAGCTGACCGCCGGCGTCAACAAGGTCCGCACCACCGCGACCACCGCGAACGGCGGCCCGAACGCCGACAAGCTCACCGACACCTTCGTCGCGCCCACCGACGGCGAAGCGCCGACCCCGCCGTCGAACCTCAAGGCGAGCACCATCCTCCCCACCGCGGCGACGTTCACCTGGACCGCCGCGACCGACAACGTCGGCGTCGTCCGCTACGAAGTCAACCGCGGCGGCAACGTCCTCAAGACCGTCGACGGGAACACGACCACGGCGACCGTGGACAACCTGACCCCGAACACCGCCTACGACATCTCGGTCGGCGCGTTCGACGCCGCGGGCAACCCGTCGCAGCAGAGCAACGTGGTCACCTTCACCACGCCGCCGAGCGACGACACCACCCCGCCGACGGTGCCGGGCAACCTTCGTTCCACCGGCGTCACCGCGAACAGCGTTTCGCTGGCGTGGAACGCTTCCACCGACAACGGCGGCACCGTCGCCGGCTACGACGTCTACCAGGGCGCCACGAAGGTCGCGACCACGACGTCCCTGGGGACGACCGTCACGAACCTCAGCCCGAACACCTCCTACACCTTCACGGTCAAGGCACGCGACCCCGACGGCAACAGCTCCGCGGCCAGCAACGCGGTCACCGTCAAGACGTCCGCTCCGGGCGGCGCAGGGGGCATCCCGGAGTACGACAAGGACATCGCGAAGGTCGACCTCGGCTGGTCGGTGGACTTCCTGCCGAACGGCAACGCGCTGGTGACCGAGCGGGACCGGTTCGAGATCGTGCTGGTGACGCCGTCCGGCCAGAAGACGACGCTGGGCAAGGTGCCGGGCGCGGTCACGACCAGCGGTGAAGGCGGCCTGCTCGGCCTGGCGATCTCGCCGAACTGGGCGTCCGACCACGCGATCTACCTGTACCACACGGCTTCCGGGGACAACCGGATCGTGAAGATGACCTACGACGGCGCCACGCTGTCCTCGACGTCGACGCCGGTGCTGACCGGGATCGCGAAGAACCGCTACCACAACGGCGGCCGGATCAAGTTCGGTCCGGACGGCAAGCTGTACGCCACCGTGGGCGACGCGAAGAACAGCGACAACGCGCAGAACAAGAGCTCGCTCAACGGGAAGATCCTGCGGCTGAACCCCGACGGCTCGGCGCCGTCCGACAACCCGTTCTACGCCACCAGCGGCAACGCCCGGTACGTGTGGAGCTACGGCCACCGCAACCCGCAGGGCCTGGCCTGGGACTCCCGCGGCCAGCTGTGGGCGGCGGAGTTCGGCGAGAGCAGCCAGGACGAACTCAACCTGATCCAGAAGGGCGGCAACTTCGGCTGGCCCAGCTGCGAAGGCACGCAGGGCAGCTGCAGCGGCTTCATCGCCCCGAAGAAGACGTGGCCGACCTCGCAGGCCGGGCCGAGCGGGCTGGAGATCGTCAACGACTGGATCTACATCGCCGGCGTCACCGGCGAGCAGATGTTCGCGACGCAGATCAACTCCGCGGGCACCGGCATCGGCTCCGTGTCGACGCTGTTCTCGGGACGCTGGGGCCGGCTGCGCTCGGTCACCAAGACCCCGGACGGCGGGCTCTGGCTGACGTCGACGAACAACGACAAGAACGGCGGCACGCCGTCGGTGCTGGACAACGTGATCGTGCGGCTGAAGTTCCCCGGCGGTTCGACGCCGGGTGAGTTCAAGCTGACCAGCTCCGCGTTCGCCGACAACGCGACCATCCCGGACAAGTACACCTGCGCCGGCGACGGCACGGCGGGCCAGGACCCGTCGCCGCCGCTCGCGTGGGGCGCGGCCACCGGCGCGAAGGCCTACGCGGTCGTGTTCGCCGACGTCGCCAACAGCGGGAACAAGCTGCACTGGGCGATCTGGGACGTCCCGGCCACCGCGAAGTCGCTGCCGGAAGGCCTCGGCGCGGGCTACACCGTGCCGAACCAGGGTGGCGCCAAGCAGAAGGCGATGGGCAGCGGGGCGAACGCCCTGAAGTTCTTCGGCCCCTGCCCGGGCGGCTCCAGCCACCCGTACACGTTCACGCTGTACGCGCTGAACACCGCGACGGTCCCCGGCCTGAGCTCGTCCTCGACGATGGCCCAGATCGAGACGGCGATCAAGGGCGCGTCGACGGCGAGCGTGGTGCTGCGCGGCAAGTCCAGCGCGGCGGCCCAGTAGCCGCGGCAGGGGTGACCGGAGCGGCGCCGGTCACCCCTGCCGCCCTCACCCCTGCTCGGCCAGGGTGCGCAGGTGCGCGTCGACGTCGAAGCCGTGTTCCTCCAGCCGGCGGCGGGCGAGCAGGAGCTCGTCGGGGGTGAACAGCTCCGAGTACTCCGCGCGGAGCATCGTGGCCTCCGAGCTGCGGCCGAGCTGGTTCTTCTCCCAGAGGACGGTGAACCCGCCCGCGGTGCCGGCGCCGCGCAGCAGCAACCGGGCCGCTTCGACGCCGCCGTGCTCGCGGACCATGCGCTCGAACTGGGCCGGCCGGTAGCCGTAGTCCTTGGCCAGGACCCGGCAGCCGTCGAGCAGGTCCTCGGTGAACCGCGCGGCGAGCCGGGGGTCGGCCGGGACGGGGGCGGCTGGTTCGGGCATGGGACACCTTCCGACGCGATGGCTTCCCTGATTAATCGCGAAGGCTACCCGTTTCGCTACGCCGTTCGGGCAGCCAATCGGCGAACACCACTCTGCGTACGCAGAATAACGGACAAAACCTGCCAAAAGGAACTTGTCGGTGACGCACGCCGTGCCGGCCGGCATGCGAACCGTGGTACACGGCGACGTTCATGTCCACTATGGACAGATCTACGTCCACGGCGAAGGGCGGACCACGAACAGCGCGTGCGCGAATGGGTGGCAGCCTGCCGGACGAGCGGATTCTGGCGCTGCCGCCGGGGTTTCTCCGGCTGTTCGCGAAACAGGAGCACGATCTGGCCGGCGCCGTCGTCGCGGCCCCGGGCGAGGTCCAGCGCACGCTGGCCCGCTATATCGCGCGCCGGACGGGCGCCACGACAACGCGCCGCGGCAGGCCATGGCCTTTCCGGCGATCTTCGGCGCGGCGAAGGCCGAGCCCCACGAGGCGCTGGGTCAGGTGCGTTCGGCGGCGACCGTGACCTTCGGGGACGACCGCGCCGCCTTCTTCGCCGAAGTCCGCGCCGAGTTCACCAGCCGAACAGGCCCGCCATGATGCGCGCGCACCGGGCCGTCATCGCCGCCGCGTCCTCGTCCGGGCGGTCGATCCACCAGCTGATCAGCGAGTCGACCACGCCGGTCCAGACCTGCGCGATCGCCTCGATGTCGACCGGGTCGGCCAGCCCGCGCGAGGTCATCAGCTGCGTCGCCCCCAGCAGCGCGAACGCGTCCAGGCGGTGCCGGTAGTCCGCCGCCGACGCCGCGATGTCCCCGGTGGCCGGGACGGTTTCGTCGCGCAGGAGACGCCACGCGTAGCGGTCGTGGTCGAACGTCGTGAAGATCGCCGAGAGCACCTTCAGCGGCATCTGGTCGGGCTCGCCGCCGGCCGCCATGGTCGTCGCGACACCTTCGGTCAGCCGGTCCCCCGCGCGGTGCAGGCAGGCCAGGTAGAGCCCGTCCTTCGAGCCGAAGTACTGGTACAGCAACGGCTTCGTGACCCCGACCCGGCGCGCGATCTCGACCATCGACGCGCCCGCGTAACCCACCCGGCCGAACTCCTCGGTGCCGGCCACGACGAGCTGGGCCTCGCGCTCTTCGCGAGGCATCCCCTTGGTCCCGACCGCCCTTGACTCCGTCACGCGCGAGAGCCTACCGTGCGTAAAGTGACCCAAGGGTAAGTTACCGCAAGGTCAGATCCTAGGAGGCGACGTGGCCGAGTTCCTGGCGCACCTGCGCGACCCCGTGTTGTTCGCGATTCCGGTGTTCGTGCTGTTCGTAGCGATCGAAATCGTCGCGGTGCACGTGCTCGGGCACGACGACAACGTCATCGGCTACAGCCCGGCCGACACCCGCACGAGCATGCTGATGGGCACCGTCGCGGTCGGGGTCAACGCGCTGTTCCGGCTGGTGATGCTGGTCGTGTTCGCCGCGCTGTTCGAGCTGGCGCCGGTGAAGTTCGACCCGCGCGACTGGTGGACGTGGGTGCTCATGCTGCTCGGCCAGGAACTGGTCTTCTACGGCTACCACCGCGCCAGCCACCGCGTGCGGCTGCTGTGGGCCGGCCACCAGGTGCACCACTCCAGCGAGCACTACAACTTCTCGACCGCGCTGCGCCAGAAGTGGACCCCGTACTTCCAGCTGCCGTTCTGGTCGGTGCTGGCGCTGTGCGGGATCCCGCCGTGGATGATCCTGACCGGGCTCTCGATCGACCTCGTCTACCAGTTCTTCGTGCACACCGAGAAAGTCGGCAAGCTGCCGCGCTGGTTCGAGTACGTCTTCAACACCCCCTCGCACCACCGCGTCCACCACGGCAGCGACGAGGAGTACCTGGACGCCAACTACGGCGGCATCCTCATCGTGTGGGACCGGCTGTTCGGCAGCTTCGTGCCGGAGGGGAGGCGGCCGACGTACGGGCTGACGAAGAACATCGGCACGTACAACCTGCTCAAGGTCGGCTTCCACGAGTACGGCTCGATCCTGCGCGACCTGCGCACGGCGAAGACGTGGCGCGAGCGCGCCGGTTACGTGCTCGGCCCGCCCGGGTGGGCGCCCCGCACCACCGCCGGAGCCGGAGCCGACGCGCTGCCCAGGAGCTTCAGCGCGGTCTCCGACGGCGAACCGGGCTCGGCCGTGTAGGCGATCAGGCGCTGGCCGGACGTGCCCGGGATGACGAGGTTCTCGAAGCTGAGCTCCACGTCGCCGACCACCGGGTGCCGCAGCAGCTTGACGCCCGAGGTGCACGTGCGCACCGGGTGCCGGGCCCACAGCTTCGCGAACTCGTCGGAGTTCATCGTGAGCCTGCCGACCAGCTCGGCCAGGCCGCGGTCGTCGGGGTGCCGGCCGGCGACCAGGCGCAGCGCCGCCACCGCCAGCTCCGCCTGCTCGGACCGGTTCCGGTACAGCGCGCGGTACCGCTCGTCGAGGAACAGCATCGTCGTCAGGTTGGGCCGGGTCGCGGGATCGTCCGGGCCGCCGGGTGCCAGGTGGGCCGCGAGCAGCGCGTGGCCCAGCTGGTTCCAGGCGAGGACGTCGTTGCGGCGGTCCATGATCACGGCCGGGACGTGGGTCATCGCCCCCAGCAGCTGCCGGGCCGACGCGCTCGCGTGCGCCACCCGCGGCGCCGCGGGACGGCGGGAGGTCGTGGCCGGCCGCGCGAGGTCCTTCAGGTGGGCCGTCTCGTCCTCGGTGAGCCGCAGGGTGCGCGCGATCGCTTCCAGCGTGCTGTCGGAGGCGTTGCTCGCGCGGCCCTGCTCGAGGCGCGTGTAGTGGGTGACGCTGACGTTGGCGAGCGTCGCCAGCTCCTCGCGGCGCAGGCCGGAGACGCGGCGGCGGGCCGGGTGCGGCGTGATGCCGACGTCCTCGGGACGCAGCGCGGCGCGGCGCGACTTGAGGAAGTCGCCGAGCTCGGACGGGGCTGCCATGGACACCTCCAGTACTCACCCCATGATGCCCGGACCGGAAGCGGTGAGCCTGGTGCTGTCGTGACCACCCTCGCGTGGACGGGGGAAAACGGGGTTCTGGCTGGGGTTGCGGATGCCGGTGATCGTTCTCGGTGATCGACGAACCCCGCTGGAAAGGACTCCCGTGTCCGCCACCGAAACCGAGGCGGCCGCCCGGCTCACCCCCCGGCTGCGGCTGGTGCTCGTGCTGCTGCTCGCCACGCAGTTCATGCTCGCCGTGGACTTCGCCATCCTGAACGTCGCGCTGCCGGTGATCGGCGGGAACCTCGGCTTCTCGCTGGGACACCTGCAGTGGATCGCCACCGCGTTCGCGCTGTGCGCCGCGGGGTTCACGCTGTTCTTCGGCCGGGTCGCGGACCTGTTCGGCCGGCGCCGGCTGTTCCTCGGCGGCCTGGTCGTCCTGGGCGCGGCCTCGATCCTGGGCGGTCTGGCGCAGAACCCGGAGATGCTGATCGTCGCCCGCGTCTTCCAGGGCCTGGCCACCGCCGCCGTGACGCCGGCCGCGCTGTCGCTGATGACGGTGTCGTTCCCGGAGGGCCCGCTGCGCCAGAAGGCGCTCGGCCTCAACGGCGCGCTGATGTCCAGCGGCTTCACCGCCGGCGCCATCCTCGGCGGCGTGCTGACCGACCTGCTGTCGTGGCGGTGGGCGTTCTTCGTCAACGTGCCGGTCGCCCTCGCCGTGCTGCTCGTCGCGCCGGCGGTGATCAAGGAGTCCCGGCCCGACGAGCGCCCGAAGCTCGACGTGCCCGGCGCCGTCACTGTGACGCTCGGCCTGCTGGCCGTCGTCTTCGGCCTCACGCAGGCGAGTGACGAGGGCTGGGGCTCGGCGACCGTCCTCGGCTCGCTGGCCGCGGGGGTGGTGCTGCTGCTGGTGTTCCACGCCGTCGAGCGCAAGGTGGCCGCGCCGCTGGTGCCGCTCGCCGTGCTGCGCAAGCGATCGGTGGCCTGGGGCAACGTCGCGGGCCTGATCGCGTTCCTCACCGAGTGCTCGCTGGTGTTCCCGCTGACGCTCTACCTGCAGGAAGTGCTCGGGTTCTCCCCGCTCGCCGCGGGTCTGTCCTTCGGCGTGCTCGGCCTGGGCACAGTCACCGGTGGCGTCTTCGCGCCGAAGGTCATCGGCAAGGCCGGCAGCAAGCGGACGCTGATCGTCGGCGGCATCCTGCAGACGGTGTTCACCGCGGCCCTGCTCGGCCTCGGCGACGACCGCTCGTGGATGGCGCTGATGCTGATCGCCAGCTTCGCCGGCGGCGTCGGCAACATGCTCGTCATCGTCGGCTTCATGGTGACGGCCACCTCGGGGCTGGCCGACCGCGAACAGGGCCTGGCCACCGGCCTCGCCACGATGACCCAGCAGGTCGGCATCACGATGGGCACACCGATCATGAGCGTGGTGGTGACGTCGGCGGTGGCGGGTACCGGAGCCACGGCCATCCTCGGCGGCCTGAAGGCGGCGATCGCGGTGAACGCCGCCATCGTCCTGCTCGGTCTCCTGACCAGCGCGCTGTTCCTGCGCAGCGATCGGGCGCCCGCGCGCTGACCCGAACGAAGAAGCCCGCGATCCGGGGTGGCGGGAGCGAGCGACAAATCGATTCTCGACGTTCACCTGAATGCTTTTCACCGCGCTTCTGTCGGGAAATTTCAAGGAGTGTCAAGGCGCAGGTTTCGTCCGCGCCGACAGTCCGAAAAGGTCGCGCGCGCACGTCGCATCGGATATCATCGATACGGCCATGATCAGCACGGAAGGCCACTGACGACATGCCCGTGACAGGCGACATCGCGGCTCTGCTCGAGCCCCTCAAGGCGCTCGCCAACCCGGTGCGGTTCGAAGTGCTGCAGTGGCTTCGCGAGCCGGAAGAGCACTTCCCCGTCGACCCCGCCGTGGTCGACCCGCGCGAGGTCGGCGTCTGCGTCAGCCACATCCAGGCCAAGGCCGGGCTCGCGCAGTCGACCGTGTCCGCCTACATGGCGGTCCTGGAACGTGCGGGCCTGGTGCGGGCGACGCGCGTCGGGAAATGGACCCACTACCGGCGTGACGAAGAACGCATCGCGTCGTTCATCGAATTGTTCAAACAGGAACTCGGGTCGCTTTCAGCCGGCTTGGCGTAGCCGTTTTCCGGTTCAGCCGTGCCCCATCCGGAAACCGACGCCGCGCACGGTGACGATCCACCGGCTCGAGCCGAGCTGGCTCCGCCGGCTGCTTACGCGCGTGTCGATGGTTGGATCTCCGGGTCGGCCGGCGCGCCGGTGACCGTACCCACCGGCTGTTCGGTCTTCCCCAAGGAGCTGCAGCGCCCCGTCGCCGCGTTCGAGCAGCCGGCGTTGTTCGTCGACGAGGTCCGGTCATTCTTCCGGCTGGTCCGGTGATGGTCACCCGGACTCGGTAAGCGGCTGGCTGAAGATCAACAAGTGCCCATCGGGTGTCCGTACGGTGAAGTCGCGCATCCCGTAGGGCCGGTCATCCAGTGGCTCGACGATGTCGGCGCCGCGGGCGCGCAGTTCGTCGTGGCAGGAATCGACGTCGTCGACGATAACCGTCACCCTGGCCGGGCCGACGCTGCTTTCGGCGTACAGGTGGAACTCGGCGGTGTCGCGGATCACGGCCGCGTAGCTGGGTGGGGTCTCCCAGGTGAATATGGTGTCGAATCCGAGCGTGTCCGTGAAGTACGACCGCGCTGCCTGCACATCTCGGCACGGCAGCACGGGAATCGCCACCCGCATGACCATTCCGTCACCGTACCTGAGTTTGGCTCAAGATCGCTGATCTTGGGGAGGGGGCTGGCTGTTGAGCCGCCGGCCGGGGACAGGCCCGGCGCAACACCGCTTCCATCCGGGCGAGCAGTTCCGTAGGCCGTAGGGCTTGACGATGTAGTCGTCGGCCCGGCGGGCCCCCAGCCCGAGCACGCGGTCCGGCGGCACACCTGCAGGCCGTCGAGGTCCGCGAGAAGGATGCGGACAGCACGAAACAGCCGGGCGGGGACTTCCCCTGCCCGGCTGTTTCCCGGCGCTCGTCAGGCGGTGGACGTCACGCCGTGGTCCGCAGATCGACCGCGTTTTCCGGGCGCACCGTCGCCGGCAGGGCGGCCAGCGGCGGGCGCTGCGGAGACGTCACGTCGGTCAGCACGAGTTCGCGCTCGACGCCGTTTTCCGAGACCCCGCGCTGGAACTGCGCGAGCAGCGTGGCCGGCGGGATCGCGGTGACCAGGCGGCCGTGGTGCTCCAGGCGGTCGAAGAGCGTCTGCATGATCTGCCCGGACATCCGGCCCAGCGCCTGGGTGCTCTGGTGCCGGTGGACGCGGTGGCCGAGGTCGACCTGCGCGAGCGCGTCGAGGCCGCGCAGTTCCAGCAGGTCGATGAGGTGCCCGATCTCGACGCCGTAGTTGACGACGAACGGGATGCTCTCCAGCACCTCCCGCCGCCCCGCGTACTCGCCGGCCAGTGGCTGCACGAACCCGGCGAGCTCCGGCCAGAACATGTTGAGCAGCGGCCGGGCGACGAGCTCGGTGACGCGGCCGCCGCCTTCCGGCTCGCTGCCCGCCGCGCCGTTCAGCGGGCGGTGGTAGAAGCCCTTGACGTAGGCGACCGCCGGGTCGGTGAGCAGCGGGCCGAGCAGCCCGGTGACGTAGTCGGTGGTGAAGTCATACAGGTCGCCGTCGACGAAGACGACGAGGTCGCCGGTCGTCGCCGCGACGCCCTTCCACAGCGCCTCCCCCTTGCCCTGCAGCCCGTCGAGGGCGGGGAAGACGTCGTCCTGCGCGACGACCCGGGCCCCGGCCGCGGCGGCGACTTCGGCGGTGGCGTCGGTGGAGTGGCTGTCGACGACGAGGATCTCGTCGACCAGGAGGCCCCCCAGCTCCTCGCGGATGGCGGTGACGATCGCGCCGACGGTGGCCTCTTCGTTCCTGGCCGGAATGACGACGGAGACGGTGGTTCCCCGCTTGGCCGCGACGAGCTCGTCGATCGTCCAGTCGCCGGCCTTGCTGCTGCGCCGGGCGAGCCAGGTGCCGACCTCCGGCGTCACCTGCAGGCGTGCGTTACGCATGCTTTCCCCTTCCCTCGTTCGGCGTATCCCTGTCCGAGGTTCGACGTGCCGCGTTTCGGCGGCCGCACCCGGGTGCTACCGCGGTGTTACGAAGTAGCCGGTCCGGTTAACGCGACCGGCCGAATCCGGCTGACCGGCGGTGCGTCACGGCCTGGGCTCGCGGTCGATGAGCCAGTACTCCAGGGCAGCCCTCGCCGGGGCCGCGCACGCTGCTCGCCGGCCTGCCCGAGCCGGAGCTGTGGTTCCTCCGCACTTGCTGCCGCTGTCCACCGCGTCGATCGACGGCCGGCCGGCGGGCCGTGGCCGCGGGTCCTCGTCCGGCGCCTTCTTCCCGCGCGTCGGGCGTGACAGCGGCTTCCCCCTCAGGCGTCTTCCTCTTCGAGCATCTCCGGCGTGACCGCGGACTCCGTGTCCGGGATGTTCAGGTCCTTCGCCCGCTTGTCCGCCATCGCCAGCAGCCGCCGGATGCGGCCCGCCACCGCGTCCTTCGTCATCTGCGGGTCCGACAGCTGGCCCAGCTCCTCCAGGGACGCCTGGCGGTTCGACAGCCGGAGCTTGCCCGCCGCCAGAAGGTGGTCCGGGGCCGTGTCGCCGAGGATCTCCAAGGCCCGCTCCACCCGGGCCGCCGCCGCGACCGCCGCGCGGGCCGAGCGGCGCAGGTTCGCGTCGTCGAAGTTCGCCAGGCGGTTGGCCGTCGCGCGGACCTCGCGGCGCATCCGGCGCTCTTCCCACTGCAGGACGCTCGTGTGCGCGCCCAGGCGGGTCAGCAGCGCGCCGATCGCGTCGCCGTCGCGGACCACCACCCGGTCGGCGCCGCGGACCTCGCGGGACTTCGCCTGGATGCCCATCCGCCGGGCCGCGCCGACCAGCGCCAGCGCCGCCTCGGGGCCCGGGCAGGTCACCTCGAGCGACGACGAACGGCCCGGTTCCGTCAGGGAACCGTGCGCGAGGAACGCCCCGCGCCACGCCGCTTCCGCGTCGGCCACGCCCCCGGACACCACGGCCGCGGGCAGCCCGCGCACCGGGCGGCCGCGCTGGTCGATCAGCCCGGTCTGGCGGGCCAGGCCCTCGCCGTCCTTGACCACGCGCACGACGTACCGGGTGCCCTTGCGCAGCCCGCCGCTGGCGGTGATGACGTGGACGTCCGAATGGTGGCCGTACAGCTCGTGGATCTCCTTGCGCAGCCGTCGCGCGACCGAGCCCGTGTCCAGCTCCGCCTCCACGACCACCCGGCCGGCCACGATGTGCAGCCCGCCGGCGAAGCGGAGCAGTGACGCGACCTCCGCCCGGCGCGGCCCGATCTTCGTGATCTCCAGCCGGCTCAGCTCGTCCTTGACCGCGGCGGTCATCGCCATTGCTGCCCCTCCCTGCCTTTCGCTCCTCCCCCGTGCTCCCTGCCGAGACCGAGAGCCTCCCGCATGCACAACGCGAGCGCATCAGGATCATGCCGTCCCGCCACCGCGGGGTCGGCCACCGCCCCCAGGTGTGCCCGGCCGCCGAGCCGTTCCGCCGCGCGCCGGAGATTCGCCGGGTCGGGCACGGAATCGCGGTCCGCGATCACCGCGTCGACCCGCAGATCGGGCGCGTGCTCGAAGAGTACGTCCAGGTGCCGCTCCGGTGAGAATCCCGCGGTTTCCCCCGGCTGGGGGACAAGGTTCAGCACGAGCACCTTCGTCGCGCCGGTCTGCACGAGCGCGTCGTGCAGACCCGGCACCAGCAGATGAGGTAAAACGCTCGTGAACCAGGAGCCCGGACCGAGGAAGACGACGTCGGCGTTCAGCACCGCTTCGACGGCTTCCTCGCACGCCAGCGGCGGCCGCCCCGTGCCGCCCGGTGCGCGCAGGCTCACGCGCTGCACCTGACCCGGGGTGGTCGCCACCGCGACCTGCCCGCGGATCGTGCGCAGCGCGGCCGGGTTCTCGCTGTCCAGGCCGCTGACTTGCCCCTCGATCTCGAGGGGCTCCGGCGACATCGGGAGCACGCGCCCCGAGACGCCCATCAGCCGGCACGCCTCGTCGAGTGCCGCGACCGGGTCGCCGAGCACCTCGAACAGCCCGGCCAGCAGCAGGTTTCCCACGGCGTGGCCGGCCAGCGCGCCGTCGCCGCCGAAGCGGTGCTGGAACACCTCCGCCCACAGCGTTCCGCCGTCTTCGGCGGCGAACGCGGCGAAGGCCTGCCGGAGGTCGCCCGGCGGCAGCAGCCCGAGCTCGCGCCGCAGCCGGCCGGACGATCCGCCGTCGTCGGCCACGGTCACGATCGCCGTGACGTCGGGGGTCACCCGCCGCACCGCGGACAACGTGGCGTGCAGCCCGTGGCCGCCCCCGAGGGCGACCGCGCGCACGTTATTCACGACCAAGGTCGCGGTGCACCACCTTCACGGCCATACCGTCCTCTTTGGACAGACGCTGGGCGAGCTCCACGGACAGCGCCACGCTGCGGTGCTTGCCGCCGGTGCAGCCGACGGCGAGCGTCAGGTACCGCTTGCCCTCGCGCTTGTAGCCGGCGCCGATCAGCCGCAGCAGCTGGTGGTAGCGGTCCAGGAACTCCTCGGCGCCCTCCTGCGAGAGGACGTAGTTGCGGACCTCGCCGTCGAGGCCCGTGTGTTCGCGCAGCTCCGGGATCCAGAACGGGTTGGGCAGGAACCGGACGTCCATCACCAGGTCGGCGTCCATCGGCAGGCCGTACTTGTAGCCGAAGGACAGCACGGTGACCCGGGTCTGGGTGCTCGCCTCGGAGCCGAACGCGTCCTCGATCTTCGCGCGCAGGTCGTGCACCGACAGCGACGACGTGTCGAGCACCAGGTCGGCCTCTTCGCGCAGCGGCTCCAGCAGCGTCCGCTCGGCCGTGATGCCGTCGGCCAGGCGGCCGTCCCCCTGCATCGGGTGGCCGCGCCGGACGGCTTCGAAGCGCCGCACCAGCACGGCGTCGGTCGCTTCCAGGAACAGCACGCGCGGCTTGTAGCCCCGCGCGTCCAGGTCCTTGATGACCGAGGCGAGGTCGTCGGTGAACGCGCGCGAGCGCACGTCCATGACGACGGCCACCTTCGTGATCGCGCCGCGCGCCTGCGCGCCCAGCTCGACCATCGTCGCGATCAGCTCCGGGGGCAGGTTGTCGACCACGAACCAGCCCAGGTCCTCCAGGCACTTGGCCGCCGTGCTGCGGCCCGCCCCGGACAGCCCGGACACGACCGCGACCTCCATGCCGGACCCGCGGATCTCCTCTTGCGCACTCACTGTCTTTCCCTACTCCCCTGCTTCTGTGCCGTTGCCCGCACCGGACTCCCCGGCCAGCGCGGCGACCACGGCCTCCGCGGTGCGCCTGCCGAAGCCGGGCACCGCCTCGATCTCTTCGATCCTGGCCTGCTTGAGCTTCTTCACCGAGCCGAAGTGCTTGATCAGCGCGGTGCGGCGAGCCTGCCCCAGCCCGGGCACACTGTCCAATTCGGACGTCTGCAGCCGCTTGGAGCGCTTCTCGCGGTGGTAGGTGATGGCGAAGCGGTGGGCCTCGTCGCGCAGCCGCTGCAGCAGGTACAGCCCCTCCGACGTGCGCGGCAGGATCACCGGGTCGGGGTCGGCGGGCAGCCACACCTCCTCCAGCCGCTTGGCCAGCCCGATGACGGAGATGTCGGTGATGCCGAGCTCGGCCAGCACGTCCGCGGCCGCGGTGGCCTGCGGGCCCGCGCCGTCGACGACCAGCAGGTTCGGCGGGTAGGCGAACTTCTTCGGCCGGCCGGTCTCCGGGTCGAGACCGGGCGTGCTCGACTCTTCCGCGGTTTCCTTCAGGTAGCGGTGGAACCGGCGCCGGACGACCTCGGCGATCGACGCCACATCGCCCTCTTCGGCCGCCTCGCGCAGCGCGAAGCGCCGGTACTCGGACTTGCGCGCGAGCCCGTCCTCGAACACGACGAGCGAGGCCACGACGTCGCTGCCCTGGATGTGGCTGATGTCGATGCACTCGATGCGCAGCGGCGCGGTGTCCAGCGCCAGGAACTCCTGCAGCTCGGTCAGCGCCGCCGACCGGGCCGTGAGGTCGCCGGCGCGGCGCAGCTTGTGCTGGGTGAACGCCTCCCCCGCGTTGCGCTCGACCGTCTCCGCGAGGGCCTTCTTGTCGCCACGCTGCGGCACCCGCAGCTGCACCCGCGAGCCGCGCAGCCCGCTGAGCCACTCCGCGACCGCGTCGGCGTCCGCCGGCAGCTCCGGCACCAGCACCTCGCGCGGCACGACCGGGCCGGCGTCGACGTCGTCGCGGGCGTCGAGCTCGGCCTCGTCGCCGTAGAACTGGGTCAGGAAGTGGTCGACCAGCGCCGGGACATCCATCTCCTCGGCCTTGTCGATCACCCAGCCGCGCTGGCCGCGGACCCGGCCGCCGCGCACGTGGAAGACCTGGACGGCGGCTTCGAGCTCGTCGTGCGCGAACGCCACGACGTCGGCGTCCGTGCCGTCGCCGAGCACCACGGCCTGCTTCTCCATGGCGCGGCGCAGCGCGCCGAGGTCGTCGCGCAGCCGGGCGGCGCGCTCGAACTCGAGCTCCTCGGACGCGGCCGCCATCTCGGCTTCCAGGCGCTTGATCATGACGTCGGTCTTGCCGGCGAGGAAGTCGCAGAAGTCCTCGACGATGTCGCGGTGTTCGTCGGCCGAGACCCGGCCGACGCACGGCGCCGAGCACTTGTCGATGTAGCCGAGCAGGCAGGGGCGGCCGATCTGCCCGTGCCGCCGGAACACCCCGGCCGAGCAGGTGCGCGCCGGGAAGACGCGCAGCAGCAGGTCGAGCGTCTCTCGGATGGCCCACGCGTGCGCGTACGGCCCGAAGTACCGGACGCCCTTCTTGCGCGCGCCGCGGTAGACGTGCAGGCGCGGGAACTCCTCGTTCAGCGTCACCGCGAGCACCGGGTAGCTCTTGTCGTCGCGGTAGCGGACGTTGAACCGGGGGTCGAACTCCTTGATCCAGTTGTACTCGAGCTGGAGCGCCTCGACCTCGGTGGTGACGACGGTCCATTCGACGCTCGCCGCGGTCGTCACCATCTGGCGCGTGCGCGGGTGCAGGCCGGAGAGGTCGGCGAAGTAGGAGTTCAGCCTGCTGCGGAGGCTTTTCGCCTTGCCGACGTAGATGACCCGCTTGGTCGCGTCGCGGAACTTGTACACGCCAGGGGCCTCCGGGATGCTTCCCGGAGCGGGTCGGTAGGTGGTCGGGTCAGCCACGTTGTCAAGACTATGGGTCGGCACCGACAGTTCTCGCACGCCCCCGTTCGCCCCGCCGGAAGTAGGGTGATCGTCCGGTTCCGACTTCGGTAGGTGTCCCCCCGGGTGACGCGGTGGTTACTTTCCGACCAGCCCGCTCCGGGCTCTTCCGAAAGGATCCTCACCGTGAGCTCTCTCCGTATCCTCGGCGCCGCGTCCGCGGCCGCCGTCGCGCTGACTCTCGCGGGTGGCGCCGTGGCCTCGGCCGGCGTCCAGCCGAACATCGTCGGCGGGACCACCGCCCCCACCGTGTCGTGGGGCGCCCAGGTGTACGTGAACACCCCGGGGCGCGACTACCAGGGCTTCAACTGCTCGGGCACGGTGATCGCCGCGCGCTGGGTGCTGACGGCGGTGCACTGCCTCGACCAGGACGACTCCGGCATGTACGTCCGCGTCGGCAGCAACACGCTGCTGTCGGGCACGAAGATCGCCGTCGACCACGAATACGAGTCCCCCAACGGCGACATCGCGCTGCTGCACCTGGCGTCGGCGACGAGCGCGTCGCCCATCCCGCTGGGCAGCTCGGACCCGGCGACCGGCAGCACCAACCAGATCTACGGCTGGGGCCGCACGACCCCGACCGGCCCGCCGGCGACGTCGCTGAAGACGGCGAACGTCCAGGTGACCGGCCGCTCGACGGACGCCTACGGCGGCCGCGCGATCCAGAGCGTCGGCATCGACGGCTCGGCGTGGAAGGGCGACTCGGGCGGCCCCGAGGTCGCGAACGGGGTCCAGGTCGGCGTCGCGTCGACGGTCCAGAACCAGAGCGGGTCGAACACGCGCGGCACGAACAACTACGCGAGCGTGGCGGCGAGCCGGTCCTGGATCCGGACGACCGCGGGCGTGTGACTCACCGGGGCGGCGCGGTCTCGCGCCGCCCCGGTTCTGTCGGTGCCGTGTGGGATGCTCGCGGGCATGCGGATCGCCACCTGGAACGTGAACTCCATCGTCCCCCGCCTGCCCCGGCTGCTGGGCTTCCTGGAGGAGACGGCGCCGGACGTGCTGTGCCTGCAGGAGCTGAAGACCACGACGGAGAAGTTCCCGCTGGCCGAGGTCGAGGCACTGGGCTACGAGGTGGCGGCGTACGGGCTCGGCCGCTGGAACGGCGTCGGGATCGTGTCGCGCGTGGGGGTGTCCGACGTGGTGCGCGGGCTGCCGGACGAGCCGTCGTTCGAAGGCGCCGCGGAGGCGCGGGCGATCGGCGCCACGTGCGGCGGGGTGCGGGTGTGGTCGGTGTACGTGCCGAACGGGCGCGAGCCGGACAACCCGCACTACGGGTACAAGCTGGAGTGGCTTTCGTCGCTGCGTTCACTGGTGGCTTCGGAGCTTTCGTCCGGGCCGTTCGCGGTGCTGGGGGATTTCAACGTGGCCCCGGCGGACGAGGACGTGTGGGACATCGCGGTGTTCGCGGAGTCGACGCACGTGACGAAGCCGGAGCGCGACGCCCTGGCCCGGCTGCGGGATCTCGGGCTGTCGGACGTGTTCCCGCGGCCGTTGAAGTACGACCACCCGTTCACGTACTGGGACTACCGGGCCGGGAACTTCCCGAACAACAAGGGAATGCGGATCGACCTGGTGTACGGGAACGAGGCTTTCACCTCCGCGGTCACGGATTCCTATGTGGACCGGAACATGCGGAAGGGGAAGGGGCCGTCGGACCACGCGCCGATCGTCGTGGACCTGGACCTCTGACGCCGGTCGCTAGCCGCCGGTGGCCGCGCGGTGCAGCTTGCGCAACGCCCGCACCGCTTCCACCGCCCGGCCCCGGTCCACCGCCTGGATGGCCATCACCGCGTGGTACTCGTCGTCCGGCAGTTCCAGCCGCGCCCACGAAGCGCCGTCCGGGAAGCTCACCGACAGCACCTCGCTCCACGCGAACCGCCGGGTCACCAGCACGTTGCGGACCTCGATGCCCTCGTCGTCCGCGCGCACCCGGGCGATCGCGAACAGCATCACGCCGGCCGCCAGCAGGATGCCGATGCCGATCATCGCCGCCTGGTCGGACCGCTGGAAGTGGACGCCCGTGTTGCCGTTGCGCAGCAGCACCGCCACCACCACGAACACCGCGAGCAGTGCCACCGCCAGCACGCTGCACATGATCAGCGCGCGCCGGGGGCGGATCACCAGGAGCGTCACACGAAACCCCGCTCGGTCCACGGCTGGCGCAGGCTCTTCAGCACGTGCGCGGTGTCCAGGGCCGCCACCGTCGCCTCGTAGCCCTTGTCCTCCTTGGCGCCGGGGCGGCCCGACCGGTCGACCGCCTGCTCGTGCGTGTCGCACGTCAGGACGCCGTTGCCGACCGGGGTGCTCTCGTCCAGCGCCACCCGGGTCAGGCCCGCCGTCACCGCGTCGCACACGTACTCGAAGTGCGGGGTGCCGCCGCGGATGACCACGCCCAGCGCCACCACCGCGTCGTGGTTGCGGGCCAGTGCCTGGGCCACCACCGGGAGTTCGATCGCGCCCGCGACGTGGACGACCGTCGGCTCCTCCTCCAGCTCCGCTTCCTTCGCCGCCACCAGCGCCCGCTCCAGCAGGACGTCGGTGATGTCCGAGTTCCACTTCGTCGCCACGATGCCGAGCTTCAGCGACTTGCAGCCGGTCAGGTCCAGCGAAACGTCGGGACGGCCTTCGCCGCTCACAGTGCTCCCCCGTCCGCGTGCTCGGTGCCGGCGCCGACCTGGTCGTAGTGCTCCAGCTGGGCCAGGTCGTGGCCCATCCGGTCGCGCTTGGTCCGCAGGTAGCGCAGGTTCTCCGGGTTCGGCGAGATCGGCAGCGGCACGCGCCCGGTGACGCGCAGGCCGTAGCCCTCCAGGCCGATCCGCTTGGCCGGGTTGTTCGACAGCAGCCGCATGGTGCGGACGCCGAGGTCGCACAGGATCTGCGCGCCGGTGCCGTAGTCGCGGGCGTCGGCCGGGACGCCGAGCGCCAGGTTCGCGTCGACGGTGTCGGCACCGTCGTCCTGCAGCTGGTAGGCCTGCAGCTTGTGCAGCAGGCCGATGCCGCGGCCCTCGTGACCGCGGATGTAGAGCACGACACCGCGGCCCTCGGCGGCCACCGCTTCCAGCGCGGCCTCCAGCTGCGGGCCGCAGTCGCAGCGCAGCGAACCGAAGACGTCGCCGGTCAGGCACTCGGAGTGGACGCGGACCAGGATGTCCTGGCCGTCGCCGATCTCGCCGTAGACGAACGCCACGTGCTCGATGCCGTCCAGCAGCGAGTCGTAGCCGACCGCGCGGAACGTGCCCGCCGCCAGGGGGATCCGGGCCTCGGCGACGCGCTCGACCTGCTTCTCGGTGCGACGGCGGTAGGCGATCAGGTCGGCGATGGTGATGATCGCCAGGTCGTGGTCGGCGGCGAACACCTCGAGCTCGTCGCGGCGCGCCATGTCGCCTTCGTCCTTCTGCGACACGATCTCGCACAGCACACCGGCCGGCGCGAGCCCGGCCATCCGGGCCAGGTCGACCGACGCCTCGGTGTGCCCGGGGCGCCGCAGCACGCCGCCCTCCTTGGCCCGCAGCGGCACGACGTGCCCGGGGCGGCGGAAGTCCTTCGCCGTGGACGCGGGGTCGGCCAGCAGCCGGATGGTGTGCGCGCGGTCGGCGGCGGAGATGCCGGTGCTGATGCCCTCGGCGGCGTCGACCGTGACGCTGTAGGCGGTCCCGCGCGCGTCCTGGTTCGTGTGGTACATCGGCGGCAGGTCCAGCCGGTCGGCCTCGCCCTCGGTGAGCGCCACGCAGACGTAGCCCGAGGTGTAGCGGACCATGAACGCCAGCAGCTCCGGCGTCGCCTTCTCCGCGGCGAAGATGAGGTCGCCCTCGTTCTCGCGGTCTTCGTCGTCGACCACGACGACCGGGCGGCCCGCCGCGACGTCCGCGATCGCCCGCTCGATGGCGTCGGCGTCGAACACCGCTCCGGTGCCGCACGGTGTCCAGCCCGATTCGGGCTCTGCCGCGCTCGTCTCACTCATGACCGCTCCTCCGTGCCGCCGTCCCGATTGTGCACCTGGTCGCGGATATGCGCCTCGGCCAGCTTTTCCACGTACTTCGCGACCACGTCGACCTCGAGGTTGACCAGGTCGCCCACCTCGCGGCCGCCCAGTGTGGTCGCCTCGAGCGTGGTCGGGATCAAGGCCACCTTGAACTGGTCGGCGGTCACCGCGGCCACCGTCAGGGAGATCCCGTCGACGGCGATCGAGCCCTTCTCGACCACGTACCGCGCGAGGTGCGCGGGCAGCGAGAACGTCGTGACGCCGTCCTCGTCGCGGCCGAGGAACGTCCCGGTGCCGTCGACGTGGCCCTGCATGATGTGGCCGCCGAGCCGCCCGCCCGCCGGGGTGGCGCGTTCCAGGTTGACCCGGTCGCCGGTCGCGACCTTGGCCAGGCTCGAGCGTTGCAGCGTCTCGTTCACGACGTCGACGGTGAACTCGCCGCCGGAGACCTCGACGACCGTGAGGCACACCCCGCTGACCGCGATCGAGTCGCCGTGCCCGGCGTCGCTGGTGACCAGCGGGCCGCGTACGCGCAGCCGTGCCGCGTTGGTCAGCTGCTCGACCGCGGTGACCTCGCCGATCTCCTCGACTATGCCGGTGAACACGTCCGCTGCCTCCTTGTGAGCCGGTCCTTCCATCCAACACCCGCCGCGGCCCGGTGGCTTCTCCGGTGCCGCCGGGTGGGTCAGCCGGCCCGGCCGCGGGCCGCCTGCTCGCGCAGCGCGGCGACCGCTTTGCCCGGGTCACCGGCGCCGTAGACGGCCGAACCCGCGACGAAGCAGTCGACGCCCGCTTCGGCGGCCTGCTCGATGGTGTCGGTGTTGATCCCGCCGTCGATCTCGACGACCAGCTTGAGGTGCCCGGTGTCGACCAGCCGCCGCGCGGTGCGGACCTTCGCCAGGACGTCGGCGATGAACGACTGCCCGCCGAAGCCCGGCTCGACGGACATGACCAGCAGCGTGTCGTAGTGCTTCAGGGCGTCCAGCCACGGCTCGAGCGCGGTGCCCGGCTTGATCGACAGGCCGGCCTTCGCGCCCGCGGCGCGCAGGTTCTTGGCCAGCGCGACCGGGTCCTTCGCGGCTTCGGCGTGCACGGTGACGTTGTAGGCGCCGGCCTCGGCGTACCCGATCGCCCAGCGGTCCGGGTCGTCGATCATCAGGTGGCAGTCGATCGGCACGTCGGTGCTCTTGAGCAGCGCCTTGACCACGGGCAGGCCGAGGGTCAGGTTCGGGACGAAGTGCGCGTCCATGACGTCGACGTGGACCCAGTCGGCGCGGGTCTCCCCGGTGCCGGCCACGGCGGCGATCTCCTCGCCGAGCCGGGCGAAGTCCGCGGACAGGATGCTGGGGGCGATCAGGGGTCGGTCTGCCACGTCCTGAGTGTAGGAGGAGCGTGCTAACGCTCACTAACCGGTTGTGACCAGGATCTGGCTCCGCGGAGGGAGGCGGTGGCCACAGCGGCCGCCCTACGCTCGCCGCATGTCCGGATTCTTCGGTTCCCTGGCGCGGCTCGGCAGCTACCGCGGCCTCCCATTCGCCGTCGCGGGTGCCCTCCTGATGGTGCCGGTGTCCCCGTTCGCGTTCGCCGCGGCGGTGTCGGTCGAAGCCGACTCGCGGGTGCGGGCCCTGCTCGCCCTGGTCGCCATCGCGGTACTCACGGGCCTGCTGGGCCTGCTGGGACCGGTGCGGCGCGCCGGTATCGGGCTGGCGAACCTCCTGCTCGGGACCGCCGTCCCGGCCCCGGCCGGGCGCCCCGACGCCGGCACGCGGCTGCGGTCGGGTCTGTGGCTCGCCCTGCACACGCTGCTCAGCGGCGTGCTGCTCACCGTGCTCGCGTTCCTCGGGCTCGGCCTGCTCGTCCCGGCGGTGTGGCTGGCCGGCGGGCAGGACCGGATCAGCCTGTTCTGGGACGACGTGCCGCTCGGCGGCTGGACGGTCCCGTTCGGCCTGGTCCTGCTCTTCGGCGCGCTCGTGCTGGTCGCCGGCGCCACCCGCGCGTTCCGCACCGGGGCGGAAGCGCTGCTGGGACCGTCGGACAGCGAGCGCGCGGCGCTCGCCGAACGCCGCGCGGCCGTCCTGGCCCAGCGCAACCGGCTGGCCCGCGAGCTGCACGACTCGATCGGGCACACGCTGACGACGTCGACCATCCAGGCGGCCGCGGCGGCGGAGCTGGTCGAGGCCGACCCGGCCCAGGTGCGGCGCGCGCTCGGCACGATCGAAGAAGCGTCTCGAACCGCCCTCGAGGACCTCGACCACGTTCTCGGGCTGCTGCGCGAAGAACCCGCGGCGAAGGAGCCGACCCGCACGCTCACCGAGGTCGACGTCCTCGCCGTGCGTGCCCGCGAGGCCGGGCTCGACCTCCGGCTGACCGTCACCGGGCCGGTCGCCGCGCTGCCCGCCGCGGTGTCGCGCGAGGGCTACCGGATCGTCCAGGAGGGCCTGACGAACGCGCTGCGCCACGCCGGTCCGGGCGCGGTCGAGGTCCGTGTCGAGGCCGGAGCCGAGCACCTGGCGATCGCGGTCGTCAACGCCCTGCCCGGCGGACAGCCGCGGCCGGGGCGGCGCGGGCTGGCCGGGCTCGCCGAGCGCGTCGAAGCCCTGCGCGGCGAGCTCGACGCGGGCCCGGACGGACAGCGGTGGCGGCTGTCCGCGACGATCCCGCTGCGGGCGGGCGCGTGAACCCCAGCGTGCTCCTGGCCGACGACGAGCCCCTGGTCCGCACCGGCCTGCGGGCGCTGCTGGAGCAGCAGGGCATCCCCGTGGTCGGCGAAGCGGCCGACGGCGCCGACGTGCTGCCCGCGGTGCGCCGCACCCGGCCGGACGTCGTGCTGATGGACGTCCGGATGCCCGGCACCGACGGCATCGAGGCCACCCGGCTGCTGCTCGCCGAACTCGCCGAGCCACCGAAGGTCCTCGTCGTGACGACGTTCGACAACGACGACTACGTGCACGAGGCACTGCTGGCCGGCGCGAGCGGGTTCCTGCTGAAGCGGGCGCGCAAGGAGGAGATCGCGCACGCGGTCCGGACCGTCGCCACCGGGGAGTCGCTGCTGTTCCCCGAGGCGATCCGGCGGCTGGTGACCGCCCGGCCACCGGGCGGCCGGTACGCGCGGGCCGCGAAAGCGCTCACCCGGCGCGAGACCGAGGTGCTCCGGCTGGTCGCCCGCGGACTGTCCAACCAGGACATCGCCGCCGAGCTGGTGATCAGTCTGGAGACGGTGAAGACCCACGTGGGCAACATCTTCGGCAAGCTCGGCGCGACCGGCCGCAGTCACGCCGTCGTCATCGCCTACGAATCCGGCGTCGTGCGGCCGGGTCATCTCGCCGGTCAATAACCAACGTGCTCCCGGTCACCCGCGCGCAGCCATGAGTTCGATCAGCGGCCACGCGGCCGTCACCTCCCATCTCTTCGCACCACACATGCGGGAGGACTAATAGCCCGTGTCCGAAATCCGGGCCGTAATCCCCGAAGTCCCCCGAAGAGGAGAAACATGGCTTCGCTGTTCGCCGGCCGCCGCCGGTGGCTGGTCGCGGGCGCGCTCGGCGCCGCGCTGGTCGCCGCCGCCCCGGTCGCCCTCGCCACCAGCGGCTCCGACAACGCCGACGCGCGTTCGTCTGCCGGCACCGGTGACCGCACGAACGACGTCCGCGCCGCGGTCCAGGGCGGGTACGCCCGCAACGTGATCCTGTTCATCGGCGACGGCATGGGCCAGTCGGAGATCACCGCCGCCCGCAACTACGAGCGCGGCGCCGCGGGCCGGCTCGCCATGGACGAGCTGCCGCTGACCGGCGACTACACGACGTACGCGGTCGAGCAGAACAACCCGGCCAAGCCGGACTACGTGACCGACTCGGCCGCGTCCGGCACCGGCTGGGCCACCGGCACCAAGACCTACAACGGCGCCATCTCCGTCGACGCGTACGGCAACGACGTCCCGACGATCCTGGAGATCGCCAAGCGCAACGGCCTGCGCACCGGCGACGTGACCACCGCCGAGGTCCAGGACGCGACCCCGGCCGTGCTCGGCTCGCACGTCGTCAACCGCGACTGCAAGGGCCCGGTCGAGACGACCGCGAAGTGCGCGAAGAACGCCAAGGAGAACGGCGGCCTCGGCTCGATCGCCGAGCAGCTGGTGCAGACCCGTCCCGACGTCCTGCTGGGCGGCGGCGCTAAGTACTTCAACCAGCCGGTGACCGCGGGTAAGTTCAAGGGCAAGCCCGTGCTGGAGCAGGCCAAGGCGGCCGGCTACACCGTCGTCAACACCGCGGCGGACCTGGCCGCGGTCAAGAAGGGCAAGCCGGTCCTCGGCCTGTTCGCCGACGGCAACATGCCGGTCAACTGGACCGGCCCGGCGGCCGTCCACGGCGGCACCGCGCCGGCCCGCTGCACCCCGAACCCGAAGCTGCCCGCGACCCAGCCGAAGCTGGCCGACCAGACCCGCAAGGCACTGGAGCTGCTCGACGACCGCCGCAGCGACAAGGGCTTCTTCCTGCAGGTCGAGGGCGCGAGCATCGACAAGCAGGACCACGCGGCCGACCCGTGCGGCCAGATCGGCGAGACGGTCGACTTCGACGCGGCGATCGCGGCCGGCACGGCGTTCGCCCGCAGCCACCCGGACACCCTGGTCCTGGTGACGGCCGACCACGGCCACAGCAGCCAGATCGTCGAGCCGACGGCCACCCCGGGCCTGACCGCGACGCTCGTCACCAACGAGGGCGCGAACATGACCCTGGCCTACGGCACGGCGGAGACCGGCGGCTCGCAGTCGCACACCGGCACCCAGGTGCGCATCGCGGGCCTCGGCCCGCAGGCCGCCAACATCGTCGGGCTGACCAACCAGACCGACCTCTTCGGGACCCTGAAGCGGGCCCTGAAGCTGCGCTGAGTGGTGGGGCAGGCCCCCGGCCCGGTCCGGCGGCCTGCCCCATGCCCCCCTGGCGTCGCGGCTCCCTAGCGTGGGGAAGACCGAGACACCAGGGGGTTTTCTCATGCGGAAGCCAGTGCGGATCGCCACCGCCGGAACGCTCGTCGCCTTGCTCGCCGTCACCACCGCGGCACCGGCGTTCGCGACCGGCTCGGTGCAGGCTCGCTTGGACGTGCTCACCGCCCAGGACGGCGTGCCGGGCGCCGAGGCGGTGGTCCAGGACGGGCCCCGGACGCGGGTCACGCGCAGCGGCACCGGCGACGTCGCGACCGGGAAACCGTTCCCGCGCAACGGTTCCTTCCGCGCGGGCAGCGTGACCAAGACGTTCGTGGCGACGGTGGTGCTGCAGCTCGTGGGCGAGGGCCGGGTGAATCTGGACGCGCCGGTCGAGCGATACCTGCCAGGGCTGCTCCCGGACCGGCGGATCACCGTCCGGCAGCTGCTGCAGCACACGAGCGGGCTCTACAACTACACCGACGACCTCGACCTGTCGGACCCGGAAGCCCTGCGGCACCGCGGCGCCGAGCCGGCCGAGCTGGTGGCGATGGCGCTGAAGCACCCCGCGCTGTTCCCGCCCGGGACGAGCTGGTCGTACTCCAACACCAACTACGTCGTCGCGGGGATGATCGCCGCGAAAGTGACCGGGCGGGCGCTGGACGAGGAGATCGCGCGCCGGATCACCCGCCCGCTCGGCCTGCGCGACACGTACCTGCCGCGTCGCGGCGACGAGGAGCTGCCGGACCCGCACGCGGTGGGCTACGCGCCGATCGGCGGGCGCCTGGTCGACTTCAGCGACTTCGACGCGACGATCGCGGGGGCGGCGGGCGGGCTCGTCTCGACCCCGGCCGACCTCGACCGGTTCTACGGCGCGCTGCTGGGCGGGCGTCTGCTGCGCCCGGCGGAGCTGGCCGAAATGCGGCGGACGGTCCCGGCCGACCTGGGCGTGCCGGGGGCCCGGTACGGACTGGGCATCGGGAGCATCCCGGTGTCGTGCGGCGAGTTCTGGGGGCACGAAGGCGGGATCATCGGCTTCACGAACCTGGCGGGCGTGGGGCCGGGCGGTCGCCGGGTGACGGTGGTGCTGAACGAGAACCCGACGCCGGCGGAGACGAACACGCACCTCCTGGCGGCGGTGGACGCGGCGGTGTGCTCGTAGCCCGCGGCCGGAGTGCACCGTTCGCGAGCGGCGCCGTCGGCAGCGTGCGCCGCTCGCGGCCCGGAACTGTCGGTGCCACCCGGTAGCGTGGAAAACGGGGGGCGCCCCCGCGGCCGGCCTCAGGGCAGCAGGTCGAGGGCTTCCGTCCACGGGCGCCCGATGTCGAGCCGGTGCAGCGTCACCCCGGCGCCCGCGAGGGTGTCGAGGTGGCGCTGCCACGCCGGGTGGTGCACCCGGGTGTCCTGGATCTGGTACGCCACCACGATCGTGATCCCCGGCGCGCCCAGCACGTCGCCCAGCACCGTCAGCGCCTGGTTGTCCGCGATCCCCAGCGCCAGCTTGGCCACCGAATTGGCCGAGGCCGGGGCGAACAGGAACACGTCCGGGTCCGGGTGCGGCCGCGGCTCCCCCGGCAGGCGCGAGACGCTGCGCACCGGCAAGTCGGTCGACGAAGCAACCTCCGCGAGGCCGCCCGTCGACTCCAGCCAGCGGTGGGCCGTCGGCGTCAGCGTGATCGCCGGGCGCCAGCCGCGCTCGGCCGCGGGCCGGACCAGCTCGGCGGCGAACCGGGTGTCCAGCCCGCCGCACGAGCCGGCGACCAGCCCGAGGTCCCTCACGGCTTGCGCAGCACGGCGCAGAACATCGCGTCGGTGCCGTGGCGGTGCGGCCACAGCTGCACGTACGGCCCGTCGCCCAGCTCCGGCACACCCGGGAACAGCTCGCGCGCGTCCAGCACCTCGGCCTTCAGCCGCCGCGCCGTCTCCCCGATCACGCCCTCGGTCTCGGCCAGGTGCGGCGAGCAGACGACGTAGGTCAGCGCGCCGCCCGGCCGCAGCAGCTCGTAGGCCGCCGTGATCAGTTCGCCCTGCAGCTTGGTCAGGTCCGCGACGTCCGAGGGCTTGCGGCGCCAGCGGGCCTCCGGCCGCCGCCGCAAGGCGCCGAGCCCGCTGCACGGCGCGTCGACCAGGATCCGGTCGTAGCCCGGCTCCAGCCCGGACTCCCGGCCGTCGGCGACGTGCACCTTCACCGGCAGGCCGCTCGTGGCCTTCTCGACGAGCTTCGCGCGGTGCGGCGCCTTCTCGACGGCGTCCACGGTCGCGCCGCTCACCGCCGCCAGCGCGCCCAGCAGCGCGGCCTTGCCACCAGGACCGGCACACAGGTCGAGCCAGCGCTCGTCGGAGCCTTCGACCGGCGCCTTCGTCGCGGCGATCGCGCACAGCTGGCTGCCCTCGTCCTGGACGGCGGCCAGCCGCTCGCGGACCGGCTCGACGTCGGCCGGGTCGCCGGCGCCCGCGGGCAGGCGCACGCCGTAGGGCGAGTACGGCGCCGGGTCGCCGCCGGTGATCGCGGCCAGCTCGTCGGCGCTGATCTCGCCGGGCCGGGCGACCAGGTGCACCTCGGGCCGGGCGTCGTCGGCTTCGAGCGCGGCCTTGAGCCCCGCGCCCTTGTCCCCCAGCGCCTCGGCGAACGACCGGGCGACCCAGCGCGGGTGCGCGGTGCGCAGCGCGTAGGCGCCGATCGGGTCGGTGGCCTCGTCCGGCGCGAGCTCGTCCAGCCAGGCGGCTTCGTCCTTTTCGGACACCTTGCGCATGATGGCGTTCGCGAAACCCGTTGCCCACGAACCAGCCTCGGCCCGCACGAGGTCCACAGTGGACGTCACCGCGGCGTGCTCCGGGATGCGCGTGCGCAGCAGCTGGTAGGCGCCGAGGCGCAGCGCGTCGAGCACCGCCGGGTCGGTCTGCGAGAGCGGGCGCTCGGCGCAGGCGGCGATGACGGCGTCGAGCAGGCCCTGCGCCCGCGATGCGCCATAGGCGAGTTCGGTGGCCAGTGCCGCGTCGCGGCCGGTGATCCGCCGCTCGCGCAGCAGGTCGGGCAGGACGAGGTTGGCGTAGGCGTCCTTCGTGCGCACGGCGGCGAGGACGTCGAACGCGGCCTGCCGCGGCGCGTCCACCTCCGGCGGGCGGCGCGGCCCTTCCTTGCGCGGCGCGGGGCGCCCCCGCTGCGGCCGTGACGGACGTCGTTCCCTGTGGTCGTTCACCGGAGGCGTTCTCCCTGCTCGATGCGTGATCCGCGAGCCCAGTCGGTGGCCGCCATCCGTTTCTTGCCGGGTGCCTGGACCTCGCCGAGCCGCAACGGCTTCGTCGCCGTCCCGACCAGCACCCGCTTGCGTTCGACCACGATCTCGCCCGGCGGCGGGCCGGGTTCGTCGAGCACCGTGACCGGGCCGAGCTTCAGCCGTTCCCCGCGGAACTCCGCCCACGCGCCCGGTTCCGGGGTGACCGACCGGATCTGCCGGTCGACCGCCGAGGCCGGGTCGGCGAAGGACACCCGCGCGTCCTCGACCGTCACCTTCGGCGCGTAGCTGGTGCCCTCGGCGGGCTGGTCGCGGGCGACCAGGCTGCCGTCGGCCAGACCGTCCATGGTGGACAGCAGGAGCTTGGCCCCGGACTCCGCGAGCCGCCCGAGCAGGCCGCCGGCGGTGTCGGTCGCGCCGATCGCCTCGGTGACGACACCGTAGACCGGGCCCGCGTCCAGCTCCTTGACGATCCGGAACGTCGAGGCACCGGTGATCTCGTCCCCGGCGCGGATCGCGGCCTGCACCGGCGCCGCGCCGCGCCACGCGGGCAGCAGCGAGAAGTGCAGGTTCACCCAGCCGAGGCGCGGGATGTCGAGGGCGGCCTGCGGCAGCAACGCACCGTAGGCGACGACCGGGCAGGCGTCCGGCGCCAGCTCGGTCAGCCGCGCGAGGAAGGCCGGGTCGCTCGCCCGCGCGGGCGTCAGGACCTCGATGCCGCGGGAGTCGGCGAGCGCGCCGACCGGGGAGCGGACGACGCGGCGGCCGCGGCCGGCCTGCGCGTCCGGGCGGGTGACGACGGCGGCGACCTCGTGGCGGCCGGAGTCGAGCAGCGCGCGCAGCGCCGGGACGGCCGGCTCGGGGGTGCCGGCGAAGACGAGCTTCATCGGCCCACCCCCGGTGGGGAGGGTTCAGGTGGCTGGAACATCGCGCCCGAGTCTAGAAGGCCCCCGTGATCGCGGCGCGCCCGCGCCCGCCGGAAAAACCCGGGCGACAGCCCGCGGGAGTCCGGTTAGCGTCGCCGGCATGCCCACCCCGACGTGGCGGCCCCTCACGATCGAGGACGCCCAGGCCTCGGCCGACCTGCTCAACGCCATGGAGGTGGTCGACGGCATCGGCGAGCACTACACGGCCGAGGACACCCGCCAGGAGCTGGTCGATCCGTACGCGGACCTGGCGCGCGGCAGCCTCGCGGCCTTCGACGGCGACACGATGATCGGCTACGTGAAGATCCGCTTCAAGCCGTCCGCCGACGAGGTGCACCGGGTCTTCCTGGACGGCGGGGTGCACCCGGCGCACCGCCGCCGGGGCCTCGGCACCCGGCTCGTCGAGGCCGGGGTGGCCGCGGCGAAGGTGCTGCACGAGCTGCACCACCCGGGCCTGCGGCTCGCGGTGGACGTCCACCGGCCCGCGCACATCGCCGGCCTCGCCGAGCTGATGCGGTCGACGGGCTTCGAGCCGGTCCGGTACTTCCGGCGCATGGAGCACCCGCTCGGGGACGTGTCGCCGGTGGACGCGCGGATCGAGCCGTGGACCGAGGCGACCGGCGAGGACTTCCGACGGGTCCGGAACGCGGCCTTCGCGGACTACTGGGGCGCGGCGCCGATGCCCGCGGACCAGTGGCGGAACAAGATCGTCAACCAGACGTTCCGGCCCGCGGTCAGCTTCCTGCACCGGGACGCGGCCGGGGTTCCGGTGGGCCTGCTGGTGACGATGTCCTGGGACGCCGACACCGCGGCCACCGGAGTCCGCGACGCGCACTTCATGATCGTCGGGACGCTTCCGGAACACCGGAAACGCGGGGTCGCCACCGCGTTGCTGAAGCACGCGCTGCGTGCCGCGGCGGAGCAGGGCTACCACCAGGCGAGCCTGGTCGTGGACTCGGCGAGCCCGTCCGGCGCCTCCGGGGTGTTCGAGAAGGCCGGTTTCGTCCCGAAGACGCCGTACGTCCGCTGGGCGCTGGAGCCCTGACCTACCAGCCCGCCGGCCACACCACCTGAGCCGCGCCCTGGCCACGCCGGACCGGTTCCGCCGCCGCCAGCCAGCGGCCGTCGCGCAGGCGCTCCACGCCCGTCGCCGCGCCGATCTCCGCCGGCGCCGTCGAGAAGCCCTGGCCCCGCGCCTTCAGGTCCGCCGTCTCCGGCTGGTCCAGGAACGCCTGCTCGACCTGGGCGGCCGCCGAGTTCCGCTGCGACGCCCGCGGCGCCGCGATCGCGTCCTCCAGGGACAGCCCGCGGTCGAGGCGGCCGAGGATCACCTGCAGCACCGTCGTGATGATCGACGCGCCGCCGGGCGAGCCGGTCGCGAAGAACGGGCGGCCGTGGTCCAGCACGATCGTCGGTGCCATCGACGAGCGCGGCCGCTTGCCGGGGCCGGGCAGGTTCGGGTCGGGCACGCCCGGCGTCACCGGCGTGAACGAGAAGTCGGTCAGCTCGTTGTTGAGCAGGAACCCGCGGCCCGGCACGACGATCCCGCTGCCGCCCTCCTGCTCGATGGTCAGCGTGTAGGCGACGACGTTGCCCCACTTGTCGGCGACCGTCAGGTGCGTGGTGTTCTCGCCCTCGTACGGCGTCGGCGCGGCCGTGGTGCCCGCCGCGCACGGCGTGGGGTGCTTCGGGTCGGCCGGCGCGACCGGGCTGGTCGCCGCCTTGTCCTTCGAGATCAGGCACGCCCGTGAGTCGGCGAAACGCTGGCTCAGCAGTTCGCGCGCCGGGACGTCGACGACCGCCGGGTCGCCGATCCAGCGGTTGCGGTCGGCGAACGCGAACCGCGTCGACTCCAGGAAGTACTGCAGGTAGTCGGCCTTGCTCGCGTGCTTCAGGTCGAAGTTCTCGAGGATGTTGAGCGCCTCGCCGACGGTGAGCCCGCCCGAGGACGGCGCCGGCATGCCGTAGACGTCGAGGCCTTCGTAGCGCGCGTGGGTCGGGTCGCGTTCGATGGCCCGGTAGGCGGCGAGGTCCGCGGTGCTCAGCTTGCCGGGGCGCACGTTCAGCGTCGAGGCCGGGTCCTTCGGCGGCTGCTGGACGGTCTTCGCGATGTCGGCCCCGATCGGGCCGTGGTAGAGCGCGCCGACGCCCTGGTGCTCGAGCTGCGCGTAGGTGTCCGCGAGGTCGGCGTTGCGGAAGACGGTCCCGGGCACCGACGGGGCACCGCCGGGCAGGTACAGCGACCGCGTCGAGGGGAACGCGGCGAACCGCGCGGCGTTGTTCGCGACCTGCGTCTGGAACGTCGGGTCGACGACGAAACCCTTGCGCGCCAGCTCTTCCGCGGGCTTCAGGGACTTCGCCAGCGAGCGCGTCCCCCACTTGCGCAGCGCCTCCGACCACGTCGCGGGTGTGCCGGGCACGCCGACGCCGAGCCCGCTGGTGACGGCGTCGGCGAACGGCAGCGGCTGGCCGTTCTCGACGAAGAGGTTCGCGTCGGCGGTCTTCGGCGCGGTCTCCCGGCCGTCGAGCGTGTGGACGCGGTGGGTCTTCGCGTCGTAGTAGACGAAGAACCCGCCCCCGCCGACGCCGGCGGAGAACGGGTCGGTGACGCCGAGGGCGGCGGCGACCGCGACGGCCGCGTCGACGGCGTTCCCGCCGTCGCGCAGGACCTGGGTGCCGATGGCGGTGGCGTCGGCGTCGATGCTGGCCACGGCGCCCCCGAACCCGACCGCGACGGGGGACTTCGGCGTCGGGGTGGCGGCGACGGCGGGCGCGGCCACGCCGGCGGTGAGCGCGGCGGCAGCGGCCAGGACGAGCGTGGTTCGGCTCCAGTGCGCGGGCATGCGGGCGAGTCTGCCCCTCGGATCAAGCGCCTTCAAGACGCCAAAGGGCGCGGATCGGGCCGATTCGCCCGGTTTGCCAAGATTTCACGAATTTCCCCAGACTTCGAAATTGCTTCACATGGAGCAGTGACGTTGTGGTGCTTGCTGTAACAGAATCATGCGGCGCGGCCTGCACACCGCGCATCGCGAGGGCAACCGAAAGGAACAACCGAAGATGACCGCACCACGGAGGTGGCGCCGCCTGCTCGGCGCCGCTGTCGCTGTCTCGGCCTCCCTGCTGGCCGTGACGGCCCCCGGCGCCTCGGCGGCGCCGGGCTCGGACGCGTCGGACAACCACGAGATGGGCGCGGCGATCCGCGCCCACGACGGGGTCGCGCCCGCGGGCCTGGCACCGGCGTCGGTGGACGCGAGCGTCCCCGGCATCGACGTCAGCTCCTACCAGGGCAACGTCAACTGGGCGTCGTACTGGAGCGCGGGCAAGAAGTTCGCCTACGTCAAGGCGACCGAGGGCACCAGTTACCAAAACGCGTACTTCAGCCAGCAGTACACCGGGTCGTACAACGTGGGCATGATCCGCGGCGCATACCACTACGGCCGCCCGGACACCTCGGGCGGCGCGGCCCAGGCGGACTACTTCGTCGCCCACGGCGGCGGCTGGTCGAAGGACGGCAAGACGCTCCCGGGCACGCTCGACATCGAGTGGGGCCCGAACAACGCGTGCTACGGCAAGACGCCGTCCCAGATGGTGGCGTGGATCAAGGCGTTCAGCGACGAGTACCACGCGAAGACGACCCGCTGGCCGGTGATCTACACGGCGACGAGCTGGTGGAGCCAGTGCACGGGCAACACGGGCGACTTCAGCTCGACGAACCCGCTGTGGGTGGCGCGGTACGCGTCATCGGCGGGGACTCTGCCGTACAACTGGGGCTTCTACACGTTCTGGCAGTACAGCTCTTCGCCGATCGACCAGGACCAGTTCAGCGCGGACATCTCGCGGCTGAAGGTGCTGGCGACCGGCTGATCTTCCCGACGAACGCGGGTTATGCGGGTGGCGCGGTCGGCGGAAGACTCGATCGCGTCACCCACGCCGTGGAGGGAAACCCGTGCGCCTGTCCGCCCTGCTCCCCCTGCTCGCCGCCCTTCCGCTCGTCGCCTTTCCCACCGTTGCCGTCGCCGCCCCCGGCTGCTTCGACCCGACCGTCCCGCTCACCGTCGAAGAACAGCGCCTGACCGCGACCCTGCCCTCCGGTGGGGCCGCCGTCGGGCCCGAGCTCGTGCGGCTGGCCGGGCTCGACCCGCTCGTCGCCGACGTCGAGCGTGACCTCTGCGGGGCACGGACACCCAGGCGGGCCGAACGTGTTGCCACCCAAGCTGGTGCGCTGCTGTGGCGGACGGCCGTCGATCGGGCGCAGGGCCGGCGGCCGGATCTCGGGACGCTCGACCGGTTCGACGACCGGCCGCTCTACTGGGCGCGGCTGCAGCTCAGCAGCGCCATCCGGCAGCTGAAGTCGTTCCCCTCCCGGCGGAACGCGATGCTGACCGCGTTCGACCGCGGCTCGCGCGGCCTCGACGACGTCCGGTTTCCGCTCGGGAAGACGCGGCGCGTGCTGGTGAGCGGCTTCGACCCGTTCCAGCTCGACGGCGCCGGCATCACCATCTCGAACCCGGCGGGCGCCTCGGCGCTGCAGCTGGACGGGCGCGTCCTCGACACGCCGGCCGGACCGGCCGTCGTGCAGGCCGTGAGCTTTCCGGTCGTGTGGGGCTACTTCGACGAAGGGATCGTGGAAGCGGCCTACGGTACGGCATTGCGCGACCGCGCCCGGCGGCCGGACGTGGTCATGACCATCAGCCAGGGCCGGCCGGGCCGCTTCGACGTCGAACGCTGGGCCGGCGCCTGGCGCGGCGGTTTTCCGGACAACAACAACGTTTCCGTGACCGGCGGGGTCCCGCCGGCCGCGGGCTGGCCGCAGCCGGACGTCCAGTTCATCGAAACGACGCTGCCGTACGCGCGGATGCTGACGGTGACCGGCGCGTACCCGGTCAACTTCAACCAGGCTTTCTGCGTGTGGCCCGCGCAACCGGGCGTGGGGACGCCGGCGTGCCGGTCGGACGCCCCGCTGCCGGGCGAGATCGCGGCTTCGGGGGGTGGCGGAGATTATCTGTCGAACGAATCGATGTTCCGCGTGAACCGGGTCCGGCTGGGACTGGGCCTGACTTCGGTGGCGGGCGGGCACTTGCACACCCCGGTACTGGGCCGGCCGACCGGCTTGACCGACCCGGCTTTCGAAGGCCGCCGCCAGGCGATCGCGGCCGAGGTGATCGACCTGACGACCGCCGCGGCCGGCGGGGCGACCCCGGCGATTCCGTTGCCGGTCAAGGAATCCGCGCGGGCGGCGCTGGAATCCTTGCCGGGCACGGTGCTCGGCGGCTGATCCGGCGGAATCGCCCGCGCGCCAAGGCTTCCGCGCGCGGGCGAGGACGCTAGATCAGGTCCAGCGGGTCCAGCTGGATGCGAATCGGTTCGGTGGCCTTCTTCGCGTCCCGCCGGGCGGCCGCCGCGTGGATCGCCGACGACAGCGCCTTTCCGTCGGAGCGCGAAACCCGGACCAACGCCCGTTCCCGCTCCGCATTCCCCTCGTCGTCCACCTCGCCCAGCGGCACGGGGCCGAGCACCTCCCCGGACGAAGGCAACGGCAGGTCCGCCAGCAGCCCGGCCACCGCGTCCGGGCTTCCCTCCACGCTCGCCATCCGCATCGCCGGGGGGAAACCCAGCTCCCGGCGCTCCGCCAGCTCCTGGCCCGCGTGCCACGCCGGGTCCCAGCGGACCAGCGCCTGGACCACCGCCAGTCCCGCCTCCGCCCCGACGATGACCCGCCCACCCGACGACGAAGGGCGGACCAGCGCCGCCGCCGCCATCCAGCGGCGCAGCGTCTCCTCGCCCGCCCGCAAATCCTGGCGGCCCAGCAACGCCCAGCCGTCCAGCAGCAACGCCGCGCCGTAGCCGCCTTCGGCCACCGGCTCCGCTCCCGGTGTGCAGACCACCAGCGCGGGCTTGCCCGGCACCGAAGCCAGCACCTCCGCCGCCCCCGAGGTGCGGACCGGGATGCCCGGGAACGCGCGGCCCAGCTCTTCCGCCGTCCGCTTCGCGCCCACGATCACCGCGCGCAACCTCACCGAGCCGCACGCCGTGCAGCGGAACGCCGTCTCGGGGACGCCGCACCAGCGGCACGCCGGGGGCTTCGGCTGCCCGTCCACCGATCCGCCCGGCAGTGCCAGCGGCCCCGCGCAGCGGCGGCAGTGCGCCGGCGTGCGGCAGTTGCCGCAGGCCAGGCCCGGGACGTACCCGCGCCGCGGGACCTGGACCAGTGCCGGGTGGCCCGCCGCGAACGCCTGCCGCGCCGCTTCGAACGCCACCGCCGGCAGGCGCGCCACCCGTGCCGCTTCGTCGCGGGCCACGTCGAAGTCTTCACCCACCGGTGTCACGCGGGGCGCCGCGGCCCGCAGCACCGTGCGGTCGGCCAGCACCGGCGCCGCCCAGCCCGACTCGACCAGCAGCTGTGCCTCGGCCGTCCGCGCGAACCCGCCGACCAGCAGGGACGCCTTCGCCGCGTGCGCGCGGTCCATCAGCACGTCCCGGACGTGCGGGTACGGCGCGTGCTGGTCGAGGTGCAGGTCGTCGCCGTCGTCCCAGACGGCGAACAGGCCCGGGTCGTGGACCGGCGCGAACATCGCCGCCCGCGTGCCGACCACCACGCGCACCGCGCCGCGCAGCACCGCCAGCCAGCGCCGGTAGCGCTCGGCGGGCCCGAGGCCGGCGATCAGCGCCACCACGGCGTCCTCCCCCACGACCGCCGCGCACGCCTCGTGGACGCGGGTCAGGTCGCGGTGGTCGGGGACCACCAGCACCGCGCCGCGGCCGGCCGCGGCCACGACCCCGGCCGCCTCGGCCAGCCGCCGCGGCCAGTCTTCGCCCGGCAGGGCCTGCCAGACGGCGTTCGCGGGCTTGCCCTCCGCCAGCGCCTCCAGGAACGCCGGGCCCCGCTGGTACCGCGCCCAGGCCGTCGTGCCGGGCGCGTCCGGGGCCGCCGCGGGCGCCAACGCCGGTTCGCCTTCGGCCTTCGCGTGCCGGGGCGGGATCGCCAGGCGCAGGACGTCGGACAGCGTGCCGCCGTAGCGGTCGGCGACCGCCCGGCAGACCGCGTGCAGCGACGGCGGCAGCACCGGTTCCGGCGAGGTGACGCGGTCGAGGAACGCCAGCTTGCTGCCGTAGTCGCTGGTCTCGCCGCGCTCGATCAGGTAGCCGTCGACGAGCTGGCCGGCGAACCGGACGCGCACCCGGCACCCGGGTACGGCGGTCTCGTGCAGCTTCTCCGGCACGAGGTAGTCGAAGGTGCGGTCCAGGTGGGCGAGGGGGATGTCGACGACGATCCGCGCGACCGGCCGCTCGGGCGCGGGGTTCTGCGCGCCCTTGGTCTTCGCTCCCGGCTTGGCCGGTTTCCGGGCACGCGAGGGGGCCGCCTTCGGCGAAGGCGGTTTCTCCGGGAGGTCCCAGAGAGCGGCGGGCTCGGAGCTACTCACGCCACGATCTCTACCAGACCCCTCCGACAGCCCCGACGCCAGGAAGGCCACCCCGAGGCGTGCTCGGGGTGGCCCTTCACCGGATCGTGCGTCAGGCGCCGGCCGCGGCCTTGAGGGCCTCGGCGCGGGCCGTGCTCTCCCACGGCAGGTCGAGCTCGGGCCGGCCGAAGTGGCCGTAGGCCGCCGTCGGGGCGTAGATCGGGCGCAGCAGGTCGAGGTCGCGGATGATCGCCGCCGGCCGGAGGTCGAAGACCTCGGTGATGGCCTGCTGGATCTTCGACGGGTCGACCGTCTCGGTGCCGAACGTCTCGACGAACAGGCCGACCGGGGCCGCCTTGCCGATCGCGTACGCGACCTGCACCTCGGTCCGCTGGGCCAGGCCCGCGGCGACGACGTTCTTGGCCACCCAGCGCATCGCGTACGCGGCGGAGCGGTCGACCTTGGAGGGGTCCTTGCCCGAGAACGCGCCGCCGCCGTGGCGGGCCATGCCGCCGTAGGTGTCGACGATGATCTTGCGGCCGGTCAGGCCCGCGTCGCCCATCGGGCCGCCGATGACGAACCGGCCGGTCGGGTTGACCAGCAGGCGTGCGTTCGAGGTGTCGATGCCCAGGCCCTCGAGCTCGGGGCCGACGACGTGCTCCTTGACGTCGACGCTGAGCATCCGGTCGAGGTCGATGCCGTCGGCGTGCTGCGAGGACACGACGACCGTGTCGAGGCGGACCGGCTGGTCGCCGGCGTACTCGATGGTGACCTGGGTCTTGCCGTCCGGGCGCAGGTACGGCAGCACGCCGTCCTTGCGGACCGCGGTCAGCCGCTTGGACAGCCGGTGCGCGAGCGCGATCGGCAGCGGCATCAGCTCGGGGGTGTCCGAGCAGGCGTAGCCGAACATCAGGCCCTGGTCGCCGGCGCCTTGGCGGTTGATCTCGTCCTCGTCGGACTCGACCCGCGACTCGTAGGCGGTGTCGACGCCCTGGGCGATGTCGGCCGACTGGGAGCCGATCGCGACGTTGACGCCGCAGGAGTTGCCGTCGAAGCCCTTGGCCGAGGAGTCGTAGCCGATCCTCAGGATGACGTCGCGGACGATCGTGGGGATGTCGGCGTACGCCTCCGTGGTCACCTCGCCGGCGACGTGCACCTGGCCGGTGGTGATCAGGGTTTCGACCGCGACGCGGCTACGGGGGTCCTTCGACAGCAGGCCGTCGAGGATCGAGTCGCTGATGGCGTCGCAAATCTTGTCGGGGTGCCCTTCGGTCACCGACTCCGAGGTGAACAATCTGCTGCTAGACGCGGTCACGGTGGCCGTCACTTCCTCACCTTGTCGTCGGATGCCCCGAAAGTTAGGCACCCCTTACCTGTGCAAGCGTACTGACTATCGCTCGGGGGACGGTCAACGCTTCATGAAGCTCACAACAGCGTCCCACAGAGTGGACGCCAGTTCAGCCTTCGCGCCGAGAGGTATGGGGATTTCCGTGCCGTCCGAGCCGAGCAGCCAGCCCGAATTGTCTTCCGTGCCGAACGCTTTTCCGTCGCCGACGGCGTTCACCACCAGCAGATCCGCGCCTTTGCGCTTGAGCTTGACGCGGGCGTGGTCCAGGACGCCGCCCTGCGCGTCGCCGGTTTCCGCGGCGAATCCCACGACGACCTGACCGGGACGCCGGTTTCGCACCAATTCCGCGAGGATGTCGGCATTGCGGTCGAGGGTGATCACCGGGTCGGGCTGGTCGTCGGACTTCTTGATCTTGTGGTCGGCCCGGTTCGCCGGCCGGAAGTCGGCGACGGCGGCGGCCATCACGACGACGTCGGCGCTTTCGGACGCCGCGTGCACGGCCTGCCGCAGCTCCTCGGCCGTCGAAACGTGCTCCACGGTCGCGCCCGCCGGGTCGGGCAGCGCGACGGTGTGCGCGGTGACCAGGGTGACCTCGGCGCCGCGCTGGGCGGCGACGCGGGCCAGCGCGTAGCCCTGCTTGCCGGAGGAGCGGTTGCCGAGGTAGCGGACCGGGTCGAGCGGCTCGCGCGTCCCGCCGGCCGACACGACGACGCGGACGCCTTCGAGGTCGCGCGGGAGGGCGTCGGGGCGGGCCAGCAGGAGCCGCGCCAGGTCGACGATCTCGGCCGGGTTCGCGAGACGACCCTTGCCGGTGTCGACGCCGGTCAACCGGCCCGAGTCGGGCTCGGTGACGATCGCGCCGCGCGAGCGCAGCAGGGCCACGTTGGCGCGGGTCGCGGGGTGCTCCCACATCTCCGTGTGCATCGCCGGGAAGAAGGCGACCGGGCACCGGGCGGTGAGCAGGGTGTTCGTCAGCAGGTCGTCCGCGAGGCCGTGGGCGGCCTTGGCCAGGAGGTTCGCCGTGGCCGGGACGACCAGGACGAGGTCGGCTTCCTTGCCGACGCGGACGTGCTGGACCTCGGGCACCTCGGTGAACACGCCCGTGTGCACCGGGTGGCCGGAGAGGGCTTCGAAGGTGGCCGCGCCGACGAAGTTCAGCGCGGCTTCCGTGGGGACCACGCGGACGTCGTGACCGGACTCGGTCAGCCCGCGCAGGACCTCACAGGCCTTGTAGGCGGCGATGCCGCCGCCCACGCCCAGGACGACCTTGGGTTTACTCACCCTCGGTGTGCTCGAGCAGGCCGCCGTGGATCTCGCGCAGCGCGATCGAGAGCGGCTTCTCGCGCGGGCCCGGCTCGACGAGCGGGCCGACGTACTCCAGCAGCCCCTCGCCCAGCTGGGCGTAGTAGTCGTTGATCTGGCGGGCGCGCTTGGCCGAGTAGATCACCAGCGCGTACTTCGAGCTGACCTTCTCGAGCAGGTCGTCGATCGGCGGGTTGGTGATGCCTTCGAGCTCTTCGGTCAGGGCTACCTGGGTGGTCACGCGTGATGCTCCGAATCTTCGGCAGACTGATCAGTCATCAAGTTTAGCAAGTGCTCGGCGGCCTCCCGCACGTCGGCGTTGACGAGGCGGTGGTCGAACTCCCCCGCCGCCGCCAGCTCGCGCTCCGCTTCGGCCAGCCGGGCCTGCACCGCGGCCTCGCTTTCGGTGCCGCGCCCGGTGAGCCTGCCGACCAGTTCCTCCCACGACGGCGGCATCAGCATCACCAGCCGGGCCTCCGGCATCGCCGCGCGGACCTGGCGGGCGCCCTGCAGCTCGATCTCCAGGACGGCCGGGCGGCCCTCGGCGAGGGCCTTCTCGACGGGTTCGCGGGGGGTGCCGTAGCGGTTGCCCGCGAACTCGGCCCACTCCAGCAGCCTGCCGTCGGCGACCATGGCGTCGAACTCCGCCCGGTCGACGAAGTGGTAGTGCGCCCCGTCGACTTCGCCGGGGCGCGCCTTGCGCGTGGTGACCGAGACGCTGAACCAGACGTCGGGCTCCAGCTTCCGCAGTTCGCCCACCACGCTCGACTTCCCGACCCCCGAAGGCCCCGATACGACGGTGAGCCGGTGCCGGGGGAGGTCCCCCGCCACCGGCTCACTGCCGCGGTCGGTGCCCGGGTTCACCGGGTAGTCACGACCGGCGCCGTTCACTCGCCGCTGAACTCGGCCAGCAGCGCCTTGCGCTGCCGGTCGCCGAGGCCGCGAAGGCGACGGCTGGGGGCGATCTCCAGTCGTTCCATGGTCTGCTGCGCGCGGACCTTGCCGACGCCCGGGAGGGCCTCGAGCAGAGCCGAAACCTTCATCTTGCCGAGGACTTCGTTCTCCTCGGCCTGCTTCAGCACGTCGACCAGAGTGGTACCGCCCCGCTTCAGCCGCTCCTTCAGCTCAGCACGGATGCGGCGGGCGGCGGCGGCCTTCTCCAGCGCCGCAGCGCGCTGTTCCTCTGTCAGCTGGGGAAGTGCCACGTTTTCCTCCGGTAGTTCTCAAATCTGGGTGGGTGACGCGACGGTACCCACCCGTGAGCACCGGCCACAATGCGGGGGTGCCTGGTGGGGGCCCGTTCCGGGCCCTGCTATTGGTCGTTTTCCTGCGGGTCGGCCAGCACTTCGGCGACCCGTTCGACCGCTTGGCGCAAAGCCGCTTGCTCCGGACCGTGCTTCAGGATGTCCCGGGACGACGCGGGCAGCACGCCCGGCAGTCCCGCTCCGAAAAGCGCCTTCAAATCCGCCACAGTGGCTCCCTGGGCCCCGAAACCGGGTGCCAGCACCGGTCCGTTCAGCCCGGAGAGGTCCAGCTCGCCCGGCGCGACGGTGGCCCCGACGACGACCCCTACATCGCCGAGCGGTGCCGCGGCTGCGTTGAGCGCCGCCGCGGAATCGACGATCGACTGCCCGACGGTGCGCCCGTCGGGCAGTTTCGCGTTCTGCACGGCGGCGGCTTCCGGGTTCGAGGTCCGGGCAAGCACGAAGATGCCGCGCCCCGCCGAAACCGCCGTTTCGGCGCATTGGGCCAAAGAGCCGAACCCGAGGTACGGCGAAACGGTCATCGCGTCGGCCGCGATCGCCGCCCCGTCGGCCACGTAGGCCGCGGTGTACGCCGCCATCGTCGAGCCGATGTCGCCGCGCTTGACGTCCAGCAGCACCAGCGCGCCCGCCTCGCGGGCCGTCTCGACGACCCGTTCCAGCACGCGGACGCCGGCCGCCCCGAAACTTTCGAAGAACGCCGACTGCGGCTTCACGACCGCCGCTCGGGCCGCCAGGACCTCCGTGGCGGACAGCGCGAACCGTTCCAGGCCCGAAGCGTCCACCGGGAGCCCCCAGGCCTCGAGGAGGCCCGGGTGCGGGTCGATCCCGGCGCACAGCGGGCCGCGGGCCGCGACGGCCTTCGCCAGCCGCGCCCCGAACCGCTCCCCCGTGCTCACGACTGCGCCTTCAGCGCCGCCTGGAGCTCCTGCAGGGACTTGACCCCGATGTCGCCCCGGATCAGCGCTTCGATGCCGTGCACGGCCGCCGCGGCGCCCTGCACGGTCGTCACGCACGGGATGTCCCGGGACACCGCCGCGGTGCGGATTTCGTAGCCGTCGACGCGGGGACCGCTGTTCCCGTAAGGGGTGTTGATCACCATGTCGACGCCGCCGTCGAGGATGACGTCGACGATGTTCGGCTCGGCCTCGGTCGAACCCTCGTAGTGCTTGCGCACCACCGTGCACGCGACCCCGTTGCGCCGCAGCACTTCCGCGGTGCCGGACGTGGCGAGGATCTCGAACCCGAGGTCCGCCAGCCGCTTCACCGGGAACACCAGCGAGCGCTTGTCGCGGTTGGCGACCGAGACGAACACGCGCCCGGACGTCGGCAGCGAGCCGTACGCGCCGCTCTGGGACTTCGCGAAGGCCTTGCCGAAGGAGACGTCGACGCCCATCACCTCGCCGGTGGACTTCATCTCCGGGCCCAGCAGGGAATCCACGCCGTGGCCTTCCGGCGTGCGGAAGCGGTGGAACGGCAGCACGGCCTCCTTGACCGCGACCGGCGAGTCGGCCGGCATCTGCCCGCCGTCGCCCTCGGCGGGCAGGACGCCGCTCTCGCGCAGGTCCTTGATCGTCGAGCCGGTCATGATCAGCGCGGCCGCCTTGGCCAGCGGCACGGCGGTCGCCTTGGACACGAAGGGTACGGTGCGCGACGCGCGCGGGTTGGCCTCCAGGACGTACAGGACGTCGTCCTTGAGCGCGTACTGGACGTTCAGCAGTCCCCGCACGCCCACACCGCGGGCGATCGCCTCGGTGGAGCGGCGGACGGCCTGCAGGTCCGTGTGCCCGAGCGTGATCGGCGGCAGCGCGCAGGAGGAGTCGCCGGAGTGGATCCCGGCCTCCTCGATGTGCTCCATGACGCCGCCGAGGTAGAGCTCCTCGCCGTCGAACAGCGCGTCGACGTCGATTTCGATGGCGTCGTCGAGGAAGCGGTCCACGAGCACCGGGTGCTCGGGGGTGACCTCGGTGGCGCGGCGGATGTAGCCGGCCAGGGTTTCCTCGTCGTAGACGATCTCCATGCCGCGGCCGCCCAGGACGTAGGACGGCCGGACGAGGACCGGGTAGCCGATCTCGTCGGCGATCCGCTTGGCGCCCTCGAAGGACGTCGCCGTGCCGTAGCGCGGCGCGGGCAGGCCGGCGTCGGTGAGGACCTCGCCGAACGCGCCGCGGTCCTCGGCCAGGTGGATGGCCTCCGGCGGCGTCCCGACCACCGGGACCCCGGCGTCGGCCAGGCGCTTGGCCAGGCCCAGCGGGGTCTGGCCGCCGAGCTGGACGATCACGCCGGCGACCGTGCCGGACGCCTGTTCGGCGTGCACGACCTCGAGGACGTCCTCGAAGGACAGCGGCTCGAAGTACAGCCGGTCGGAGGTGTCGTAGTCGGTGGACACGGTTTCCGGGTTGCAGTTGACCATGACGGCCTCGAACCCGGCCTCCCGCAACGCGATCGCCGCGTGCACGCAGGAGTAGTCGAACTCGATGCCCTGGCCGATCCGGTTCGGGCCGGAGCCGAGGATGAGCACCTTCGGCTTGTCCGACTGGACGGCCACTTCGGACTGCGCGTCGGGGTCGGACTCGTAAGCCGAGTAGTGGTACGGGGTCTTGGCCGCGAACTCGGCCGCGCAGGTGTCGACGGTCTTGAACACCGGCCGCACGCCGAGGCGGTGGCGCAGCGCGCGGACGCCATCCTCGCCGGCCAGTTCCGGGCGCAGGGCGGCGATCTGGCGGTCGGACAGACCGGTGCGCTTGGCGCGGCGCAGCAGGTCCTCGTTCAGCACCGGCGCGTCGCGGACTTCGGCGCCCACTTCACCGATGAGGGCGATCTGGTCGATGAACCACGGGTCGATGCCGGAGGCCTCGTGGACGTCCTGCACCGAAGCACCCAGCCGCAGCGCGCGTTCCACTTCGTACAGCCGGCCTTCGTGCGGCGTGCGCAGCGAGTCCAAAGTGGACTCGACGGTCGCGCCCTCGGGGTCGGGCAGCGTCCAGAACCCGGTCGCCTTGGTCTCGATCGACCGCATCACCTTGCCGAGCGCCTCGGGGAAGCTGCGGCCGAACGACATCGCCTCGCCGACGCTCTTCATCGTCGTGGTCAGCGTCGGGTCCGCGCCCGGGAACTTCTCGAAGGCGAACCGCGGCATCTTCACGACGACGTAGTCGAGCGCGGGCTCGAACGACGCCGGGGTCTCGCCGGTGATGTCGTTCTGGATCTCGTCGAGGGTGTAGCCGATGGCGAGCTTCGCGGCGATCTTGGCGATCGGGAAGCCGGTCGCCTTGGACGCCAGCGCGGAGCTGCGCGACACGCGCGGGTTCATCTCGATGACGACCATCCGGCCGTCGGCCGGGTTGATCGCGAACTGGATGTTGCAGCCGCCGGTGTCGACGCCGACCTCGCGCAGGACCGCGATGCCGACGTCGCGCATCACCTGGTACTCGCGGTCGGTGAGGGTCATCGTCGGCGCGACGGTGACCGAGTCGCCGGTGTGCACGCCCATGGCGTCGATGTTCTCGATCGAGCAGACGACCACGACGTTGTCGTGCTTGTCGCGCATCAGCTCGAGCTCGTACTCCTTCCAGCCGAGCACGCTCTCCTCGATGAGCACCTCGGTGACCGGGGACTCGGCGAGGCCGGTGGACGCGAGCCGCTCCAGGTCCTCCGGCGTGTGCGCCATGCCGGAGCCGAGGCCGCCCATGGTGAACGACGGCCGGATGACGACCGGCAGGCCGAGCTCCTTGACGGTGTCGCGGACCTCGTCCATGTCGTGGCAGACGCGGCTGCGCGGGACGTCGGCGCCGACCGTGCGGACGATGTCCTTGAACTTCTGCCGGTCTTCACCGCGCTGGATGGCGTCGATGTCGGCGCCGATCAGCTCGACGCCGTACTTGTCGAGCACGCCGCGCTCGTGCAGCGCGACCGCGCAGTTCAGCGCGGTCTGGCCGCCGAGGGTCGCCAGCAGCGCATCAGGCCGCTCCTCGGCGATGACCTTCTCGACGAAGTCCGGCGTGACCGGCTCGATGTAGGTGGCGTCGGCGAACTCGGGGTCGGTCATGATGGTGGCCGGGTTCGAGTTCACCAGGGACACGCGCAGGCCTTCGCTGCGCAGCACCCGGCAGGCCTGGGTGCCGGAGTAGTCGAACTCCGCGGCCTGCCCGATCACGATCGGCCCGGAGCCGATCACCAGCACGTGCTGGATGTCCGTCCTCTTCGGCATCAGGCCTTCTTCTCCATGAGCGAAACGAAATCGTCGAACAGGGGGGCCGCGTCGTGCGGGCCGGCCGCGGCTTCGGGGTGGTACTGCACCGAGAACGCCGGGACGTCGAAGGCCCGCAGGCCCTCGACCGCGCCGTCGTTGGCGCAGTAGTGGCTGACCTGAGCCGCGCCGAAGGGCGACTCGAAGCGCTGCCCGGGCTCGCCTTCGAGGGCGAAGCCGTGGTTCTGTGCGGTGATCGCCACCGACTTGGTGGCGACGTCGATCACCGGGATGTTGATGCCGCGGTGGCCGTAGCGCATCTTGTACGTGCTCAGGCCGAGCGCGCGGCCGAGGACCTGGTTGCCGAAGCAGATGCCGAACAGCGGGATCTCGCGGCCCAGGACCTGCTTGGTCAGCTCGGTGGCGTGCGTCGTCGTGGCCGGGTCGCCCGGGCCGTTGGAGAGGAACACGCCGTGCGGCTCGACGGCCAGCAGCTCGTCCAGGGTCGAGGTCGAGGGCAGCACGTGCACCTCGATGCCGCGCTTGACCATCTGGCGCGGGGTGTTGGACTTGATGCCCAGGTCCAGCGCGACCACGCGGAAGCGCGTCTCGCCTTCCGCCGGGACGACGTACGGCTTCGCCGTGGTGACCTGGCCGGCCAGGTCGGCGCCCTCCATCTTCGGGCTCGCGAGGACCTCGGCGACCATGTCGTCGACGGTGCCCAGCGCGTCGCCGGAGAAGACCCCGGCCCGCATCGCGCCCAGCTCGCGCAGGTGGCGGGTCAGCGAGCGGGTGTCGACCTCGGCGATGCCGACGATCCCCTGGCGCACCAGCTCCTCGTCCAGCGTGCGCTTGGCGCGCCAGTTGGACGGCGTGCGCGCGGGGTCGCGCACCACGTAGCCGTTGACCCAGATCTTCGAGGACTCGTCGTCTTCGTCGTTCCAGCCGGTGTTGCCGATCTGCGGCGCGGTCTGCACCACGATCTGCCCGTGGTAGGACGGGTCGGTCAGCGTCTCCTGGTAGCCGGTCATGCCGGTGCAGAACACCGCCTCGCCGAGGGTTCGCCCCTGCGCGCCGTAGGCAGCGCCGCGGAACACCCGGCCGTCTTCGAGTACCAGTGCGGCCTGAGCGCGCGCGTTCACTGGGCACCTCCCTTGATCTTGAGCTGTTCGATCCACTGTGGATAGTCGTCGAGGTCGTCGCCGCGGAAGCCGGTGTCGACCTCGGTTTCGCCGGCTCGCCAGGTGAGGACGAGCAACGCGTCGGTGCCCATCACCTTCCCGGCGATCTTCGTGTCGCGCCGGACGCCGGTGATCGCCTCGCGCGGGATCCAGAAGTCCGGGGCGCCGCCGCGTTCGACCGCGACACCGCCGGCGTGCAGCCGCAGGACCGCGCCGGTGCGCAAGCCCGCGCCGCGGGTGACGACCCGGTTCTGCCACTCCCCCGCGAACGTCGTGGCGAGGTAGACGCCGGTGGACTCCAGCAGGACGTCACCCGGCTCCGAGGGGATGGCGGGGAACGGCGGCACCCGCACGCTCTGCGAGCGCGCCTTGCGCCGCCAGCCGACGTACATGCCCCAGAGGCACAGCAGGAAGAAGGCGACGATCGCCAGCACGAGCCAGAAGCGCTCCATCAACAGACCTTCCCGTCCCGCGCGGTGACCCGCCCGCGCAGCAGGGTCGCGGTCACCACACCGGGGAGCCGCATTCCCTCGTACGGGGTGTTGGCCGCGATGCTGGCCAGCTCGGCGCCGCGGACCGTCCACTCGGCGTCCGGGTCGACCAGGGTCAGGTTCGCGGGCTCGCCGACGGCGATCGGCCGGCCCTGGTCGGCCAGGTTGCCGATCTCGGCCGGGCGCTCGCTCATGACGCGGGCGACGCCGCGCCAGTCGAGCAGCCCGGTGCGGACCATCGTTTCGGCCACGATCGACAGGGCCGTCTGGAGCCCGAGCATGCCCGGCCGGGCCGCGGTCCACTCGGTGTCCTTGTCCTGCACCGCGTGCGGGGCGTGGTCGGTGGCGACGCAGTCGATCACGCCTTCGGCCAGGGCCGCGCGCAGCTTCTCGGCGTCGGACTCCGTGCGCAGCGGCGGGTTCACCTTGTTGACCGGGTCGTAGGTGGCCAGGCGCTCGTCGGTGAGCAGCAGGTGGTGCGGGGTGACCTCGGCCGACACCTTGGTGCCGCGGTCCTTGGCCCAGCGCAGCACGTCCGCCGTGCCCGAGGTGGAGACGTGGCAGACGTGCAGCCGCGCGTTGGCGTGCAGCGCCAGCAGGCAGTCGCGCGCGACGATGGACTCCTCCGCCGCGGCGGGCCAGCCGGTGTAGCCGAGCCGGGCCGCGCGCTCGCCCTCGTGGGCCTGGGCGCCGACGGTCAGCCGCGGTTCCTCGGCGTGCTGCGCGATGACGACGTCGAGCGCGGTCGAGTACTCCAAGGCGCGGCGCATGAGCAGCGGGTCGGCGACGCAGAGGCCGTCGTCGGAGAAGACCGTGACGCGGGCCTGGGCGTTCGCCATGGTGCCCAGCTCGGCGAGCTTCTCGCCCTTGAGCCCGACGGTGACCGCGCCGACCGGGTGGACGTCGACCAGGCCGACCTCCAGCCCGCGCCGCCAGACGTGGTCGACGACCACGGCGTTGTCGGCGACCGGGCTCGTGTTGGCCATCGCGAACACCGCGGTGTAGCCGCCGAGCGCCGCCGCGGCCGAGCCGGTGTCGATCGTCTCGGTGTCCTCGCGGCCGGGTTCGCGCAGGTGGGTGTGCAGGTCGACGAAGCCGGGCAGCAGCACCTGACCGGCGGCTTCGACGACTTCGGCGTCTTCGGGTGCTTGGACGGCGCCGATCGCGGTGATCACCCCGTCCTCGATCAGGACGTCGACCGGGTCGCCTTCGCCGTAGGGGCGAGCGCCCTTGATCACGGTGCTCACGCGGCGTCTCCTTCGCTGGCCAGGAGGTGGTAGAGGACCGCCATGCGCACGTGGACGCCGTTGCGGACCTGTTCGGTGATGGCCGAGGCCGGGGAATCGGCGACCGCGCTCGCGATCTCCATCCCGCGCAGCATCGGGCCGGGGTGCAGCACGACCGCGTGGTCCGGCAGCAGCTTCTGGCGCCGTTCCGAGAGTCCGTACGCGATGGAGTACTCCCGCGCGGAGGGGAAGAAACCTCCGTGCATCCGCTCCGCCTGGACCCGCAGCATCATGACCGCGTCGACCGCGGGCAGCTCGGCGTCCAGGTCGTGCGAGACGGTGACCGGGAGGCTCTCGACGCCGTAGGGCAGCAGCGTCGGCGGCGCGACCAGCACCACCTCGGCGCCGAGGGCCGAGAGGAGGTGGATGTTCGAGCGGGCGACGCGGCTGTGCAGGACGTCGCCGACGATCGCGATCCGGCGGTCCTTGAGCGAGCCCAGGCGCTCCCGCAGCGTGGCGGCGTCGAGCAGCGCCTGCGTCGGGTGCTCGTGGGTGCCGTCGCCGGCGTTGACCACCGACGTGCCGGGCTCGGCGAGCCACTCCGAGAGCCGCTGGGCCGCGCCGCTGGCGGGGTGCCGGACGATCACGCAGTCGGCGCCCGCGGCGGCCAGCGTCAGCGCCGTGTCGCGCAGGGATTCGCCCTTGTTGACCGAGGAGCTGGACGCGGAGACGTTGATCACGTCGGCGCTCATCCACTTCCCGGCGATCTCGAACGACACCCGGGTGCGGGTCGAGTTCTCGTAGAACAGGGTGATCACCGTGCGGCCGCGCAGCGTCGGCAGCTTCTTGACCTCACGGCCGAGCAGCGTGTGCTTGAGCTCGTCGGCGGTGTCGAGCACGGCCGTGGCGACCGCCGGGTCCAGGCCGTCGGTGGCGAGCAGGTGCTTCACGAGTCCTCTCCAGCAGCTTCGGACGGACGCAGCAGGACGGCGTCGCGGCCGTCGATCTCGGCCAGCAGGACGGACACGCCCTCGGTGCGCGCGGTCGGGACGTTCTTGCCCACGTAGTCGGCGCGGATCGGCAGCTCGCGGTGACCGCGGTCGACCAGCACGGCCAGCTGCACCGCGCGGGGGCGGCCGTGATCACGGAGGGCATCGAGCGCGGCCCGGATCGTCCGGCCGGAGAAGAGCACGTCGTCGACCAGGATCACCACGCGGTCGTCGATGCCGTCGGCGGGCAGCTGCGTCTGCTCGAGCGCGCGCGGCGGGCGGCGGCGGAGGTCGTCCCGGTAGAGGGTGACGTCGAGGGCGCCGGTCGGCGGGCGGACCCCGGAGAATTCGCCGATCTTGTCGGCCAGCCGGACGGCGAGCGGGGTGCCGCGGGACGGGATCCCGAGCAACACGGGCGGGGTAGTGCTTTCCGCACCGTTCGCGGTCTTTTCGATGACCTGATGGGCCATTCGGGCGATCGTGCGCGCGACATCGCCGGCCGTCAGGAGCTCGCGCTCCCCGGCCGAACCAGCCGCGCCACGCGGACGTGACGACACTTCGGACTCCTTCCCCGCCTCACCGGACGGGTCCTTAAAGGACGTCTGTTCCCCTGCTGGTCGGGGCTTTCGCACCGACAGTAGCAGGCACTTTGCTCAGTCTTACGGGTGGTGTGAGGTGATTCGCGACAAGCTCGCGCTTGACCTGGTGACAACAATGCGTAACCATTACTCTGAGTATTCGACTCGAAGAGTCCCCTGGACCGGTCACCCCGACCGGGAAGGGGGTGGAGAACGGAGAACGACCAGATGGGCGATTACGCCAAGGCGCTCGGGGCCAAGCTCCGCGGGATCCGCCAGCAGCAGGGCCTGTCCCTGCACGGGGTCGAGCAGAAGTCCGGTGGGCGCTGGAAGGCCGTCGTCGTCGGCTCGTACGAGCGTGGCGACCGTGCCGTCACCGTGCAGAAGCTGGCCGAGCTGGCCGACTTCTACGGTGTGCCGGTGGTCGAGCTGCTGCCCGAGGGCCGGGTCCCCTCCGGTGCCGAGCCCGCCACCAAGATCGTCATCAACCTCGAGCGCCTGCAGCAGCTGCCGGCCGAAAAGGTGGGCCCGCTGGCCCGCTACGCGGCGACGATCCAGAGCCAGCGCGGCGACTACAACGGCAAGGTGCTCTCGATCCGCACCGAGGACCTGCGGTCCCTGGCGATCATCTACGACATGACCCCGGGCGAGCTGACCGAGCAGCTCATCGACTGGGGCGTCCTGCCGCCGGAGGCGCGTCCTTCCAAGGAGGACTGATCGCGGGTGCGCGAAACCGACGCAGTGAGCGTTCCCGGTGGGGCACCGGAGACGCTCACTGACTTCGTCGGGGGGCTCGCGACACTCAGAGAACCGCGCGCAGACGGTCGGCGATCGTGCCGATCCGGCCCAGCACGCCGTTGACGAACCGCGGCGAGTCGTCCGTGGACAGTTCCTTCGCCAGGCCGACGGCCTCGTCGATCGCGACGGGGTCCGGCACGTCCTCGGCCCAGAGCAGCTCGTAGACCCCGACCCGCAGCACCGCGAGGTCGACCTTCGGCATCCGCTCCAGGGTCCAGCCCTGCGCGTGCTCCGCCAGCAGCTCGTCGATCTGCGGCTTCCGCCCGGTCACCCCCTCGACCAGGCTGATCGTGTAGTCCGCGATCGGGTCGACGTCGGTCGCGCCGACCCGGTCGGCCAGCAGCGTCACCGCGTCGGTGTCGCGCTGCGCGGCCTCGTACAGCATTTCCACCGCACGGCGGCGCGCCTGCCTGCGGCTGATCGCGCCGCCGCGGTTCGGGTGGGGTTTCGACGTCGGCATCAGCTGGAGACGCGGCCCAGGTAACGGCCGTCGCGCGTGTCGACCTTGATCTTCTCGCCGGTGGACAGGAACAGCGGCACCTGGATCTCCGCGCCGGTCTCCAGCGTCGCCGGCTTGGTGCCGCCGGTCGAGCGGTCGCCCTGCAGGCCGGGGTCGGTGTGCTGGATGACGATCTCGACCGACGTCGGGAGCTCGACGTACAGCGGCTCGTTCTCGTGCACCGCGACCTGGACCTCGGTGTTCTCGAGCATGTAGTTGGCGTTGTCGCCGACGACCTCGGCCGGGACCGTGATCTGGTCGTAGGTGTCGCCGTCCATGAACACGAAGTCGGCGCCGTCCTTGTAAAGGTACGTCATGTTGCGGCGGTCCACCGTGGCCGTGTCGACCTTCGTGCCCGCGTTGAACGTCTTGTCGACCACCTTGCCGGTGAGCACGTGCTTGAGGGTCGTGCGCACGAAGGCACCGCCCTTGCCCGGCTTGACGTGCTGGAACGCGGTGACGGTCCACAGCTGGCCCTCGAGGTTGAGGACGAGCCCGTTCTTCAGGTCGTTGGTCGTGGCCACGAGCTTGCGATCTCCTGTGTCGAATCTTCGGGGTTCGGGGCCGCTGTCAGACGACCACGAGGTTCTTGGTGCTCAGGGTGAGGAGTTCGGGCTCCCCAGCCCGCACGACGAGCGTGTCCTCGATGCGCACGCCACCGCGCCCCGCGAGGTAGACGCCGGGCTCGACGGTGACCGCCATACCGGCGGACAGTGTACCGACGCCCGTGGCGGCGAAGCTGGGCGCCTCGTGGATCTGCAGGCCGACGCCGTGGCCGAGCCCGTGCGCGAAGTGCTCGCCGTGGCCCGCGTCCGCGATCACCTTCCGCGCCGCGGCGTCCACATCGGACACCTCGACGCCCGGCACGACGGCGTCGACCCCGGCCGCCTGGGCGGTGTGCACGAGGTCGTACACCTCCCGCTGCCAGTCCGCGGGCTCGCCGAGGACGAAGGTGCGGGTCATGTCGGAGTGGTAGCCGTCGACGGTCGCGCCGAAGTCCAGCTTCACGAAGTCGCCGCGCTTGAGCTCGGCGTGCGTCGGCTGGTGGTGCGGGATGGCCGAGTGGGCGCCGGCGGCGATGATGGAGGCGAAGCTGGGCGCGGACGAGCCGTGCTCCAGCATCCGGTTCTCCAGGTCGCGGGCGATGTCCAGCTCGGTCCGGCCGGGCCGCAGCCCGCCGGCGGCGAGCAGGTCGTCGAGCGCCCGGTCGGCGGCGGCGCACGCCTGGCGCAGCGCGTCGATCTCGGCTTCGTCCTTGACCAGGCGCAGCTGCTCGACCAGGCCGGGCGCGCGTTCCAGGGGCACGTCCTTCTTGAGGGACTCGTACTCCTCGACGCTGACGTGCTGGCTCTCGAAGCCGACGCGCCCGTAGGTCTTGGCGTCCTTCGCGGCCTTGGCGACGAGGGCGGCGGCGCTGGCCCGGTCGACGACCGTGTCGAGGTCGGGCACCTCGGCGGCCGACTGGGTCGTGTAGCGGCCGTCGGTGCAGAAGAGCGTCTTCGCGTCACCCTCGGCGTGCAGCAGCACGGCGGCGTTCGAGCCGGTGAACCCGGTGAGGTAGCGGATGTTGAGCAGATCGGTGACCAGCAGCGCGTCCAGGCCGGCTTCGGTCAGAAGCCCGCGCAGCGCCGCCCGGCGTCGTCCATGGGTTTCAGGCACCGGCCCAGCCTAGTGGGCACTTGGCAGGCAACTCGTCAGTAACCTGGCCTACACTCCGCAGGATGAGCGCTTGGGTGATCCGCGGACTCGGGATGGCGCTGCTGCACGGCGTGGCGCTGACGCTGCTGGCCAAGTACGCCGTGTACCACCCGACGGACCAGACGCTGATGACCTCGGTGGCCCTGGCGGTCCTGGTGGGCGCGGCGGCGCTGTGGAGCGCGCTGGACGGGTGGCGCGGACTCCCCGACCGCGGCAAGGCCTGGTTCATCGCGGCGCTGGTGGCGGGCGTGGTGTCGGGGATCCTGTACGTGATCGGCCGGGCGGTGTTCGTCGACCAGACGGGGGTTTCGGAACTGGGCGGCGCGCTGACCGGCGGAGCGGCGTTTTCGGCGTTGCTGGTGCTGGTGCCGGCGGGGCTGGGGTTGTTCGTCGGCGGCCGGATCGGGCGGACCAAGCCCGCGGAGGAGGACGAGGACGACGAGGTGGCGGCGCCTTCGCCTTCGCCTTCGCCTTCGCCTCGGCCGCGCCGCCGGGCTCGGACCGCGGACGAGGAAGGCTCGCCGGCTCGGTCGCGCCGCCAGACTGCGGACGAGGAACCCGCCACCCGGCCGCAGCCCGCGGTGACGGACCGGGAACCCGCGACCCGGCCGCACCCCGCGGTGACAGACCAGGAGCCCGCGACCCGGCCGCAGCCCAGGGTGGCGGACGACGACCCCGCCGCCCGGCCGCACGCCCGGGCCCGGTCCGCCGGCGAAGGGCTCGCGCCCCGGCCGTCTCCGCGGATCCGGCCTCGCAGCGAGAAACCCCGCGCCTAGCACCGATTCAGGCGGGTCGGCATCGCGCCCCACGCCCAGCGCCGCTCCAGACCGATCGACATCGCGCCCACACCCCGCGCCGCTTCAGGCGGGTCGGCATCGCGCCCACACCCCGCGCCGCTTCAGGCGGGTCGGCATCGCGCCCACACCCCGCGCCGCTCCTGACGGGTCGGCATCGCACCCACACCCCGCGCCGCTTCAGGCGGGTCGGCATCGCACCCACACCCCGCGCCGCTCCTGACGGGTCGGCATCGCACCCACACCCCGCGCCGCTTCAGGCGGGTCGGCATCGCACCCACGCCCAGCGCCGCTCCGGGCCGTTCGGCGTGGTTCCCGCGCCCGCTCAGCCGACCAGCGAGGGGCCTTGCGGGGTGCCGTCCCACTGGGCGTCCGTCAGCGGCTTGGCCGTCGAGCCGTTGCCGGCCACGATGCCTCCGTCCGGGATGCGCCACAGGCGGCGGTCGTCGAGGACCAGCGCCAGCCCGCGGCCCGGTGCCTGGACCGCGTCCGCGCCGGAGCGCAGCCTCGTCGCCACCGGGAGCGCCGCCACCTCGCGCGGCTCCTTCTCCAGCAGCTCGCCCGCCAACGCCGCGGCGACCCCGCGCCGGTCGACCCGCACCCGCTGACCGGCGCGGACCAGGTCCATCGTGCGGTCGGGCGAGGGCATCGTCACTCCGTCGAACGTCGCGGCCACCCGGTCCGGGCTCGCGCAGGCCTGGCTGCCCAGCAGGTCGAGCCCGTAGTGCCGCAGGTCGGTCGGCGCGCCGGCGGAGCCGGTCACCGTCGCGCGCACCACATCGAGCGGCACCCGGTCGCACGGCCGGGCCGACGACAGCGGCGCGTGCCCGTCGGCGCGGCGCACCAGCCCCGGCCCCTCCTTCCACGGGCCCGGGACGACCACCGGCCGGTACGGGTTCTCGGTGAAGTCGGCGGTCCAGAACGTCAGCGTGGTCCCGGTGTCGGTCTCGTGCGCGATGACGAACGCGTCCAGCGCGCCCACCCACATCAGGTCGGCGCTGAACCCTTCGACGACCGAACGGCCGCGCGGCGCCGACGTCGTGGCGACCGGCACGAACCCGCCGACGTCGAGCGCCTGCACCCCGGAGCCGAACGCGGGATCGCGCGACCGGAGCACGAACTGCCCGGCCCCGTTCCACGCGGCGGCCCGGCCGGTGGTGTCGGTGAACATCAGGTAGAACCAGCCGTCGAGGTAGACGGCCGAGGGCTGGCCGGCGCCGTAGACGTTGGCGCGGTGCACGTCGTGCGACGGCCCGAGGATCGGTTTCCCGCCCGCGGCGCGGGTCCAGTGGACGCCGTCGGTGCTGGTGGCGAGCCCGACGGCGTTGCCGAGCGCGTGGTCGCCCGCCGCCCCGGTGTAGTAGAGGTAGTAGGTCGTGCCGACGCGCAGGACGGAGGGATCGCAGGTGTGCATGCCGTCGAACTGCCCGGGCGCCCCGGAGAAGACGGCGGCCGGGATCCCGCCCCCGGGCCCGGCGAACGGGCCGTCGATCGACTGGGCCTGGGCGTAGAGGATGTCGTCGCCGGCGGGCCCGGCGCCCCCGTACTGGCTGCACCACCACATCCGGGTCTGCCCGTGGTCGAGCATGACCGACGGCCCGTAGTTGTAGACGGCGTCCGCCCCGCCGGCGGCGATCACGCCACCACTCTGCCGGGGGTCACCCGAAGCGAGTTTGACGTCGACGGGCCGCGGCTTCTCGTCGGACTTCCCCCCGGCGATGGCGGGCTTGTCCCCCGCGGCTTGGGGCTGGACGTAACCCTCGGTGCACCCCGCGACGAGCAGACCGGCCAGAACACTGGCGAGCAGGGCACGACGAGACGGGCGCACGACACCGGAGTGTAGCGAGAGCTGAATCGATCGGGTGACGGCACGCCTGGTCGACGGTCCCCTGGTCGTGCGCAAGATCGTGGGCGGGGCAAGGGGTTTCGCAGTGTGCGCCGGTCAGACCGGGTGGGCCGGCCGCCGAGCGGTGGCCGGTTAGCGTCGGTTCGCGCCGCCGGGACCTCCGGTGTCTTGCCGAGCGGCCGGGCTCGGGTCAGCCCGCGGCCGGTGGGCCTTCGAGCGCGACCAGCTCGACCTCGAAGCCGGTCTCGTTCTCCAGGTACGCCGCGTAGTGCTCCTCGCCGCCCGCGTACGGGTAGCGATCCGCGAACATCGCGCGCCAGCCGTGTGCCGGGGCGCGCGCGGCCAGGTCGTCGACCTCCGCGCGGGTCGCCACGTGCAGCGCCAAGTGGTTCAGGCCCGGTCGCGTGCGCTCGTGGTCGGGTGCGCTCATCGCCGGGGACGCCTCGACCACCAGGTAGGTGCCGCCGCGCCGCCAGCTGAGGCCCGCCGGCCAGCGCTGGAACTCGTGCCAGCCCAGTTCGCCCAGCAGCCAGCCCCAGCTGCGCTCCGCCTCCGCCAGGTCCGGCACCCACAGCTCGATGTGGTGCGCCCGGCCCGCCACCGGCGCCAGTGCGACCAGTACCCGGTGCAGGTCGCCGTAGTGGATGCCGCTGCCCACGTCGAGGAAACCCAGCCGCGCGGCCACCTTCCGGCTGGCCGCGTTGTGCTCGTGCACCAGCGCCCAGACCGCCGGGAGCCCGAGCGCGTCGAGGCCGTGGTCCAGCACCGCCCGGGCCGCCTCGGTCGCCAGGCCCTGCCCCGCGTGCGCGCTCGCGACGTAGTAGCCCAGCTCGGGCACCCCGCCCGGCAGCTCCGGCGACGGCCGCAGGTGCGCGACGCCGATCACCTCGCCGTCGCGCTCGATCACCCAGTGGCCCTGGCCGGCCGGGCCGCGGTAGGCCAGGCGGCGGTCGACCATCGCGCTCGCCGCGGCCGGGTCGGAGAAGTCCGCCGCGAAGAACCGGCTCATCTCCGGGTCGGAGAACACCTTCACGACGGCTTCGCGGTCGGCCTCGACGAGCGGGCGCAGCGTCAGGCGCGCCGTCGTCAGCGTCGGGAGCGTCATCCCGGGTGCTCGGCGAGCCACCGCAGGGCGAGCGGGTAGCCGTCGACGCCCAAGCCCGCGATCACCGCGGTCGCGATGTCCGACAGCACGCTGTGCTGCCGGAACGCCTCCCGCTTGTGCACGTTCGAGATGTGCAGCTCGATCAGCGGCGCGGACAGCTGGGCCGCGGCGTCGCGCACCGCGATCGAGTAGTGCGTCCACGCTCCCGCGTTGAGCACCACCGGGTGGCCGCCGTCGGCCGCTTCGTGCAGCCAGCCGACCAGTTCGCCCTCGTGGTCGGTCTGCCGGACCTCGACCTCGATCCCCAGCTCCTCCCCCGTCTTGACGCACAGCGCCGCGAGGTCGTCGTGGGTGGTCGAGCCGTACACCGACGGCTCGCGCTTGCCGAGCCGCCCGAGGTTGGGGCCGTTGAACACGAACGCCTTCACAGCAGCACGCTCCCGCCGCTCCGGGGTGCGTCCGCCGCGATCGCCGAGTACGCGGCCGCGAGCAGCGACGGGTCCGGACCTTCGAGCCGGCCCGGCTTGCCGAGCCCGTCGAGGACGACGAACCGCAGCACCCCCGAGCGGGTCTTCTTGTCGCCCTTCATGGTTTCCAGCAGCTGCGGCAACGCGTCGGCGTCGTACGTCGTCGGCAGGCCGAGCAGTTTCAGCACCGACGCGTGGCGCTCGGCGGTGGCGTCGTCGAGGCGTCCGGCCAGCCGCGCCAGCTCGGCGGCGAACACCAGCCCGACGCTCACGGCGGCGCCGTGGCGCCACCGGTAGCGCTCGCGGCGCTCGATGGCGTGGCCGAGCGTGTGGCCGTAGTTCAGGATCTCGCGCAGGTCGGACTCGCGCAGGTCCGCGGCGACGACGTCGGCCTTGACCCGGATCGACCGGCGGACCAGCTCGCCCAGCACCTCGCCGGTCGCGTCGAGCGCGGCGGCCGGGTCGGCCTCGATCAGCTCGAGGATCCGCGGGTCGGCGATGAAGCCGGTCTTCACGACCTCGGCCATCCCGGCGACGAGCTCGTTCGGCGGCAGCGTCTCCAGCGTCGCGAGGTCGACGAAGACCGCGCTCGGCTCGTGGAACACGCCGACGAGGTTCTTGCCGGCCTCGGTGTTGATGCCGGTCTTGCCGCCGACCGCGGCGTCGACCATGCCGAGCAGCGTCGTGGGCACGTTGACCAGCCGGACCCCGCGCATCCACGTGCCCGCGACGAACCCGGCGAGGTCGGTGACGGCGCCGCCGCCGAGGCCGACGACGACCCCGCGCCGGTCCAGCCCGATCCGGCCGAGCACCTCCCAGCAGAAGCTCGCGACGGTGAGCGCCTTGCCGTCCTCGGCGTCGGGGATTTCGACGCGGTGGGCGTCGAGCCCGGCCGCGATCAGCTCTTCGCGGATGGCCTCGGCCGTGGTGGTCAGCGTCGGCGGGTGGATCAGCGCGATCTTCGAGGCGTCGGCCAGCTGCGCGGTGAGGTCGCCGAGCAGGCCGCGGCCGACCACGACGTCGTAGGGATGGGCAGTGGCGACCGGGATGCGCACCGGATCGGACACGGGGAAGATCACTCCTTGGCTTCGGCGGGGGCGAGCCGCGCGGTGAGGTCCGCGACGATCTCGGCGGGCGTCCGGTCGTCGGTGACGACCTCGACGGTGGCGACCTCGCGGTAGACGGGCACCCGTTCGTCGAGCAGTTTCTTGAACGTGGCGCGGGGGTTCACCCCGGCCAGCAGCGGCCGCGCGCTCGACAGGCCGGTGCGCTGCACGCCGGCGGCGAGGCCCACGTTGAGGAACACGACGGTGTGCTCGGCCAGCCGCGCCCGGGTGCCCGGCGTGAGCGGCGCGCCACCGCCGAGGGACAGCACGCCCTCGTGCTCGGCCAGCGCCGTCGCGACCGCTGCTTCTTCCAGCGCGCGGAAAGCGGGTTCGCCGTCTTCCGCGAAGATGTCGGCGATGCTGCGCCCGGCGCGGGCGACGATGTCGTCGTCGCTGTCGCGGAACGCGACGCCGAGCGCCTTCGCCAGCAGCGGGCCGACCGTGCTCTTGCCCGAGCCGGGCGGGCCGACGACCACCGCGCGAGGGCTCACCAGCGCTCCTCGAGGGCCTTGAGGTACGCCTCGGCGTTGCGCTTGCTCTCGGCGAGGGAGTCGCCGCCGAACTTCTCGAGCGCGGCGTCGGCGAGGACGAGCGCCACGACCGACTCGAGCACGACGCCGGCGCGCGGCACGGCGCAGACGTCCGACCGCTGGTGGATGGCGACGGCGGGCTCCCCGGTCTTTACGTCCACTGTGGACAGTGCTTTGGGGACGGTCGAGATCGGCTTCATCGCGACGCGCACCCGCAGCGGCTCGCCGTTGGTGATGCCGCCTTCGAGCCCGCCCGCGCGGTTGGACCGGCGGGTGACGCCGACCGGGCCGGTGCCGCGGTCGATCTCGTCGTGGGCCTGGCTGCCCCAGCGACGGGCGGTGGTGAAGCCGTCACCGACCTCGACGCCCTTCATCGCCTGGACGCCCATCAGCGCACCGGCGAGCCGGGCGTCGAGCCGGCGGTCCCAGTGGACGTGCGAGCCGAGGCCCGGCGGGAGGCCGTAGGCGAGGACCTCGATGACGCCGCCGACGGTGTCGCCCGCCTTCCGGACGGCGTCGACCTCGGCGACCATCGCGTCGGTGCCCTCCTGGCTGAACGAGCGCACGGGGCTCTCGTCGATCGCCGCGAGGTCCTCCGGCTTCGGCAGCGGGCCGTCGGGAGCGTCCGCGCCACCGATCGAAACGACGTGGCTGAGGATCTCGACGCCGAGCAGCTGCTTCAGGAAGTTCCGCGCGACGGTGCCGAGCGCGGTCCGCGACGCCGTCTCGCGGGCGCTGGCGCGCTCGAGGACGGGGCGGGCCTCCTCGAAGCCGTACTTCTGCATGCCGGGCAGGTCGGCGTGGCCGGGGCGGGGCCGGGTGAGCGGTTCGTTGCGCGCGAGGCCTTCGAGGACCTGCGGGTCGACCGGGTCGGCCGCCATGACCTGCTCCCACTTGGGCCACTCGGCGTTCTCGATCTGGATGGCGACCGGGCCGCCCTGGGTGCGGCCGTGGCGGACGCCGCCGAGGAAGTCGATGTGGTCGGTCTCGAAGCCCATCCGCGGGCTGCGCCCGAAGCCGAGGCGGCGCCGGGCGAGCTGCTCGGTGACGTCGGCGGTGGTGACGCCGACGCCGGCGGGCATGCCTTCGAGCACGGCGGCCAGCGCGGGTCCGTGCGATTCACCTGCGGTGATCCAGCGCAACATGGGCTCAATCCTGTCACGGGGGCCGGGCGGGCCCGAAGAGTGTTCCCGGTCATGGCGCACCCGGGAAGAGGGCGCACAGCCAGGTGGCGGCGAGGAGGGCGGGGCCGTGGGGCACGCGGGCGCCGCCGAAGGGAGCAGCGGGCCGCGGGGCGGGAGCCGGCCTGGCGGGGTGCGGGCCCGTCGCCGGAACGGGCGCCGCCGGGCCCGGCTCGGGCGCCGACGGGGGCGGGTGACCGGCGGGTGCCGGGGCACCGGCTCGGCTTCGGATGGTGCGAGTCGTCGCCGGCACCAGGCTGAACACCGCCGCCAGGAACGCCGCCACGGGGAGGGCCGGCCAGCCGGCCGCTCCCAGGACCATGCCCAGGCTGCCGGACAGCTTCACGTCTCCCGCGCCCAGGCTGCCCGGCGCCCAGCGGGCCACCAGCGCGTGGGCGCCCCCGAACAGCAGGGCTCCCGCCGCCGCGCGGACGGCGGGCGACGGGCCACCGCCGCCGAATGCGGCCGCGCCGATCGCGGCGCCGAAGAGCGGGTAGGCGGGCAGGGTCAGCGAGTCGGGCAGGCGGAGGTGGCGCAGGTCGGCCAGGGCCAGCGGGACCGCGACGACCGTGAGGACGACGGGGACCGGCAGCCACCACGCCGGCGCGGCTCCGGCCGCCCAGCCGGCGGTGGCCGCGGCCGTCGCGAGCGCGGTGAAGACCGCCGCCGGCTTGCGCGGGATCGGGGCCCGGGCTCGGTCGAGGGCGCGGGCGGCAAGGGGTGCCGTGGCGGCCCCGGCGGCCGCCGCGGCGAGGGGGAGCAAGAGCGTCGGGGACATGAACCCAGGGTGCTGCCGTCGGACTGACCAGGGCAAACGCCGGGCGTAGCGAACGGTCCATTCGCGACGCTCCGAGCCGGTTTTCACCCCTGTGGGCGACAAGCCGGCGCCAAGACCAGGGCTCGTCCGGGACCCCCTGCGTCCCGGACGAGCCCACCCCCGTCACAACGTCAACCGCAGCAACGGGCGTCCACTGCCCCCGCGCACCTCCAGCGCCGCCAGGTCCGTCCTCTTCAACGCCGTCCCGATCACGATGCGGGCCGTGTTGTCCGGGACCGCCTTCCACGTCGCCAGCTGCGTCTCGGCTCCCGACCGCGAGATCGCCACCAGGACGTACTCGCCGCTGCTGCGGTCGCCCGTGTAGCTGCACGACATGTCCACCTGCGTGCCCCAGTCGAAGGCCGCCAGGCTGGCGTCCGCGCGGACCGGGAACTCCCCCAGCGCCGTCATCGCCGTGTACGGCGGCCCAGCGGGCAGAGCCGGCGAAGGCGCCGAAGCCACCACAGCCAGCGCGACGCACGCCGAGACGGCCAGGGCGGCCGAGACGGACGTCACGGTGGTGCGCACCCGGCGGCCGCGGCGGACCCGCCGGAGCACCGCCGGCAGCAGGTCCGGCGGGGGCGCCGACAACTCGGGCGCGACCGCCGGGGCGTCCACCCTCGCCAGCAGGCCCGGCAGCCCCGCCAGGTCGCGCACCGAGGCCGCGCAGCGGTCGCACGTCCGCAGGTGCGCCTCGAAGCGCTGCCGGTCCTCGGGGGACAGCGCCCCGAGGACGTACGCCGCGTCGAACGTCGCGAACGGGTCCTCGCTCACTGGGTCACCCCCCTCTCCTCGAGCACCAGGCGCAGCGCGCGCAACGCGTAGTGCGTGCGCGACTTGACCGTCCCTTCGGCCACTCCCAGCCGCTCCGCCGCGTCCGCCACGGAATAGCCCTGGAAGTAACACAGCACCAGCACCTCGCGGTGCCGCTCCGACAGCTCCGCGAGCGCCTCGGCCACCAGCCAGCCCTGGACCGCGCGGTCGGTCCCGTCCGCGACCGCCCGTTCCGGCGGCTGGTCGGTCACCACCTCCGAGCGGGCCGACGCCGAGCGCCAGCCGTCGATCGCGATGCGCCGCGCCACCGTGAACAGCCACGCCCGCGCCGACCCCGTCGACTGGTCCAGCACCGTCGCCGACCGCCACGCGCGCAGCAGCGTTTCCTGGACGACGTCCTCGGCCCGGATCCGGTCCCCGGACGTCAGGTGGAGCGCGTACGACCACAACGCGGCCGCGTGCTCCTCGTGGAGCGCGCGCATCAGCGCGTCTTCGGCGACTTCCCCCACGAGCTCAGGCCGAGACGCGGCGCCGGTCCTTCACGAACAGCAGCGCGAGGCCGCCGACGATGCAGACCGCCTCCGTGATCACGCCCCAGTACTCCGGCTGGCTGTTGAACTGGTCGTGGTTCCCGGCGAACCCGACCGTCGCGGCCAGCACGTACGCGCCGAGCGTCAGCACGCCGAACCCGATCGCCCCCAGCGCCGGCAGCCAGTGCCGCCAGGCCAGCACGGCGATCGCGATGACCAGGCCGCCGATCGCGTCGAGCAGGAACAACGGCCCGACGATGCCCGGGTAGTCCTCGGTCCACAGGAAGTAGTGCACGCCCGCCGAGCCCAGCAGCGCGGCCGCCACGACGATGCGCAGAACCCAACCCACCATGATCGATCCTCCACTCCACACCCACTCGGGTACATACACGGACCAGGGGCCGATCGGGTTCACCGCGGATTGAACCGATGCGGTGTCGATCTCGTTCATAAGGGCATGACTGCCGAACTGCACTCCCGCCGCACCGTCCTGACCACGGGTGCCGCCGTCGCCGGTGCCGCCGTCGGCGCCGTCGCGCTCACCGCCTGCTCGTCGGACGACGCCAAGTCCGGCACCGCGCAGGCGCCGATCGCCGCCGGGACCCCGCTGGTCGCGCTCGCCGACGTCCCGGTCGGGCAGGCGAAGGCGGCGAAGGCCCCGGACGGCTCCGACGTGATCGTCGCCCGGACGTCCGAGTCGGCCTGCGCCGCCTTCAGCGCGATCTGCACGCACCAGGGCTGCACGGTCGCGCCGAAGGGCGCCGACCTGGTGTGCCCGTGCCACGGCTCGGTGTTCAACGCGCTCACCGGGGAGGTCAAGCAGGGCCCGGCGAACAAGCCGCTGCCGAGCGTGCCGGTCAAGGTCGAGAACGGGAAGGTCGTCACCGGCTGACGAGCCGGGAACGCCGGAGAGCCCTTGTGGACGGTCGCCGTCCGCAAGGGCTCTCCGTGTGACAGAAGCGACTCAGGCGTCCCAGCCGAACAGCTTCTCGCCGGCCGCGACGTCGCGCTCGGCGTCCAAACCGGACAGAACGTCCGCCGACGCGTCCAGCGCGACGACCGGGACGATCGCCGAATAGCCCGCCGCGGTCACCGCTTCCGGGTCCCAGCTGACGATCGGCTGGCCGGCCCGCACCTGCTCGCCCTTGACGACGTGCAGCGTGAAGCCTTCGCCCTTCTCCTTGACCGTGTCGATCCCGAGGTGGACCAGCACGGCCTTGCCGTCCTCGGTCGCGACGACGTAGGCGTGCGGGTGCAGCGTCGCGACCGTGCCGTCGACCGGGGCGACCGCGTCCGACCGCCCGCCCGAGGGCTGCACCGCGATGCCCGGACCCACCATGGCCTGCGCGAACACCGGGTCGGGAACCTCGGTGATCGGCACCACGCGCCCGGCGACCGGGCTGAGGATTTCCAGGCTCACAGCAGGTCCTCGATGTCGCTGGCGATGGTGTCCGCCTCCGGCCCGACGATCACCTGCAGGGCCGTCGAACCCATCTTGACCACGCCCATCGCGCCGGCCTTCTTCAGCGCCGCTTCGTCGACGAGGCTCATGTCCTCGACTTCGCAGCGCAGCCGCGTGATGCAGCCCTCGATCTCGGTGAGGTTGTCCGTGCCGCCGAGTGCGGCGAGGATCTTCTCGGGCCTGTCATCCGCCATCGCGGTCTCCTTGATCACTGTTTGTTCCCAACCTGACGCGAACCGCGTGTCCACCTGTACTACGCCGTTCGTCGGCATGCACCCCGCCGCGGGCCACGAACGGATAACGGTGGTTGACACCCGTCCGTACGGCGGAGCATCCTGCCCCATCAGATCATTGGTCTAGACCGGAACGTACCAATGTTCCGGGCCGGACGCGAGCACCGGTCCCCGGTGCCGCAGAAACGAGGAGGGTGACGCCGATGAGCGCGGCCGCGCACGTCCCGCCACCCGACCGGGTCGTCAACGGGCCCACGCCCAAGCACGCCCAGTTGCGGGAGATCCTCCGCCGCACGGTGGAACGGGAACTCCCGCCCGGCGCGCCGATCCCGTCGGAACGCGAGCTCGCCCAGCGCTACGGCGTGTCGCGGCTCACGGTCAGATCGGCGATCGGCAAGCTGGTCGAGGAAGGGCTGCTCGCCCGCGTCCGCGGCAAGGGCACGTTCACCGCGGCCCGGCGGATGGAGCTGCAGCTCTACCTGATGTCCTTCACCGATGACATGCGGCGGCGCGGGCTGACCCCGACGACCGAGGTGGTCTCCGCGGCCACCGAAGTCCCGCCCACCGCATCGGCGCACGCCCTCGGCCTCACCGAGGGCGCCCCCGCGCACCACCTGGTGCGGTTGCGCCACGCCGACGGCGTGCCCCTGGCCGTCGAACGGGGCTGGTACCACGCGGGCCGGGCCCCCGGCCTGCTCGAGCTCGACCTGACCCAGTCCATCTACGCGCAGCTGGCCGAGACGTACGACGTGCGTCCCGACCAGGCGTGGCAGACGGTCTGGGCCGAAGGAGCGGACCGCGAAACGGCCCGCCTGCTCGGCATGCGCGCCGGCAGTCCCCTGCTCGTGTTCCGCCGGGTCTCCAGCGCAGGCGGGGACCCGATCGAAGACATCACGTCCTGGTACCGGGGAGATCATTACCAGGTGACCATGCAGTTGGACCGGAACACCCCGGAACCCGGTCAACCACCCCACTATGGAGGTTCCAGATGAGCTCCACCACCGCGGAGGGGGCGAAGAAGAGCGGCGGCGGTCTCGCCGGTCTTCAGCGCTTCGGCCGTAGCCTCATGCTCCCGATCGCCACCCTTCCGGCGGCGGGCATCCTGCTCCGGTTCGGCCAGGACGACCTGCTCGGCAAGGACGGTCTGGGCTGGGACAAGGTAGCCGCCGTCATCGGCTCGGCGGGCAACGCGCTCTTCGACTTCCTGCCTTTGCTCTTCGCGATCGGCATCGCGGTCGGCTTCGCGCGCAAGGGTGACGGCTCGACGGCCGTCGCCGGCGCCGTCGGCTGGGTCGTGTTCAACCGGGTGATCCAGGCCATCGCCCCGGTCAGCAGCCAGGTGGGCTACAAGCCCGCCTGGGACAGCTCGCCGCTGCACTGGCCCTACAGCGTCCTGACCGGCATCGTGGCCGGTATCGTCGCGGCCCTGCTGTGGCAGCGGTACCACCGGATCAAGCTGCCCGCGTGGCTGGCGTTCTTCGGTGGCCGGCGATTCGTCCCGATCATCACCGCGTTCGCCATGATCATCCTGGGCGTCCTGTTCGGCCTCGTCTTCAAGTACGTCGACGCGGGCATCCAGAACCTGGGCAAGGCGATCGTCGACCAGCCGGTCGTCGGTGGCGGGATCTACGGCTTCTTCAACCGCCTGCTCATCCCGGTCGGCCTGCACCAGCTGCTGAACGTCCCGATGTGGTTCATCTTCAACGGCGGCGACCTGACCAACTTCTTCCACCACGTGCAGGGCTCGGGCACGTTCATGACCGGGTTCTTCCCGATCTTCATGTTCGCCCTGCCCGCCGCGGCGCTCGCGATCTGGCAGACAGCGCGCCCGGCGCAGAAGAAGATCGTCGGCGGCGTGATGATCGCGGCCGCGCTGACCTCGTTCGTCACCGGTGTCACCGAGCCGATCGAGTTCTCGTTCATGTTCGTGGCGTGGCCGCTGTACATCTTCCACGCGATCATGACCGGCGTGTCACTGGCGCTGGTGAACGCCCTGGACATCCACCTCGGCTTCTCGTTCTCCGCCGGCGGCATCGACTTCCTGCTCAACTCGAGCCTGGACACCGCGCACAAGGCGTGGCTGCTCATCCCGATCGGGCTGGTCTTCGGGGTGATCTACTACTTCGTGTTCCGGATCGTCATCACGAAGTGGAACCTGCGCACCCCCGGCCGCGAGGACGACTCGATCGAGGCGGACCTCGACCGGACCGCCGCGAAGTAACATCCGTACCGACGTAGAACCCTGCAGGGAGAGGACGAACATGCCGGAGAAACGCGTCGCTGTGGCCAGCAAGGTGGGGCTGCACGCCCGGCCGGCCGCACTGGTGGCGAAGGCGGCCGCGGCGCAGCCCGTCGCGGTGCGGATCGCCAAGGCCGGCGGGGACCCGGTGGCCGCCGGCAGCGTGCTCAACCTGATGACGCTCGCCGCCGGGTACGGCGACGAGGTCGTCATCAGCGCCGAGGGCGAAGGCGCCGAGGAGGCCGTGGAAGCGGTCGCCCAGCTGGTCGCCACCGACCTCGACGCCTGAGGACGTGAAGGTGCTCCGCACCCGCACAGGTGCGGAGCACCTTCACCACAGGACCGGCGTGCGCGGCCGGGATTCTTCGAAGAACAAGTCGTCCCACCGCTTGCTGATCGCCCGGTAGTGCTCGGCCTGCTCGGTACGGCCGAGGCGTTCGAGCAGTGCGGCGATCGCGGCGTCGAGGTGCGTGCCCGCCGGGCTGAGCGTGCTCTTGCCGAGGAGCTCTTCGTCGCGGCGGGTCGCGATGGTCTCCTTGAGCGTCCTGACCGTCACCACGCCGTCGGCGACCTCGGCCATGGCCCGCAGATACTGGGCGTCCGGACTCCTACCCCGGTCGAGCTCGTCGATCCGCGCGCAGTACCGCGCCACCGTGTCCCAGTCACCCTGGAAGCCGATTCCCTGAGCGGCCAGCGGAAGGGCGAGCCGGAGGTAGTGCGACGGCGGGAGGTGATCACCCGTGCGTGCTTCCGTCGTGGTGAGCTCCTCCAGCTTCGCGCAGAACTCGATCAGCCGGTCGGCCGGGTGGAACGGAAGTCCGTCGTGGACGATGAAGTAGAGCCAGCGCGGATTGTCCGGTTCGTCGGCTCGCGCGAGGTCCAGCAGCGAGAGGTTGCGCTGCGTTTTCTTCTTGGCGTGGACGACTTCCCGGCGGTAGCCGTCGTGCCGGACCTCGACGTCGAGCCAAACGAGGTCGATCGGGGCCGGATACTCGTGGACGCGGCCCCGATAGCGGATACCGCTTCGGGCCCGGAAGATCCGCGGCACTTGGTTCACGAAGGACTCACGGACGACGTCGAAGATCGTGGGCGCGAAGGCGGTCCGAGGCGACGCCGTGGATTTCCGCAAGTACGCCACCAGCTGTTCCGCGGCGCCGGGAGCGAACCATTCGTCCGCGTCGAGAAAGACGATCCAGCCTCCCGCCACGGCGTCGATACCGTGATTCCTGGCGGCGGCGAAGGAATCACGCCACGGTACCTGGACCACCTCCGCACCATGGGCTTCGGCGATGTCGAGCGTGCCATCCGTCGACCCGGTGTCGACCACGACCACCCGGTCGAAACCCTTGCCCATCAAGCTGGTCAGGCACCGGGCGATGCATCGCCGCTCATCTTTCGCCAGGACGACAACGCTTACGGAACTGTTCACGAATCCTCCCGGGAAATCGGTCGGCGACGTCACGCGGACGCCGCCGACCGTCGCTACGCCGATGATCAGGCGCAGGCCTCCTTCCGGCCGATGTAGGTCACGCCGCCGCAGGGCCCGTTGTAGATCGTCTCGTCGAACACGTAGCACCGTACGATTCCCCCGTTGGGGCTGTAGGTGTACTGGTAGACGAAGACGTAGTTCGCGGTACCGCACCACTTCGACTGCGTCTGCGCGACCGGGTCCGGCGAGGCGCAGGACTGGACCGACGCCGGGGACGCCTGCGCCGCCGAAGCCACGCCGCCGAACAAGCCCATCGTGGCGGCACTGGCGAGCATCGCACCGCCGAGCACCCGGGCCGCGCGACCCGAGCGCGCCCGGCGCGTCACCTCGGCCGACGGCGAGGCGAGGTCGGCCTCGATGCCGTCGAGGAATTCCATTTGCTGCGAATTGGACACGAGTATTTCCTTCCAGATTCGGTGATTACCAACCACAGGTGCCGTGGAAGCACGGCGTTCAGGGCAGGACGAACCAGCCACGCAATTGCGGCGCCGAACCCACTACGCCTTCACACAGGCGACGTCCGGCGGACGCACCCGAGTGCGGGTCCGCCGCGGTACAGAAGATGATCAGGCGAGCCTTGCCGGGTGCGGTGGCCGCCCTCAGGTGCTGTATGCCCATTTCGGGCGTTGCCAGCGCCCAGAGCAGATCGACGAGCAGGGCCGGATCGAGGTGTTGGTGCGGGGCTTCCTCCGTCGCGGCCAACGCGACACCGGTCATGTACACACCGGGCCCCTCGCCTTCCGCCGATCGCTATCCCAGGAGCTTCGAGATGATCACGTCCCAGTCGAATCCGTTCGGATCGTCCTGAAGCTGCTTCCCCATTCGCGTCCCCCTCGTCGTCCTGGTGTGCACCCAGCTTGACGCGGCGAGGCGGGCTCCGGAAGAGCCCGGAGCTGACACGAACCGCCCGTGCACCTTGGTGTCAGCGTGGCCGTTTCGTTGACAATCGCGACATCCCGAGTCGTATGATCATCTGGGCGCGGCAGCCCGACTACCGGGGAGGGTAGGTCGATCATGCTGAAACCGTTCGGAGTGGACAGCACCGCCGAAACGGTCTACCGGACCATGGTCACCCATCGCGAGTGGGGGGTCCGGGAGGTAGCCGGGGCATTGGGTCTTTCCGAGCAGGAGATCCGCGGCGCCCTCGACCGGCTCGCGGATCACGCGCTCGTCCGGCAGTCGCAGGAACATCCCGGCACCTTCCGGCCGGTCGACCCGGAATTCGGGTTGCTCTCATTGGTCCAGACCCGTCAAGCCGAGTTGCACCGCAGCCAGCAAGAGCTCGCCCAGAGCCACGCGGCGGTGTCCGAACTGATCGCCACGCTGCAGGCCGCGGCCCCACGCACGGAGATCGACCAGCTGATCGGGATCGACGAGATCCAGCGCCGGATCGAGGTGCTGGCCAACCGAGCGAGCACCGAATGCCTGTCTTTCATGCCCTCGGGCGCACAGACGCCGGAGAGCATCGCCGCCGGCGCCCCGCTCAACAGCACCGCCCTCGAACGCGGGCTGACCGTCCGCACGATCTACCTGGACAGTGTCCGCAACGACGCCGCGACCTCCAAGTACGCGACCTGGCTGACGAGTCTCGGCGGAGAGGTCCGGACCAGACCGACGCTGCCCGCACGGCTGCTCGTGGTCGACCGGGAGATCGCCCTGCTCCCGCTGGACCACGAGCACAGCCGCGCGGGTGCCATCAAGCTCACGACCCCCGGCGTCGTCATGATGCTCACCGCGTTCTTCGACCACTTGTGGCTGGACGCCGCGCCGTTCGGCACCGAGAAGCCCCGCGACGACGGTGGGCTGACCGGCCAGGAGCGCGAACTCCTGACGCTGCTGTCGCAGGGGCTGACCGACGAGATGGCGGGCCGCCGCCTCGCCCTTTCGCTGCGGACCGTGCGCCGGATGATGGCCGACCTGATGAAGCGGCTCGGCGCCAAGAGCCGTTTCGAAGCGGGGATGCGGGCCTCGGAGCGCGGCTGGCTCGGCTGACCACGCACGCGGGTGTCGGGCAGGCTGATCGGCGGACCGGAGGCCGCCGCACGGACGCGAGGCGACGCTCGTAGGCTGGGCGCATGGAAAGCGTGCGCTTGGTCGAAGACTGGCCGGTGGACACCGCCGCGACCGCCGTGGTGACGGCGGACGGCACCGTGGCGGGCCGCCACGGCGACACCGCGCGGAAGTTCCGGCTGGCCTCGGTCAGCAAGCCGCTCACCGCCTACGCCGCGCTCATCGCGGTCGAAGAGGGCGTCGTGGAGCTGGACACCCCGGCCGGCCCCGAAGGCTCGACCGTGCGGCACCTGCTGGCCCACACCTCCGGTCTCGCGTTCGACGCGCACAAGGCCATGGCCGAGCCGGGTACGCGGCGGCTCTACTCCAACTCCGGCTTCGAGGAACTCGCCGACACCCTCGCCGAGCACTCCGGTATTCCCTTCGCCCGGTACCAGGCCGAGGCGCTGTTCGCCCCGCTCGGCATGACGAGCACCGCGCTCGACGGCTCGCCCGCCGCCGACATCGTGTCCACTGTGGACGATCTGGTCGCGTTCGCCGCCGAGCTGCAGTCCCCCCGGCTGCTCGACCCGGCCACCGTCGCCGAGGCGACGAACGTCGTGTTCCCCGGCCTGTCCGGGGTGCTGCCCGGCTTCGGGCACCAGAAGCCCAACGACTGGGGCCTCGGCTTCGAGATCCGCGACCACAAGAGCCCGCACTGGACCGGTGCGACCAGCTCGCCGCGCACCTTCGGGCACTTCGGCCAGTCGGGCACGTTCCTCTGGGTCGACCCGGACGCGGGCGCGGCCTGCGTCGCGCTGACCGACCGCGCGTTCGGCCCCTGGGCCGCCGAGGTCTGGCCGCGCTACACCGACGCCGTGCTGGCGGAATTGAGCGCGTGAAGCCGCTCCTCGCCGCGCTGCTGCTCCTGCTCACCGCCTGCAGCGCTCCCGAAGCCGCGCCCGCTCCCCCGCCGCCGACGCCGGCCACCGCGACCGCCCCGCCGGCGCTCGGCACGAACGGCGCCGCCGTGCCGGCCCTGCGCTGGGCGCCGTGCCACGGGAAGTACCAGTGCGCGGCCGCGTCCGTGCCGCTGAACTATCGCGAGCCCCGGGGCGCGGCCATCACGCTCTCGGTGATCCGGCTGCCGGCGGGCGACCCGGGACGGCGGCTGGGCTCGCTGTTCTTCAACTTCGGCGGGCCGGGCACCGACGGCGTCGGCGAGCTGACGCGGTTCGCCGACCGCTACCCGCCCGAGCTGCGCGCCCGCTTCGACCTGGTGAGCTTCGACCCGCGCGGGATCGGCGGGTCCGCGCCGATCAGCTGCCCCGGCGCCGACCACGCGCCGGCACCGGGTTCGCCGCTGCGGCAGCCGGACGCGTTCTTCGCGGCGAGCGCCGCGACCGGCAAGGCCTGCGCCGCGTCGGGTGCCCTGCTGAGCCACCTGTCGACGGCGAACGTGGCCCGCGACCTGGAGCTGCTGCGCCAGGCCGTCGGCGACCCCGCGCTGAACTTCTACGGCTACTCCTACGGCACGTACCTGGGCGGCACGTACGCGAACCTGTTCCCGGGCAAGGTCCGCGCGCTGGTCCTCGACGGCACGCTCGACCTGGTCGCGAACGCCACCGGGAAGCCGGGGCAGGAGAAGGAGCCGGTCGACGTGCGCGCCGACGTCGCCGGGGCGCAGCAGCAGGAGCTGGACCAGTTCTTCGCGGTGTGCGCCGCGGCCGGGCCGAAGTGCGCGTTCTCCGGCGGTGACCCGAAGGCGAAGTTCGCCGGGGTCTTCGCGCGGGCGTCGCGCACCACCGGTGTCGGCTCGCTGATGCGGACCGTCGACAGCGCGCTGTACCAGTCCGGCCGGTGGAAGCGGCTCGCGCAGACCCTCTCCGCGATGCCTTCGGACACCGGTCCCGCGGCGCCGGTGCTCGACCCGTACGTGCCGACGCACTCCGCCGCGTTCCTGGCGGTCCAGTGCGTCGACAGCGACAACCCGTCGTCGGCGGCGGATTATGCGGCGCTGGCGGCTCGCGAAAGCGCGCGTCAGCCGTACTTCGGGCTGGGCGCGGTGTTTTCGATGGCCCAGTGCGTGGGCTGGCCGGCGCACGACCCCGACCGGTACACCGGGCCGTGGAACCGGGCGCGGAAGAACCCGGTCCTGGTGCTGAACAACCGGTTCGACCCGGCGACGCCGCTGCACAACGCCCAGGCGACGGCGGCGGAGCTGGGCGACGGCCGGGTGCTCGTCGTCGACGGGTACGGCCACACCTCACTGGACGCGCCGAGCGCGTGCGCCTCGGCGGCCGTGACGCGCTACCTGACGGACCTGGCCGCGCCGGCCGAAGGGACGACCTGCGCCCCGGACGCGGTCCCGTTCTCGTGAGTGAGAAACAGTGTTCTAACCCTGTTTCTCACTCACGACCCGCGAGCGCCTCCGGTTCAGCCGAACGGACCCCCTGACCAGGGTCTTTGGACCCTGCCCGGCGGGGTTCCCGGGTGGTGTCATGGTTCTCGTGCGGGCCCGCCGCCGGGCCGGTGCGGGGACCTCGGGCCCCGGCGGGCCGCACGCCTAGCCTTCCATGACGCGGATCGGTTCCCCCGCCTGGTAGGCCGCGATGTCTTCGACCGCGTCGCCGTAGAAGATCTCGTAGGTCTCGCGGGCGACGAAGCCGAGGTGCGGGGCCAGGACGGCGTTGTCCATCGTCCTCAGTGGATGGTCGGCGGGAAACGGCTCGACGTCGTAGACGTCCAGTGCCGCCGCCCGGATCTCCTTGCGCCGCAGAGCCTCCACCAGCGCGGCCTCGTCCACGATCGGGCCGCGCGAAGTGTTCACCAGCACCGCGGTCGGCTTCATCGCGGCGAGCTCGGCCGCGCCGACGAGGCCGCGGGTGCGCCCGCTGAGCACCAGGTGGATCGAGAGCACGTCCGAGCGGGCGAAGAGGTCCTCTTTGGACACCGCGGTCACGCCGTGCGGATCGGCCTTCTCCTGGGTGAGGTTCTGGCTCCATGCGATGGTCTCCATGCCGAAGGCCTGCCCGATCTTCGCCGCGCCGGCCCCGAGACGGCCGAGGCCGAGCAGGCCGAGGGTCTTGCCGTGCAGCATGGTGCCGACGGTCGTCTGCCAGCCGCCTTCGCGCATGGACCGGAACTCCTGCGGCAGGTTCCGGGCCGCGGCCAGGATGAGCGCCCAGGTGTGCTCGGCGGTCGGCTCGCCGAGGTACCCGGTCTTCGACACGACGACGCCGTTGCGCTTCGCCGCCGGGACGTCGATGGCGGCGTTGCGCGGGCCGGTGCTGACCAGCAGTTCCAGGTCGGGGAGCCGGTCGAGCACCTCGGCCGGGAAGCGCGTCCGCTCACGCATCGCGACGATGACCTCGAAGCCCTGGAGCTGCGCGACAACGTCGGTGAGGGGCTCGGTGAAGACCGTTATGTCGGCCTTCAGCGAGTCCCAGTCACCGAAGGTCAGAGCGACGTCCTGGTAGTCGTCGAGGATCGCGATGCGCATGAGCTCACCGTAGTGGCACCAGGACGTCCACGCGGACCAAGTGGTGGTCGGAGGCGTCGTTCAGCCGGGACAGCGGGTCGGACGGCACCGGCCAGAACACCTCCGCGTGCCACGGCAGCAGGCCCTTCGACGGCAGCACGTAGTCCGTCCGCAGGTTGCCCGGCGCGACGTCGTTGAAGTCGCCCGTGTCGTAGAACGGGTCGCTCTTCTGGGTCGCGTTCGCGCCGCCCTGGGCCTGGGCCGCCAGCACCGCGCCCTGGCTGCCCGGGTGCGTCTCGATCACCCGGCGGGCGTTCAGCAGCTGCTCGATCGCGCCGGGCACGCTGTCGCCGTCGAGGGGGTCGGAGTTGTTGTCTCCCGCCACCACGAACCGCTCGGCCGCGCCCAGGCCGCCCCGGCGGCCACGGTCGTCGTAGATGTAGCCGCCCTTGCCCGGCGTCACGTAGTCGGCCCAGAAGCGGATCTCGTCGTTGTTGCGGGTGCCGTTGCGGTCTTCGGGGCCGTCGAAGCTCGGCGGCGTCGGGTGGGACACCAGGAAGTGCACCGTCGAGCGGCCGATCTTCAGCGGCAGGTCCAGTGCGACTTCGACGACAGCCGCAGCACGTCCAGCACGGCGGGGCTGTACCAGTCGTGCGGAGCCGGCGTGGCCGGGTCGTCCGGCAGCAGCGCGCCCGGCATGTCCTTCCAGAGGAACTTCTGGAACGTCCGGACGTGCCCCAGGTCGATCGGGTACTTCGACAGCACGAGCAGGCCGTACTGGCCCTCGAACGCGCCGAAGCCCTGCGCGTCGTTGCCGCCGCCGACCGTGCCGCTGCGGTCGAGGTCGAAGCCGGTCGGGACGCCCGTGTTGACCGGCGCGGTGTAGGCGTACGGGTAGTCGATCGGCTTCGCGCCGTTCTGCCCGACCGCCAGGTAGTTCTTCCGGAACAGGTCCGCGGCGGCGTTGCCGGGCACGTAGTCGAACTCGTTGATCAGCTGGACGTCGGCGCGGTTGCGCTGGACGACCTCGGCGACTTCGCGCGCTTGGTCGTTGTCCGGCGTCGAGAGGTCGGTGACCAGCTGACCGGCGGCGGCGCGGTTCAGCGAGGCGTTGAAAGTAGCGAAGCGGACGTTGGTCGCGAAGCCCGCGTCAGCGGTGGCGGGCACGAAGAGCACGACGAGCGCGGCGGCGATCAGCCCGGCGGCGAAGCGTTTCACGGTCGATACCTCCCAGTCGGCGGTCACCCTACCCTCTTGAACACGTTCAAAAACAGGGCTACGGTACTTCTTGAACACGTTCAAAAAAGGAGGAACCATGGACCGAGTAGTCGTCGCCTACGCCCTCTACCTGCTGATCAGCATCCCGCTGACCGTGCTGGTGGCCCGGACGCTGAGCAAGCACGGCCGCACTTTCCTCGCCGAGGTCTTCGCCGACAGCCCCGGCCTGGCCAACGCCGTCAACCAGCTCCTGGTCGTCGGCTTCTACCTGGTCAGCCTGGGGTTCGTGACGCTCTTCCTGACCAGCCACGCCGAGGTGGCCACCGCGCGGGCGGTGTTCGAATTGCTCTCGGTGAAGGTCGGCGTCGTCGCGCTGATCCTCGGCGCGATGCACCTGACCAACGTCCTGGTCTTCAACGGCATCCGGCGCCGCCACCTGGCTCCGAAGCCCGAGCCCCGGCCGGCGCCCGTGGCGTACCCCGGCATGCCGCAGGTGCCGCCCTTCCCCGCGCCCTGACGTGCCCGGCGCTAACGTGCCGCACGTGGCCAAGAGCGAGGAAACGCGGTCCCTGATCGTCACGACCGCGATGCGGCTGTTCACCGAGAACGGCTACGACCGCACGACGATGCGCGCGATCGCCGCCGAAGCGGGCGTCTCCGTCGGGAACGCCTACTACTACTTCTCGTCGAAGGAACAGCTCATCCAGGGCTTCTACGACGAGATCGCCCGGCAGCACCTCGCCGAGGGCCGCGCCCGGATCGACGGCGAAAGCGCCTTCGCGGCGCGGTTGAAGACCGTGCTGCTGTGCTGGCTGGACATCGCCGAGCCCTACCACCGCTTCGGCACGCAGTTCTTCGTCAACGCGGCCGACCCGGAGTCGCCGCTGAGCCCGTTCAGCGACGACTCCTCGGCCGCCCGTGAGGCGTCGATCGGCCTCATGCGCGAGGTCGTCGACGGTTCCGACGTCAAGCTCGACCCCGAGCTGCGCGCCCAGCTGCCGGAACTGCTGTGGCTCTACCAGATGGGCGTGGTGCTCTACTGGGTCCACGACCGCTCGGCCGGGACCCGGCGCAGCCGGATGCTGGTGGAGCGCAGCGTCCCGCTGATCGCGCGGCTGGCCGCGCTCTCCCGGCTGCGGGTGTTCCGCCCGCTCAGCCGGGAGATCGTCGACCTCGTCCAGGACCTGGCTAAGCGGGAGTGACGGCGCGGAAGTAGAGGAACCGCGGCTTGGTCCGCAGGTTCTCCGCCCACTTCGGGTCGGTTTCGGCCGCCTCCGGGGCCGGCATCGGCTCGACCAGCTTGTCGACGGCGAAGCCCGCGTCGCGGACCGCCTGGAACGTCCAGCTCAGCGGGCGCCGGTAGAACCGCACCCGCTGCCCCGGCGGGAACTCGTCTTCGAGCAGTTCCAGCTCGAAGTAGTTCTCCTTCTCGAACCAGCGCCAGTCCTCACCGGGGTGGTGCACCGAGAACACGAGCAGCCCGCCGGGTGTGAGGACGCGGCGGAACTCGGCCAGCGCCGGCCCCCAGTCCTCGACGTAGTGCAGCACCAGCGACGCGGTAACCACGTCGATCGAGCCGTCCGGCAGGTCGAGGGGCCGGGTGACGTCCGCGACCTCGAAGCGCGCCACGTCACCGAACTTCCGGCGGGCCGCGGACACCATCCCCGCGCTCACGTCGACGCCCAGGACGTCGGCGCCCCGCTCGGCCAGCAGCGCGCTCAGGTGCCCGGCCGCGCAGCCGACGTCCAGGACGCGGCGACCCGACACGTCGCCCGCCAGGTCCAGGATCGCCGGGCGGTCGTACAGCGCGTTCGTCACGGACTTCTCCGCGTGCGACGCGTAGTCCTCGCTGAACGCGTCGTACTGCGCCGCCCGCGCCCGGCCGAGGATCTCTTCGATCACCTCCGTCTTCGCGTCCGCGTACTGCTGGATGAACTTCCACTCCTTCGCGGCGAGTTCACGCTTCTTCGCCGCGTACAGGTCACGCTCCTCCGGGTGCGCGCGCATCCGGTCGCGCAGGAGCCGGTACCGCTCGGTCTGGCTGTTGCCGGGCGAGTACACGTGCAGGTTGATGTTGGTGTCCGGCCCCTTGAAGCAGCGGTGCTTCTCCCAGTCCGGCTCGCGGATGACGAGCCGGTAGCCCGCCGCCTCCAGCGCCGGGAGGTAGGCGTCCTCCTCGTCGGAGTCCGGCACCACGAGCAGGATGTCGACGCACGGCTTGGCGCACAGGCCCGGCACCGAGGTCGACCCGACGTGCTCGAGAACGAGCACCTGGTCGCCGAGCGCGCCCCGGACGCGCTCGGCCTCACGCTCGAAGAGCCTCGGCCACTCCGGGTCGTAGTCGACGAGCAGGACCGTGGAGTTGAGCTGCGGCGCGTCGCCGGCCACCCACCCCGACTCGATCTCGGCCTCGCTCAACGCTTCTTGGCTGGTCATTCCGGTTGACCCCCTTCGTCAAGGCAGTCGACCAGATTATCAACTCGCGCAACCGGTTTTTTCAGGAGATCGGCAGCGGCAGCAGGTTCCCGGTCGCTTCGCGCAGGGCGTCGCGCATCGCCGCGCGCGGGGCCGGCCGCCCGGTGAAGTGCTCGGCCTGCCCGAACGCCTGGTGCAGCAGCATGTCCAACCCGGTCGCGAGCCGCCCGCCCCGCGCCGCGACGGCTTCGGCCAGCGGCGTCGGCCACGGGTGGTAGATGACGTCGAGAACGTGCGCGACGGCCGCCAGCTCGGCCACGTGCGGGACGACCGCGTCGGGCGGCACCGTGTTCACCAGCACCGCGACCGACCCCAGGGTCGCGAAGTCCGTTTCGGCCCAGCGAAGCACGTCGACGTCGAGCGAAGCCCGCTTCGCCGCGTCGAGCGTTTCGCCGGCCCGCGCGGGTTCCCGCACGACCAGCCGCACCTGCCGCACGCCGAGCGCGGCGAGCCCGACGACCGCAGCGGCCGCCGTGCCGCCCGCGCCGAGCACCACCGCCGTGTCCGACGGCGACGGCTCGTAGCCCCCGGCCGCGCGCAGCGCCCCGGTGACGCCGTCGACGTCGGTGCAGTCCGCGAGCCAGCCCTTCGCCGTGCGGACCAGGGTGTTGGCCGCGCCGACCGCGGCCGCGCGCGGCGTCACCTCGTCCGCGTGGTCGAGCGCGGCGCGCTTGCCCGGCATGGTGACCGACAGGCCGGCCCACTCCGGGCCGAGGCCGTCGACCAGGCCCGGCAGCTCTTCCGCGCTCGTCTCGATGCGCTCGTAGGTCCAGCCGGTCAGGCCGAGCGCGGCGAACGCGGCGCCGTGCAGCACCGGGGACAGCGAGTGCGCCACCGGCTTGCCCAGCACGGCGGCGCGGCGGGGCTCAGAAGACACCACGTTGCTGGGCCAGCTTGACGTTGGCCTTGTGCTCGTCGAACGTGACCCCGAAGCAGGAGAGGCCGTTCTTCTCGCACTTGACGAAGTACACCCAATCGCCCGTCGCCGGGTGCACCGCCGCCTGGATGGCGTCGGCGCTGGGCACCGAGATCGGGGTCGGCGTCAGGCCCGTGTTCTTGTAGGTGTTGTACGCCCCGGCCTTGTTCCGGTCGTCGTCGTTGGTCGCGAGCGTCGGCCGGTCGAGCACGTAGTTGACCGTGGAGTCCATCTGCAGCCGCATGTTGATCGCCAGCCGGTTGTAGATGACCCGCGACAGCTTGCCGAAGTCGGCCTTCACCGCCTCGCGCTCGATGATCGAGGCGATGATCAGCGTCTGGTACGGCGTCATCCCCGGGCCGGTCGACTGCGGGCTGAGCCCGGCGTTCTGGATCGCCTCGGTGGAGCTCCGCACCAGCTGACCGACGATCTCCTGAGGGGACGCGCCGGGCCGGACGTCGTAGAGGCCGGGCGCGATGAGGCCTTCGAGCCGCCGGTCCTTGCGGTCGGCCTTGTTGGCGGGGTCGATCGCCCAGTCGGGCACGCCGAGCGTCTTCAGGTCCGCGCCGTCGACCACCTTGCGCAGGTCGTCGGCGGTCACGCAGGTGCTCTTGCCGTTGATCTGCGCGCACGACGCCTTCGCCATCAGGCTGTACACGCCGGGCGTGACCTTGCCGTCGGGCTGGGTGATGTCGTCGAACTGCGTGTACGGCCGGATCTCCAGCTGGCCGACGCGGGCGGCCGCGTCGGTGATCCGGTCGACCGCGCTGGCGCCCGACATGTGCGACTTCATCACGTAGAAGCCGTGCTGGATCCGGGCCAGCTTCGGGTTGTCCTCACCGGCCTTGACGAACGCCTTGCCGCTGGCGACGACGCCCGCCGTGGCGAGCTTCTGGCCGATCGCCGACGTCGAGTCGCCGTCGTCGACCTGGAACAGCACGTCCCCGTCGCCGGCGCCCTCGAAGTCGTCGTAGCCGAAGATCTTGTTGAAGCCGTAGTAGGCGCCGCCGGCGAGCAGCACGATCACGACCAGCGCCGCGACCCAGCCGAGGGCGCGCTTGCCCTTCTTCTTCTTGCGCGGCGGCTCCGGCTCGTCCTCGTACTCGTCTTCGTACTCGGCGTCGTCGTAGTCCTCGTACTCGTCGTAGTCGTCGTACTCCGCGTACTCGTCGTCCTCGGCGAAGAGCTCTTCGGGCTCCTCGTGCACCGGCTCGGGCGCGGTCTGGGCCGGGATGATGTCGGTCGGCGGGTCCTCGCGGACCGGCGGGGGCGGCGGACGGCGGCGGCGCGGCGGCTCCAGGCCGGGTTCGGGCACGCCGACAGAACGGTCACCCGGCTGGACGGGCCGCCGCGGGGGTTCCGGCACGCCGCGGCGCGGGTCGGCGTCGGGTTCGAGCGCCGCGCGCCGCCGGTTCGATTCGGCGGCTTCGTTCGGGTCGGGTGCGGCCCGACGGCGGCCGGGCGGCGGCTCGGCGGCCTCGACCGGCTCCGGTGCCGCCCGACGGCGGCCGGGCGGCGGCTCGACGGGCTCGGGCTCGGCCCGGCGACGGCGGCCGGACGGCGGCTCGACGGCCTCCGCCGGATCGGGCTCGGCCCGGCGGCGGCGCCGAGGGCTTTCGTCCGGGGCGCCCCGGAGCCGGGCGGCCTGTGCTTCGGCGGCCTCTTCCAGGTCGAGCATCGCCTGGTGGCGGCGGGCCGCGTCGGCCTCGGCCAGCTCTTCGGGACTCGGGCGGCGCCGGCGGGCGTCCGCCCCTTCGTCCGGGCGCGGCGCGGGACGGCGGCGGCGCGGCGGCTCCTCGGGGGCCGCGCGGCGGCGCCCCGGCTCGGGAGCCGCGCGGCGCGGGGCCGGGCCGTCGGCGCCGTCGTCGAGGCCGTGGCGGGCGCGGACCGGGGCCGAACGCTCGGCTTCCCGGGGGTCGAAGTCGTCCTCGGCCTGGGGCAGCGTGCCCGGCGGCTCGAGCCGGCGACGGCGGCCGGACGGCGGCGCGTCCCGGCGCGGGTCGTAGCCCGGCTCGGGCCGGCCCCGGCGCGACGGCTGGGGCAGCTCGTGGGAGCCGCTGTGCCGCGACGGCTGCGGGAGCTCCTGGTACCCGCTCGCGCGCGGGTCGTGGGGGTTCGGCGCGGGCCGGGACGGCGGCGGGGTGGCCGGTCCTGGTTCGCGGAGTCGCCTGCGCCCGCGAGGGGGCTCAGGTGGCTGCTCGTTCATCGGTCTCCCTCCCGGGCGCGGTGCGCAGCGGCGGCGGCGTCGATCCAGGCCTGCAGGATCTCCACGGCGGCGGCCTGGTCGACCACCGCGCGCTGCTTGCGGCCTTTGACCCCGCGCTGGGAGAGGATGCGGGATGCGGTGACCGTGGTCAGCCGCTCGTCGCCCAGCCGGACCGGCACGGGCGCTATCCGCCCGGCCAGGCGTTCAGAATACGCGATCGCCAGCTCGGCCGCCGGACCCTGCCGGTTGGCGAGCGTTCGCGGCAGTCCCACGATCACCTCGACCACCTCGTGCTCGGTGACGAGGGCGGCCAGCTGGTCCAGATCACTGTCGTCGGTCGCATCGCGGGAGAGGGTAACCAATGGCGAAGCGAGCAGGGGGGCCGGATCGCTCAGCGCCACGCCGACCCGGACGGATCCGACATCGACGCCGAGGCGACGACCGCGCCCCGGATCGGCCTCTCCTGGCCGGTCCGGGCCGCGGTTTCCGCGGTTAACCAATGCCGGCAATCGCCGAACGCAGGGCCGTGACCGCCTCGTTCGCGCCGGCCGGGTTCGTGCCACCGCCCTGGGCCATGTCGGGCTTGCCGCCGCCGCGGCCGCCGATCTTCTCGGCGAAGGACGGGACGAGCTTGCCCGCGGCGATGCCCTTGTCCTGGGCCGCCTTGGTCGTCGCGACGACGAAGCTCAGCTTCTCGCCGGCCGGCGAGAACAGCGCCACCACGCCGGGCCGCGAGCCGAGCCGGCCGCGGATGTCCGAGGCGAGCGCGCGCAGGCCGTTGCCGTCGACGTCCGGGACGACCTCGGCGACCACGGTCACGCCGCCGATGTCCTGGGCCTTGTCGACCAGCGCGCCCGCCGAGCCCAGCACCTGCTGGGTCTTGAGCTGCGCGATCTCCTTCTCGGCGTTCTTCAGCCGGGTCAGGACGTCGTCGATGCGGCCCGGCAGCTGGTCCGACGGCACCTTGAAGGTGTTGGCCAGCTGCGACACCAGCAGCTGCTCCTTGCGGACGTACTTGAGCGCGTCCGTGCCGACCAGCGCCTCGACGCGGTGCACACCCGAGCCGATGGAGGCGTCGGAGACGAGCTTGACCAGGCCGAGCTGGCCGATCCGCTCGACGTGCGTGCCACCGCAGAGCTCGCGGGAGTAGTCGCCCATGTCGACCACGCGGACGTCGTTGCCGTACTTCTCGCCGAACAGCGCGACCGCGCCCAGCTCGAGCGCCTTGTCCTTGGTCGTGGTGTAGCTCTGCACCTCGACGTTGGTCTGCAGGTAGTCGTTGACCTCCTGCTCGACCTCGGTCAGCACGTCGGCCGACACCGAGCCGGGCGTGGTGAAGTCGAACCGCATGCGGCCCGGCGAGTTCAGCGAGCCCGCCTGCGCCGCGCGCTTGCCGTACGCGCCGCGCACGGCCGCGTGCACCAGGTGCGTCGCGGAGTGCGAACGCTCGATGGACAGCCGGCGGTGGGCGTCGACCGAGCCGGTGAGCTTGGTGTCGAGGCCGACCTCGCCCTGCTCCACCTCGACGCGGTGCACGTACAGGCCGGGCACGATCTTCTGGACGTCCAGGACCTTCAGCTCGACGCCGTCGCCGACGAGCACACCGGTGTCGGCGACCTGGCCACCGCTTTCGGCGTAGAACGGCGTGCGGTCGAGGACCAGCTCGGCCTTCTTGCCGGCGGAGACGCTGCGGACCGGCTGGCCGTCTTCGAGCAGCGCGACGACCGTCGCCTCGGCCTGCAGGTCGGTGTAGCCGAGGAACTCGGTCTCGCCGTGCTGCTCCAGGACCTTCCGGTATTCCGAGAGGTCGCCGTGGCCGGTCTTGCGGGCCGCCGCGTCCGCCTTCGCGCGGGTCCGCTGCTCGTTCATGAGCGTGCGGAAGCCCTCTTCGTCGACGCTCAGGCCCTGCTCGGCCGCCATCTCGAGGGTCAGGTCGATCGGGAAGCCGTAGGTGTCGTGCAGCTGGAACGCCTTGTCGCCGGCCAGCACGTCCCCGCCGCCGCGCTTGGTCTCCTCGGCCGCGAGGTCGAAGATGCGCGAACCGCTCGTGAGGGTCGAGAGGAAGGCTTCCTCTTCGATCCGGACGACCTCGCTGATCCGGTCGAAGCCGTCGACCAGCTCGGGGTAGGTCGGGCCCATCGTGTCGCGCACGACCTTCGCGAACTCCTGCAGCACCGGCTCGTGCACGCCGAGCAGGCGCGTGGAGCGGACGATGCGGCGCAGGAGGCGGCGCAGGACGTAGCCGCGGCCGTCGTTGCCCGGGGTGACGCCGTCGCCGATCAGCAGCACGCCGGTGCGGGCGTGGTCGGCGATGACGCGGAAGCGGACGTCGTCGGCGTGGTTGCTGCCGTAGCGGCGGCCGGAGAACTCCTCGGCGCGGCCGATGACCGGGCGGACGAGGTCGGTCTCGTAGACGTTCTCGACGCCCTGCAGGATCGTCGCGACGCGCTCGACGCCCATGCCGGTGTCGATGTTCTTCGCGGGCAGCTCGCCGAGGATCGGGAAGTCCTTCTTGCCGCTGCCCTCGCCCCGGATGTTCTGCATGAACACCAGGTTCCAGATCTCGATGTAGCGGTCCTCGTCGACGACCGGGCCGCCCTCGCGGCCGTACTCCGGGCCGCGGTCGTAGTAGATCTCCGAGCACGGTCCGCACGGGCCCGGGATGCCCATCGACCAGAAGTTGTCGACCATGTCGCGCGCCTGGATGCGCTCGCCGGGCAGGCCGGTGATCTTCTTCCACAGGCCCGCCGCCTCGGCGTCGTCCTCGTAGACGGTCGCCCAGAGCCGGTTCGGGTCGAGGCCGTAGCCGCCTTCGCTCTGGGGCTTGGTGATCAGCTCCCAGGCGTACTCGATGGCGCCTTCCTTGAAGTAGTCGCCGAAGGAGAAGTTGCCCGCCATCTGGAAGAACGTGTTGTGCCGGGTGGTCTTGCCGACCTCGTCGATGTCCGGCGTGCGCACGCACTTCTGCACGGAGGTCGCGCGCGGGTACGGCGGCGGCGCCTCACCGAGGAAGTACGGCTTGAACTGCACCATGCCGGCGTTGACGAACAGCAGGTTCGGGTCGTCGAGGATCAGCGGCGCGCTGGGCACGCGCGTGTGGCCCTTGCCCTCGAAATGGCGCAGGAAACGATCGGTGATTTCGTGTGTGTCCACGGGTCAGTCCTTGTAGCTGGTGAAGAAGAACGGGGTCGACGTCGACGGCGGAAGGGTTCCGGGCAGGCCCGGATCAGCCCTCCGCCCGGCGAGCTCGCCGGACCGGGCGCCGGGCGGCAGCGGCGTGCCGTCCTTCGGCGCGGGGCGCCGTGACGCCCGTCCGCTCCTCGACCATGTCGTGCAACTCCTGCTCCCGCTCGTTCATGCCCGCGCGCACCTCGGCGCCGAACGAACCCACGGCGCCCGCCAGCTCTCGCACGGCGTCGCCCAGGTTCGATGCTAACCCGGCCGGAGTGGCCTGACGAGCGGTTTCGGCGGCCTTGCGGGACAGCACGACCCCGGTGACCACGCCGACGCCGAGCCAGAACAGCCGCTTCACTTCGCCGCCTTCTTCGCGGCCTTCAGCGCGCTCTTCTTCTTGCGCGCCCGGATCGCCTTCGACAGGCCGTAGGACAGCGCCGCGGTCTTGACGAGCGGACCGCCCAGCGTCGCGGTGAACACCGACGTCAGCGCGGAGACGTTCCCCGTGACCGCCTGCGCGTTGGACGTGATCCCGTCCACCCGCTCGAGCTGGGTGTTGACGTGGGTGATCGTCTGGTTCGCGCCGATCAGCAGCGGGTCGGTGTTGCTGTTGGTGCGCTCGATCGCCTCGGTGGCCGCGTCCAGCGTCTTGCCGAGCTTGATCAGCGGGATCGCCAGCAGGACGACCAGCACCACGAATGCTCCTGCGGCGATCAACGCGGCGATCTGCCCTGCCGACACGGGCCCTCCTCGGTTCACGGGTCTTGGGTGCCGATGAGGTTACCGCCTGGCCGGGTCCCCGACCGTGTCACCCCGTTCGGGCCGGAAAACCCTTCGCCCCGGGCCCGCGCGGGGCGGTACACCTGGGCGATGGGACACGACGACGGACCCGGCCGCCGGGTGCTTTCCGGGCCGGGCGGCGGCGCGGCCGACGTGCTGGCCGCGTTGCCCGGTGCCGACCTGACGACGGTGCAGCTGGAAGTCGCGCGCCGGCGCGCGGCCCGGCTGGCCGGACCCGACGTGCTGCGCCGGCACCGGACCGACCGGTTCGCGGTGCCGAGCCCGCTGCCGTTCGCCCTGCTGCGCCGGGTCGAAGACGCCGTGCTCGGCGCGGCCGCGGGCTTCGACCTGGTGGCCCTCTCGCCGCTCGTCCCGCTCGGCACCCATTCGGCGGTGGCCGGGGTGGCCCAGCACCGGGTGGTGCCGACCGGCCGCGGCACCGAGGTCGCCGCGGACCCCACCACCGGCTTGGCCCTGGAGGCGGCGGTCCGGCGCTCGGCGGAGGACGTCGTCCGCCTGGCCTCGGTGCAGCGCGTGGTGCGGGCCCAGCGGGTCCCGGCGGGGATGTTCGCGCACTTCTCCCTTTTCGGTGCGGTGACGGCCGGGCGGGACTCCGGCGACCTGGCCTTCGAGCGGCAGCACCTGGCCGAGCACGCCGGACTGCTGGCTGCCGCCTGCCGGGCGCTGGGCGCGTCCGCGGTCGAGCTCGCCGTGACCGTGCTGGACCCCCGGTTCGAGGGCCTGCTCGACGCGGTGCCGGACGTGCCGGTCCGCCCGTTCCCGGAGCGCGAGAGCGGCCGAGGCGGGTACTACGCCGGCCTCTGCTTCAAGGTGTACGCGTCCTTCGGCGGCGGTGAGCTCGCCGAAGTGGGCGATGGCGGCTTCACGTCGTGGACGCGGAAGTTGCTGGGCAACGCGAAGGAACGCTTCCTGACCAGTGCCCTGGGCGTCGACCGGCTCGCGACGCTCCTCTAATGCTCCTTCACGACCGCGCGGTAGAGCGCGGCCATGTCCTCGTCGCCGTGGCCCGCCTCGACCGCCGCTTCCAGGTGCGACAGCACCGCGCGGGCGCCCGCCACGTCGACGTCGTCCCCGGCCGCCTCGACCACCAGCCGCGCGTCCTTCGCCGCCAAGCCCGCCGGGAACGACGGCGGGTACTCGCCGGACAGCATCGCGCCGCCCTTCACGTGCGCGTAGCCGACGTCGAGGCCGCCGCCCTCGATCGTCTCCAGGAACAGCGCGGGATCGATGTCCAGCGCGCGGGCCAGGCCGAGGCTTTCGGCCGTGCCGTTGGTCAGGGCCAGCACCCACGCGTTCACGACGAGCTTCAGCCTGCTGCCGTTGCCGGCCGGGCCGAGCCACTGCGTCTTCACCGCGACGGCGTCGAACACCGGCGTGGCCTTCGGGCGGGCTTCCTCCGGGCCGGACGCCAGGACCTGCAGCTGCGCCTGTTCCGCCGGCTGCCGCGTGCCGAGCACCGGCGCGTCCACGAACACCACGCCCGCCTTCTCCGCCAGCGCGGCGAGCCGGTCGGTCCAGTCGAGGCCGACCGTGCTCATCTGCAGCCACAACGTGCCCGAAGCGGGCGAGGCCGCCTCGAACGCTTCGGCCACCGCGGGTCCGTCCGCGAGCATCGTCACGAGGGTGTCCGCGCCCTCGGCCGCCGCGGCCGCCGATTCCGCGACCGCCGCGACGTCGGCGAGGGGCTCGGCTTTCGCCCGGGTCCGGTTCCAGACCCGGACCTCGAGGCCCGCCTTCGCGATGTTGGCCGCCATCGGGGCGCCCATGATTCCGGTTCCGAGAAACGCGACACTCATGCCCTCATCGTGCCCAAGGGACGGCGGTCCCGCGCGCTCAGCCGACCGGCTGCGGTGGCGCGTTCCGGCCCGTCCGCTCCAGCTTGTGCCACGGCAGCCGGGCGCCGGCGAACGCCGTCATCACCGACTGGACGACCACCAGGTACATCAGCTGCCGGTAGACGAACTGCTGCAGCGGCAACGCCCACAGCGGGCCGAGCCGCTCGCCGTCGAGCCGGAACGCGATGATCCCGGGCACCAGCTGCATCAGCAGGAACACCAGCCAGTAGCCCAGCGCCGTGGTCCACTCCCCCGCCAGCGCGCCGAACACCGCCGCGACGTCCACCAGCGGCGCCAGCATCGGCAGCACGACCTGGAACAGCACCAGGTACGGGAGGCCGCGCCGGCCCAGCCGCCCGGCCGACCCGCCGCGCAGCACGGTGACGCGGTGCTTCCAGACCGCCTGCAGCGTGCCGTAGCACCAGCGGTAGCGCTGCTTCCACAGCTGCCCGAGCGTCGAGGGCGCCTCCGTCCAGGCCCGCGCTTCCTGTTCGTAGACCACCCGCCAGCCGTCCCGCTCCAGCAGCATCGTCAGGTCGGTGTCCTCGGCGAGGGTGTCCTCCGGGACGCCGCCGAGGTCCAGCACCGCCGAGCGCCGGAACGCGCCGATCGCGCCCGGCACGGTCGGCATGCACTCCAGGACGTCGTACATGCGCCGGTCGAGGTTGAAGCCGATGACGTACTCGATGTGCTGCCAGCGCCCGAGCAGGCCGCCGCGGTTGCCGACCTTGGCGTTGCCCGACACCGCGCCGACGGCCGGGTCGGCGAACGGCTTGATCACCGCGCTCACCGTGCCCGGCTCCAGCACGGTGTCGCCGTCGACCATGACCACCAGCTCGGTGCGGGCCGCGGCCAGCCCGTTGTTGAGCGCCGCGGGCTTGCCCGCGTTGCGCTGCCGGATCAGCCGGACCCGGCGCGAGCGGAACCGCTCGACGACCTCGGCGGTGCCGTCGGTGGAGCCGTCGTCGACCACGATCACCCACACCGGGTGGTGGTCGGAGGCGAGGATCGAGCGGATGGTCGCCTCGATCCCGGCTTCCTCGTTGTAGGCCGGGACGATGACCGTGACGCCCGCCCGCGCCCGGACCCGCCGCCGGGACCGGTGCCGCCGCACGTGGATCGCGGTGGTCACGAGGATGAGGACCGTCCGCAGCACGGCGATCGCGCTCGCCACGACGAGCAGCCACCGCATCGCCCCGGCGAGGAAGCCGGCGAGACCGACGGCCGCCACCAGCGCCCACCCGCCGGCGCGGCTCGCGGGATCGGCCTTGGTGACGGTCTCGGTGATCCCGGTGGCGCCCCCGACCGTGTCGAACTTCCAGCCCGCCGCCTGCAGCCGCGGCAGGAGCCGCGCCAGCGCGGCGACGGTCTCCGAGCGGTCGCCGCCCGCGTCGTGCATCAGCACCACCGCCCCGCGGTCGTCCTTGGGCGTCGCGTTCGCGACGATCGCGGGCACGCCGGGGCGGCGCCAGTCCTGACTGTCCACATCGGACAGGACGACGAGCCGTCCCTCGGCGCCGATCCGCTTCATGGAGGCCCACGCCGCGTCGTCGACGGCGGCCGCCGTGGCCGAGTACGGCGGCCGGACCAGCGAGGTGCCCACCCCGGCGGCGCCGGCCAGCGCGAGGTCGGTGGCGCGCAGCTCGAGCTTCGCCCGCAGGTCGCCGTCCTCGCGCAGGTCGGAGTGGGTGGCCGTGTGGTTGCCGAGTTCGTGGCCCCTGGCCAGGATTTCGCGGATCAGCTCGGGGTGCTGGGCGGCTTTCGCGCCGGTGACGAAGAACGTCGCGTGCGCGTGGTGGGCGTCGAGGACGTCGAGCACGCGCGGCGTCCACTCGGGGTCCGGGCCGTCGTCGAAGGTCAGGGCGACGGTCTTGGCGTGCGGGCGCAGTTCCACCGGGTGGTCGTCGCGGGCGTCGACGACCGGGCCGCCGGTGCGGACGTCGGCCGGGACCGCCGCCGACCCGCCCGCCGGCGGGTCCTCGCCGGCGTCGAACCCGCCCGTGACGACGAGGTCGAGGCCGAGCAGCACCGCGACGGCGGTGACGATCGTGCCGAGGAGCACCCAGTGCGCTTTCGGGGGCGGGGTGCGGTGGTGGCTCACCGTGCTGTCCGTTCCGGCGCCGTCAGCGCCCGTTGCCCGGCGGGGTCGTCCTGGTCTGCCCCGGTGGCGACGTCGGCGCGCGGGTGTTGCGGTGCTCGGACGTCACCGCGGTCGCCGGCGCCGACGTCGTGGGCGCCGTCGCCTCGGTCGTGGCCGCCCTGGAGCCGGGTGCGGACGCCGGGGCCACGGTCGGCGAAGGCGCCGTGGACCGCGGTTCACCGGTCGGCCGGGCGGTGTCGCCGGTGGCCGGCGGCGGCGCGACGGAGGTGGCCTGCTCCGGCACCAGGCCGGGCATCGGGATCAGCGCGGCCGTCGGGATGGGGGCGCCGAACAGCGCGGCGACGAACACCGCGACGTAGAGCAGCAGCCCGCCGAACGCGGCGAGGGCGATCCGGCGGACGATGCGGCGCCGCCGTCCGGTGGGGTCGACGAAGACCGGCTTCATCGCCGCGTTTTCGTCGTTTTCGTCAAGCTCGGGGAATGCGGTCATCGGAACTCCGGTGCGGGGAGCTTCACCCTAAACACCGGTTCTGACCTGCTGAAACGGCGGGTGCCGCGACCACCGGGCGGTTATTGACCGGCCGCCGGGACCGGGCGGGAAACGATCTCGGCCGCGGCGGGCGAGCGCGTGCTCAGTAGTCGCCCAGCAGGCAGAACGGGTGCCCGGCCGGGTCGGCGTAGACGCGCCAGCCGCGGCCGCCGAGGTCGGGATCGAGCAGCCGGCCGCCGTTCGCCAGGACCGCGTGGTGGGACTCCCGGAAATCGTCCACCTCGAAGTCGAGGTGGAACTGCTGCGGGTGCGCCGGGTCCGGCCAGCGCGGTGGCTGGTGGTCCAGGGCCCGCTGGAACCCGAGGACCATCCCGTTCACGTGCAGCGTCGACCAGTCCTCGTCGACCCGCCAGCGCGGGTCCGGCCGGTCGACTTCGCCGCCGAGCAGGGCCTGGTAGAACCGGGCGAGCACGACCGGTTCCGGACAATCCAGGACGATGCACTGCAGCGTCGCGGGCACGGGCACGCCTCCTGCGGGATCGGGTCACCTTCGAGGCGTGCAGCTTACGAAACCCGATGATCTTGACCGCCCCGGGCCGCGAAGATGATCAGGGGCCGGAGATTCGTCCGCCCGGCTCACCGTTCGCCGCGGATCGTCCGGCGCAGCTTCGGGACGCGCTCGGCGAGGGTGCGCTCGGCGCCGCGCTGGGTGGGCTCGTAGTAGTCCCGGCCCACCAGCTCGTCCGGCGGGTACTGCTGGGCCAGCACGCCTTCCGGGACGTTGTGCGGGTACCGGTAACCCTGGGCGTTGCCCAGTTTCTTGGCGCCCGCGTAGTGCCCGTCGCGCAGGTGCGGCGGCACCGTGCCGGCCAGGCCGGCCCGCACGTCGGCCAGTGCGGCGTCGATGCCCGTGACGACCGAGTTCGACTTCGGCGCCGTCGCCAGGTGGATCGTCGCCTGGGCGAGGGCCAGCCGCCCCTCGGGCATGCCGATGAACTGGACGGCGTGCGAGGCGGCGACGGCCGACTGCAGCGCCGTCGGGTCGGCCATCCCGATGTCCTCGCTGGCGTGCACGACCAGCCGCCGCGCGAGGAACCGCGGGTCCTCCCCCGCTTCGATCATCCGGGCCAGGTAGTGCAGCGCGGCGTCCACATCGGACCCGCGGATCGACTTGATGAACGCGCTGATGACGTCGTAGTGCTGGTCGCCGTCGCGGTCGTAGCGGACCGCCGCCTTGTCCACAGTGGACTCGACGATGGGGAGGTCGATCGTCTTCGCCTCGGTGGCCGACGCCGCGTCCGCCGCCGCCTCCAGCGCGGTGAGCGCGCGGCGCGCGTCCCCGCCCGCGAGCCGGACGAGGTGGGCCCGCGCCTCCTCGGTCAGCGTCAGCTCGCCGCCGAGACCGCGTTCGTCGGCCAGCGCGCGCTCGAGCAGCCGCGTGATGTCGTCGTCGGTCAGCGGGCGCAGCTGCAGCACCAGCGAGCGCGACAGCAACGGCGAGACCACGGAGAACGACGGGTTCTCGGTGGTCGCGGCGACCAGCAGCACGGTGCGGTCCTCGACCGCGCCGAGCAGCGCGTCCTGCTGGGTCTTGGAGAACCGGTGCACCTCGTCGATGAACAGCACGGTGTTCTCGGTGTTGTACTGGCGGCGCCGCCGCGCCTCTTCGATGACGCCGCGCACCTCCTTGACCCCGGCCGAAAGCGCCGACATCGCGACGAACCGGCGGCCGGTGGCGATCGAGACGAGGTTGGCCAGCGTCGTCTTGCCCGTGCCGGGCGGGCCGTAGAGCAGCACCGACGCCGGCGCGGCGCCTTCGACGAGCCGCCGCAGGGGGGCGCCTTCGCGCAGCAGGTGCTGCTGGCCGACGACCTCGTCGAGCGAGCGCGGCCGCATCCGCACGGCCAGCGGCGAGCTGGCGGGGTCCGCCTGCGGCTCGCCCGCGTTCGACGTCGTGCGCTCCGGTGGCGGGGCCACGTCGGCGTTCACGGTGAAGAGTTCGTCCTGTGCCACACCGATGACGTTAACCGACGGCACCGACAGAACCCTTGCCGTGGTCGGCGCATCGGCGCTACCGTGGCGATGACCGATTGACCGAAAGTGCCAATCCGGTCAACAGGTCAAACTCTCAACGAACCAGCAGGTGGACGCACGCATGAGCCATCCGAACCGCGAGCGCGCCGACCGCATCCTGGACGCGGCGGGCGAACTGCTGCTGCGCATGGGCTATCGCAAGGTGGCGGTGGACGACATCGCGCGCGCGGTCGGCATCGGCAAGGGCACCGTCTACCTGCACTGGCGCAACAAGGAACTGCTGTTCCAGGCGCTGATGATGCGCGAGTCGGCCGACCTGACCGACGAGATCCTGGGGGCGATCAAGGCCGATCCGGCGATGATCCTCCCGCACCGGATGATCTCGGCGTCATTCCTGGCCACGCACCGCCGTCCGCTGGTGATGGCGATGCTGCGCGGCAACGCGGAGATGTTCGGTTCGCTCGGCGACCTCGCCCTGCGCAAACAGCAGGACGAGCTGCGCGGGCAGTTCGAGGAAGCGATGCTCCGGCGCGGGCTGATCCGCTCGGACGTCCCGAACGTGACCTACGCGCTGCACGCGGCGACGCTCGGCTTCTACCTCGGCGACACGCTGTCGGACGAGTTCGACGACATCGCGCTGGAAGAGAAGGCGGCGGTCCTCGCGCACATCATCCGCACCTCGTTCGAGCCGGCCGGGGAGCCCGATCCCGCGGCGGTCGCGGACGTGGCGGCGGAACTGGGTTCGGCGCTCGAGGAGCTCGTCTCGGGCTACCGGAAAGGGATCTACGCACACGATCCCGCGCAGGCTCCCGGCTGATCCCGGGAGCACACAGGGGAAAGAAGGGGCGGACATGACCACCACACAAGCGGACACCTGGGGACTCCACGAAGCCCAGTTCTGGCTGCGGGGGAAGCAGCCCGAGGAGCGCGTGCACCACGCCGCCGACCTCGGGTTCTGGAACGTCTACGGGCACCCGGAGGCCGAAGAGGTGCTCCGCGACCCGGCGACGTACTCCTCGGACACCACCCGGCTCGTGCCGAAGGACCTGATGGCCGGCCAGGACGTCGACGTCGACTTCGAGGAGCTGCAGGCGGGGAACCTGCTGCAGCTGGACCCGCCGCTGCACAACAAGATGCGCAAGCTGGTCAGCCGGGCGTTCACGCCGAAGGTCGTCGCCGACCTGGAGCCGCGGATCGCCGCGGTGACGCGCGAGCTGCTCGACGCGGCGGGGTCCGCCGGCCGGCTCGAACTGGTCGAGGACCTGGCCTACCCGTTGCCGGTGATCGTCATCGCGGAGCTGCTGGGGGTCCCCGCGAGCGACCGGACCCTGTTCAAGGGCTGGGTGGACAAGCTGTTCGACTCCTCGGAGCAGTTCTCCCTGAAGGAGCAGACGGAGGGACGGCAAGAAGCGGTCAAGAAGTCCCTGGAGGGACAGAAAGCGCTTACGGACTACCTCGGCACGCACGTCGACGAGCGGCGGAAGCAGCCACGGGAGGACCTGCTGACGAAGCTCGTCGAAGCCGAGCTCGACGGGGAACGGCTGACGCGCAACGAAGTCGTCAACTTCGCGAACGTCCTGCTGCTGGCCGGGCACATCACCACCACGATGCTGCTCGGCAACGCGGTGCTGTGCCTGGACACCCACCCGGAGTGGGACGAGCGCGTGCGCGCCGACCGGTCGCTCGTGCCGCCGGTGATCGAAGAGTCGCTGCGGTACCTGTCGCCCTTCGCGGCGGTGGCCCGCGCGACGAACCGCGAGGTCGAGCTGGGCGGGACGACCGTGCCCGCGGACCGGATGCTGATGGTCTGGGTCGCGGCGGCCAACCGTGACGACCGCGTGTTCGCCGACCCGGACACGTTCAACCCGCTGCGGGACCCGAACCCGCACCTGGCGTTCGGCCGGGGGATCCACTTCTGCATCGGGGCACCGCTCGCGCGGCTCGAAGGCCGGGTGGCGCTGAACATCCTGTTCGACCGCTACCCCGCGCTGCGCACGATCCCGGGTGAACCGCCGAAGTTCCAGATCAACCCGAACATGACCGGCGTGCGGGAACTGCCGCTCACCACGGCGTGAACCGGTTGCGCCCTGGGCGAAACCCCTCGCCCGGGGCGCGGCCGTGCCCCAAGGTGGGGCGATGAAGGTGGCGGTGCTGGCCGACATCCACGGCGTGCTCCCCGCGTTGGAGGCGGTGCTCGCGGAGCCGGACGTCGCGGCGGCGGAGAAGATCGTGCTGCTCGGGGACATGCTGGCCGGCCCGATGCCGGTGCAGACCATGGACCGGTTGCGGGCGCTGGGCTCGCGGGCGGTGTGGGTGCGCGGCAACGCCGATCGCGAGCTGGCGGCGTCGGCCCGCGGCACCGGGAAGTTCGTGCCGGACCCCATCTTCCCGTGGGCCGCGCGGCAGCTGCGTCCCGCGGACCTGCCAATCCTGGACGCGCTGCCGCTGACGGTCTCGCTCGACGGCGTGCTGTACTGCCACGCGACCCCGCGCGACGACACGGAAATCGTGCTCGTCGACAGCCCGCTGGAACGCTGGGCGGAAGTCCTCGACGGCGTCGCCGAGCAGGTGGTCGCGTGCGGGCACACGCACATGCCGTTCGTCCGGCTCGCCGACCGGCGGCTGATCGTCAACCCCGGCAGCGTCGGGATGCCGTACGGCGCGCGAGGTGCGCACTGGGCATTGCTCGGCGACGGCGTCGAGCTGCGTTGCACGGCGTACGACGTCGAAGCGGCTTGCGCTGTCCTGACCGCGCGGTCGGGATATCCCGGCATCGAGGAGTGGGTGGACTACTTCGTCCGCGATCCGGCTTCGGACGCCGAAGCGCTGCGCGTGTTCAGCGGGCGCGGAACGAGTTCCACATGATGACCGCGGCGTAGGGCAGGAACTCGCGGCCGCGGCGCCAGAGCCACGGGATCCCCTTGAGCACCAGCCACCCCACGTGCCCCGCCGCACTCGGTTCGACCCCGCCGCCGCAGGTGAGGCTCACCGGCTCCGGCACGGCGAAACCGGCTTCGGCGAGCAGGCCGGTGAAGCCGTCCGCGAGCAGGCGGTGGCCGAGCTCCGAGGGGTGCAGCCGGTCGACGCTCCAGACGGTGAGGTCGTAGGCGCCGGGCAGGCGGTCGAGGTCGAGGCAGGGGACGCCTTCACGGGCGACGACCTCGTCGATGGCGGCGTTCAGCTCGGCGACGCGGGCGCTGAGGGCGCGCTTGAGCGACGGCGGGAGGCGGAACACCTTGCTGTGGTCGTGGAACCGGACCGGGACGACGGTGGTGCCCACCTCGCGGAGCCGGCGGATGACCTCGGTGAGGTCGGCGGCGATCCGGGCGGCGTCGAAGTCCGGGCGCAGGGTGTCGTTCATGCCGGCGACGAGCAGCGCGACATCGGCCCGGTGCGCGACGGCGGCGGGCACCTGCTCGGTGAGCACGCACCGCATCCGGGCGCCGGTGAAGGCGGGGTTGAGGTAGCCGCCGGGCCCGACCCCGAGCGCGGCGGCGACGAGCGGGCCGACGCCCCGCCAGCCACCCCGCCGGGGCAGCGGATCCCCCAGCCCGACGGCGGTGGAGTCCCCGAGCACGACGAGCCGCTCGGCGTGCCTGAGCGCGGGCACGGCGGCGAGCGGGGGCCGCGTGGGCCGGGGAGGTTCGGGAGTGACTTCGACACTGATCACGGTCACGTCCACGACCATCGGCCACGGAGACTCACACCCGGTGAGGACGAGGTAACGCGCCTGGGACGGAGCGCCTAATTCTTGACGCTCACCTCACAGGAGCCGGAAATGTCCTGTTCGGCCGGGTGCCGGGATGGCATGAATGACTCTTTCACGTCGCCAGGCGACATGACCGAGTCGTTCACATCGTCTGGGCAGGGCTCGGTAGCGAGGTTCCGTGGCCGGGTTCGGCGACCGGGCTCACTGACCGGGCTCGGGGGCGATCGGGGCACCGAGCGGGGCGCCGTCTTGCCCAGCGCGGGAAGTGCGACGTTCCAGCGGCAGAGCCGCCCCTCCCCCGCCCGAACGAGAGCCCGCCCTCCCTTGGGGGCTCCCCCGCTTCCAGCGTATCGGGAGGGCCCGCCAAAACCGCGCGGAAGGCCCGCCGGCCGCGCGGCTTGTCCACATCACGTCGGGGCTGTGGACAACCGCAGGCGACTCAGCGGAAAGCCGGGTAGAACGCCAGATCGGCGTGCGGTCCCAGCCGCGCCGCCAGCGCCGCCGCCACCCGGGCCGCGAACTCCGAAACCGCCGTCATCCGGACATACCCCGCGTGCTTGGCCAGATCGCGCCACCACGTCACCAGCGCCGCCTCCCGGCTCACCGGGGCCGCGTGCCGGGACAGGTCCAGCGACCCCAGCTCCTCGCCCGTGATCAGCCACACCCGTAGCAGCTCGCTGGTCGTCAGGTGCCCGGCCAGCACGTCGTCGTCGCCGAAGGCCGGCCAGACCCCGACCACCTCCGCGCGCCACGCCGCGATCATCGCTTCGCTCATGCCCGCCGGCAGGGCCAGCGCGTCCGGCCAGCTCGCGAACGGCAGCCGCAGGTGCGCCGCGTCGACCAGGGCCGAGCGGACGCAGCCGTACTCGAAGTCGAGGAACCGGACGCTTTCGCCCGTCACCAGGTTGTTGTCCGGGCTCAGCTCCACCGGGCTGAACGCGCGGAACCCCGCCGACCGCGACTGCTCCAGCGCCTCCGCCACCTGCGTCAGCACCTCGTCCGGCACCGGGATGCCGAGGCGCTCCTGGATCACCGCCGGCACCCGCGCGCACAGCTCGTCGTCGCCGCTCGCGTCGTTCTTCGCCGGGCCGCCGAGGCGCCGCAGCAACGCGTTGAAGTCGGCCTCGCGGCCCGCCGTGCTCGCGTGCAGCCTGCCGAGCGACCGCGCCCACGACAGCAACGCGCGCTCGGCCGCGCGGGAGTCGCGGGCGTAGAGCTTGTCCTCCAGCGTCGGGGTGCGGCCGAGGTCCTCCAGCACCAGCACGCGGTCGCGGCCGTCGTGGGCCAGCAGCTCCGGGCACATCCGCTCGTCCGGCGCCAGCGCGGTGAACAGCTGGTAGCTGACCGCCTCCTGCGCGAACGGGTCGGCCACGCCCGGCGGCGGTGACTCCGGGTAGTGCTTGATGACCAGCGTGCGCGGCAGCGCGAACGACGACGACACCACCCGCGCCCGGACCACCGTCGCGGGCCCGCTCCCCGCGAGGTCCTCGGGCGCGACCAGCGTGATCGTACTGCCGAACCGGCGCGAGAGAACGGACTCGCCCGCCGCGACCGCCGCGGCCACGGCGAGGTGCTCGGCTCCTGCCCCGACCCCAGCGTCGCCGGCGGAGGAGGTGTCGACTGTCATTGTCACCGACCCTACTCGTGACTGAGCAACCATGACTACTGACATCCGGACAAGAAGAAGCGCCCGGTCCGGACCGGTCATCCCCGTGAAAGCGGACGCGTTCCCACCCGTGAACGTTGCCCATTCCGGCGCAGAGTCAACACAATGGCCGCTGCTGCAACGATTCCGAGAAGGTTGACCAGCAGCTGGCCGACCGACTGGAGGCACCGGCTCCACTCCCCCGCCACGGCCGCGACGACCGCGTAGCCCGCGGCCGGCACCGTCGTCACGGAGATGAAGACGCCCACCAGCGCGGCCGACTTCGCCGAGGTCATCGCCAGCATCCCGGCGGCGCCGGCGAGCATCGCGACGACCAGCGAGGGCACACCGACGGAGAACACGAAGTCGACTTCGTGGTTCTGGTCCAGCTGGAAGGCCTTTTCGCCGAAGACGTCGGTCGCGCGCACGAGCAGCGCGCCACCCAGCGTCACGACCATCGCCAGCGGGAAGCCGACGCCCAGCGCCGCACCCGCCCGGCGCAGGAGGTCGCCGCGGCGCAGGACGAGCCCGACCGCGAGCGCGGCCAGCGGCCCGAACTCCGGGCCGACGACCATCGCGCCGACGATCGTCACCGCGGAGTTCGTCAGCACGCCGACCGCGGCGAGCAGGCAGGCGATGGTGAGGAACGCCAGGAACGTGACGTTCATCCGGGACTCCTCGCCCGTGCGGGCGACGAGCTCCTCCCACACGACGGCGTCCGCGCCTTCGCCGGGCGCCGCCTCCTCCGCCCGGTCGGCGGCGTCGGACAGCGCGGTGTCGAGCGCTTCGAGCGTGATGCCACCGGTGTGGTCGAGGCCGAGCGCGCACAGCGCGTCGACGATCTCGTCGGCCGCTTCGCGCGCGATGTCGGCCTCGACCAGGTCACCCGGCGGTTCCACGGCGGCGCCGCGGTGCGCGATCAGGTGTGCCGTCCCGGCGTGGGCCCGCAGGACGTCCAGCGCTTGCGCGGTGACTTCCGGCGGGCACACGGCCCTGAGGTGCAGCACTAGCTCTGCGGGGCGGGCGCCGGCTTCGCGTCGATGCCGGCTTCCTTGCGCTGCTGCGCCGTGATCGGCGCGGGCGCCGCGGTCAGCGGGTCGTAGCCGCCGCCGGTCTTCGGGAACGCGATCACGTCACGCAGCGAGTCGGCCTTGGCCAGCAGCATGACGATGCGGTCCCAGCCGAAGGCGATGCCGCCGTGCGGCGGCGGGCCGAAGGCGAAGGCGTCGAGCAGGAAGCCGAACTTCTCCTGCGCCTCTTCCTCGCCGAGGCCCATGAGGTTGAAGACGCGCTTCTGGACGTCGCCGCGGTGGATACGGATCGAGCCGCCGCCGATTTCGTTGCCGTTGCAGACGATGTCGTAGGCGTAGGCCAGTGCGTTGCCCGGGTCCTGCTCGAACTTGTCGATCCACTCCGGGGTCGGCGAGGTGAACGCGTGGTGCACCGCGGTCCACTTGCCGGAGCCGACCGCGACGTCGTCGCCGATGTCCTCGACCGGCGCGAACAGCGGCGCGTCGACGACCCACACGAACGACCAGGCGTCCTCGTCGATCAGGCCGAGCCGCTTGCCGATTTCGTCACGCGCGGCGCCGAGCAGCGGCTGCGTCGACGCGGCCTTGCCCGCGGCGAAGAAGATGCAGTCGCCCGGCTTCGCGCCCGCCGCGGCGGCGACGTTTTCGCGCTCGGTCTCGGACAGGTTCTTCGCGACGGGACCGCCGAGCGTGCCGTCCTCGTTCACGAGGATGTAGGCGAGGCCGCGCGCGCCGCGCTGCTTCGCCCACTCCTGCCACGCGTCGAGCTGGCGGCGCGGCTGGTCGGCGCCGCCCGCCATGACGACCGCGCCGACGTACGGGGCCTGGAACACGCGGAACGGCGTGTCGGCGAAGAACTCCGTCATGTCGGTGATCTCGAGGTCGAAGCGCAGGTCCGGCTTGTCCGAGCCGTACTTGGCCATCGCCTCGTGGTAGGTGATGCGCGGGATCGGCCGCGGGATCTCGTGCCCGATCAGCTTCCACAGCGCGGACACGATGTCCTCGCCGAGCGCGATGACGTCGTCCTGCTCGACGAAGCTCATCTCGATGTCGAGCTGGGTGAACTCGGGCTGGCGGTCGGCGCGGAAGTCTTCGTCGCGGTAGCAGCGGGCGATCTGGTAGTACCGCTCCATGCCGCCGACCATGAGCAGCTGCTTGAACAGCTGCGGCGACTGCGGCAGCGCGTACCAGGAGCCGGGCTTGAGCCGGGCCGGGACCAGGAAGTCGCGAGCACCTTCGGGCGTCGAGCGGGTCATCGTCGGGGTCTCGATCTCGACGAAGTCCTGGGCGTGCAGCACTTCGCGCGCGGCGCGGCTGACCTCGCTGCGCAGGCGCATGGCCGCGGCCGGGCCGCTGCGGCGCAGGTCGAGGTAGCGGTGCTTGAGGCGGACCTCTTCGCCGACGTCGACGCGGTCGTCGATCGGGAACGGCAGCGGCGCGGCCTCGGACAGCACCTCGAGCTGGGTCGCGAGGACCTCGATCTCGCCGGTGGGGATCTCGGCGTTCGCGTTGCCCTCGGGGCGCTTCGCGACCTCGCCGACGATCTTCACGCAGAACTCCGACCGCAGCGCGTGCGCGCGCTCGGCCATTTCGCCTTCGCGGAAGACGACCTGGGCGACGCCGCTGGCGTCCCTCAGGTCGATGAAGATGACGCCGCCGTGATCGCGCCGCCGGGCCACCCATCCGGTGAGGGTGACGGTCTGTCCGGCCTGCTCGGCACGCAGGGTGCCGGCGTTGTGAGTGCGGAGCACTGCGACTGCTCTCCTTCGACCTGGGGTTCCTCGCTGCCCGGAAAGGCTAACGAACCACCCAGCTTAGGACGTCGGCAGGCTGGGGTTGCGCGGTGGTCAGAGCACGTACTTCGGCCGGGTCTCGAGCGCGGCCACCAGCCGGTGGGCCTGGGCGAGGTAGGCGGCGACCTGGTAGATGCGGCCGCCGGGGTGGGCGACCAGCCAGCTCGCGGCCGCCGAGGCGGAGGAGAAGAACGGCTGGCCGGCGCAGGCCATGGCGTCGGCGTGCTCGAGGCCGAAGCCCAGGTCGATCGCCGCGACGACGGCCGACGGCGGGTCGGCCAGCAGGATCCCGGTCGAGGTGAGCTCGATCCGGACCCGCGTCCCGGTGACCGGGCAGGTCGCGGCGGCGTGCACCCGCTCGCCGGTGGCGATGGCCAGCAGGAACATGTCGACGGTGCCGTCCGGCCCGGCGCCGAGGGTGCCTTCGGCGGGCTGGAGGCGGTGGTGGGCGCCGCGCGGGGCGGGCCCGGTGCTGACGAGGTCGCGGTGGAGGGTGAAGCCGATCAGTTCGACGAGCCGGCGCGCTTCGACGGGGGCGACGCCGACGGTGGCGGCGAGCCGTTCGACGCCGACGGGGTGCCGGCCGGCCCGGGTCAGCTTCAGAGCGGCCCACGCGAGCCGGGCGGCCGCGACCCGGTCGGTCTGCGAGGTCGTCATCACCGCTCTCCCTTCCGCATCGATCCCTTCGACGTTAGGCGTCGGCGAGCCGGGGCGACAACGACACGATCGGACATTTTTCCGCAAGCCGCCGACTCGGCCGCGCAATCGGGTGAGGACTACGGCGAACGGCGCAGTTCGAACGGCGCCGGAGGCGATGGGGTGACGCCTTCACCCACACGGCGGCGAGCCGGGTGATCACGCACCGCGGGCCGCGATTGTCCACAAAGGACAGCCGAGGGACTCGCGTGGCCGCGGCAGGCTGGGAGTGGCCGGTCAGCGCGGCTTGGGGGCGATATGCGGCCGGGGGCAGCCGATCCGCGAGGTCCGCGGGGCCGCGGGACGGCGGGGCCGCGGCAGGCTGGACGGCGGGCCGCGGGACAGCGGGGCCTCGGGGCGGCGGGACGGGGACGGCGGGGCCGCGGGCCCCCTGGGCCGCAGGACCGCGGACCGCAGGGCCTCAGGGCCTCAGGGCCTCAGGGCCTCAGGGCCTCAGGGCCTCAGGACCGCAGGACGGCCGACGGCCGCTGCCGGGGCGAGACCGGCCGCCCGGCAGCCCAGCGCACGTCGGCCAAAGAGCAGCCACCCGCCGCCCCCGGCCACCTCGGCGCGGCCTGGCTCAGAGCAGCCGGAGCTGTTCCGCGGCCGGAACCTCGATCCGCGGCTCGGGCACCCGCTCGATCCCCCGCGCATCCTCCCCGGGATTCCGCAGCAGCCCGTGCCGCCGGAGCAGCGGCGCCACCCGCTGCCCCAGCCGCTCCCGGTACGCCTTCTGCACGTAACTCCCCCGCGCGTACAGCTCGCGGTACTTCGGCACCAGTGCCGGGTACGTCCCCGCCAGCCAGCGGCCGAACCACTCGCGCGCGCCGGGGCGCAGGTGCAGCGGGATCACCGTCGCGCTCGTCGCGCCCGCTTCGGCCAGGCGGGCGAACAGCGCGTCGAGCGCCTCGGCCGAGTCCGTCAGCCACGGCAGCACCGGCGCCACCAGCACCGAACACGGCAGTCCCGCGTCGCGGGCCTTGCGGATCAGCTCGAGCCGGGCCCGGGGGCTCGGCGTGCCCGGTTCGAGCCGGTGCTGCAGCTCGCCGTCCAGCAACGCCAGCGAGACCGCGAGCGACACCGGCACGTCCTTGGCCACCTCCTGCAGCAGCGGCAGGTCGCGCGCGAGCACCGTGCCCTTCGTCAGCACGGACAGCGGCGTCCCCGACCGGGCCAGCGCCGTGATGATGCCCGGCATCAGCCGGTAGCGGCCCTCCGCGCGCTGGTACGGGTCGGTGTTCGTGCCCATCGCCACCGGCTCGCGCCGCCACGACGGCCGTTTCAGCTGCGCCGCCAGGACCTCCGGCGCGTTGACCTTCACCACGACCTGGGTGTCGAAGTCGTGGCCGGCGTCGAAGTCCAGGTACGTGTGGGTGTTCCGGGCGAAGCAGTTGTGGGACACCATGCCGTCGGCGATGAAGTCGCCGGTGCCGGTGGTGATGTCGAACAGCGGCAGCTGCAGGCCCAGCGGCTCGATCGCCTCGACGCGGCGGCGGCTCGCGCCGATCACCGCGCCGTCGAGCGACCGCTTCCACGCCACCGCCGGGTTGCCCACGTGCAGGAACCGCAGCACCTCCGCGGTCCCGCCGAGCAGCCGGACCTCCTGGCGCGCGGGGAACTTCGGCACCTCGTCGATCTGGTGCGCGAAGCCGAAGCGGGTCAGCGCGGCGGCGAAGGCCGCGACGATCTCGGGTTCGTCGTGCGCCACGGCGAGGACGCCCCGGCCGTAGTCGCCCGCGAGGTCGAAGACGCCGGCGAGGAACCCGCGCTGCCAGTGCGCGTCCGGGTCCGGCGGCACCCGGAGGAACCCGACGGACGCGCCGAAGTCGGGCAGGTACTCCAGCGCCCGGCCGGCCGCGTCCGGTTCCGCGGCGAACCCGCCGGAGCGCAGCATCCCGCACAGGTAGCCGGCCCGGTACCCGAGCGTCTCGTCCGGCGTCGCCGCGAACCGGCCGACGCCGATCAGTTCGGAGCCGGGCTCGAGGTGCGGCCGCTGCGCGGCACCGAACTTGCTGCCCGTGACGTGCTTCCAGCCCTTGCTCGTGAGGAACCGGTGGTCACCGCCGGCGACGAGCCGGGTGCCGTCGTCCAGGGTGACGCGGTAGGCGGCGCGCAGGGTCGTCCAGTGCGCCTCGACCCGGGTGGGCACGAGCCGCCGGGACGCGCCGTGGCCGCGGGTGCCGTAGATCTCGTCGCCGACCTTCAGCTCGGACAGCGCCCGCGTGCGGCCGTCCGCCATGAGGATCTTCGTGCCGCCTTCGAGGCAGTAGGTGCAGGCGTGCGAGCAGCCGCGGTACGGGTTCACGGTCCAGTCGAAGGGGACACCCGAGCCCGACGGGACCTTGTTCAGCACGGAGCGCGCGTGCACCTCGTGAAAGGTGACGCCGTCGAACTCCGGTGACCGCACGGACCGCACCAGGCCCTCCAGCCCGGGCAGTGCCGGCTCACCCTCCCCCGCTCGCTGCCGATCCCATCGCACCGCGCCAGTCGAACATATGTTCTAGTCGAGTGTCAAACCGGTTCGCCGCAGGCGAATCGGCGTGGTGCGGGTGGGACTCCTGAGGTCAAGACGTGAAGCGGTCCAGCGCCCGGATCTTGTTGGTCGCGTCCAGCGCCGCCACCTTGTACGCCTCCGACAGCGTCGGGTAGTTGAACACCGCGTCCACCAGGTAGTCGACGGTCCCGCCGCAGCCCATCACCGCCTGTCCGATGTGGACCAGGTCGGTCGCGCCCGTGCCGAACACGTGCACCCCCAGCAGCTTGCGGTCCGAAGTGGACACCAGCAGCTTCAGCATCCCGTAGCTGTCGCCGGTGATCTGGCCGCGCGCCAGCTCGCGGTAGCGCGCGATGCCGACCTCGTACGGCACCGACGACGACGTCAGCTGCGCCTCGGTCGCCCCGACGTAGGAGATCTCCGGGATCGTGTAGATGCCGATCGGCTGCAGCGCGCCCAGGCCGTTGGCCGGCTCGCCGAACGCGTGGTAGGCCGCGAGCCTGCCCTGGTCCATCGACGTCGCCGCCAGCGCCGGGAAGCCGATCACGTCGCCGACCGCGTAGATGTGCGGTACCTCGGTGCGGTAGTTCTCGTCGACGACCAGCCGGCCGCGCTCGTCCGCCGTCAGCCCGGCCGCGTCCAGGGCCAGCTCGCCGGTCATGCCCTGGCGGCCCGCGGAGTACATGACGCCATCGGCCGGGATGCGCTTGCCGCTGACCAGCGTCGTGATCGTCGCGTCGTCGGACACCGCCACGTCCGCGACCTTCTCGCCGAAGCGGAACGTCACGCCGAGGTCGCGCAGCTGGAACTTCAGCGACTCCACGATCTCCGGGTCGCAGAAGTCGAGCATGTGGTCGCGCTGCTCGACCACCGTGACGCGGGAACCGAGCGCGGCGAACATCGACGCGTACTCGATCCCGATCACCCCGGCGCCCACCACGACCAGCGACGACGGGATCTGCTCGAGCCGCAGGATCTCGTCGGAGTCGAGCACGCGCGCGGCGTCGAAGTCCACCTGGGCCGGGCGCGCCGGGCGGGTGCCGGTGGCGACCACGACGTAGTCCGCGCTCAGCGTCCGGCGGTCGCCGGGGTGCTTGCTCTCGACGACCACCGTGTGCGGGTCGGCGAACGAGCCCGTGCCGGAGATCAGGTCGACGTGGTTGCGCAGCAGCTGCGCCCGCACCACCTGGACCTCGCGCCCGACGACGTGCTGCGTGCGCGCCAGCAGGTCGGCGATCGTGATGTCCTGCTTGACGCGGTAGCTCGCGCCGTACAGCTCGCGCTGGTTCATCCCGGTCAGGTAGAGCACCGCTTCGCGCAGTGTCTTGGACGGGATCGTGCCGGTGTTGACGCACACCCCGCCGACCATGTCGTGCCGGTCCACGACCGCCACCCGCTTGCCCAGCTTCGCCGCCGCGATCGCCGCCTTCTGGCCGCCGGGGCCCGAACCGATGACGATGAGGTCGTACTCGTGCTCGCTCACGGTGTCGAGCCTGCGCACCCGGGCGCCCCGGCGCAACCCCTCGCGGGTGAAGATCCGCCCGCGGCGGCGGTTCCGGGCTAGCGTGACCGGGTGCTGCGCGTCTCGCTGCTGGGCGAGCAGGTCATCGCCGACGACACGACCGGCACCGTGCTGACGCGGTCGCCGCGCTCGGTCGCGCTGGTGGCCCACCTCGTCGTGCACGCCGGGCTGGCCCAGCCGCGGCGCCTGCTCGCGGGCCTGTTCTGGCCGGACTCCACCGACGCGCAGGCCCTGACCAACCTGCGCCGCGAGCTGCACCAGCTGCGCCGCGTGCTCGGCGACCTCCCTTCGCTCGCCGTCACCGCGCGGGACCTGTGCTGGCGGGACACGCCGTCGAGCCGGGTGGACGTGCGCGAGTTCGACGTCGCCTACCGGGCCGCGCTGGCCGCCGAAGACCCCGGGGAAGCCGTCGCCCACGCGCGGGCCGCGCTCGCGGCCCACCGCGGCGAGCTGCTGCCCGGACTGGCCGACGACTGGGTCCTGGCCGCCCGCGCCGAGCTCGACCGCCAGTGCGTCGAGCTGTGCGACCTGATCTGCCGCACGCCCGCCGGCGACCCGGCCGCCGCGCTCGCCGCGGCCCGCCGCCGGATCCGGCTGCGCCCCCTCGAAGAGACCGGCTACCGGACGCTGATGGGGCTGCAGGCCGACGCCGGCGACCGCGCGGGCGCGGTGAGCACGTACCACCGGTGCGCGTCGGTCCTCGAACGCGAGCTCGGCGTCGTCCCGGCCGAGCCGACCCGCGCGGCGCTGCGCCGGCTGCTCGCCCGGCCCGGCCCCGAGGTCCGGCGCGCGGCGGCCACCGGGCTCGTCGGCCGGGCCGCCGAGCTGGCCCGGCTCGGGCAGCGGTGGCACGCGGCCGCCGCGGGCCGCGCCGGGGTCGTCCTCGTCCGCGGCGACGCGGGGGTCGGCAAGACGCGGCTCGTCACCGAGCTCGCCGGGCTGGCGCGCGCGGAAGGCGCCGTCGTGGCCACCGGCCGCTGCTTCGGCACGGCCGGGCGGCTCCCGCTGGCGCCGGTGGCCGACTGGCTGCGCACCCCCGCCGTGCGGCGGGCGGCCGCGGCCCTCGAGCCGGGGTGGCGCGCCGAGGTCGACCGGCTGCTGCCGGCCGCCCGCCCCGCCGCGGGCGGCCACCCGACCGTCGACGCGTGGCAGCGCCTGCGCTTCTTCGAAGGGCTCGCCCGCGCGCTCACCGCCGGCGGGCGGCCCGTCCTGCTGGTGCTCGACAACGTCCAGTGGTGCGACGAAGAGACCGGCGCGTTCCTCGCCTTCTGCCTCGGCCTCCTGCCGGACGCGCCGCTGCTGGTCGCCGGGACGCTGCGCGACGGCGACCTCGGCCCCGGGGTGGCCGCCTGGACCACCCAGCTGCGCGACGACGGCAAGCTGACCGAGCTGCCGCTGCGCCCGTTCGACGCCGAGGGCACCGCGCTGCTCGGCGAAGCGGTGGCCGGGCGCCCGTTGTCCGCGTCGGACCGCACCCTGCTGCACGCGGCCACCGGCGGGTTCCCGCTCTACGTCGTGGAAGCGTTGCGCACGAACGATTCCCCGCCGTCCGGCCGCCTGGACGGCGTGCTGCGGGCCCGCCTCGAACAGCCCGGCCCGGCGGCCCGCGAGGTCGCCGGGCTCGCCGCCGCGGCGGGCCGGGACGTCACCCTCGAGCTGCTCACCGAGGCGAGCGACCTCGACGCCGACACCGTCGTCGAGGCCGTCGACGAGCTGTGGCGGCGCCGGATCGTGCGCGAGGTCGGCGGCGGCTACGACTTCACCCACGACCTCCTGCGCGAGGCCGCCTACCAGCAGGTCAGCCCGCCGCGGCGGTGGCTGCTGCACCGGCGGCTGGCCCAGGGCCTGGAGCTGCTGCACGCCGAGGACACCGACGCGGTGGCGGCGCAGCTGGCCGAGCAGTACGCCCGCGGCGGGCGCCCGGACCGCGCGGTCGAGCACTACCGGCGGGCGGCCGCCGTCGCCGCCCGGACGTTCGCGCACGCCGAGGCGATCCGGCTGCTGCGGGAGGCGCTGACGCTGGTCCGCGCGCGCCCGGCGAGCGGCAACCGCGACCGCGCCGAGCTCGAAGTCCTCGAGGCGCTCGCCGGGCCGCTCAACGCCCACCGCGGGTACGCCTCCCCCGAGCTGCAGCACGTCCTGGAACGGTCGCTCGCGCTCGCGGAGGCGGCCGGCAGCAAGGAATCCGCGCTGACGGCGCTGCTGGAACTGTGGTCGTCGCGGTTCGTCCAGGGCCGGACGCGGGAGGCGCACCAGGCGGCCGAGCGCGCCCTCTCGCTCCTCGTCCCCGGCACCAGCGCCGAGCTGGGTGGCTCGGCGCACTTCATCGTCGCGGGCTCGTCGCTGAGCCTCGGGCACGACCCGGCCGAGGCGCTGCGGCACTTCGAGCTGGGCGCCGAACGCACGCGCGGCGCGTCGTCGTGGCCGATCGGTACCCGGCCGGACGTGCATGGGCCGGCCTGGGCGGCGCACGCCCACTGGCTGCTCGGCCACGCCGAGGAGGCCGTGGCGAGCAGCGAAGACGCGATCGCGCTGGCCCGCCGGATCGAGCAGCCCTACAGCCTGGCCATCGCGCTGGCGTACGCCGGGATCACCCACCAGATGCGCCGCGACCGGCCGGCGCTGTGGGCGGCCGTCTCGGAGCTGCACGCGCTGTGCGACCGCTACGGCTTCGCCTACTACCGCGAGTGGGCGCTGGTGCTGGGCGGCTGGTCCCGCGGCGGCGAGGCCGGGCTGGCCGCGGCGCGGGAGGGCGTCGCGAACCTCAAGGCCGAGGGGGCGTTCGCCCGGATGCCGTACTGGCTGTCGCTGGTCGCCGACCTCGCACCGCCACCGGCGGCCCGCGCGACGCTGGACGCCGCGCTCGCCGCCGGCGAGGCCCGTGACGACCGCTGGTGGCTGCCGGAGGTGCTGCGGCTGCGGGCGGCCCACGACGCCGACCCGGTCCCCCGCCTGCGGGCGGCCGCCGAGCTGGCCCGCGCCCAGGGCAGCGTCGCCCTGCGCCGGCGGGCGGAGGCCGACCTGGGCGTTCGGCTCCCGTCCTGACCCCGGCGAACGGACCGAACGCTCCGCGAACGCCGGCTGCCTACGTTCCCTCCCGAACCGGGACATCCGAGAGGGGCACCATGACCACCACCGCTCTGCCGCACGAAGAACTGGCCACCGCGCTGCGCGGCGACCTCGTCACGCCGGCCGACCCGGGCTACGACGAAGCCCGCGCGGTCTACAACGCCATGATCGACAAACGGCCGGCGGCGATCGCCTACTGCCGCGACGCGGCCGACGTCGTCACCTGCGTCCGCTACGGGCGCGAACAGGGCCTGGACCTCGCCATCCGCGGTGGCGGCCACAACGCGGGCGGCCTCGGCGTCGCCGACGGCGCGCTGGTCATCGACCTGTCCGGCCTGCGCAGCACCACGGTCGACCCGGTGAACCACACCGTCCGCGCCGACGCGGGGTGCACGTGGGGCGACGTCGACCACGCGACGGTCGCCTTCGGGATGGCGACGCCGTCGGGCATCGTGTCCTCCACCGGCGTCGCGGGCCTGACGCTCGGCGGTGGCATCGGCTACCTGGCCCGCCGCTTCGGCCTGACGGTCGACAACCTGCTCGGCGCGGACGTCGTGCTCGCGGACGGTGAGTTCGTGCACGCTTCGGAGTCTTCGCACCCGGACCTGTTCTGGGCCCTGCGCGGCGGGGGCGGCAACTTCGGCGTCGTCACGTCGTTCACGTTCCGCTGCCACGACATCGGCGAGCGCGGCGTGGTGATCGGCGGGCCGGTGCTCTACGACCTGGCCGACACGCCCGACGTGCTGCGCTGGTACCGCGAGCTGCTGCCGTCGCTGCCCGAGGAGCTGAACGGCTGGTTCGGCCTGCTGACGATCCCGCCGGCCCCGCCGTTCCCGCAGGAGCTGTGGGGCCGCAAGGCGTGCGGCATCGTCTGGTGCTACACCGGCGCGCACGACAAGGCCGACGAGGTGCTGGCGCCGGTGCGCTCGTTCGGCTCGCCGCTGCTGGTGGGGCTGCACGACCTGCCGTACACGGCCTTGCAGGGAGCGTTCGACGCGCTGTACCCGGCGGGACTGCAGTGGTACTGGCGGGCGGACGTGTTCCACGAGATCTCCGACGCGGCCATCGACATCCACCTCAAGCACGGCGAGGCCCTGCCGACGATGCACTCGTCGATGCACCTGTATCCGATCGACGGCGCGGCGAGCCGGGTCGCGCCCGACGCGACGGCGTTCCCCCACCGGTCGGGCGGCTGGTCGGGCGTGATCGTCGGCGTGGACCCGTCGCCTTCGCAGGCCGGGACGATTTCCCAGTGGACGAAGGACTACTGGGCGGAACTGCACCCGACGTCGGCGGGCGGGGCGTACGTCAACTTCATGATGGAGGAGGGCCAGGACCGGGTCCGCGCGTCGTACGGCCCCAACCACGACCGGCTGGCGACGGTGAAGCGGCGCTACGACCCGGACAACGTGTTCCACGTCAACCAGAACATCCGCCCGGCCTAGCGGTTTTCAGGAACGGAGGGCGCCGCGGCGGCGCTGCCAGTCGGTGACCGCGTCCAAACCGGACTCGATCTCCTCGGTGAGCAGCGCCGTCAGCTGCGCCGCGACGTCCGTGCCCAGCAGTTCGCCCACCCGGTCCATCGACGACAGCGCCTCCCACGGCGACCCCGCCAGGGACCCGGTGAGCACTCCGGGTCCGGGCGGGGTCAGCCCCTCCTCCAGCCCGGCCTGTCCCGCCGCCAGCAAGGCCGCGACGACCAGGTGCGGCTGGGCGTCCGCGCCCGCGAAGCGGAACTCCAGGCGCGGATCCGACGGCGGCCCGGCCACCCGCACCGCCGCCGTCCGGTCGTCGTGGCCCCAGCGCACCTCGCGCGGGGAAAACGGCGCCGTCCGCAGCCGGACGTAGCTGTTCCACGTCGGTGCCCACACCGCCGTCAGCGCCGGCGCGTCGCGCAGGACCCCCGCCAGGAACCCGCCCAGCAGGTCCGGCGGCGAACCGTCCACAGTGGACAAAGACAGGTGCACGTGCCCCGAATTCCCCTGACCGGGCACGGGAGCGGCCAGGTAGGAAGCCGTGACGTCGTGGCGCGCGGCGGCCCGGCGCACGAGCAGCTGCTGCAGCAGCACGTCGTCGCACGCGGCCAGCGCGTCGCGGTGGCGCAGCACCACCTCGTACTGCCCCGGGTGGCACTCCGCGCGCGCCGACTCCACACCGAGCCCCGCCTCGTGCAGGGCCAGCCGCACGTCGGCAAGCAGCGGTGCCAGCCGTTCGGTGCCGCCGAGGGCGTAGTCGACACCGTGGGACGTCAGGGGCGAACCGGCGGCGTCGAAGAACACCACCTCGTGCTCGATGCCCACCGACGGCACCGCCCCCAGTCCCTCCAGCGCCGCGAGCCGGCCGCGCAGCACCTCGCGCGGGGCCAGTTCCGCGGCCTGCCCGGACGGCCACTCCGCGTCGCACACCACCGCCCACGTCCGGTCGCCCAGGGGGATCGCGGTCGCGGCGTCCGGCCGCACACGCAGGTCGCCGAAGCCGTCGAGGTACCCGCCGAGCACGCCGGACTCCGGCAGCGGGTCACGCGACGGCGTCCACGCGAACACGTAGCCGCAGACGCCGTACCCGTCGTCGAGCACCGAGGCGGCGAACGGCGCGGCCAGCTCGACCGCGGCGAACCGGGCGTGCGGGTCCGGCACCAGCAGGAGCAGCCGCGCACCGTCGTCCTCGAGGACACCGCGCAGCACCGCGGCACCCGCCGCGGCCGCCGCGCGCCGGCCGGCCAGCGACCGCGGCCCCACCGGGCGCGCGAACGCCGTCACCACGCGCCGCCGGGATCCGGGGCGTGCAGCGGGTTCGGCACCCGGCCCCAGCGGACGTCGAACTCGTCGTCGCGCTCGACCTTGTCGAAGCCCTGGCCGGCGAAGTGCTCCCGGTTGAGCGTGACGCGCTCGACGTCCGGCGCGAACAGCCGGCAGGCGTCGAACCGCGCGGCCACGTCCGGGTTTTCCTCGCGGTACCGGCCGGCGATCTCCCGCACGGGCGCCCAGAACCGCGCCCGCGGCAGGCCCAGCTCGTCGAGCAGGACCTCCGCCCAGAACCGGAACTGCCCGGAGAACACCGAGCTGAACAGCGACTGGGCCAGCAGGTGCGCGGGCCAGCGCAGCATGTCCGCCGCCGCTTCGGGCGGCAGCGACTCGTAGCTCTCCAGCCGCTCGTCGAGCAGGTCCACCCCCTGCGCGAAGTCCTTGATCAGCACCCGCCGCGGGACTCCGGCCGCGTCGACGACCAGGACGAGGTTCTGGCCGTGCGGGCAGAACCCGACGCCGTGGCGCAGCAGCCACTGCAGCAACGGCGTGAGCAGCAGGTCGAACAGCCGGGTCAGCCACGCTTCCGCGTCGCCGCCGCCGATCAGGTGCGCCAGCACCGAGACCCCGTCGGGACCGCGATAGGGCAACGCGGCGAAGGAAATCGCGCGCTCGCCCTTGGCCAGCCGTGCGACCAGCGGCTCGCGCCACAGCGCGCCCAGCGTCTCGTGGAACCGGTAGGGCAGGTCCGCCAGGTGCCCGAACAGCGGGTGCCGCACCGACACGCTCGCGACCTCGCCGAGCAGCCCGAACCGGTACTTCTCGCTCAGCAGCGGGTCGGCGGCGTCGATCCGGCGCAGCCAGGACGTCACCGACGGGCCGGCGAGCGTCGCCGCCGAGTTCAGCCCGCGGTAGACGAGCGTGTTCCGCACCGACACGGCGGTCTTGACGTCGTGCCGGCCCGGCGAGCTCACGTTGGCCAGGGTGCGGACCGTCTGGTGTGGACGGTAGGCGTCGGCGCTCTCCCCGAGGTCCACCATGACCCCGGTGGCGAGTTCGGCGGCGTAGAGCGTGCCGAGGATTTCGTCGGCCTGCCAAGGGTGGACGGGCACCCAGACGTAGTCCTCCGGTGCGCGCGCCGCGAACTCCGCCCGCCGGGCGCCGAGTTCGGCGTCGAGCAGCGCGTCCCGGCTCAGCCCGTCGACGCACCGGAATTCGGCGTGGGCCGGGTGGACGGCGAACCAGCGCAGCCGGACCTCAGCGCCGGCCTCCGGCGCGTAGCTCGCCCGGTCGCGGGCGGAGAACCCGACGCGGCCCTTGTTGAGCACCAGCCGCGGGTGGCCGGTCAGGTGCCCGTCGGCCACGTTGTAGTCCATTGCAGACAAGTCGGCGGCGGTCGGCGCGCGGCGCAGGCGAGCGGCCTCGTTGGCGACCGTCGCGGTCAGCTCGGCCAGGACGTCGGCCAGCCGCAACCCCGACAGCCCCAGCACTTCCCGCGCGTCCACGACGAGCGCGCGCGGGTCCGTGGCCGGCTCGCCGCACCGGTGCGCGCTGCCCGGCACGACCGTCCACGAGTCGAAGGCACCCCGCCGGGCCTGGAACGTGTAGAAGACGTCACCGGGCAGTTCCAGCCGCCACGCGTCCCCGTCGGCGACCGGCTCCAGCATGTGCTCGTAGGACAGTTCGCCGAGCATCTTGTGCACGACCAAGGCACCGGCCGCGCGCCAGGCGGCCGCTTCGTCGAGGGTCACTTCTCCTCCAGGCCGAACGTGGTGAAGGCGGTGCGGTCGGGCAGCTCGTGCACGGTCTTGCCGCACACGGCGTTGAGGATCACGGCCGCCCGCCAGGCCCCGAGGCCGAGGTCGGGCGCGCCGGGGCCGTGGGTGTGCCGTTCCGCGTTCTGCACGAACAGCGCGCCGGGCACGTCGAGGGCGACGCGGTGGCCGGCGTCGACCACCAGGCGGCCGCGCGCGTCGCGGCGGACGGCGTCGCCGAGCCCGGCCAGCAGCGGCCCGGTCGGCGTCTCGGTGTAGCCGGTGGCGGCGACGACGGCGGCGGTGCGCACGGTGGCGTCGCGGCCCTGCTGCGCGTGCCGGAGCCCGAGCTCGACCGCACCGTCCACCAGCGATGCCGAGACGACCTCGACCCCGGGGGTGAGCACCGCGCCGGGGGGTCCGCTGATGCTCCGGCGGTACAGCTCGTCGTGGATCGCGCCGATCGTCTCGGCGTCGATTCCCTTGTACAGCTGCCACTGCGCGGGCAGCAGGCGGTCGCGGACCGCTTCGGGCAGGCCGTGGAAGTACGCGGTGTAGTCCGGGGTGAACTGCTCCAGCCCGAGCTTCGAGTACTCCATCGGCGCGAACGCGGGGGTCCGGGCGAGCCAGCGCACGCCGTCCACAGTGGACCGCGAGCGCAGCAGGTCGAGGACCACCTCGGCCCCGGACTGCCCGGACCCGACCACGGTGACGCTCTCGGCGGCGAGGAGTTCTTGGCGGTGGGTCAGGTAGTCCGCGGAGTGCAGCGCCAGGGTCGCCGGATCGCCGACGAGGGCTTCGAGCGGTTCCGGCACCGACGGCACCGATCCGACGCCGAGCACGACGTTGTCCGCCAGCACCGGCTCGGCCCCGGCGACCGTCAGCTCGAAGGCGTCGTCCGCCCACCGGATGCCGGTGACCTCGTGGCCGAACCGGCACGACGGCAGCCGGGCCGCGGCCCACCGGCCGTAGTCGTCGTACTCGGCGCGCGCCGGGTGGAACCGCTCGGCGAAGTAGAACGGCAGCAGCCGGCCGCGGTCGCGCAGGTAGTTGAGGAAGGAGAACGGGCTGGTCGGGTCGACCAGCGTCACCAGGTCGGCGAGGAACGGCACCTGCAGCGTCGCGCCGTCGACGAGCAGGCCCGGGTGCCAGCGGTACTCGGGCCGGGCGTCGAAGAACACCGCGTCCAGGCCGTCGACCGGCGCGGCCAGCGCCGCGAGCGAGAGGTTGAACGGCCCGATGCCGACGCCCGCGAGGTGGTGGCGCCTCACGAAGCGACCGGGCTTTCCCGGCCGGCGACGAACTCGGCGGAGGCCGTGGCGACGATCCGGTCGAGCAGCGGGGCGTAGTCCTCGGCGGTGGCGTGCGGGTGCAGCAGCGTCAGCTTGAGCCACAGGCGGTTTTCGCCGCCGGGTCCGGTCGGGAGGGTGGCGCGGCCGATGACGGCGGTGCCGGCTTCCAGCAGCGCGCGGCGCACGCGGGCGACGAGCTCGTCGCCCCCGGTCTCGTCGGCGGCGACGGGCCGCAGCACGACGGTCGACAGCTCGGGCCGGCCCCAGAGGCGGAGGCCGGGGTGCCGCTCGACGCGGTCGGCGACCTCGGCCGCGGTGGCGCAGCAGCGTTCGACGAGCGCGCCGAGGCCGTCGGTGCCGAGCGCGCGCAGGGTGACGGCCATCCGGAACGCGTCGGGCCGCCGGGACGTCCGGATCGAGCGGCCGAGCAGGTCCGGCAGGCCGGCTTCGGTGTCGTCGTCGGCGTTGAGGTACTCGGCCCGGACGGTGAGGGCGGCGAGGTCGGCGGCCGCACGGGCGGCGAAGAGCCCGGCCGCGACCGGCTGCCAGCCGAACTTGTGCAGGTCGAGGGCGATGGAGTCGGCCTGGTCGAGCCCGGCGAGCTTCGGCTTGAGCGCGTCGCTGCACAGGGCGGTGCCGCCGTAGGCCGCGTCGACGTGCAGCCGGGCGTGGGTGCGGCGGCAGATTTCGGCGATCTCGGGCAGCGGGTCGAGGGTCCCGGTGTTGGTGGTCCCGGCGGTGGCGACGACGACGGTGCCCGGCCCGGCGACCTCGGCGAGCGCGGCGGGGAGCAGGCGATCGCCTTCGCACGGGACGACGACGGGCGCGGGCAGGCCGAGCAGCCAGGCCGCGCGGGCGACGCTGTGGTGGGCGTTGGCGCCGCAGACGCTCTGGAAGATGCCGTTCTCGCGGGCCAGGAGCAGGCCGAGCAGGTTGGATTCGGTGCCACCGGTGGTGACGACGGCGTCGGGGGTTTCGGCGGCGGGGTAGCACAACCGGGCGATCCCGGCGGTGAACTCGCGCTCGAGTTCGCTCGCGACGGGCGCCTGGTCCCAGGAGTCCATGGAGGGGTTGAGGGCGCTCGCGACGACGTCGGCGGCCACGGCCACGGCGAGGGGCGGGCAGTGCAGGTGGGCGGCGCAGGCCGGGTCGGCGGGATCGGCGGACCCGGCGGCGAGCAGCCGGCTCAGCTCTTCGAGCGCGGCTTCGGCTCCGACGCCGCGACGGGGAAGAGCGGGCGGGAGCGGCGCGGGTTCGGCGCCCGGCACCCGGGCGCCGGCCGGCAGCGGCTCGGCGGCCGGTACCGCGGCGGCACGAGCGGGGCCGGGCTGCGCCGTCGCCGAAGCCGGACCGCCGAGCTCCGCCGCCGACTCCAACCCACCCGGGCCGCCCGCCAACTCACCCGCCGAAGCCGAACCACCAAACCCGACGGCCGGTTCCAGCCCACCCGGGCCGACCGCCGGCTCACCCGCCGAAGCCGAACCACCACACCCGACGCCCGGCTCCAGCCCACCCCAGCCGGCCGCCGGCTCGCCACTCTCCGCGACCAGCGCCGCCGCGACCGCCGCCGGGCCGCCGGCCGGGATGGGGCCGCCGCGCTCCGCGACTCCCGCCGCCATTCCGCGCAGTGCCGCCGGGATCAGCTCGCCGAGCCGTTGCGCGCCGCCGTCGCCCCCGGCCAGCCCGTCTCCGCGCATGTACCCGCCTTCCTTAGGGTTGCCTTGCCTACGCTGAGCAACAGTACGGCGACCGACGGCTGCCTGTCATCCGGCCCCGTCCAGGATGCTCGACCGGGTGGCGGGGACGCGTCGGCCATCGGGAGTAGGTTCACCGCGAGGAGGTGATCACGTGCCCCGGTGGGACGTCCTGGCGGCCATCGGCGCCGGCGGCGCGCTGGGCAGCCTCGCCCGCTACGGCCTCTCCGTCGCGATTCCGCACGCCCGCGGCGAGTTCGCCGTCGCGACGCTGCTCACCAACGTCCTCGGCTGCCTGCTCATCGGCGTCCTGATGGCGCTGCTGACCACCACCGCGCGCCCGCACCACCTGCTGCGGCCGTTCCTCGGCGTCGGGATCCTCGGCGGCTTCACGACCTTCTCCACGTTCGTGACCGACACCCTGGACGCGGCGACGACCGGGCGGATACTGGCTTCGTTCGCCTACGCGCTGGCGTCGGTGGTCTTCTGCCTGGCGGCGGTGACCGCCGGCCTGACGGCGACCCGCGCGATCCGGAAGGGACGCTGATGGAAGGACCGGCCACCCGCCTCACGATCTACCTCGGCGAAGACGACCACTGGCACCACAAGCCGCTCTACCACGAGATCGTCCGGCGGGCCCGGGACGCGGGCCTCGCGGGCGCTTCGGTGCTTCGCGGCGTCGAGGGCTACGGCGCGTCGTCGCTGATCCACACGACCCGGATCCTGTCGCTGTCGGAGGACCTGCCGGTGGTCATCGTGATCATCGACCGGGAGGAGCGGCTGCGGGCGTTCCTGCCGCAGCTGGACGAGCTGATCGGCGAAGGCCTGGTGACGCTCGACCAGGTCGAGGTGGTCCGCTACGTGGGGCGGACCGGGTGACGCTGGTCCTGGTGGCCGTCGGCGGGGCGGCGGGGTCGATCCTGCGCTACCTGACCGACCGGCGGGTGCAGGCGTGGCGCGACTCGCCGTTCCCGTTCGGGACGCTGACGGTGAACGTCGTGGGATCGTTCATCCTGGGCTTCCTGAGCGGCTGGCTCCTGCACGGCGCGGAGCCGTCCTCGGTGCGCGCGCTGGTGGCGGTGGGCTTCTGCGGCGGGTTGACGACGTTCTCGACGTTCGGCTACGAGACCGTCCGGCTGTTCCTGGAGAAGACGCGGCTGTACGCGGTGCTGAACGTGCTGGTCACCGTTCTCGCGGGCCTGGCCTCGGGGACGCTGGGGTTGCTGCTGGCGACCGCGGTCTTCGCCTAGCGGTCCGGCCGCCCCAGCCGGCGCCGCACGCGGCCGAGCGCCTCGTCGAGCCCGGTGGCCCGGCCGTCTTCCCGCGACGCGCGGTGCTCGAGCTTCCACTCGACGTACTCGGCCAGCGTGGTGTCCGCCCACTTGCGCTTCACCCGGCGGCGCTTCCCCAGCAGCCGCAGCTCGGCCGCCTCGGCCCGGACCTCGTCCGGGTTGCCGGTCGCCGCCCGTAGCACCAGGCTCTCCCGCGCGCGGTTCGCCCGGCGGGCGTGCGCTTTGCCGCGCGGCACGTTCTTGCGCGTCGACTTGGCGTTCTCGCCGTAGGCGTCGCGGCGGTCCTTGAGGTAGCTGAGCCGCTTCTTCTCCTGCGGCGTCCTGCGCTTCATCCGTCCTCCTCCGGCGCCCAGCGAACACCCGGGCGCCGGAGGGGGCAACGGATTATCGGCGCGGAGCGAGCCCGCGCACCTGCTCGAACGGGTCCCCGCCGGTCGGCAGCAGGGCGATGACCGGTGTCGTCAGGCCGTTGTCCACATAGGACTGCACCTGCTCCCGGCACGACTCCACGCTGCCGTGGATCACCAGCTCGTCGACGACCGAGTCCGGGATCACCTGGTTCGCCTTCTGCCGGTCCCCGGCCGCCCACGCCTCGTGCATCGGGGCCAGCGCCTCGCCGCGGCCGAGCCACTCGTGGAACGCCGCGTACACCGGGACCGTCAGGTAGCTCGAAATCAGCATCCGCCCCAAGCCGCGCGCCGCTTCCGCGTCCTCCGTCGGGCACACGAAGATCCGGGCCGCCAGCTCGAGGTCGGGACCGACGACCGCCCGCACCTGCGGGACGTCCGAAGCCGCCAGCCAGTTCGTGATCGCGCCGTCCGCCTCGCGGGCCGCGAGGCGCAGCATGCCCGGGCGCAGCGCCGCCAGCATGATCGACGGCGGCGGGTCGGCCGGGCGCTCCAGCCGGAACTTCGACACCGCGAACGTGTCGTACTTCTCGGTGACCTTCTCCCCCGCCAGCGCCGACCGCAGGAACCGCAGCGTGTCCCGCGACCGCGCGAACGGCTCGTCGAAGGAAGCGGCGTTCCAGGCCGAGACGATCACCGGCGACGACGCGCCGATGCCGAGGACGAACCGGCCGGGTGCCAGCTCCGCCACCGTCGCCGCCTGCATCGCCAGCAGGCCCGGGCCGCGCGTGTACACCGGCACGATCGCCGTGCCCAGCCGCAGCTGCGGTGCCCACTGCGAAGCCAGGACCAGCGGCGTGAACGCGTCGGTGCCCGCCGTCTCCGCCGTCCACGCGTCGGTGTAACCCAGGTCCGGCAGCTGCTCGACCAGCTCGCGGTGCGCCGTCAGCGGCACCCCGGTCAACGGAATCGTGAGGCCCCAGCGGCTCATGCGGTCTCCTTTTCGACGGCGGAAAGCTCGCGCAGCAGCCAGTCGACCTGCGTGCGCATCAGGTTCTCCGCGACCTCTTCGGCCTGCGGCGTCATGTGGGTGGCGCCCGCCAGCGGCAGGAAGACGTGCGGCCGTCCCTTCGCCAGCAACGCCGACGACAGCCGCAGCGCGTGCGCGACGAACACGTTGTCGTCGGCCAGCCCGTGCACGATCAGCAGCGCCCGGCTCAGTTCGCCGGCGCTCTCGATCAGCGAGTTGTGCGCGTAGCTTTCGACCTCGTCCTGCGGCTTGCCCAGGTACCGCTCGGTGTAGTGCGTGTCGTACAGCGACCAGTCGGTGACCGGCGCGCCCGCGACCGCCGCGTGGAAGACGTCCGGCCGGCGCAGCACCGCCAGCGCCGACAGGTAGCCGCCGTAGGACCAGCCCCGGATCGCGACGCGCTCGACGTCCAGCTCCGGGAACTGCGCCGCGGCCGCCTGGAGCGCGTCCACCTGGTCCTGCAGCGTGACGTCGGCGAGGCGCCCGTGGACCTCGCGCTCCCACACCGCGCCGCGGCCCGGCGTGCCGCGGCCGTCCGCGACGAGCACCGCGAAGCCCTGGTCGGCCAGCCACTGCGACGTCAGGAAGGCGTTGCGGCTCTGCAGGACGCGCTGGGCGTGCGGGCCGCCGTAGGGGTCGAGCAGCACCGGCAGCCTGCCCTCGCTCGGCTCGTACCCGCGCGGCAGCAGCAGCGCCGCGCGCAACCCGCGCTCCCCCAGCGTCAGCCAGGTCAGGTTCGGCACGATGTCCGGGTCCACAGTGGACACCTCGATCGACGCCACCGGCGCGCCGTCACGCAGCACCGAGACACGCGGTCCGCTGTGCTCCAGGCTCCACGAGGAAAGCACGGTGACCGCGGCGCTGCCGGATCCGTGGTGCACGCCGTCCACAGTGGACAGGCGGCGCACCGACGCGCCTTCGGTCCGGAACACGTGGATCTGCGTCGGGTCGTCCTCGGACGCGCTGAACAGGATTTCGTCGCCGACGTCGAGGACGGCGCGAAGCTGCAGCCCGGCCGGCGTGACGGCCTCGCCGCCGACGAACAGCCGGTGGTCGCCGTCGACCATCCCCTCGACGACCAGGCGGCCGTCGGGCGTCCACGCCGGGACGCCGCCGACGATGTCGATCCAGTGCTGGTCGGCCGCCGTGTGCACGACCGAGGTCGAGCCGTCGGCGACGTCGAGGGCGAGGACGTCCATCCGTTTCTGGTCGCGCGGCTGCACGGCGAGCAGCGGTGCGCCGCCCGCCGACCAGTGCACCGAGGCCAGGTACTCCCACTCCCCCGGTTCGACGTCCACGCGGGAGCCGTCGAGGCCGAGTACCGCCAGCGAAACGAGCGCGTTCGTGGTGCCCGCCGCCGGGTAGGCGACGACGTTCGCCGGGTGCTGCGGGTTGGCCGGGTCGGCGATGGTCCAGCGGGGCACCGGGCCGCGGTCGGAGCGCTCGGCGAGGATGCTCCGGCCGTCCGGGGCCCACCAGTAGCCGCGGGTGCGGTCCATCTCCTCGGCCGCGATGAACTCGGCGAGGCCCCAGGCGATGTCGTCGCCGTCCTCCTCGACCAGCACGCGGTCGGCGCCGGTGGCCAGCTCCATGACGTGCAGCCGCCGGTTCTGCACGTACGCGACGTGCGTGCCGGTCGGGTCCGGCCGCGGGTCGACGACGGCGCCGTCGACGCGCAGCGTCACCTCGCCGGAGGCCAGGTCCAGGGTGTAGAGCTTGCCCGAGAGCGAGAACGCGGCGACCGTGAAGCCCGCGTCCACTCCGTAGTGGACGACGCCGCCACCGGTCTCCCGGGCCCGTTCGCGGCGGGCCCGCTCCTCGGCGGGCAGCTCCTCCTCGCCGGGCAGCAGCTCGGCGGCGTCGACCAGCTTCGTCTCGGCGCCGGTCGCCAGGTCGGCCGACCAGAGGCTGTGCCGGGGGTCGGTACCCGACTCCGCGCGCAGGAACAGCACGCGCGAGGCGTCCGGGGCGACCCGGAACTCCTTCGGCGCGCCGAGGGTGAAGCGCTGGGTCCGGGCCTGCTTGCGGAGGAACGGGAGGTCGTCGACATCGGTCACGCCCGCACTCTTTCAGACGGTCACGCGGATACGCCAACGCCCTTCAGCTTCGCCAGCTCCGCGTCGACGTCGTAGTCCGGTTCCGGGAACCGCGGCTCCAGGTCCGCGAGGGTCTCGATCAGCAGCTCGGCGACGGCCCAGTTGCGGTACCACTTGTGGTCGGCGGGCACCGCGTACCAGGGCGCGTGCGCGGTCGAGGTCTTCTTGAAGATGTCGGCGTAGGCCTCCTGGTAGGCGGCCCAGTGCGCGCGGGCGTCGAGGTCGGCCGGGTTGAACTTCCAGCGCTTCTCGGGGGTGACGAGCCGGGCCTTGAGCCGCTTGAGCTGCTCCTCCGGCGAGATGTGCAGGAACACCTTGACGACGGTGGTGCCCGCCTCGGCCAGCTCCTCCTCGAAGGCGTTGATCTCGCTGTAGCGGCGGCGCCGCTCGGCCGGGGTCAGCAGCTTGCTCACGCGCGGGACCAGGATGTCCTCGTAGTGCGACCGGTCGAAGACGCCGATCTGCCCGGGCACGGGCAGCTGCTTGCGGATCCGCCACAGGTAGTGGTGGCGCCGTTCGGCGGCGGTCGGCTTCTTGAACGCCGCGTACCGCACGCCCATCGGGTTGACCAGGCCGAGCACGTGCGAGACCGTGCCGCCCTTGCCGGAGGTGTCCATGCCCTGCAGCACGAGCAGGACGCTGCGGCCACCGCCGCCGACGCCCTCGGCGTAGAGCGACTCCTGCAGCGCCGACAGCCGCTCGCCGGCGCCCTCGAGCTTGGCCAGCGCCTTGGGCTTCTTGCCGGGGCCGACCGGGGCCGAACCCGGGTCCGGCAGCTGCGCGCCGGCGCGCAGCGCGTCCCGGACCCGGCTTCCTGCGTCCTTCTTCGCCATCCCGCGAAGCTACCCGCTCAGGCGGCGGCTTTCTCGGCGAACAACTTCAGCAGCGCGCCGTGGCCGCCCTCACCGGAGACGCCTTCGCGGACCTTCGGACCCGTCTCGCCGTGCCGTTCGAAGCCCCGGTGCTCCAGCTCGACGCGGGTCGAACGCGGTCCTTCCTCGACGAATCTGACCTCGATCTCGCTGGCGTACGCCGGGTCGGCGTTGATCTTCCAGTCGCCGTCGATCCGCCACGACAGGACCACCCGGGCGGGCGGTTCCCAGACGAGCACCTCGCCCCACTGGCACTCGGCGCCGTCCACGGTCTTCTCGTACCAGCGGCCGCCCGGCTTCGGCTCCAGGACGGCTTCGGCGAGCTCGGCCGCCCCGATGTGGTGCTGCCGCGGCCACCAGCTGTCGAAGGCCTCGGTGTAGGTCTTGAACGCGTGCTCGCGCGAGCAGGCGACGGTGATCGTCTTGCGGATCGGGTCCAGGGTCGTCATGACTGCTCCTCTTCGGTGGATTCCGCCAGTTCGGCGAAGGCCTTCAGCGCGTCCGACCACATCCCGTCGAGGTAGGCGCGCAGGGCGGCGATCCCGGCCGGTTCCAGCCGGTAGAGCCGCTTGGTGCCGACGGCCCGGTCGCTGACCAGGCCGGCCGCCTTGAGCACCTTCAGGTGCTGGGAGACGGCCGGGCGGCTGATCGGGAGGTCCGCGGCCAGCTCGCCGACCGCGCGCGGCCCGTCGCGCAGCGCCTCGAAGATCGCGCGGCGCGACGGGTCGGCGAGGGCGGCCAGCTGGTCGCTTCCGTAAGTCGCCACGAACGGTAAGTTACGGCTTACCAATGCCCGCGTCAATCGCCGCGCACTGTTTCGGGGGTGTTGCGGGCGGATTGCGCAACGAACAACGGGTGAAAGCAACGATTCCCGGCTGAACTCTGCGTCTTCTGCCTTTAACCTGAACGCATGACGACGTTCGCCGGCCGGGAGACCGCCGCCCCCACCGCCGCGAGCTTCATCGAGCTCGACGAGCGGTGGAGCACGCACAACTACCACCCCCTGCCCGTCGTGATCGCCGAAGCCTCCGGCGCTTCGGTGACCGACGTCGAAGGCCGTTCCTACCTGGACTTCCTGTCCGGCTACTCGGCCCTGAACTTCGGCCACCGCCACCCGGACCTGATCGCCGCCGCCGTGGACCAGCTCGGCCGCGTCACGCTGACGTCGCGGGCGTTCCACCACGACCAGCTGGGCCTGTTCTGCCAGGAGCTGGCCGAGCTGACCGGCACCGAGCTGGTGCTGCCGATGAACTCCGGCGCCGAGGCCGTCGAGTCCGCGGTCAAGATCGCCCGCAAGTGGGCGCACCGGGTCAAGGGCGTGCCGGACGGCACCGCCGAGATCATCGTCGCCGGGTCCAACTTCCACGGCCGGACGACCACGATCGTGTCGTTCTCCACCGACGAGACCGCCCGCGCCGACTTCGGCCCGTTCACCCCGGGCTTCGTCACGGTCAAGTACGGCGACGCGGCCGCGCTGCGCGACGCGATCACCCCGCGCACCGCCGCGGTGCTGCTGGAGCCGGTGCAGGGCGAGGCCGGCGTCATCGTCCCGCCGGAGGGCTACTTCGCCGACGTCCGCGCGGCGTGCGACGAGCACGGCGTGCTGCTGATCGCCGACGAGATCCAGTCCGGCCTGGCCCGCACCGGCACGGTGCTCGCGCTGGACCACGAAGGCGTCCGCGCCGACGTCTACACCCTCGGCAAGGCCCTCGGCGGCGGCATCATGCCGGTGTCCGCGGTGGTCGGCCGCCGCGACGTCCTGGGCGTGCTGAAGCCCGGCGAGCACGGCTCGACGTTCGGCGGCAACCCGCTGGCCTGCGCGATCGGCCGCGCGGTGGTCAAGCTGCTGGCCACGGGCGAGTTCCAGCGGCGCTCGACGGAGCTGGGCGCGCACCTGCACGGCAGGCTGACCTCGCTGATCGGCACCGGGCTCTCCGAGGTCCGCGGCCGCGGCCTGTGGGCGGGCATCGACATCGCCCCGGGCGGGCCTTCGGGCCGCGAGGCGTCGGAGGCGCTGGCCGCGCGCGGCGTGCTGTGCAAGGAGACGCACGAGCGCACGCTGCGCGTCGCGCCGCCGCTGGTGATCACGCGCGAGGAGCTGGACCGCGGCATCGACGCGATCGCCGAGGTCATCCGCCCCTGAAACGGCCGGATGCCGCCGGGTGAGCCTCCCGCCCCGGCGGCATCCGGAGCACAACCCGGGAGCAGAACGTCCCCTTCGGACGTTGTGCCGGTATGGGATTCGGGGAGCGCCCGCTGGTGGGCACGAACAGCGTCACACCGAGCGAGCTGTACGAGCGGGGGAAGCGGCTGCGGGAGAAGACACCCGCCGCCACGCACGACCACGAGGCCGCGGGTGCCGGCCGGCCGAGCGCGCAGCAGTACTTCGAGGCGAGCAACGCCGGACGCCTGCCGGAGCTGGTCGAACTCCGCCGGGAACGCATGCTGGCGTCCCCGTTCACCTTCTTCCGCGGCGCCGCCGGGCTGATGGGCGCCGATCTCGCCGGCACGCCCGACTCCGGGCTGACCGCCCAGCTCTGCGGCGACGCCCACGCGGCCAACTTCGGGCTCTACGGCACGCCCGAAGGCAAGATCGTGATGGACATCAACGACTTCGACGAGACCGTCCCCGGCCCGTGGGAGTGGGACCTCAAGCGGCTCGCCGCCAGCCTCGTGCTCGCCGGGCGCGAGGGCGGCATCGGCGAGCCCGGCTGCCGCGAGGCCGCCGAAGACGCCGTGAAGTCCTACCGCCGCACCATCCGCGCGCTGGCCGACCTGCCGTTCCTGCGCAGCTGGAACGCCCTGCCGGACTCGTCGGTGCTGTCCAAGGCCCGCGCCGGCGAGCTGATCGACGACTTCGCCGACGCCGCCGAGAAGGCCCGCAAGAACGACAGCGCGAAGGTCGCCGCGAAGTGGACCGAACGCGTCGACGACCACGAGACCGGCCTGGCGCGCCACCGGTTCGTCGAAGACCCGCCGGTCCTCACGCACGTCGACGCCAAGACCGCCGAAGCCGTCGCGGCCGGCTTGGTGTCCTATGTGGACACCCTGCGCGAGTCGCGGCGGACGCTGATCGAGCGGTACCGGATCGCCGACGTCGCCTTCCGCGTGGTCGGCACCGGCAGCGTGGGCTTGCGCAGCTACGTCGCCCTGCTGCACGGCAACGACGACGAAGACCTGGTGCTGCAGGTGAAACAGGCGGCGAAGCCCGCGCTGGCGCCGTACCTCGGCCTCCCCGGCGCCCGCCACGAAGGACGCCGGATCGTCGACGGCGCCCGGCTGGTGCAGGCCGAGACCGACATCCTGCTGGGCTGGACGACGATCGACGGCGTCCCGTACATCGTCCGCCAGTTCCGGAACCTCAAGGGCGACATCGACCCGGCGGAGCTGGAGAAGGACCACCTCGACGACTACGGCAGGCTGGCCGGCGCCCTGCTGGCCCGCGCGCACACGCGGTCGCTGCACCCGAAACTGCTGGCGGGCTACTTCGCCGACGACTCCGAACTGGACGAAGCGATGGGCGCGTACGCCGTCCGGTACGCCGACCTCACGGAGGCCGACCACGCCGCTTTCAGCTCGCGCTGAACAACTCGGCGACGTCGGCCGCGCAGCCCCAGGCCAAGGTGATCCCCGAGCCGCCGTGGCCGTAGCAGTGGACGACGTCGCCGTCCCGTTCCAGCCGGACCACCGGCCGGAACGGCCGCAGTCCCACCGCGGACCGCAGCACCTCCGCCCCCGCCAGCGCGGGCACCAGCTCGCGGCACCGCCGCACGATGTCCGCCGTCACGCCCGGGTTCGGGACCGTGTCGCCGCGGCCCGGCTCCTCCGTTCCGCCGCACACCACGTGCGAACCGTGCGGGATGGCGTAGGTGACGCCCGGCCCGGTCTCGTCGACCACGAACTCCGTCAACCCCGGGTCGGCCAGGTGGACGACCTGCCCGCCGATCGGGACCATCGAGCCGTCGCCCGCGAGCGGGCCCGCGCCGAGGCCCGCCGCGTTGACCACCGGGCCCAGGCCCGAAAGCGAAGCCAGCGACCGGTGTTCGACCCGCACGCCGAGCGAGACCACCTGGGCCAGCAGCCACTCCAGGTAGACCGGCGTGTCGACCAGTGCCGTCGTGAACACCAGCCGGTCGCCGTCGCGGACCGGGTCGACCATCGCCCGCAGCCACTGCGGCTCCGGCTCCCCCGACGCCAGCAGGACCCGGCCGCGGCGGAACCGCACCCCCGGCGCCTGCTGTTCCCGCAGCACGGAGAGGGTCTCCGCCGTCCAGCGCGCGATCCGCTTGTCCGGACGGCGCACCGGCGGGTACAGCACCCCGCCCGCCACCGCCGACGTCGACTCCCCCGGGCCGCCCGCCGCGACGACCGTCACGTCGTGCCCCGCACCGGCCAGCCGGTGAGCGCAGCTCAAGCCGATGATCCCGGCCCCCGCCACCGTGATGTGCATCCACTCCTCCTCTCCCCGCATCGTGGCAGACAGCCGTCCCACGCCGCCGCGGCTACCCTCGCGCGGGTGAGGACGATGTGGGTGCCGGCCGCGGTCTGCGGGCTGCTCGCGCTGCTGCTGGGCCTGCCGTTCGCGGGCGGCACGACCCCGGGCGCGGCCGACGCGGTGTTCGCCGGGTGGACGGCGCACCTGAGCCCCGGCGTGCTGCGCGCGCTGGTCTTCCCGACCGAGCCGTACGTCGTGTTCGCGCTGGGCCTCGCGGCCGTGGCCCTGTGCCTGCGCGCGGGCCGGAAGCTCGAGGCCGGGCTCGCGCTCGCCGCGCCGCTGCTGGCGATCCTGCTGACCGCCGTCCTGCTCAAGCCGCTGTACGACCGGTGGAAGAACGCCACCCTCGTCTACCCGAGCGGCCACACCGTGAGCCTGGTCGCGGTGCTGACCGTGCTCGTGCTCGTCACGCGCAAAGTGTTCGTGGTGGTGCTGAGCGCGCTGGCGCTGCTCGCCGCCACGGCCGGGCTGGTCGGCCTCGGCTATCACTACCTGACCGACGTCGCCGGCGGGACGCTGTTCGCCGTCGCCGTCGTGCTGCTCACGTGGCCGGTGCCGCGTCCCGCGCGAGCGCCGTCAGCCGGCTGACCGCGCGCAGGTACTTCTTGCGGTAGCCGCCGTTCACCATCTCCTCGGTGAACAGTGACGGCAGCGGCTCGCCGGAGACGACCACCGGGACGGCCCGGTCGTAGAGCCGGTCGGCGAACGCGACCAGCCGCAGCGCCACGTTCTGGTCCGGTGCCGGGTGGATGCCCCGCAGGTGCACCCGGGTGACGCCGTCGAGCAACCGCCCGTAGCGGGAGGGGTGCAGCGAAGCCAGGTGCTCGACCAGCGCGTCGAAGTCGTCCACAGTGGACCCCTCGTGCGCCGCGGCGGACTCCTCGAGCACCTCCGGCGAAACCGGCGGCGGCGCGTCCGGCAGCCCGCGGTGGCGGTAGTCCGGGCCGTCCACGCGCACGACGCCGAACCGGGCCGAGAGCGTCTGGATCTCGCGCAGGAAGTCCTCGGCGGCGAACCGGCCCTCGCCGAGCTTCTCGGGCAAGGTGTTCGACGTCGCCGCGACGTACACGCCCGCGTCCATCAGCTCCTGCAGCAGCCGCGTGACCAGCGTGGTGTCGCCCGGGTCGTCGAGCTCGAACTCGTCGATGGCCAGGATCCGGTGCTCCGACAGGCGCCGCACGGCCTCGGCGAAGCCCAGCGCGCCGACCAGGTGGGTCAGCTCGACGAACGTCCCGTACGCCTTGGGCGAGGGCGCCGCGTGCCACGTCGAGGCGAGCAGGTGGGTCTTGCCGACGCCGAACCCGCCGTCGAGGTAGAGCCCCATCGGGCCGGCCGGCTCCGCGGACCCGCCGAAGAGCTTGAAGCGCTTCTTCTCCTTGCGCGGCCCGACCTTCGCGGCGAACGCCGAGCACGCCTCCACCGCGGCGGCCTGGCTCGGCTCGTCCGGGTTCGGGAGGTAGGTGTCGAACCGGACGGCGTCGAAGCGCGGCGGCGGCACCAGCGCACCGATCAGCTCGTCGGAGGACAGCTCGGGACGGCGGTCGGTGAGGTGCGCGGGCATGGTCGCAGAGCCTAACGGCGCCGCTGACCCCACCGGGTGGCGATGTCCCCCGGTCGAGACGCACTTCACGCCCGTGCTGGGATTGTCGGCGTGCGGAGCGTGTGGCCCTCTTCGACGGGCGAACTGACCGGGATCGACCTCGAAGCAATCTACGCCTACCCGGCGGATCTCGACCGCCCCTGGGTGCAGGTCAACTTCGTCGCGTCCGCCGACGGCGCCGTCGAGGTCGACACCACCTCCGCGGGCCTGTCGCACGCCGCCGACCGCAAGGTCTTCCTGCTCGGGCGCGATCTCGCCGACGTGATCCTGGTCGGCGCCGGCACCGCCCGCGCCGAGGACTACCGCGGGGTCGTCGCGGGCCCGAAGCGTCTCGACCGCCGTCGACGGCTCGGTTTCGAGACCGTCCCGCCGATCGCCGTCGTGACGCGCACCGCGGACCTCGACCCCACCTCGCGGCTGTTCACCGAGACCGTCGTGCCCCCGATCGTGGTGACCACGGAGACCGCCGAAACCGGACCGCTCGAAGCGGCCGGGGCGGAGATCCTGCGCGCCGGGGACACCGAAGTCGACGTCCGGCGCGCCCTGGACCTGCTCGCCGCGCGCGGGTTGCGCCGCGTCGCGTGCGAGGGCGGGCCGCGGCTGTTCGCGCAGCTGGTCGAAGCCGATCTGGTCGACCAGCTGTGCCTCACGGTCGCACCAATGCTCGTGGCCGGGCCCGCCTCGAGGATCGCCGCGGGGCCGGTCGCCGTCCCGCGCCGGCTCGCGCTGGCGTCCGTCCTGGTCGAGGACGGCTTCACGCTGCTGCGCTACCGCCGGGACGCCGGGTGACCGACGACGCCGACCTGGTCGCCAAGGCCGCGGCCGGCGACGACGCCGCGTTCGGCGTGCTCGTGCGGCGGCACACGCCCCGGATGTACCGCGTCGCGCTGCGGATCACCGGCAGCGCGGCCGAAGCCGAGGACGTCGTGCAGGACTCGTGGCTCGCCGCGTGGCGTGCCTTCCCCGGTTTCCGGAACGAGTCCGCGGTCTCGACGTGGCTCTACCGCGTGGTCACCAACAGCGCGCTCGCGCTGCTGCGCCGCCGCCGTCCCACGGTCTCCCTCGACGAGCCCGCCGACCGGTCCACTGTGGACACGGCGCTGCTCGCCGCCGCGGTTCCCGGCCCCGAGGGCCGGGTCGTGCGGGCCGAGGAGGTCGACGCGGTGCTGCGGGCGATCGGCAGGCTGGAGGTCTCCCAGCGGGTGCCGCTGGTGCTGCGCGAACTGGAGGGGCTGAGCTACGACGAGGTCGCCGAAGTGCTCGACGTGAACGTCGGCGCCTTGCGTTCCCGGCTGCACCGGGCCAGGGTGGCGCTGCTCGCCGAGTTGAGGGAGCGGTGATGGCCGAGCAGTCCGACCCCGAGCGGGACCCCCGCTGGGACGCCGTGCGCGCGGCGGCCCGGCGCCGGGTGCCGACCCCGCCCGGGCTGGTCGAACGCGTGCTGCGGGCCGTCGCGCGCGGGCGCCGCACGGCCGTCGAGGTGCCCGGCGACGACGGCGATCTCCGGGTGGCGGAGGCCGTCGTCACCCGGCTGGCCACGGCGATTGCGGCCGAACGGGCGCCGGCCGGGGTGCGGGTGTCGGCCGTCGCGGTCGAGGACGACGCCGTGCAGGTGCTCGTGTCGGTCCGGTTCGGCGTCGCCGCCGACGAGGCCGCCGAAGCGCTGCGGCGGGAGGTCACCGCGGAGCTGGCGCGCCAGCTCGGGACCGAGGCGGCGGTGAACGTGCACGTCGTGGACGTCCACCAGGACTGACGTTCCCCCGATCGGGTGAGTCTGCGTGAGGTTTGCGCGCCCGCGGGCATCGTACGGGCGAGAGACCGCCGCGAGAGGAGCCCGCACGCATGCACCCGGAACGGACCGAAAGCCCCGGCACGGTGACCCCGCTCAACGAGGAGGGCGCCGCCGGCCGCACCACGATCTCGTCACTGGTCGTGCAGAAGGTCGCCGGCCTGGCCACCCGCGAAGTCGCCGGGGTGCACGCCCTGGGCGGCGGCGGGGTGTCGCGCGCGATCGGCGCGCTGCGCGAACGCATCCCCGGCTCCGGCACGGTGAGCACCACCGGCGTGGCGGTGGAGGTCGGCGAGAAGCAGACGGCGATCGACCTCGACGTGATCGTCGAGTACGGCGCGCGCATCGTCGACGTCGCCCGCGCGGTGCGGCGCAACGTGATCACCGCGGTCGAGCAGATCACCGGCCTCGAGGTGATCGAGGTGAACATCGCGGTCAACGACATCCACCTGCCCGGCGAGGAAGAACCCGAATCGACGCGGGTGGAATGACCGGGCGCGACCGAGACGGCCGCGCGGCCTTCCGGGAGTTCGTGCGCACCCACCACCCCGACGTCGGCGGCGATCCGGTGGTGTTCGCCGAAGGGCTGGCCCGGTTCCGCGCCGGGGAGTCCGAAGTGGACTCCCGCTACGACGCGCCGGTGCGCTTCACCGCCCGCCGGCGCGGGATCGCCGCGCTGCTCGCCCGCTTCCGCCGCCGGCCACCCCGGGTGCGGTGACCCCCTTTCCGCACGAAGGACCGTCCAAGGAGGACATGTGAACGCAACGCAGACCGGGCTACTGGCCGGGCTGATCCTCGGCCTCGCCGCGTCCCAGGGGTTCACCGCGTTCCTGGTGACCCTGGCCGTCGGGATCATCGGCCTGGTCGCCGGCCGGGTCCTCGACGGCGAGCTCGACCTCGGCGAGCTCTTCGGCAAGGGCCGCGACAAGTGAGCCGCGTGCTGGACGTGCCGCGCGAGCTCGCCGAACCGGCCGAGCGCGGCACGCTCACCGTCGGGCACGCCGTGGTGCGCAAGGTCGCCCAGCACGCCGCCGACCAGGTGCCGGGCACCACGAGCGACGGCAAGAAGGGCGCCAAGGCGAAGGTCGGCGGCCTCGACAACGACGTCGACCTCGCGCTGGACCTGGCCCTGCAGTACCCGGTGCCGGTGCGGACCGTCGTCGGCGCGGTCCGCGAGAAGGTGACCGAAGAGGTCGAGCTGCTCACCGGCTACCACGTCCGCACGCTGGCCGTGACGGTGTCCGCGCTGCGGCCCGCGGTGACGCCGAGGGTGCGGTAGCCGTGCGCGTGGTCGTCCGCCTCCTCTCGACGCTGCTCGGGCTGGCCTTCGCCGCCGCCGGGGCGCTGCTCGCCCTGGAAGTCGCCTGGCACTGGTGGCGCCCCGCTTCGGCCCCGCTGCTGGTGCCGTGGCCGCGGTGGCGGGCCGAACTCGCTTCGCTGGGCTGGGACGCCTACGCGGTGCGCGTCGGCGCCGGCGTGCTCGCCGCGGCGGGACTCGTCCTGCTGCTGTGCGCGCTGACCGCCGGCAACCGCGCGGTCCGGCTCACCGACCCGGCCGACGAGGTGAGCGTCTCGACGTCGCCGCGGTCGCTGGCCCGGCTGGTGGGGCTCACCGTGCGCGCGCAGGACAACGTCGCCGGCGCGACGGTCACCGCGAGCGCCCGCCGCGTCCGCGTCCGGGCGAAGAGCACGCTCGAAGCCGAGGGCGAGCTCCGGCCGCGGCTGCTCGAAACGGTGTCGGCCCTCCTCGACGACGTCCCGCTCGCGCGGCGACCGAAGGTGTCGGTCGTCGTCGACTCACCCAAGGACCGCCGATGAGCAAATCCGTCGCCGCGAAGGCGCTTTCCCGGTCGTACGCGGGCGAACGCACGGGGGTGTTCCTGATCGGGCTGCTGGCGCTGCTCGGCGGGGCACTGGCCCTGGTGGTCGGCTTCGGCGTGCTCGGTGAGTTCCGCGGGCGCCGTCCGCTGCTCGACCCGCTGGCGCTCGACTGGCTCGGCGGCCACGCCACACCGGCCCGGATCGCCGCCATCGTGCTCGGGCTCCTGCTGGTCGTGCTCGGCCTGCGCGGCACCCTGCGGTCGCTGCGCCCGGAGCCGCGGCCCGACCTGGACCTCGACCGCACCGAAGGCGCCGAACTGGTCGTCACCGCCGGCGCGATCTCCGGCGCGGTCCAGGCCGACGCGGAACAGCTCGACGGCGTGAGCCGCGCCCGGGTCCGCGCCGTCGGCTCCCGGACGTCTCCCGCGTTGCGCGTCACGCTGTGGCTGCACGAGGGCACCGACCTCAAGAGCGTCTGGGACGAGCTGGACACCCGCGTGCTGACCAGGGCCCGCGAGTCACTCGGCCTCGACGTGCTGCCCACGGCCGTCCGCCTGGAGCTCGACACGAGCGCGGCGAAACGCGTGCGCTGAACGGCGTCTTTCCGCAGAATGCCCGCATGCCCCTACCGCTGCAGCCGCCGCTGAAGCCGATGCTCGCCAAGCCCGCGAAGGCCATCCCGGACTCCGGGGGCCTGCTGTTCGAGCCCAAGTGGGACGGCTTCCGCTGCATCGTCTTCAAGGACGGCGACGAGCTGTACCTGCAGTCCCGCGCGGAAAAGCCGTTGAACCGGTACTTCCCGGAAGCGGTCGCGCGGCTGCTGGAGACGCTGCCGCCGCGGGTGGTGCTGGACGGCGAGCTCGTCGTCGCCCGCGGCGGGCGGCTGGACTTCGACGCCCTCACCGAACGCATCCACCCCGCCGAAAGCCGCATCACGCTCCTCGCGGCCGAGCAGCCCGCCGAGTTCGTCGCCTTCGACGTCCTCGCGCTCGACGACGAATCCCTGCTCGACGAGCCGACGTCGACGCGCCGCGAACGGCTCGTCGAGCTGGCCGGCGACCGCTTCCCGCTGACCCCGGCGACCACCGACCCGGACACCGCGCGGCACTGGTTCGAGCTCTTCGAGGGCGCGGGCCTCGACGGCGTCATCGGCAAGCCCCTGGACGAGCCGTACACCCCCGGCAAGCGCGTGATGGTCAAGTACAAGCACCTGCGCACCGCGGACTGCGTCCTCGCCGGGCTGCGCTGGCACGTCGACGGCGGCCCCGGCGAACTCGTCGGCTCGTTCCTGCTGGGCCTGCACGACGACAAGGGCGTGCTGCACCACGTCGGCACGGTCGGGTCGTTCCCGAAGGACCGCCGCCGCGAGCTCGCCGAGGAGCTGGCGCCGCTGATCACCGACGGCGAGGACCACCCGTGGGGCGGCCGGGCGACCGGCGAGGCCCAGCGGATCCCCGGCGGGGTCACACGCTGGCGCGCCACCGAACACGAATGGGTGCCGCTGCGGCCCGAGCGCGTCGTCGAAGTCGCCTACGAGAACACCGAAGGCGGGATGCCGTCGCGCTTCCGGCACAACGCCCGGTTCAAGCGGTGGCGGCCCGACCGCGAACCCGCGTCGTGCGACTACAGCCAGCTCGAGGAGCCCGCCCGCTACGACCTCGACGCGGTGTTCCGCGGCCAGGTGGTGCGGACCCGCTAACCCGCGTCCCACACCGGGCGTGCGAAGCTCGGCTCCTACCGTGCCCTTGATCGACGTGAGGACCCCGCCCGTGCGCCGCCGCCGTACCCGTCTCCTGGTCGCGCTGCTCGCCCTGGCCTCCGCCGCGGGCTGCGCCGCGGGGCCGTCGGTCCGCCCGGCGCTGGTCGAAAACGACGGGAAGACGACGGCCGCGTCCCCCACCGGCACGCCGTCGGTGCCGCTGCCGCCGCTGACCGAACCGCAGTCGCCGTCGCTGCGGTGGGCCGACTGCGACGACGACACCCGGCAGCGGATCGGCACCCCGCCGGTGCCGGACAGCCTGCACTTCACCTGCGCCAGGGTCACCACCCCGCTCGACGCGCCCGGCGAGGCCCGGCGGTCGGTGGTGCGGCTGCTGGCGCTGAAGGCCGGCACCGGGCCGATCCCGCTGGTCGTGGTCAACGACGTCGACGGCGACCCGGGCACGGTGTACGCCGCGCGGCTGGCCGCGACGCTGCCACCGGCGTTCCTGGCGAAGTTCTCGCTCATCGGCCTGGACCGGCGCGGCACCGGCCTCTCGGCCCCGGTCCAGTGCGTGCCGCCGGACATCCGGCACGACCTGATCGACGCCGACCCGGGCCAGGGCGACCTGCAGGACGTCCTGGACGCGGCGCGCAAGGCCGGGCAGCAGTGCGCGATCGAGCTGGACGACTCCCAGACCGCGCTGGACAGCTGGCGCGGCGCGGGCGACCTGGAGGAGCTGCGCAAGGCGCTGGGCTCGGACCGGCTCAACGCGCTCGGCCGCGGCGACGGCTCGAAGCTGCTGTCGGAGTACGCGGTGCGGTTCCCCGGTCAGGTCGGCCGGATGGTGCTCGACGGCGTCCCCGACCCGGGCCCGGACACCGCGGCGGTGCTCGACGCGGTCGCCGCCGGCGCCCAGACGACGCTGGACGCGTTCGCCGCGGACTGCGCGGCGCGCAAGTGCGCCCTCGGCGACCCGAAGGCGGCTCTGACGGCGCTCACCGGCCAGCTGCGGCAGAACATCGCGCCGCTGACCGAGGACGGCGTCGCGTTCGGGCCGGGGGTGGCGATGTACGCGGTCTACTCGGGGCTTTCGCAGCGCTCGCGCTGGCCGGAGCTGGCCGACGCGATCGCGGCGGCGCGAGGCGGGAACATCGCCCCGCTGGCGGTCTTCGCGTCGCCGGCGCTGCACGACACGCGCGCGCAGCCGTCCCGGCTCGACGCGACGATCGCGACCCGCTGCAACGACAGCCAGACGCGGCTCTCGGCCGACCAGCTCGACCAGGTCGTGGCCGGGATGCGGGGGAAGTACCCGCAGTTCGGCACGGTCGTCGCACAGCAGCTGGCGTGGTGCGGGCCGTGGCCGGTCCGCACCGAGCCGCTGCCCCCGGCGGGCGCGACGGGCGCCCCGCCGATCCTGGTGGCGGCCACCGCGGCCGACCCGGTGACCCCGCAGGTGGGCAGCACCCGGGCGGCGGACCAGATGCCGACGGCCGTGACGATCACGTGGCAGGGCGCGGGCCACGGCGCCGTGGGCACGTCGCCGTGCGTCACGGAGGCGGCCCGGGCGTTCCTGGTGGACGGCAAGGTCCCGGCCGACGGCACCCTCTGCCCCGCCTGAGAAGGACCGGTCCCCTCTCCCCCGGCGCCAGTCTCGTGAGTGGGAAACAGCGTTCCGGCCCTGTTTCCCACTCACGAGCGTCACTGGCGGTAGGACTCCACCTCGGAGACCGGGCGGGCCTGCGCGTCGTCCGGGTTCTCGTGGAACTCCGACTTCGCGCGCCGCTGGCGGAGCAGGTCCCAGCACTGGTCGAGCTGCTGCTCGACCGCGGTGAGGCGGTCCTTGTCGCCGCCGCTCAGCCCCACGCCGACCGAGCGCGACCGCAGTTCGTGCTCTTCGGCGATCAGCTCGTCGATCCGGCCCAGGATTTCGCCGTCGGCCATGTGTCCTCCTCTTCACGGGTGCTCGGGTGCAGACGCTACCCCGGACCCGGGAATTCCCGCCGCGCCCGCTTCGTTGACCAGGGCATGAGCACCGTTGAGCTGACCGCCGAGAACTTCGACCAGACGGTTAACGACCACGAGTTCGTCCTGATCGACTTCTGGGCGAGCTGGTGCGGACCGTGCCGCCAATTCGCGCCGGTCTACGAGAAGGCGTCCGAAAAGCACGACGACATCGTGTTCGCGAGCGTCGACACCGAAGCGCAGCAGCAGCTCGCCGCCGCCTTCGACGTCCGCTCCATCCCGACGCTGGCCATCATCCGCGACAAGACGCTGATCTACGCCCAGCCCGGCGCGCTGCCCGAGCCCGCCCTCGAAGAGCTCATCAAGCAGGCTCGCGAGGTCGACATGGCCGAGGTCAAGCGCAAGGCCGCCGAAGCCGAGGCCGAACAGGCCTGACCACCACCACCTGACGGAGGCCGCCCCCACGGGGGCGGCCTCCGTCAGGTTCAGGACTTCGTCGCGAGCCCGCGCAGGAAGAACGCCAGGTTGGCCGGCCGCTCGGCCAGCCGGCGCATGAAGTAGCCGTACCACTCGTCGCCGTAGGGCACGTAGACGCGCATGCGCGAGCCCGACGCCGCGATCCGCTTCTGCTCTTCCGGGCGGATGCCGTAGAGCATCTGGAACTCGTGGTCGTCGTCGGTCCGGCCGTTCTCCTCGGCCAGCGCGGCGGCGATCTCGATCATCCGCGGGTCGTGCGAGGCCACCATCGGGTACCCGGCACCGGCCATCAGGACGCGCAGGCAGCGGACGTAGGACTTGTCCACCTCGGACTTCTCCTGGAACGCGACGGACTCGGGCTCGGCGTAGGCGCCCTTGCACAGCCGCACGCGCGACCCCGGGCCCGACAGCTCCCGGCAGTCCTGCTCGGTGCGCCGCAGGTAGGCCTGCAGCACCGCGCCCACCCACGGGTACTCGCCGCGCAGCTCGCGCAGGATGCCGAGCGTCGAGTCCGTGGTGGTGTGGTCCTCCATGTCGAGCGTCACGGTGGCCCCGACCGCCTCGGCCGCCGCGCAGATCTTCCGCGCGTTCTCGAGCGCGACGTCCTCGCCGTTCGACGGCAGGAACTGCCCGACGGCCGACAGCTTCACCGAGACGTCCGCCCCCTCGGCGAGGCCTTCGGCGGCCAGCGCCGACAACACGGCTTCGTAGGCGGCCACAGTCGACGCGGCCTGCGCGGCGTCGGTGGTGTCCTCGCCCAGGTGGTCGAGGGTGATCCGCCGGCCGTCGGCGGCCAGTTCCCGGGCCACGCGGACGGCGTCGGCGGTCTCGGACCCGGCCACGAACCGGCGCACCACGGACCGCGTGGCGGGCACGGCTTCGACGAGCGCCCGGATCTTCCGGGAGCGGGCGGCGGCGAGCAACGGGGCACGCAACATGACGGACCTCCTCAGCCCTGGTGCGGGTAACGGACGCTGGTCGGCGGCACGAACGTCTCCTTGATCGAGCGCGGGCTGGTCCAGCGCTGGAGGTTGAAGATCGACCCGGCCTTGTCGTTGGTGCCCGAGGCCCGCGCGCCGCCGAACGGCTGCTGGCCGACGACGGCGCCGGTCGGCTTGTCGTTGACGTAGAAGTTGCCCGCGGCGAACCGCAGCGCCTCGGACGCCTTCGCCACGGCCGCGCGGTCGTCGGCGATGATCGCGCCGGTCAGCGCGTAGGCCGCCGTCTCGTCCACGAGCTTGAGCACGGCGTCGAAGTCGCCGTCCTCGTAGACGTGCACCGACAGGATCGGCCCGAAGTACTCGGTCGAGAAGATCTCGTGCTTCGGGTTGTCCGAGACGAGGATCGTCGGCTTGACGAAGTACCCGACGCTGTCGTCGGCGGTGCCCCCGGTCAGCACCTCGACCGAGGCGTCGTTCTGCACGCTCTCGAAGAGGTCGGTGTGCTTCGCGAACGCCCGGGCGTCGATGACCGCGCCGCCGAAGTGCGACAGGTCGGTGACGTCGCCGTAGGACAGCGCCTCGGTTTCGGAAACCAGGCCGTCCTTCAGCTTCGTCCAGACGCTGCGCGGGATGTACGCGCGCGAAGCGGCGGAGCACTTCTGGCCCTGGTACTCGAAGGCGCCGCGGACCAGCGCGGTGCGCAGGACGTCGACGTCGGCCGACGGGTGCGCGAGCACGAAGTCCTTGCCGCCGGTCTCGCCGACCAGCCGCGGGTACGAGCGGTAGCCCGCGATGTTCGCGCCGACCGTGGCCCACAGGTGCTGGAACGTGGCGGTCGAGCCGGTGAAGTGGATGCCGGCCAGGTCGCGGTGGGTCAGGGCGACCTCGGAAACGGCCTTGCCGTCGCCCGGCAGCAGGTTGATGACGCCCGGCGGCATGCCGGCCTCTTCGAGCAGGCGCATGGTCAGGTGCGCGGCGAACGACTGCGTCGGCGACGGCTTCCACACCACGGTGTTGCCCATCAGCGCGGGTGCGGTCGGCAGGTTGCCGGCGATCGCGGTGAAGTTGAACGGCGTGATCGCGTAGACGAAGCCTTCCAGGGGGCGGTGCTCCATCCGGTTCCACACGCCCGGCGAGCTGACCGGCTGCTCGGTCAGGACGCGGCGGCCGAACTCGACGTTGAAGCGCCAGAAGTCGGCGAGCTCGCAGGCGGAGTCGATCTCGGCCTGGGTCGCGGTCTTGGACTGGCCGAGCATGGTGGCGGCGTTGAGGGTGGCGCGCCACTTGCCGGTGAGCAGGTCGGCGGCGCGCAGCAGGATGGCGGCGCGGTCGTCGTAGGACAGCGCGCGCCATTCCGGAGCGGCCTTCGCGGCCGCGGCGATGGCGTCGGTGGCGTCCTGCTGGGTCGCGCTGTGGATGGTGCCCAGGACGTGCCGGTGGTTGTGCGGCTGGACGACGTCGATCTTCTCGCCGCCGCCGGGGCGCTGCTCGCCGCCGACGGTGACCGTCAGGTCGACCGGTTCCGCCTGGCCCAGCCGCTTGAGCGCACCCTCGAGTTCGGCGCGCTCAGCGCTGCCCGGCGCGTAGGTGAGCACCGGCTCGTTCTTCGGGGCGGGGGTCTGGGTCACGGCGTCCACGGCGGCTCCTCTGCTGCGCTCCACGTCTTTGATGCCCCGAACGGTAACTCCGGACACGTCGTCGCGGCTTGTTCGAACGGCTAAAATCGCTCGTATGATCTTGGCCGATCGGATAACCCCGCGATGACCTCGCTGCGCCACGTCCTGGCGACGCTCGGCGAGCCGCTCGTCGAGGTCGTCGTGGCCCCGCACGGCCTGGGCGTGCCGGTCTCCGACGTCGTGATCCTCGATCCCGAGGACCCCTTGGAGGCCTCCCCCGGCGACCTGGTGCTGGTGATCGGCGCACGCGGCCGGGCGGCGGCCCCGGCGATCCGCGCGGCCGGGCGCGGCGGCGCGGCCGCGGTGGCGGTCAAGGGGGCGACCGGCGCCGACATCGCCGCCGACGCGGGCGTCGCGCTGCTGACGGTCGGCGCGGAAGCGCGCTGGGAGCAAGTGGAATCCCTGGCCCGCGGGGTCGTCGAAGCGGCCCGCGCGGGCGGCGAAGCGGCCAGCGGCGAAGTCCTCGGCGACCTGTTCGCGCTGGCCCAGACCATCGCGACGCTCACCGGCGGGCTGGTCAGCATCGAGGACACCGCCAACCGCGTCCTGGCGTATTCGCGGGCGGGCGACGAGGTCGACGAGCTGAGGCGGCTGTCGATCCTCGGCCGCGAAGGCCCGGAGCGCTACCTCGCGATGCTGCGCGAATGGGGCGTCTACCAGCGGCTGCGGGCCGGCGAGGGGATCGTCCGGATCGACGAGCGCCCCGAGCTGGGCATCCGCCGCCGGATCGCGGCCGGCATCCACGCGGGCAAGCAGCCGCTCGGCACGATCTGGGTCCAGGAGGGCGCGCAGCCCCTCACCGAACGCGCCGAGACGGCCCTGCTCGGCGCCAGCCGCGCCCTGGCGCCGCAGCTGATCCGCGCCCGCACGCTGCCGAGCCCCGAGCTGCGGCTGCGGGAGGACCTGCTCGCGAGCCTGCTGGAGGGGCGGCTGGACGCGGAGTCCGTCGCGGACGACATCGGCGCGGACCCCGCGCGCCCGGCGCAGGTGCTGGCGTTTTCGCTGGAGCGGTCGGACAACCGGCAGCTGCGGCGCGCCGAGCTGGTGCACCTGATCGCCGTGCACACGGCGGCCTACCGGCGCAGCGCGCTGGTGAGCGTGATCGGCGGCCGCGTCTACGCGCTGCTGCCCGACCTGCCGGAGCACTCCGACGCGGCGGTGCTGGCGCTGGCGCGGGAAATCACCGGAACCGCGCGCCGCCACCTGGACGTCCCGGTGCGGGCGGCGCTCGGCGGGGTCGTGCCCCGGTTGTCCGACGCGGCGGCGTCGCGCGGTGACGCCGACCGCGTGCTGGCGGCGATGGCCCGCGGGCACTGGGCCGCCGACGTCGCCTCCCTGGCCGACGTCCGCGCCGAAGTCCTGCTGTCGGAGGTGCTGGCGTTCCTCGGTTCCCAGCCCCGCATCCGCGACCCGCGGCTGGTCTCGCTCGTGGAGCACGACACCGAGCACGGCGGGATCCTGGTGCCGGCGGTCCTGGCCTGGCTCGACGCGTTCGGCGACGTCCGCGCGGCGGCCCGGGTGCTCAACATCCACCCGAACACCGTCCGCTACCGCGTCCGGCGGGCGGCCGAAGTGTCCGGAGTGGACTTCGACGACCCCGCCCAGCGGATCCTCACCCAGCTGCAACTGCGCCTCTGAAAAGGGCTGGCGTGCGCTGTTAGCTTGGCCTCGTGCTCCTCTTCACCCGTACCTGGGCGGCGCTGCACGCCGCGGTCGCCGACCTGTCCGCCGAAGACTTCTCCCGCCCGTCCGGCTGCCAGGGCTGGCTGGTCCGCGACCTGGTGTGCCACCTGATCGTCAACGCCCAGGACGTGCTGATCACCCTGGTCACGCCCGCCGGCACCGCACCGACCCACGACGCGATCACGTACTGGACGGTCACGGACGAGCCGCCGACCGGCGAAGACCCGGGGGACGCGGTGACCGTCCGCCTGGCGGCGGCGTACGGGGACCCGGAGCTGCTGCGGGCGCACCTGGCCGACGTCGGCGCGGCCGCCGGCCGCGCCGGGGAGCTGGCCGACCCCGGCCTCGCGGTGAGCACCCAGGACATGGTGCTGACGGTGGCGGACTTCCTCTTGGTCTACGCCCTCGAGTGGACACTGCACCACCTGGACCTGATCGCCCACGTCCCGGGAGCCACCCCGCCGCCCGCGGAAGGGCTGGCCCGCTCGCGCGAGATGCTGGAGAAGATCACCGGCGCGCGGTTCCCGGCGTCGTTCTCCGACACGGACGTGCTGCTGGTGGCGACGGGCCGCCGCGCGCCGACGGAGGCCGAGACGGCGCAGCTGGGCGACCTGGCCGCGCGGCTGCCGTTCGTGCTCGGCTGAGGCAGCGCGCCCTGCCCCACCCGGCTGCCCGTCCCAGGCACCCGATCGGTCACGAGCAGGCCGTGCACCTCGGGAGCGACCTCGACGAACGCGCCGAACGGCAGCGCCCGCACCACGACACCGCCGAGGCCCCGCCCCCGGCGTGGCGCACTTCGGCCCGCACGCCGAGCCGGCCGAGCTGTGGCGGCGGATCGAGGACTCCGGCGGTTCGGGGCCACCGGCGGCAGGTCCGCGGCCGAGGTGGCCGGGGAGATCGCCGAGCGGGTTCGGGGCCGGGCGCCCGGCCCCGAACCGGCTCACATCACGCCCGGACCAGGCTGAACCGGCGGCGTTCCACGTCGATGGCTTCGATGCGGACCGTCACCCGGCTGCCCGTCTCGGGCACCCGATCGGTCACGAGCAGGCCGTGCACCTCGGGAGCGACCTCGACGAACGCGCCGAACGGCAGCGCCCGCACCACGACACCGTCGAGGACCCCGCCCTCGGCGTGGGCCGCGACGAACTCTTGCCACTGGGACATGCGATTCACCTCCTTCCCGCGCACGTTCCGATGACGGAAGACGTGCGGGAGGCGGCGGGCCACGGGCCCGCCCGGAGGTCACGGCACAGCCGGGTACCCCGTCTGCTCACGGCTCGAGGCCGACCCGGCAGTCACGCCGGAAACCGTAGCGCCGGGGCGGGGAATTGCGCCAGCGGTAATTCTCCGACGCGATATCAGGATATGGGGAAATCGGCTCACACAAGGACGGGAAGATCGGCCAGCCGGGCGAGGGAATCGAGCCGCGCGGATTGGTCGTAGGCGGCCGTCGTCACCAAAACCTCGTCCGCACCCGCGGCGTCGATCACTGCGCCGACGCGGTCCTCGACTTCGGCCGCGGTACCGGAAATCTGGCCGTCCAGAGTCTCTTCGAGGCGCCTGCGCTCGCGGTCGGTCATCGGCAGCGCGAGGACTTCCGACGGCGGCGACAGCGGCGGGAAGACGCCGTGGGAGCGCGAATACACCGTCGCCCAGGCCTCGGAGACGAGCAGGCGCCGCGCGTCGGCGGCCGAGTCCGCCACAGCGATCGCCGAGGACACCACGACGTACGGCTCGCGCGCCCACCGGCTCGGCCGGAAGCCGTCCCGGTAGCGCGTCACGGCTTCGGTGAGGGCGCGTTCACCGCGGACGGGTGCGATGACCAGCGGCAGCCCGAGCTCGGCGGCGAGGTCGGCGCCGGACCCGGTGGCCAGCAGGAACGGCGGTACGCGCAGCCCTTCGGCCGGGTAGGCGTGCACGCCGGGGTGCTCGCCGGCGAAGAACCCGAGCAGCTCCCGCACCTGCGCCCCGAAACCGTCGGCCGCTTCCTTGCCGTGGCCGAGTGCCTCGCGGACGCCGGCGGTGAAGCCGACCGAGCGGCCCAGGCCCATGTCGATCCGGCCCGGGTACAGCGCTTCCAGCACCCCGAACTGCTCGGCGACGACCAGCGGCCGGTGGTTCGGCAGCATGACACCCCCGGTGCCGACGCGGATCCGGCTGGTGGCCCCCGCGACGGCGGCGGCCAGGACGGTCGGCGCGGACCCGGCGACCCCGGGCACGCCGTGGTGCTCGGAAACCCAGAACCGGTGGTAGCCCAGCCGTTCGACGTCGGCGGCGAAGGCGACGGTGTCCCGCAGCGCTCGCGCGGTCCCGCCGTCGCGGCGCACAGGCGAGCGATCGAGCACGGAAAGCCTCACGCGGGGTGCAACGCCCGGCGTGCGGCGGGATTCCCGTCAGGGCCGCCAGCGCTCGCTGTACTCCGGGTGGTCGGCGTAGGGCAGGGCCAGCAGGCGCAGCGTGAGGCACCAGTTGGAGCCGGCCTCGTCGGCGGGCACGTGGCAGGTCTCACACCAGTATTCGCTGCCGTAGAGCGGAAACCCGGGCACCTTCTCCGACACGGTGGTGCGGTGGGCGAGCAGGATCCGCCGCGTGGCCTCGATCTCGTTGATCATCTGGTTGACGACGTCGAGCTCGAGGTCGGTCATCCCGCGGATCTTCTGCTCGACGGCGACCTTGGTCTCCCCGCGGTTCATCGTCTCGCCGGCCTTCGCCTTGTTGACGGCCTGCATGATCAACGCCTGCCGCGCGCCGACGCGCGCGGCGAGGAATGCGATCAGGTCGTCCACGAAGGGCCTCCCTAGAACTCGCCCCTGGACTTGTCGCCGGAGGATCGTCGATTCGGGACCGCACGTTACGCCGATCGTGCCGGTGGTCGAGACCACCGAGGACGCTGTACGACATTTGTGACCCGAAAGGCGACAGCGGGCAGCGGGGTGATCACTCCCCGTTTTCCACCGCGTGCTTTTCGGGTCCGCTCCGACCGTTTTTTCGCGCGAAAGCGTGGCCCTCGGCACCCCTGTGGCACCGGGCACAGCCGCGCTCAGGCCTCCGGCCGCGCCTTGCTGGGCTGGACCCGCTTGGGCTCCCCCGGCATCTTCGGGTAGTCCGGCGGGTAGGGCATGTCCCCCAGCCCGTGGTCGCGCAGGTCCCGCTCGTACCACTCCAGCGCCGTCTCCAGCCCGAACGCCTCGGCGTCCATCCCCGCGTGCAGGTCGCCGTGCTCGGTGAGGAACGCCGGGATCGTCAGCACGTCGAAGTCGTCCGCGTCGACCTCGGGCAGCAGGTCCCACGTCAGCGGCGTCGACACCGTCGCCCGCGGGGTGCCGCGGACCGACCAGCTCGACGCCACCGTCCGGTCGCGCGCCGCCTGGTTGTAGTCCAGGAACACGCGGCCGCCGCGCTCCTCCTTCCACCACGCGATCGTCGCCTTCTCCGGGATGCGCCGGGCGACCTCGCGGCCCAGCGCGATCACCGCGTGGCGGACCGCCACGAAGTCCCACTCCGGCCGGATGCGGACCAGCACGTGGACCCCGCGCCCGCCGGACGTCTTCGGGTAGCCCGTCAGCCCCGCGTCCGCCAGCACCTCGCGGACCACCAGCGCCACTTCGACCGCGTCGGCGAAGCCGGCCCGGTCCGGCGGGTCGACGTCGACGCGCAGCTCGTCCGGGTGGTCGACGTCGGGGCGGCGGACCGGCCAGGGGTGGAAGTCGAACGTCCCCAGGTTGGCCGCCCACGCGAACACCGCGGGCTCGGTCGGGCACACCTCGGCCGCCGTGCGGCCCGAGGGGAAGGTGATCTCGGCCGTCTCCAGCCACTCGGGGGCGCCTTTGGGCACGCGCTTGGCGTAGAACCACTCGCCCTCGACGCCGTCGACGTACCGCTTCAGCGTCGTCGGCCGTTCGCCGATCGCGCGCAGCAGCGGCGCGCCGACCGTGATGTAGTGCTCGACGACCTGCCGCTTGGTGATGCCGCGCTGGGGGAAGTACACCTTGTCCGGGCTCGAGACGCGGACGGTGCGCCCGCCCACCTCGTACTCGACCGGGTCACCGTGCTTGGGCATGCGGCCACGCTAGCGGTGATCGCCCACCGCGGCGCCCACCTGCGGCCGGCACTTTCACGTGAAAGGTCCGGCCGCAGGTGGGCACTTTCACGTGAAAGTGCGTCTGTAGGCTGAAGCGGGTGTCCGGCCGCACCAAGCTGATCGTCGCGCTCGCCGTCGTCGCCCTCTTCGCGGCCGCCGCGGTGCTGCTGCCGATCCCCGGTCCGGCCGAGCTGCGCGCCTGGGCCGCCGCCACCGGGCCCGCCACCCCGCTCGTGCTCTTCGCCGCCTACGCGCTGCTCACCGTCGCGCCGATCCCGCGCACCGTCTTCAACCTCGCCGCCGGCCTGCTGGTCGGCACCACCGCCGGGATCGCCATCGGCCTGGTCGCCACCACCGTCGCGGCCGGCCTGTCCTTCGGGCTGGCCCGGCTGCTCGGGCGGGACCTGGTCACCCGCCACCTGCACCGGTCGGCCGTGCGGACGGTCAACGACCGGCTCTCCGGCGGCGGCGTGCTCGCGATCACGTCCCTGCGGCTGATCCCGGTCGTGCCCTTCGCCCCCTTCAGCTACCTCTGCGGCGTGTCCTCGGTGCGGCTCGCCCCGTACCTGGCCGGTACGCTGCTCGGGAGCGTGCCCGGCACCGTCGCCGTGGTCGTCCTCGGCGACGCCCTGACCGGCGACACGCCGCCCGCGCTGCTCGCCTGCTATGGCGTGTTCGCGCTGGCCGGGGCGATCGGGCTGGTCACGGTGTTCAAGAAGCGGGCACCGGCCGAACCGGGCCCGCCGGACCTGCTGGCTGACGCGAACAGCACAGAGCCGACCGCTACACTCGATCGGGTGCGCGAAGCGTAAACGCGCTGAGCAGGGCCACCATCACCGGGAATTTCGTCAGGAGCAGCCGCCATCGACACCGGTCAGCTGATCGCGGGGCACTACCGCCTCGTCGAGCACATTGGTAGCGGTGCCATGGGAGTCGTGTGGCGCGCCACTGACGTGCGCCTCGAGCGCACCGTCGCGATCAAGCAGATCCTCCCGCAGCCGGGCGTCTCCGAGACCGAACGCGACAACATGCGCCAGCGCGCCATGCGCGAGGCGAAGAACGCGGCCCGGTTCCAGCACCCGAACGCGATCGTCGTGTTCGACATCGCCGAGCACAACGGCGACCCGTGCCTGGTGATGGAGTACCTCGACGGGCCCAGTCTCTCCACGATCCTCGCCGAGGAGGGCACGCTCCCGCTCGGCCGCGTCGCCCGGATCGGCGAGCAGGTCGCGTCCGCGCTGGTGGCCGCGCACCGCGCCGGGATCGTGCACCGCGACGTCAAGCCGGGCAACATCCTCATCGACGAGACCGGCACCGCGAAGATCACCGACTTCGGCATCTCGCGCGCGGCGGGCGACATGACGCTCACCGCCACCGGCCTGATCGGCGGCACCCCCGCCTACCTGGCGCCCGAGCTGGCCCGCGGCGCCGACCCGGTGCCCAGCTCCGACGTCTTCGCCCTCGGCGCGACCCTCTACCAGGCGATCGAGGGCACCACGCCGTACGGCAACACGACCAACCAGCTCGCACTGCTCTACGCGGCCGCGAACGGCCAGATCAACCCGCCGGTGCAGGCGGGCGCGGCCACCGCGCTGCTGATGAGCCTGCTGCGCAGCGAGCCGGGCGAACGGCCCAGCATGGCCGAGGCGCGCGAGCGGCTGGCCGCGCTGGCCCGCACCGAGCCGGGCGGCATGTCGGCGTCTCCGCCGCTGCTGTCGGGTGGCTCGGGCCGCAAGCCCGCCGCGGCCGCCGAGAGCGGCGAGCGCCCGCCGTGGCAGCGCACGGACCAGAAGGCGCCGTCGTCGCCGCCGGTCGGCACGCCGGTGCCCGCGAACAAGGCGGCGTCGAACCCGCCGCGCCCGACCGCGGCGTTCATGCCGATGCGCTCGCCGGCGGCGCCGCCGAACACCCCGCCGAGACCGATGCCCGCGGCCGCGCCGACGGCCAGGGCGCCCCAGTACTCGTCGAACGCCCCGAAGCCGGACAACAAGCGCAAGTACGCGCTGCTGGCCGGGGGCGGCGCCGCGGTCGTGGTGGTCGCGGTCATCGTCTTCCTCGTGCTGAACTCCGGAGGCGGCGGCACGGGCGGCAGCACGAACGCCCAGTCGCCGGGCAACCAGCCCACGTCGGGCCAGAGTTCGCCCGAGACCACCGGCAAGAGCAGCTCGACCGCCGCACCGGCGGGCCTCGGCAAGACCAAGAGCGACACCCCGGTCAGCAACTTCAGCGCCGCCGGCCAGCAGATCATCGCCTACTTCGGTGACCCCGCCGCGCACTGGGACATGCTCACCCCGGCCGCGCAGCAGGTCTACGGCGACCAGGCCGCCTACCAGGCCTACTGGGCCGATCACAAGAGCGAGATCGGCGCCGTCTCGAAGGCCCACGCCGACTCGGGCGGGACCAACGCCGACGGCTCGCTGGTCATGAACGTGAACGTCGCGGGCGGTCGCCCGGGCTACCGGATGGTCAACGTCAACGGCCAGACCCTGATCGACGCCAACACCATGATCGGTGCCTCGAACTCCGGCTACTGAGACTTAACGCGCCGCTGGTGGGTTCGCGGGCACCGATGGCCTACCGTGGAGGCATGGCCGACGACGGAGCTGCGCTGCCGGGCCAGAATCCTCGCTTCCACGAGGACCTGGTCGGCCTGGACCCGTACGACCCCGAGGCGCGCGCGTTCGCCGAGCACCTCGACCGGATCGAGCGCTGCGGGCCCAACTACACCATCGAGGCCGCGCTGGACGGCGTGGCCGACTTCGCCGACTCGAGCAACCGCCTCGGCGGGCTGCGCTACTGGGTGTCGGCCCTCATCGTCGTGCTCATCGTGCTCGGCGTGATCGTGGCCGCATGGGACATCGTCGTGCACGCCCTCGCGTGGCTCGCGGCGTAACGTGGACCGGGTGAAAGGTATGAAACCCGTTGTCGGCGCGACCCCGCGCGTCGTGAAGTCCGAGCAGGAGTGGCGGGCGCAGCTCAGCCCCGACGAGTACGCCGTGCTCCGCCAGGCGGGGACCGAACGGCCCTTCACCGGCGAGTACACCGACACCAAGACGACCGGCGTCTACGAGTGCCGCGCGTGCGGTGCCGAGCTCTTCCGCAGCGACACGAAGTTCGAGAGCCACTGCGGCTGGCCGTCGTTCTTCGACCCGGCCGACTCCGACGCCGTGCTGCTGCGCGAGGACCGCACGATGGGCATGAAGCGGATCGAGGTGCTCTGCGGCTCCTGCCACAGCCACCTCGGGCACGTCTTCGAGGGCGAGGGCTACCCGACCCCGACCGACCAGCGGTACTGCATCAACTCGATTTCGCTGAAGTTGGTGCCGGAGTCCTAAATCCTCCTTAAGCGAGCAACCCGCCGCCCTCCCTCGAACGTAGTCTCCGCACACGGACGAGGGAGGGCGGACTCATGACCGACACCTGGGGCATTCCCGGACCGGCGTTCGCGGGTCTCTACCTGGGGCTGCTGCTCCTGCCGGCACTGGCCGCCGCGATCCGGCTCCGGTTCTTGCGGCGGGGCCGCGCCGGCAGCGTCCCGGCCGGGCCCGAAGAGCTGGCGGTGCTGACCGGCGGCCGGCGGCGCTTCGGCGAGTACGTCGTCGCGAACCTGCTGGACCAGCAGATCGTCCGGCTGGCGGGCAACGGCCGGCTGAGCCGCGTCAAGGGCAGCGCGACCGACGCCGTGGGCCGCGAAGCGCTGAGCCGGATCGGCAAGCACGGCTCCTCGGTCGAGCGGGTCTGCGACGCCGCCGCCGCGCACAAAACCGCCCTCGAGCTCGAGACCGAGCTGATCGGCCGCGGGCTGGTCACCGACCCGCGGAAGGTGCGCTCGACCTGGGTCGCCACCGCGGTGGCGTACTGGCTCGTGCTGGTCTTCGGCGCGGTCCGGCTGATCGCCGGGGCGAGCACCGGGCACCCGGTCGGGATCCTGCTGGGTCTGCTGGTCGTGGGTACCGTCGTCGCGATCGCCGTCACCGTCAAGGCCCGCAACCCGCCGGCCGCCGAGGCCACCGCCGCCGGCAAGGCGGCCGCCGAAGCGGCTCGCACGGTCACGACCGGTCCCGCCGCGACCGTCGCGGCGCACGGGCTCGGCGGCCACCCCGACAAGGACATCCGCCAGGCGGCCACCCAGGCCGCCGCTGCCGAGCGGCGCTCGGCCGCGCGGGCGCACAGCCGCCGCACCCGCTTCGCCGGGGCCGGGGGCGGCGTCGCCGTCGGTTACTGGGGCGGCAGCTCGTGCGGTGGCGGGGGCGGCAGCTCCTGCGGTGGCGGGGGCGGCGGCTGCGGAGGGGGTGGCGGCGGGGGCTGCGGCGGGTGAAACGCCGACGCGACCTGCCGCGTCTCACAGCTACGGTAACCGCAACTCACTGAGGGGAGACGGGCGATGGACGACCCGTGGGGCATCTCCGGACCGGATTTCGTGGTCCTCTACATCGCACTGCTCATCGCCGTGCTGCTGGTCCGGGTCGTCGTGTCCGGGGTCGCCGCGAGCCGCGCGCTGCGGGCGAACACCGAGCGGCCCGGCCCGCCGCCGACCGTCTACCAGCTGGCGTTCCTCGCGGGCGGCCCCGACCGGGCCGCCGACGCGGCGATCGCGGCGCTGGTGGAACGCGGCCAGGTGCGCGTCAACAGCTACAAGCAGATCAGCCAGGCCGGCGCGCGGCCGGCCGAGCCGCTGGAGCAGGCCGTCTTCGACGCGGCGCAGCTGAAGACGACCTCGACGATCCGGTCGTACGTCCGCGGCTCCGCGGCGATGCGGGCCCTGGAGGACGGCCTCGACCAGCGCGGGCTGCTGGCGTCGGCGTCCGCGAAGCGCCAGTCCCGGACGTTCGGGCTCGTGCTCCAGCTGGCCGTGCTGGTGCTCGGCGTGGTGCGGCTCGTCAACGGCGTTTCGCTGGGCCGCCCGGTCGGGATCCTGGTGTTCCTGGTGCTGGTCGCCGCGGTGCTGACGATCGTGGCGGCGGTCCGGCGGTCCAGGACCGGGGCGCGGCAGCCCTCGGCCGCGGGACACCGGGTGCTCGGCCAGGCCCGCGCCGCGTCGAGCGGCCCGCTGCCGGCGGGGATGCTGGCGGGCGGCGTGTTGCTGGGCGGCGCCGCGGCGGCGGTCGCGCTCGGCGGCTGGGCGATGTACCCGGACGAGGAGCTGAGCGCGGCGCTGACCCCGCCGGTGACGTCGTTCGGCGGCGGCGGTTCCTCCGGTGGGTCGTCGTGCAGCAGCGGGTCGTCGTGCTCGAGCTCGTCGTGCAGCAGCGGCTCGTCGTGTGGTTCGTCGTGCGGCGGAGGTGGGTGCGGTGGGTGAGCTCGGCATCGGGATCGGCTGGCGGCACGAGCTGGACCTGTCGATCGCCCGGCTGCCCGGCGTCGACTGGGTGGAGGTGGTCGCGGAGAACCTGCACGCCGACCACCTCCCGGAGACGCTCGTGGCGTTGCGCAAGCGGGGGCTGCCGGTGCTGCCGCACGCGGTTTCGCTGTCGCTGGGCGGGGCCGAGCCGCTCGACACCGGGCGCGTCCAGCACCTCGCGGAGATCGCGCGGGCCCTCGACGCGCCGCTGGTGAGCGACCACGTGTGCTTCGTCCGCGCGGGCGGGCTCGACTCCGGCCACCTGATGCCGCTCCCCCGCACCCGCGAGGCGCTGGACGTGCTGGTGGCGAACGTCCGGCTGGCCCAGTCCATTGTGGACGTCCCGTTCGCGCTGGAGAACATCGCGGCGGTGCTGGACTGGCCGGACCACGAGCTGACCGAGGAGCAGTTCCTCACCGAGCTGACCGAGCGGACGGACTGCCGGCTGATCATCGACGTCGCGAACCTGTACGCGAACGCGCGCAACGTCGGCACGGACCCGGTGAAGTTCCTGGACGGGATCCCGTGGGAGCGCCTGGCATACGTGCACATGGCGGGCGGCGTCGAGCGCGACGGCGTTTACCACGACACGCACGCGCACCCGGTGCTGCCGGAGGTCCTGCAGCTGCTGGCCGAACTGCGGCGCCGCACGGACCCGCCGGGAGTGCTCCTGGAACGCGACGACGACTACCCGACCGACGACGAGCTGGCCGCGGAGCTGGCGGCCCTGCGCGCGGCGGTGACGGTGTGAGCCGCGAGGACCTGGCGGCACGGCAGGCGGAACTGCTGCACGCGCTGCTGGCGTCCGGCCCGCCCCCTGCGGGCTTCGACGCTTCGCGGTTGCAGGTGGAGGCGAACGTGTTGCGGCGCAAGCACGGGCGTGTGCTGGCGTATCAGCGGCCCGAGCTCGCGGAGGCGCTCGGGGAGCGGTTCGGGCCGCTGTTCGCGGAGTTCAACGCCGCCCGGCCGAAGCGGGACACCGAGCGGTCGGGGGCGTACGCGGACGAGTTCGTGACGTGGCTGATCGCGGGCGGCCACCTGCCGAAACCCCGGCGGGGCCTGGTTTCCCGCCTCCGGCGCCGGTAGTCCACAGGGCCGCCGCGTTGTGGACAACCGCGGCCGGCGCGGCGATTCTGTCGGGCCCCAGCGGTAAAATGGATGCGGGGGCAGCCCCCGGGAAGGGCGGGCCGCGCCCGCCGCCGCTAAGGGGTCCAGGTCGGTTTGTCGACTCCCGGCAACCGCGTTCCGAAGTCCCAGTGCGGTTGCGCTCCCGGCAAGCCGCCCGCCATCCGGACCCGGGTCAACCGGCCGTAGCCGCTTTCGGCTTCCTCCAGCAGGTCCTCGAACTCGACGGAAGCGCCCGCGGGGTCCTTGCGGCCCAGGGAGTCCAGCCACCGGCCCGTCCCGGCCAGGGACAGCCGGACCCGCCGGGTCCCGCCGTCTTCGACCTGGCGGCGCACCGCCGTCATGATCGCCGCCGCCGCCAGCCAGCCCGTGGCGTGGTCCAGCGCCTGGACCGGCAGCGGCGACGGTCCGTCCGGTGAGAACGCGATGCCGTTCGACATCTGGACCAGGCTGTCGAACCCGCGCCGCCGCGCCCACGGTCCTTCCCAGCCGTACGCGCTCAGGTCCGCGATCACCAGCCCGGGACGCAGCTCGGCCAGCTCTTCGGTCCCGAAGCCGATCCGCTCCAGCGCGCCCGGGCGGAACGACTGCACCAGCACGTCCGCGCGGCTGATCAGCTTCTTCAGCCGCGCGCGGCCGCCCTCGGTGTCCAGGGCCACGAACGTGGAACGCTTGCCCTGCCCGGTATCCCGCACCAGCGCCTCGACCCGCGGCAGGTGCGCCGCGCCGACGTGCAGCACGTCGGCGCCGTGCGCCGCCAGCACCCGGCCGGCCACCGGACCGGCCAGGACGTGCGTCAGCTCCAGCACCCGGACCCCGCCCAGCGGCCGGTCCGAGTAGAAGAACGTCCGCTGGGGAGCGTCACCCACGAGGTCCGACGAGACCAGCGGCAGCGAGGAAACCGCCTGCCCCTGCGGATGCGCCGCCCAGTCCTCCGGCGACCGCAGCTCGGCGGCCGCTCCCCCGGCGGACACCACGGCGTGCTCGATCTCGCGCGCGCTCCGCCCGGCGACCGCCTTCGCGACCGCGTCCCGGCTGCCCGGCACGCCGAGGCCCCAGCACACCGCCGCTTCGTGGCGCGGGTAGTTGCAGTGCAGGCGGACCCAGCCGTCGGCCGCGCGGTAGTTGCCCGACAGCGGCGCCCACATCGACTCCGCGCCGGCGCCGTCCACCCGCAGCAGCTGCTCGCTGTGGAACGCCGCCGCCGCGTGCCGTGTGTCCGCCGTGACGACGCCGGGGTCGATCTCGCGCAGCTTGAGCAGCTCGCCGGCGGCCAGCGTCGCCGCCGCGATCGACGCCGTCGCCGCCGCCGCGACCCGGTACGGACCCGGCAGGACGTCTTCGGTGCCGGTCAGCTCGAACGGCCCCGGCTTCGACTCGGTGAGGGCGTGCCAGACGCCCTCCACTGCCTCGCGCACTACGGCAGGGCCGCGACGAGCTCGGCGGGCGGCACGCGCGTGCCCGTGTAGAACGGGATCTCTTCCCGGACGTGCAGCCGCGCCTCGGTGCCGCGCAGGTGCCGCATCAGGTCGACGATCCGGTGCAGCTCGTCGGCCTCGAAGGCCAGGATCCACTCGTAATCGCCCAGCGCGAACGAGGCGACGGTGTTGGCGCGCACGTCCGGGTAGTCGCGGGCTTCCTTGCCGTGGTCGGCCAGCATCTTGCGGCGGTCGGCGTCCGGCAGCAGGTACCACTCGTAGGAGCGCACGAACGGGTACACGCAGATGTACTTGCGCGCCTCTTCGCCCGCCAGGAACGCGGGGATGTGGCTCTTGTTGAACTCGGCGGGCCGGTGCAGCGCGGTCTGGCTCCAGACCGGCGTCGACGCACGGCCGAGCGGGGTCCGCCGGAAGCCGGAGTAGGCGGCCTGCACCTGCTCGATCTCCTCGGCGTGCCACCAGATCATGTAGTCGGCGTCGGCGCGCAGCGCGGAGACGTCGTAGACACCCCGGACGACGACCCCCTTGGCCTCGAGACCGTCGAGGTACTCGGTCGTCTCGCGGCCGGCGGCCCCGCGGTCCTCACCCAGCCGGCCGGGCTCGATCCGGAAGACCGACCAGGTGGTGTAGCGGATGGTGTCGTTGAGCTCGTTGTAGTTGACCCGCGCCATGGTTCCATCCTGTCACCGCGGCCCCGGCAACGCTGCCACGGGGCCGGGTGAGCGCACTCACGCGGAAAGGTGCGCCGCGACCCGGTGGGCCGCCGCCTCGGCGGTCGCCACGCACGCCGGCAGCCCGACGCCGTGCAGGGTCGCCCCCGCCACCGCCAGCCCCGGCACCCCGGCGACCGCCTTCTCGATCCGCTCGACGCGCTCCAGGTGACCCGTGCCGTACTGCGGCAGCCCGCCGCCCCAGCGCGTCACGAGGGTCTCGATCGGCGCCGCCGTCACGCCGGTCAGCCGCGCGAGGTCGTCGCGGACCACGCGGACCAGCTCGACGTCGTCGGCCTGCAACGCGCCCAGCTCGCCGAACCGGCCCACCGAACCGCGGACCAGCACCGGCCCGGAGCCGAAGTGCGCCCACTTGCGCGAAGAGAACGTGAACGCCTTCGCCGCGTACGGCACACCCGAAGCGTCTCGTTCGCCCTGGCCGATGAGGATCCCCGACGCGTCCGGCAGTGACGTCCCCGGGGGCAGCGCCAGCGCCACCACCGCCATCGACGCCAGCTCGACCTCGCCGAACGCCGCCGAGGCCGCGGGCACCAGGTCGGCGAGCAGCCGCCGGGCCGAGGGCGCCGGCACCGCGAGCAGCACCGCGTCGGCCTCGACCGTGTTGTCCGCGGGCGCGTGCGCGGTCGGGTTCGCGCCGATCCGCAGCCGCCAGCCCGGTCCGTGCCGTTCGATGTCGCACACCGGCAGCCCGGTCCGCAGCTCGGCGCCGGACAGCTCGGTCAGCCGGTCGATCACCGTGCCCAGGCCGCCCGGGACCGTCCCGAACACCGGGGCCGCGGACGGGTTCGCGGGCAGCTGCGCCTTGGCGGCCGCCGTCAGCGAACCGGCGCCCGCGGCCACCGCCGCGGCCAGGCCCGGCATGGTCGCGCGCAGGCCGAGACCGTCCGCACCACCCGCGTAGACACCGCCGAGCAGCGGGTCGACGAGCCGGTCGACGAGCTCGTCGCCGAACCGCTCGCGCAGCAGCGGGCCCAGCGGGAGGTCGCCGCTCGGCAACCGCAGCTCGGGCAGTGACGGCTCGGCCTCGACGGCGCGCCGCCCCGCCTCCGACAGCACCCCGGCCACCGATTCCGCCGACGCCGGGACCCCCATGACGGTGCCGGGCGGCACGCCGGTGACGCTGCCCCCGGCGTGGATCTTCGCGCGGGCCTTCGTCGGGTTCACGACGTCGAGGCCCAGTTCGCGGACCAGCGCGAGCATCTCGGGGCGGCGGACGAGGAACGCCTCCGCGCCGACGTCGTAGGGAACGCCGGCCAGCTCGGCCGTGCGCAGCTTGCCGCCCGGGGTCTTCGTCTTCTCGAAGACCGTGATCTCGGCATCGGGGCCGAGCAGGCGGCGCAGCCGGTACGCGGCGGTCAGCCCGGAAACACCCCCGCCGACGACCGCGACCCGCTTCACAGCTCGTGCACCAGCCCGACCACGCGGGTCAGCACGTCCGGGTCGACGCCCGGCAGCACGCCGTGGCCCAGGTTGAAGACGTGGCCGTCGGCCGCCTTCCCCTCTTCGACGATCCGGCGGACCTCGGCTTCGAGCACCGGCCAGGACGCGTGCAGCAGCGCCGGGTCGAGGTTGCCCTGGACGACTGCGTGTCCACCGAGGCGCCGCACGGCTTCGTCGAGGGGGATGCGCCAGTCGACGCCGACGACGTCCGCCCCGGCGTCGCGCATCGCGGGCAGGAGCTCGCCGGTGCCGACGCCGAAGTGGATGCGCGGCACGCCGTACTCCGCGACGCCCTCGAGGACCTTCGCCGAGTGCGGCAGGACGAACCGGCGGTAGTCCCGCTCCGACAGCGCGCCGGCCCAGGAGTCGAACAGCTGGACCGCGTCGACGCCGGCGTCGAGCTGCGCGCGCAGGAAGGTCAGCGCGATGTCGGCCAGGCGGCCGGCCAGCTCGTGCCAGACCTCCGGCTCCGAGTGCATCAGTGCCTTGGTGTGCTCGTGGTTGCGGCTCGGGCCGCCCTCGATGAGGTAGCTGGCCAGCGTGAACGGCGCGCCGGCGAAGCCGATCAGCGGCGTCTCGCCGAGCCGCTCGACCAGGAGCCGCACGCCTTCGGCGACCTTGGCGACCTGGTCGGCGCCCAGCTCGGGCAGCGCCTTGACGGCGGCGAGGTCGCGCACCGGCGCCGCGACCACCGGGCCGGTGCCGGGGACGATGTCGATGTCGACACCCGCGGCCTTCAGCGGCACGACGATGTCGCTGAAGAGGATGGCCGCGTCGACGCCGTGCCGTCGCACCGGCTGCAGCGTGATCTCGGCGAGCATCTCGGGGTCGAAGCAGGCGTCCAGCATCGGCACGCCCTCGCGCAGCGCGCGGTACTCGGGCAGCGAGCGGCCCGCCTGGCGCATGAACCAGACGGGGGTGCGGGCCGGGCGTTCGCCGCGCGCGGCGGCCAGGAACGGGGCTTCGGGCAGCTCGCGGCGGCCGGACGGGGCGGCCTGCTGCGGCAGGGGCGTGGTCGGAGACATCGCCGTCAATCGTGCCACGAGCCGGGGACGGTGCTTCCATCGGCGCGCCTGCGCCCGCAACGGGGCGTGCCCGCCCTAAAGTCGAAGCGTGACCGCGATGACGCCAGTGCCCGAACTCTTCCGCGAAGCAGTTTCGGCGCTGCAGTCCGTCCGGCCCCGCCGGGAGGTGCTGCTGGAGCCGATGCGCCCGCCGCAGCGGCTCGCGCCGTGGTCGTACGCGGTCAGCTGCGAGGTGTCCGGGCCCGCGGACGTGCTGGCCTCGGGCCGGCTGGTCCTGCTGCACGACCCGGACGGCCAGGAGGGCTGGGACGGCGTCCTGCGGCTGGTCATGTACGTGCGCGCGGAGCTGGACCGCGAACTGGCGACGGATCCTTTCCTGCCGGCGGTGGGCTGGTCGTGGCTGACCGACGCGCTGGAGGTGTCGGGCGCGAGCTGGACGGCCCTGGGCGGCACGGTGACGGAAACGTCCTCGGCCCGCTTCGGCGACATCTCCGGCCCCGCGCGGACCGACGACCTGGAGCTGCGGGCGTCCTGGACCCCGACCGACGCGGGGCTGCTGCCGCACGGGCAGGCGTTCTGCCAGGTGATGGCGAGCGTCGTGGGCCTGCCGCCGGTCGGCGTGACGCTCTTCGGGCAGCGCCAGAGCTCCTGACCCCGGCCTTGCCGCCTCCGCGGCGCCGCGGTGCCGCCACCTGCTGCCGCGGCTCGCTCGCACGCCCCGGTCGCTCTTCCCCCGGTCTCAAACGTCTGGGGCCCCGGCGCGGACCCGGCCAGGCGGGCGCGGGTCGGCGTTCGGGCGATCTTCGGCGACGAAACGGCACCAGCGGGCCCGTGCCTCCCGGTCCGTCAGGAACCCCTTGTCCACATGTGAGCAAATCTCACGTCCACTGAACGCCGTTCACCCCGAACGGCCGTCCCCGGCGCCACCGGACGGACGAACCCGCCCTGCCCGGCACCCGGACCCGGCGGCACCCACCGCGCGGCTCTGAGGCCGTTTCACGTCTCCTCGTTCGTGACTCCGCGCCGTCACACACCGCAACAAGATCAACTAAGGGCGCGAAGGACCGAAAGTCGCCTCCGAACGCCACGGACAGTCACCGGATCAGAGGTCCACGGGGCTCGCCGGAGCCACGCCGGAGAGTTGATCACGCCCCGGCCGGGGCCACATTCCGACCTCCGGAGACCCCCATCCGGCCCCTGGTCACTAGGCGCACCGGCAGCTGCACACCTCATCTGCACGGCCATTTGGACGCCGGTAACTTCTTTGCATCGTGTTCGCTGGGCTATCCGTTAACAACCGGCCGTGTACTAGCCCGATCGTGTTACTACGAACCCACTGAGTGACTGTTCGTTTGAGATAGATACCCATTCGATCCCCCCGCAACGGCCTCCGGGCGGCTACAGTGCCTTCGACGACACCACTTTCGGTCTAAAGCTGGCGCGGCTGAACGGCCGAAGGTCCCGGTGCCGGTCGGGGGGCACGACCGACTCCAGGGAGGTAGTGACGTGGCTACCGTCGGCTTATCTCAGGCCGTCCGATCCACGCCAGCCGGCGCCTTGCCGGCGAGCATGGTTCCGCACCCGCGGGAAGAGCTTTTTTCCGTGTTGGTGGTCGATGACCACCCGCTGTTGAGGGAGGCAATCGCAGCAAGACTCGCACAGATGGGTGCGGGGACCGTCCACGAAGCCGCCACGGTGGCCGAGGCGAGGGCGCGAGCACAGGCCACCGGGCCTTGTGACCTGGCGATCCTCGATCTCGGACTGCCGGACGGCAGCGGCATCGAGCTGGTTACGGAACTCCGTAGCCACGGCTGGCCGCGCGTGGTGGTACTCGCATCCTCGGACGACCCGTACGCGGTCCGCTCGGCCTTCCAGGCCGGGGCCCAGGCGTACCTGCTGAAGTCCGCGTCGCCGGTCGTCGTGACCGATGGCGTGCGGCGCGTGCTCGAGGGCGGCGTCTACGCCGACCCGAGCGTGGCTCCGGTGCTGGCCACCGGGACCCGCGTCGCGGGCACCGACAACACCCCGCGCGAGCTGTCCGCTCGTGAGGTGGAGGTGCTCCAGCTGGTCGCCGACGGGCAGTCCAACAAGGAGATCGGCGAAGAGCTTTCGCTCTCCGCTCTCACCGTCAAGTCCCACCTGTCCCGGATCGGGCGCAAGCTCGGCACGGGCGACCGGGCCCAGATGGTGGCGCTGGCCATGCGGGCCGGCGTGATCCGCTGACGCAAGCAAACAGCCCCGCGGGGCGGGCGGACCAGGCGCGGTACGCCCGTCCCGTAGGGTCGTCGGTTATGGGAAGTGCAGAGGCCGAGGACACCGGGATGGAGATCGAGTCCACGGGCGGCCCTGTGCTGCTACGCGAACCCGCCGAGGGCACGCCCCCGGTGGTCGCCGATCCGATCGCGCTGGCCGAGGCCTGCGCGAAGCTCGCCGCGGGCACCGGCGCGGTCGCCGTCGACACCGAACGCGCGTCCGGCTACCGGTACTGGCCCAAGGCCTACCTCGTGCAGCTGCGCCGCGAGGGTTCCGGCACGGTGCTGATCGACCCGATCGCACTGGCCGACGACCTCCAGCCGCTGCGCGACGTCCTCAACGACCTGGAGTGGGTGCTGCACGCCGCCTCCCAGGACCTCCCCTGCCTCGCCGAGCTGGACCTGCACCCGGCGGCGCTGTTCGACACCGAGCTGGCCGGCCGGCTGGCGGGCTACGAACGCGTGGCGCTGGGCACGCTCGTCGAGCTGCTGCTCGGCTACACCCTCGAGAAGGGGCACAGCGCGGCGGACTGGTCGAAGCGGCCGCTGCCGGTCGACTGGCTCAACTACGCCGCCCTCGACGTCGAGCTGCTCGTCCAGCTGCGCGAAAAGCTGGAGGCGGAGCTGGGCGCCCAGGGCAAGCTCGAGTGGGCGCAGCAGGAGTTCGAGTTCGTCCGCACCGCCCCGCCGCCCGCGCCGCGGGCCGAGCCGTGGCGCCGGACCTCGGGCGTGCACAAGATCCGCAACCCGCGCGGGCTGGCGGCGGTCCGCGAGCTGTGGCAGGCCCGCGACGAGCTGGCCCGCAAGCGCGACCGCGCCCCGAGCCGCATCCTGCCCGACAGCGCGATCATCAACGCGGTGACGGCCGACCCGAAGACGGTCGAGGAGCTCCAGGCGCTCCCGGTGTTCAGCGGCCGGGTCCAGCGCAAGTACACGGCGAACTGGCTGCGGCACCTGCAGGCGGCCAAGGCGCTGCCGGCGAGCGAGCTGCCGTCACCGTCCCAGCCGACGGACGGCCCGCCCCCGGTGAACCGCTGGGCGGACAAGGACCCGGACGCGGCGGCCCGGCTGTCGGCGGCCCGGGCGGGACTGGCGGCGATCGCGGAGGACCGCCGGCTGCCGGTGGAGAACCTGCTGCTGCCGGATCTCGTGCGGCGCACGTGCTGGCGCCCGCCGTCGGAGACCGACGAGGAGTCGGTGGCCGCGGTGCTCCGCGCGGGCGGGGCCCGGCCGTGGCAGATCGAGCTGACGGTGACGGCGCTGAGCAAGGCGCTGCAGACGACGGCTTCCTGACCGGACAATTCCCGGACAGTTCCGGCGGCACCGCGAAATCCGTCCACGCCGGCTCTTCGGCTGCCCTATGCTGCGCCGCGCAATGCCGCGACACCGCCGAAGGTAGCTCGATGACCGATTTCGTGTCCGATCAGCCAGCCGTGCAGTGCTTTCTCAGCTTCACCCACGAAGATGACAGTTTTCTCAATTTCGTCACACCGCTCAAAAGCTCCCTGGAAAAGTTCTGCGCGTCCGCGCACGGCCGCAAGATCGAAGTGTTCGTGGACCGCGAGAGCATCGGGTGGGGCGAGGACTGGCGGACGAAGATCCAGGACGGGCTCAACGCCGCGATGGTGTTCATCCCGGCCATCTCGATGAACTACTTCTACGAGAGCAGCGCCTGCCGGGAGGAGCTGACCGCCTTCTACGCCAAGGCGAACGAGCTCGGCCTGACCCAGCTGATCCTGCCGCTGATCGTGCTGGGGCACGAGCTCATCACCGACCAGAGCGACGACGCCAACATCCGGATCATCGAAAAGCTCCAGTACGTCGACATCAAGCAGGCCGTGCTCGCCGGTGCCGGAACCGCGGAATGGCGGCGGACCATGGACCTGGTCGCCGACCGGTTGATCAAGGCGATCCGCTCCGCGGAAGCGACGCTGGAAAAGCTCAAGAAATGCGATCAGCTGCTGCTCGAGGGGTTCGCCCCCGAAAAAGACGGACCGGGCTTGCCGGAATACAACGAAAACCTCACCAAGATCGGGGAACTGCTGGAACGGCAGTTCGACGCGATCAGCCGGTCGCTGGACGACCTGGCCGACGAAATGCGCCAGGTGACCGGCGACGTGGCCGGCATGGCCCCCGACGCCATCAAGGCGCGGGTGGTGCGGGCCGCCGACACGATCAAGCCGATGGCGGTCACCATCCAGCAGGTCGGCACCGATTTCGAAGCCACCGTCGCCGAAACCGACTCGACGATCCGCTCGTACATGCGCCTGATGGACTCGCACATGACCCCGGAGCTGTTCGACCGGGCCCACCGGGAGTACGACGAGTTCGTCGAGATGCTCAACGGCCTGCTGCAACTGGACCTCCGGATCACCGAGTTCCTCACCCAGATCCGCCCGCTCGAAGCCATCAACGCCCCCCTGCGAGCGGCGATCCGGCCGTTGCGCGTCGGCGCCCAGTCGATCCAGCTGGGCACACGCACCATGCGGGAGCTGTCGCGGATCATCAGCGACCTGCTCATCGGCCGCCCCGCGCATCCCCCGCAGGGCGTCCTGCACTAACCGGCGAGCGTCGCCAGCAGCGCGTGCGCCTCGGCGCGCAGCTCGTCCGTCGGCTCCGGCAGGCCCACCAGCCGGACCACCCCGTCGGCCCCCTCGCGCACGTGGGCTTCGACGTCCAGCTCCGGGTCGTCGCGGCGGATCACCGCGATGCTCTCCACCAGCCCGAACACCAGGTCGGTCCGGATCGCCACCGCCTCCGGCGCGACCCCCGCCGCCGCCACCAGGCTTCCGTAAGCCGCCTTCAGCTCCGCCCGCTCCGCGCGGAAGCGGGCCAGGTTGGGCGAGGAGACCTCCGGCAGCAGGTACAGCGCGCCCAGGTTGTGGCGGGCGCCGCCGAGCAGGCCGATGTCGGCGTACGCCAGCGCCCACAACCGGACCGCGGCCGGGGCCGGGCCCGCGACGAGGCGGGCCGCGAGGTCCAGCGACGGCCGGACCGTCTCGGCCAGCAGCGCCGCGAGGATGTCCTCCTTGGCCGGGAAGTGGTAGTAGAGCGACGCCTGGCGCAGGCCCGCGCGTTCGGCGATCGCGCGCGTCGTCGTCGCCGCGTAGCCGGCGTCCGTGAACAGCTCGCCCGCGGCGTCGAGCACCGCCTGGCGCGCGTCCGGCCGGTTCGCCGCCGCGCCGCTCGCCCTGGGCCTGCCGACCCCCGCCCCTTTGACCACGGCGGTGATCTTGCCAGGTCCGGCGCCCGGACACCCGCACCGCGGTGTGGTTACCCCCGGATGTCGCCGTTGACGCCCCGCCGGCCGGGACGTTAACGAGCCGCTAACGCACCGGAGATCATCGCGTCGTGCCGCGGACCTAATTTCTGTCAAGCGATCGAAACCAGGTCAGGAGCCCGCATGACGCCACCCGACGAACTCGCCGCCTTCGGTTACCGCCAGGAGCTGCGCCGGTCGCTGGGCGGGTTCTCCGCCTTCGCCGCCGGCTTCTCCTTCGTCTCGATCCTCACGACCGTCTTCCAGCTCTTCGGGTTCGGCTACTCCTTCGGCGGGCCCCTCTTCTTCTGGACGTGGCCGGTCGTCCTCGCCGGCCAGCTGCTCGTGGCCCTGAACTTCGCCGAGCTCGCCGCGCGCTACCCGCTGGCCGGATCCGTGTACCAGTGGGCGAAGCAGCTCACCCGCGGCTTCCTCGGCTGGCTCGCCGGCTGGATGATGCTGCTCGGCTGCGTCGTCGCCCTCGCGGCCGCGGCGATCGCGCTGCAGGTCGTGCTGCCGTCGGTGTGGGACGGTTTCCAGCTCGTCGGCGGCGACCCGTCGGTGACTTCGCCCTCCGGCGCGGCCAACGCCGTCCTGCTCGGCACGCTCCTGCTCGTCTTCACCACCGTGGTCAACGCCGGCGGCGTCCGGCTGATGGCCCGGATCAACGACGTCGGCGTCGCGGCCGAACTGCTCGGCGTCGTCGTGCTGATCACCGGGCTCGGGCTGTTCGCCGTCCGCGGCCCGCAGGTCGTACTGCACGACGCCCCGGGCACGAGCGCCGGGATCGGCGGCGTGCTCGCCTCGGCGCTCATGGCGGCCTACGTGCTCTACGGCTTCGACACCGCCGCGTCGGTCGCGGAGGAGACGAAGAACGCGCGGAAGACAGCGCCGCGCGCGGTGCTGCGAGCCGTGCTCGTGTCCGGGATCGGCGGGCTGGCCGTCGTGGTCACCGCGCTGATGGCCGCGCCGAGCCTGACCGACGGGCAGCTCGCCGGGCACGGCCTGCCGTACGTGATCACCGCCGTCTTCGGCGACACCCTCGGCCGCGTCTTCCTCGCCGACGTCGCCATCGCCGTCGTCGTCTGCACCCTCACCATCCAGACCGGCACCGTCCGGCTGGTCTACGCGATGGCCCGCGACGGCGCGCTCCCCGCGGCCGCCCGACTTTCGTCGGTGAATCCGCGCACCGGGACACCGGTCGCGCCGGCCCTGCTCTCCGGCGGCCTCGCGATCGGGCTGCTGCTGCTCAACTTCGGCAACCCGACGCTGTTCAGCACGATCACCGGGACGTCCGTGGTGGTGGTCTACCTGGCGTACCTGCTGGTCACCGGCCCCTTGCTCGTCAAGCGGCTGCGCGGCCGGTTCCCCGCGGAGCCCGGCCGGTTCTCCCTGGGACGGTGGGGTGTTCCGCTGAACGGGGCAGCCGTGCTGTACGGGATCGCCATGATCGTCAACATCGCGTGGCCGCGCGCGGAGATCTACGACGTGACCGGTTCGGGCGCCCCCTGGATGCTGCTGTTCCCGATAGAGTTCGTCGGCGGCGCACTGGTGATCGGCTGGCTCTGCTGGCTGCGGCTGCGCCCCGCTCCCGCCCTCGAACCCGCGATCTGAGAGAGGACGTCCATGAGCACCACCGCCACCACCTACGGCGCCCGCGACCACGCCAGGGCCCAGGCCGGCACCGTGGTCGAAACGATGCCGTCGATCCCGGCGAGCACCTTCCCCACTCCCCCGCCCGGAGTGGCACCCGAGGCGCTGACCTGGGCGGAGGTCGTGGCCGGGGGCGGCTACACGCACAAGGCGCTGGCCCGCGGCACGCGGCTGCGGCTGACCGACGTCGAGGGCGACGCCTGCGCGCACCTGCTGCTGTTCAACGCCGACCAGCCGTGGGAGCGGCTGAACGTCGCGGACACGGTGAAGGTGCAGTGGAACGCCTACCTCGGCGAGAAGGTGGCGCTGCTGTCGGACCAGGCGCGGGTGCTCGCGACGATCGTCGCGGACTCCAGCGGGCACCACGACGCCCTGTGCGGCACGTCCACTGTGGACGGGAACACCGAGCGGTACGGCGACGGCGCCCCGCAGGGCCCCTCCCCCGCCGGGCTGCCGCTGTTCACCTTGGCGGCGGCCAAGAACGGCCTCGGGCCGCGGGACCTGCCGCCGAGCCTGTCGTTCTTCCAGGGCGTGCGGGTCCGCACCGACGGCGGCCTGGAGTTCACCGGCTCCGCGGGCAGCGGCAAGTCCGTCGAACTGCGGATCGAAATCCCGGCGATCGTCCTCGTCGCCAACGTGCCGCACCCGGTCGACCCGCGCCCCGGCTACACCGTGACGAACCTCGAGGTCCTCGCCTGGCGGGACACTCCGTCCACTCCCGACAGTCCGGAATGGACGCACTCGCCCGAAGCGCAGCGCGCGTTCGAGAACACCGCCGACTACCTGACCGCACGGGGGATCGCATGAGCACGGCCTACGAGTCCCGGCTGGAGCTGACCTTCGACGTCCCGGCGCGGGCGCCGTTCTCGACCGTGCTGAAGCGCGGCAGCGAGCTGGCGATCATCGACCTGGGCGGCAACCAGGCCGTCGACTTCCTCTGCTACGACGCGAACGACACGGCCAAGCGCTACAGCGCGGCGGCGACGATCGCCGCGCAGCGGAACATCTTCCTGACCACCGGCAGCGTCCTGCGCACCCAGGAGGGCGCGCCGCTGCTGACCGTCGTCGCCGACACGTGCGGCCGCCACGACACGCTGGGCGGCGCCTGCAGCAAGGAGTCCAACAGCCTCCGCTACGGCCAGCACACCCGGTTCCAGCACGCCTGCGTCGAGAACTTCCTCAGCGAGGGCGCGAAGTGGGGGCTCGGCAAGCGGGATCTCGTCAGCAACGTCAACTGGTACATGAACGTGCCGGTCGAAGAAGACGGCACGCTCGGCATCGTCGACGGGATCTCCGCGCCGGGCCTGGAGGTCCGGCTGCGCGCCGAGACCGATGTCCTCGTGCTGGTGTCGAACTGCCCGCAGATCAACAATCCCTGCAACGGGTTCGACCCGACGCCGGTCCGCATGGTCGTGACGTCCCCTGGGAGCAGCGAGTGAGGCTGCTCGTCGCCAACCGCGGCGAGATCGCGGTCCGGATCCTGCGCACCGCCCGGGAACTGGGTCTCGAGACCGTCGCGGTGTACTCCGACGCCGACCGCCTCGCCCCGCACGTGCGGCTCGCCGACCGGGCCGTGCGGCTCGGCCCGGCACCCGCCGCCGAGAGCTACCTGCGGGCCGGCGCGCTCGTGCGGGCCGCCCTCGACACCAGCTGCGACGCCGTCCACCCCGGTTACGGGTTCCTGTCCGAGGACGCGGCGTTCGCCCGCGCCTGCGAGGACGCCGGGATCGCGTTCGCCGGCCCGGCGCCGGAGCACCTGGAGGTGTTCGGCAGCAAGCACACCGCGCGCGAGGCGGCGATCGCGGCGGGTGTGCCGCTGCTGGCCGGCACCGGCCTCCTGGCCGATGTGGACGATGCGCTGGCGCGCGCGGAGGACATCGGCTACCCGGTGATGCTCAAGGCGACCGGGGGCGGCGGCGGGATCGGCATGCGCGCCTGCGCGACGCCCGCGGAGCTGCGCGAGGCGTGGGACAGCGTGCGCAGCGTGGCGGCCAAGAGCTTCGCGAACGCCGGGGTGTTCCTCGAACGGCTGGTGCGCCGCGCCCGGCACGTCGAGGTCCAGGTGTTCGGCGACGGCTTCGGCGAGGTGCTGGCCCTGGGCACCCGCGACTGCTCGCTGCAGCGGCGCAACCAGAAGGTCGTCGAGGAGTGCCCGGCGCCGGACCTGCCCGCCGCCGTGCGCGAGCAGCTCGTCGACTCGGCCGTCGCGTTGTGCTCGTCGGTGCGGTACCGCTCGGCCGGCACGGTCGAGTACGTCTACGACCCCGAGCGCGAAGAGGCGGCGTTCCTCGAGGTCAACACCCGGCTGCAGGTCGAGCACCCGGTCACCGAGGCGGTGTACGGCGTCGACCTCGTCGCCTGGATGCTGCGCCTCGCCCAGGGCGACCGCGCGATGTTCCGCGCGGTGCCGGTAGCACGCGGGCACGCCGTCGAGGCGCGGGTGTACGCCGAGGACCCGGGTGCCGGGCACCGGCCGAGCGCGGGCCTCGTCACGCACGTGGCCTTCCCCGCGGACGTCCGCGTGGACACCTGGGTCGAACCGGGCACGACCGTCACCACGCACTACGACCCGTTGCTGGCCAAGGTGATCTGTACCGCGACCGGCCGCGCGGCCGCGCTCGCGAACCTGCGGGAAGCGCTCGCCACGACCCGGGTCGACGGCGTGCGCACGAACCTCGGGCAGCTGCGGGCGGCGGCCGCCGACGCGGCGTTCGGGGCGGCGGCGCACGATACGTCCACTTTGGACGGTATTGCCGATGCGGAGCCGCGGATCGACGTCGTGCGCGGCGGGACGATGACGACCGTGCAGGACTGGCCGGGCCGCACCGGGTTCTGGCACGTCGGGGTGCCGCCGAGCGGCCCGATGGACGATCTTTCGCTGCGGCTGGGCAACCTCGCCCTCGGCAACCCCGAGGGAGCGCCCGGCCTGGAGTGCACTGTGGACGGCGTGACGCTGCGGTTCTCGCACGCCACCCAGGTGTGCGTCACCGGCGCGCCCACCGCCGTGCTCGTCGACGGCGCCGAGGTTCCCCTGTGGACACCGGTCGAGGTGCCCGCCGGAGGCACCCTGGACGTCCGGGCGTGCACGGCCGGGCTGCGCAGCTACGTGCTCGTGCGCGGCGGAGTCGACGTCCCGGCGTTCCTCGGCAGTGCGGCGACGTTCACCCTCGGCAAGTTCGGCGGGCACAGCGGCCGCGCGCTCGCCGTGGGCGATGTCCTGCGGCCCGGGCCCGAGCCCGCGGACCCGGTCGTCGGCCCGGTGCCCGACCGGCCGGAGTTCGCGTCGCACTGGACGATCGGAGCGCTCGAAGGACCCCACGCGGCACCGGAGTTCTTCACCCCCGAGGACGTCGACACGTTCTACGCCACCGATTGGCAGGTGCACTTCAACTCCGCCCGCACCGGCGTCCGGCTCGTCGGGCCGCGGCCGAAGTGGGCGCGCGCGGACGGCGGCGAGGCGGGCCTGCACCCGTCGAACATCCACGACACGCCGTACGCGATCGGCGCCGTCGACTACACCGGCGACCTGCCCATCCTGCTCGGCCCGGACGGGCCCAGCCTGGGCGGGTTCGTCTGCCCGGCGACGGTCGCCACCGGCGAGCGGTGGAAGCTCGGGCAGCTGCGCCCGGGCGACACCGTGCGGTTCGTACCGATCGACACCGACCACGCGGCGGTGCTGCGGCGGCGGCCGGCGACGGCGGTGGCGGCCACCCGGGACACCCGGCACGACGACGGTGTCCTGGGCAGGCACACCTCCGAAGGCGACGAGCCGTCGGTCACCTACCGCCGCAGCGGGGACGACAACCTGCTCGTCGAGTACGGCGAGCTGAAGCTCGACCTGGCGCTGCGGATGCGGGTGCACGCGCTCGGCGAGCGGCTGGCGGCCGAAGGCGTGCCCGGGATCGTCGACCTGACCCCGGGTATCCGGTCGCTGCAGGTGCACGTCGACCCGGACGCGCTGCCCGTCGGCAAGGCGCTGGGACTGGTCCGGGAGCTGGAGCGGGACCTGCCGCCGACGCACGCGCTCGAGGTGCCGAGCCGCAGCGTCCGGCTGCCGCTGTCGTGGGACGACCCGGCGACGCGCGAGGCGATCGAGCGGTACATGACCGGCGTGCGCGACGACGCGCCGTGGTGCCCGTGGAACATCGAGTTCATCCGGCGGGTCAACGGACTGTCTACTGTGGACGACGTGTACCGGACGGTGTTCGACGCGGAGTACCTGGTGCTGGGTCTCGGTGACGTCTACCTCGGCGCGCCCGTGGCGACGCCGCTGGACCCGCGGCACCGGCTCGTCACGACCAAGTACAACCCGGCGCGGACGTGGACGGCGGAGAACTCCGTCGGCATCGGCGGCGCGTACCTCTGCATCTACGGCATGGAAGGCCCCGGCGGCTACCAGTTCGTCGGCCGGACCGTGCAGGTGTGGAACAGCTGGCACGGCGGCGAGCGGCCGTGGAACCTGCGGTTCTTCGACCGGATCTCCTGGTACCCGGTGTCGGCGGAGGAGCTCCTCGAACTGCGGGCGCAGAGCTCGTCCGGGCAGCTGGCGCTCGACACCACCGACGGCACGTTCAAGCTCGCCGAGTACCAGAAGTTCCTGGCGGACAACGCGTCGGGCATCGCGGAGTTCCGGGCGACGCAGGCGGCGGCGTTCGAGGCCGAGCGGCGGGCGTGGGAAGCGGCGGGCGAGTTCGACCCGAAGCCGGAACCGGTGACGCGGCCGCCGAAGCGGGTCGAAGCCCCGCAGGGCGGGCACGTCGTCGAGGCGCCGTTCGCGGCGACGGTGTGGCGGGTGGACGTGACGGCGGGCGAACGCGTCGAGGACGCGCAGTCGCTGGTGACACTGGAGGCGATGAAGACGGAGGCGCGGATCCCCGCGCCGGCCGGCGGTGAGGTGGTCGAAGTGCTCGTGTCCCCCGGTGACCAGGTCGCCCCCGGAACGCCGCTGGTGGTGCTGGGATGACCTCCCTCGAAGAGCGGGTGCGCGCGGCCTACCGCCGGATCGAGCAGGTGGACCGGCCGGAGATCTGGATCGACCTCCGGCCGGAAGCCGAGGTCCTGGCCGAAGCCGCCGCGCTGGAAGAACGCGGCCTGCCGCTCTACGGCAAGCTCGTCGCGGTCAAGGGCAACATCGACGTCGCCGGGTTGCCGACGACCGCGGGCTGCCCGGCGTACGCGTACAAACCGGAGCTGGACGCGCCGGTCGTCGCGCGGCTGCGGGCGGCCGGGGCGCTGGTGCTCGGCACGACGAACCTGGACCAGTTCGCGACCGGGCTGGTCGGGACGCGCAGCCCGTACGGCGCGGTGCGGAACGCCGTCGATCCGGCGTACGTCGCGGGCGGGTCCAGCTCGGGGTCGGCCGTAGCGGTCGCCCTCGGCATCGTCGACCTGGCGCTGGGCACCGACACCGCGGGGTCCGGGCGCGTGCCGGCGGCGTTCAACGGGATCGTCGGGCTCAAGCCGACGCCCGGGCTGCTGCCGACGGACGGGGTCGTCCCGGCGTGCGCGAGCATCGACTGCGTGTCGCTGTTCGCGCGGACGGTCGAGGAGGCGTCGTTCGCGCTGACCTGCCTGGCCGAGCCGGCTCAGGTCCACACGGGACGGTTCCGGCTGGGCGTGCCCGCCGAACCCGGTCCGGTGGCGCCGGGGTGGGCGGAGGCGTTCGAGGCGGCCGTCGGGGAGTACGCCGCCGCGGGTGCCGAAGTGACCACTGTGGACACCTCGGCGTTCCTCGAAGCGGCACAGCTGCTGTACGGCGGCGCGTTCGTCGCCGAGCGGTACACGGCGGTCGGCGAGTTCCTGGAGGCGCACCCGGCCGACGTGGACCCGGTGGTGCACGGCATCATCACCGGGGCGCGGGACATCCCGGCGCACCGGCTGTTCGCCGACCAGGCGAAGCTGGCCGGCTTGCGCGCCGAAGCGCTGGCGACGCTGGCCGGCGTCGACGCGCTGCTGTTCCCGACGACGACCGAGCACCCCACGATCGCCGAGGTCGCCGCGGACCCGGTCGCCGTCAACGCGCGGCTGGGCCGGTTCACCAACTCCACCAACCTGTTCGGGTTGCCGGCCCTCGCGGTACCGGCGGGCACGGTGGCCGGGCGCCCGTTCGGCGTGATGCTGGTGGGCGCCCCGCACGACGACCTGAAGCTGGCGGCACTGGCCGGGTTGCGCGGCGAGCGGGTGCCGATCGTGGTGGTCGGCGCGCACCTGCGCGGCCAGCCGCTCAACCACGAGCTGACTTCGCGGGGCGGACGGTTCGTGTCCGCGGTTTCGACGTCGGCGTCCTACCGGTTGTTCGCGTTGGACACGGTGCCGCCGAAGCCCGGCCTGGTGCGGGTCGCGTCCGGCGGGGTCGCGATCGCGGCGGAGGTGTGGGACCTGCCGGTACGCGGCTTCGGCGAGTTCGTCGCCCGGATCCCGGCCCCGCTGGCGATCGGCAAGGTCGAGCTGGCGGACGGCGCCCGGGTGTCCGGCTTCCTCTGCGAGCCGGCGGCGACGGAGGGCGCGGAAGACATTTCGGCGAAGGGCGGCTGGCTGGCCCACCTCGGCGAGTGATAACGATCAGCCGAGGATCTCGGCACCCGTCGGATAACAACGCTCCCCTCGGGGCACGAGACCGCCGATGACCTCGGTGAGACCCCGGAGGCGGCCATGACCACGGCAATCCGATCCCCGCAGAGCACGCTCGTCCACTCCTACCTGTTCCTCCGGCGCGCCATCGGGCTGATCGGCCTGGCGCTGCCGTTCGTGCTGATCTTCGGCAAGCAGCTCGTCCAGGGCGGCGACCTCATCGGATCGCTCAGCGGCTACTACTACACCGACGTGCGAGACGTCTTCGTCGGCGCGATGTGCGCGGCCGGGGTGTTCCTCCTCGCGTACTACGGCCACGACTTCGTCGACAACGTCGCCAGCAGCGTGGCCGGTCTCGGCGCGATCGGGCTCGCGCTCTTCCCGGCCACCCCGGACCACGACGTGACGGCGTGGGACCGCACCTCCGGCGTGTTGCACCTGACCTTCGCCGCCGTGTTCTTCCTCTCCCTCGCCTACTTCTGCCTGCGCCTGTTCCCGCACGACGGCGAGCAGCCGCCGGGGGTCGGGGTCGTCTACCGCGTGTGCGGCGTCGTGATCCTGGCCGCGCTGGTGCTGATCGCGGTGACGAGCTGGCTGCGGCTGGTGCCCGCGTGGCACCCGGCGCTGTGGCTGGAGAGCGCCGCGGTGTGGGCGTTCGGCGTCGCCTGGCTGGTGAAAGGGCAGACGCTGACGCCCAAGAGTGTGCCGTAGCCCACTCGACCGGGCCACAGCACTGGTTACCGACGGGTAACAAGGGCTATCGTGCGGGCAAAGACATCTACTTCCATGGAGCATCTGTGGCCGCACCAGCAACGCCGCTCGCGCCGAACGCGCGGGGCGTGCGAAACGTCGCCTTCGTCGAGGGGGTACGCACCCCCTTCGGCAAGGCCGGCGACAAGGGCATCTACGCCGGGACCCGCGCCGACGACCTGGTCGTCAACGCCATCCGCGAGCTGCTGCGGCGGCACCCCGAACTGCCGCCCGAGCGCGTCGACGAGGTGGCCATCGCCGCCACCACCCAGATCGGTGACCAGGGCCTGACCATCGGCCGCACCGCCGCGCTGCTGGCCGGCCTGCCGAAGTCCGTCCCGGGCTTCGCCATCGACCGCATGTGCGCCGGCGCGATGACCGCCGTCACCAGCGTCGCGTCCGGCATCGGCTTCGGCGCCTACGACATCGCCATCGCCGGCGGCGTCGAGCACATGGGCCGCCACCCGATGGGTGAAGGTGTCGACCCGAACCCGCGGATCATCGCCGACAAGCTCGTCGACCCGACCGCCCTCGTCATGGGCCAGACCGCCGAGAACCTGCATGACCGGTTCCCCGCGATCACCAAGCAGCGCACCGACGCCTACGCCGCGCGCAGCCAGGAGCGCTACGCCGAGGCCGTCAAGACCGGCAAGATCGGCCCGGAGCTGGTCCCCGTCGCCACCCGCTCCAAGGAGCTCGGCTGGGGCCTGGCCACCGAGGACGAGCCGCCCCGCCCGGGCACCACGCTCGAAACCCTCGCCGGGCTGAAGACGCCGTTCCGCCCGCACGGCCGGATCACCGCGGGCAACGCGGCCGGTCTCAACGACGGCGCCACCGCGTCGATCCTCGCCGACGAGGACACCGCCCGCGAGCTGGGCCTGCCGGTCGCGATGCGGCTGGTCGGCTACTCCTTCGCCGGCGTCGAGCCGGAGGTCATGGGCATCGGCCCGGTGCCGGCCACCGAGAAGCTGTTCAAGCGCACCGGCCTGACCATCGACGACATCGGCCTGTTCGAGATCAACGAGGCCTTCGCCGTGCAGGTGCTGGCCTTCCTCGACCACTTCGGCATCGACGACGAAGACCCGCGCGTCAACCAGTGGGGCGGCGCGATCGCGTGCGGCCACCCGCTGGCCTCCTCCGGCGTCCGGCTCATGACGCAGCTGGCCCGCCAGTTCGCCGAGCGGCCCGACGTGCGGTACGGCATGACGACGATGTGCATCGGGATCGGCATGGGCGGCACCGTGATCTGGGAGAACCCGGCGTTCGAGGGGACCAAGTAATGACTTTCACCGCAGAAGAGGCGAAGGCCGCGTTCCCGGACGAGGTCGTCACGCACGCCGTGACGCGCCTGGTGAAGGTGCCCGGGCTCGAGAAGCCCGTCGCGCTGATCACGCTCGACAACGGCCACGACCACACCCGGCCGAACACCTTCGGCCCCCAAGGCCTGGTCAGCCTGAACGCGGCTATCGACAAAGCCTTCGAGGCCGAGCCGGCCGCGATCGCCGTCACCGGCAAGCCGTTCATCTTCGCCGTCGGCGCGGACCTTTCGGGCGTCGAGTCCGTCAGCGACCCCGAGCTGGCGCGCGAAATCGCCCAGACCGGGCACGACGTGTTCCGCCGGCTCACCGAGTCGAAGATCCCGACCTTCGGGTTCATCAACGGCGCGGTCATGGGCGGCGGCCTCGAGCTGGCGCTGTCCTGCCACTACCGGACGCTGTCGGAGAACACCGCGGCCATCGCGTTCCCCGAGGTCTTCCTCGGGCTGTTCCCGGGCTGGGGCGGCACGCAGCTGCTGCCGAACCTGATCGGCGCGGACGCCGCCGTGACGGTGATCATCGAGAACGCCCTGGCGCAGAACAAGATGCTCAACGTCAAGCAGACGGCCGAGCTCGGCATCGTCGACGCCGTCTTCGGCTCGGCCGACTACCTCGAGCAGTCGCTGCTGTGGCTGGCGAAGGTGGTCAACGGCGAGATCACCCCGGCCCGCCGCGAGATCGACCGCGGCTCCGGCTGGGACGCCGCCATCGCCCGCGCCAAATCCCTTGTGGACGGCCGCACGCACGGCGCCTCGCCGGGCGCGACCAAGGCCGTGGAACTCCTCGCGCTCGCGAAGGAAAACGACCTCGACCGCGGCTACGCCGCCGAGACCGACGGCCTCGCCGAGCTGCTGATGTCCGACGTCCTGCGCGCCGGGCTGTACTCGTTCAACCTGGTCAACAAGCGCGCCAAGCGCCCGGCCGGCGCGCCGGACAAGTCCTTGGCGCGCAAGGTGAACAAGGTCGGCATCGTCGGCGCCGGCCTGATGGCCAGCCAGCTCGCGCTGCTGTTCGTGCGGCGGCTCAAGGTGCCGGTCGTGCTGACCGACGTCGACCAGGAGCGCGTCGACAAGGGCGTCGGGTACGTCCACGCCGAGATCGACAAGCTGCTGGGCAAGAAGCGCCTGTCCCCGGACGGCGCGAACCGGCTCAAGGCGCTGGTCACCGGCTCGCTCGACAAGGCCGCCTTCTCCGACGCCGACTTCGTCATCGAAGCCGTCTTCGAGGAGCTGGGCGTCAAGCAGCAGGTGTTCGCCGAGCTGGAGCAGCACGTCTCCCCCGAGGCGATCCTCGCGACGAACACCTCGTCGCTGTCGATCACCGCGATGGCGTCGAAGCTGCGGCACCCTGAGCGCGTGGTCGGCTTCCACTTCTTCAACCCGGTCGCCGTGCTGCCGCTGCTGGAGATCGTCCGCGGCGAGCGGACCGACGACGCTTCGCTGGCGACGGCGTTCTCGGTCGGCAAGCAGCTGAAGAAGTCCAGCGTGCTGGTGAAGGACGCGAGCGCGTTCGTCGTCAACCGGCTCCTGCTGCGCTTCCTCGGCGAGGTGCTGGTCACCGTCGACGAGGGCACGCCGTTCGACGTCGCCGACCGGGCACTGGAACCGCTGGGCCTGCCGATGACGCCGCTGACGCTGATGCAGCTCGTCGGCCCGGCCATCGCCCTGCACGTCGGCGAGACGCTGCACGAGGCGTTCCCGGACCGGTTCACCGTGTCCGAGAACCTCGCGAAGTTCGTCAAGGCGGGCAAGAAGGGCGTCTGGGTCTGGGACGACCAGGGCAACCAGTCCGCCGACCCCGAGGTCGTCGAGCTGTGGACCCAGGGCGACAAGCCGTCCACTTCGGAGCAGGTGCGTGAGCGGGCGCTCTCGGCCATCGCCGAGGAGATCCGGATCATGCTCGACGAGGGCGTGGTCGCCGAGGCGCAGGACATCGACCTGTGCCTGATCCTCGGCGCGGGCTGGCCGTTCTGGAACGGCGGCATCACGCCGTACCTGGACCGCTCCGGCGTCTCCGAGCGCGTGAACGGCAAGCCGTTCCTCGCCCCGGGTGTCGCTTCGGTTCCGGCGAACTAATACTCGCCCTCACGAGGGCACTTCGGCGGCGGCGCGGTGAGTTTCAGCTGCGCCGCCGTCGCGTCCGCGTCGATGACGGTGACCCGCTCGGCCGTGCGGAAGCGGGCGTGCAGCTCCTGCGCCCAGCTCTTGAGGTCGGTGCCCGGAACGGCGAGCAGCGACACCGACGGCGGGTCCACGAACACCCGCCGCGTCTTCGGGTCGGCGCGGACGGACGGCAGCGCCGCGAGCAGCTCGGCGTCGGCGGGGAAGACCACGACGACCGCCGCGCACAGCGTGTGGCCGGCCAAGGGCGCGGGGTTCGTGTCCACCGGCAGGTCCGGTGGGCGTTTCAGGGCCGCGACGCCGAACGCCAGGCCCACCCCCGCGGCCAAGGCGAGCGCGACGGCCGGGGCGACCGCGCGGACCAGCGGCTTCTCCTCCACAGCCAAGATCACAGCACACGTTGGCCGCCGGGACACCGCCCGTTCACCCTGGCGGCTTAGCGTCCGCGCGTGACCACCGACAGACGCCGGTTCCTCAAGGGCGCCGGGCTCGCGGCCGCGGCCGCCGGCATCCCCCTCCCCGGACCCGACGTCGACGTCGACGTGAGCCGGCTGTGCGGCCGCTACCAGTGGCTGGTCGGCGACCACCACACGCACAGCCAGTACTCCTACGACGCGATGTACCGGATCGACCAGATCGCGCGCGGCGGGAGGGCGCACGGTGCGGACTGGATCGTCTTCACCGACCACGGGCACGCCGAACACGAGAAGGTGTCGGTCGAACCGACGGAAGCCGACTTCCTCGCCGCGCGGCGGAAGTACCCGGATCTGCTGCTGTGGCACGGCATGGAGTGGAACGTGCCGGGCGCCGAGCACGCGACGGTGTTCTTCCAGGCCGGCGCGGACCAGGCCGCGAAGCTGCGCGAGTTCGAGCGGACCTTCGACTGGCGGCTGACGAACTCCGAGGCGTCGAGCCCGGCGAACGAGGCGCTGGCGCTGCGAGCGCTGCGCTGGCTGGCCGACGAGGAACGCGCGAAGCGGATCCACGCACCCGTGGTGCTGGTCAACCACCCGCTGCGCAACGGCCGGGTCGCCCCGCACGAGCTGCGCGCCTACCGCGACGCCGCACCGGACATCGTCATCGGCATGGAGGGCGCGCCGGGCGCGCAGGCCGACGGCTTCCCGAAGCCGCTCGGCAACGGCGGCGCCCGCGGCGGCTACGCCAACGGCCCTGGCCCGAACTCGTGGCCGGGCTTCCCGGCCGAGGCGTACCGGACGTTCGGCGGCTGGGACTGGGCGACGGCGAAGGTCGGCGGCCTGTGGGACTCGCTGCTCGCCGAGGGCAAGCCGTGGTGGATCACCACGAACTCCGACTCGCACTACAACCGCGGCGACACGCTGGTCCGCCCCGACGTGCCGGGCGACTGGTACGACACGCACGGCAAGTTCCCGGACCCGGTCGACACCGGCTCGCCGCAGCTGCTCGCGCCGTACGCCGACTTCTACCCCGGGGAGTTCAGCCGCACGTACGTCGGCGTGACGCGGCGAAGCCTCGAAGGCGTCCTCGAGGGCCTTCGGGCCGGGCGGGTCTGGGGTGTGCACGGCGGGCTGGTCCAGTCCCTGGAAGCCGGCGCGTACGGCGGTGGCGCCGCGGCGACGCTGGGCGGGCGGCTGCGGGTGCGGCGCGGTTCGGACGTCACGCTGGTGGTTTCGGCGCGGCTGGCTTCGCGGCCGAACGGCGGCGGTTCGGTGCCGCGGCTGGCGCGCCTCGACGTCGTCGCGGGCCCGGTGACCGGCCCGGTGGCCGATCCCGACACGATGACGGCGCCGGGCACGCGGGTCGTCGAGTCGTTCGAGCCCCGGTGGGCGCCCGGGCGGCAGGTGGTCTTCCGGCACACCTTCCGGAACGTGCGCTCGCCGTTCTACGCGCGCGTGCGCGGGTCGAACGGCGATGCCGAGCCCACTTCGGACACGATCGGGCAGGCGAACCCGTTCGAGGACTTGTGGATGTACGCGAACCCGATTTTCGTGGACGTGTGCTGAACGGGAGAGTGCTGCTCGTCCGGTCCGTCATGACCGGGTTGCGGTGGCTGCTGAGCTTGCCTTCGCCGGTGCTGAGCCTGCTCGCGGGCCGGCCGGTGGCGGTGGACGGCCGGCAGCCGGTGCCGACCGCGCGGATGCTGATGCGGGTGTCGCGGTTCGCGCCGTTCGACGCTCCGCACCAGAACGGCAGCCTCACGCGGGCGCGCACCGAGCTGAACCTGGCGGGGGCGCTGGCCGGCGCCGGGATCTGCCCGGGCGTCCGGACGCGCGACTCGTCGTGGCCGGGGCCCGGCGGGCCGCTGCCGCTGCGGTGCTACGAGCCGGCCGGGCTCCCGGAGTCCGGGCCGGCGATCGTGTACTTCCACGGCGGCGGGTTCGTGCTCGGCAGCCTGGACACGCACGAGGGCGCGTGCCGGCTGCTGGCCGAGGAGGCCGGGGTGCGGGTGATCTCGATCGGCTACCGGCTGGCGCCGGAACACCCGTTCCCGGCGGCGGCTTCCGATGCCGTGGCAGCGTTCGCCTTCGTCCACGAGCACGCGGCGCAGTTCGGCGTCGACCCGGACCGGCTCGCGGTGGGCGGCGACAGCAGCGGCGGCAACCTGGCGGCGGTGGTGGCCCACGCGGCGGCCCGCGGCGAGCTGCCCCGGCCGGCGTTCAGCCTGCTGCTGACCCCGGCGACGGACGCGCTGGGCGGGTCGGAGTCGCACCGGCGGTTCGGCTCGGGCTTCCGGCTGGACCGGGACGAATGGGCTTGGTACCGCGATCAGTACGTGCGAGACCCGGCGCTGTACACGGACCCGCGGGCATCGGTGCTGTACGACGACGCCCTCGAGGGGTTGCCGCCGACGTATGTGGCAACGTGCGGCTTCGACCTGCTGCGCGACGAAGGCGAGGCGTACGCGGCCCGGTTGGCCGCGGCCGGCGTCCCGTTGGTGCACCGACGTCACGAAGGCCAGTTGCACGGCTTCGCGAACCGGGTCGGCATCGACCCGGACGCCCGCGCGGCCATGCTCCACGCGGCGGGGGTCCTCCGCGCCGGCCTCGCCCTCGGCTGATCACCTACCGGACGGGGAGGTGGACCGTGACCCCGAGGCCGCCGCCCACGATCGGTTCCGCCGTCACGCTTCCGCCGTGCGCCGCCACCGCCGCGCGGACGATCGACAGCCCCAGTCCCGCGCCCGAGCGGGCCGTCCGGGCCACGCCCGCGCGGCGGAACGGCTCGAACAGCTCCGCCACCGTCGCCGGGTCGACCAGGCCGCCCGACGAGCGGACCCGCAGCGTCGACCACTGCGGCCCCGACTGCGTCGCGACCTCCAGCCAGCCGCCCTCGACGTTGTGGCGGACGGCGTTCTCCAGCAGGTTGCCCGCGATCCGCTCCAGCAGCGCCGGATCGCCGAAGGCGGGGGCCGGCACCACCGCGAACGTCGTCCGGATCGCGCGCTTCTCGGCCTCCAGCCGGACCGCGCGCCAGGCCCGGTCGATCACCACCGCCAGGTCGACCCGCTCGCGTACCCCGAGCCCGGCGCCGTCGGTGCGGGCCAGCAGCAGCAGGGAGTTCACCAGCTGCCCGGCGCGTTCGGTGGCGTCGCGGACCACGCCGCCCATCCGGCGCAGCTCGGCTTCGTCGGCGTCTTCGTCGGCGAGGGTAACGTCGAGTTCCGTGCGGATCACCGACAACGGCGTCCGCAGCTCGTGGCTCGCGTTCGCGACGAAGTGGCGCTGCGCGTCGAAGGCGGCCTGGAGCCGGTCGAGCATGTCGTCGAACGTCTCGGCCAGCACGGCCAGCTCGTCGCGCGGACGCACCTCGCCGATCCGCTCCCCCAGCGACTCGACCGACAGCCGCCGCGCGGTGCCGGTGATCTCGCGCAGCGGCAGCAGGACGCGGGAGGTGAACGTCCAGGCGAGGATCGCCGCGGCCGCCACCACGAGCAGGAACGCGATCGACCCGAACAGCAGCATCCGGTCGCGGGCGTGCACGCGCAGGTGCTCGGCGAGCGTCGACGCGTCGACCGTGACGCCGTCGACGACGACCGTGCTGCCCGGCGGCATCTGCGGGACCGTGTCGAGCGAGTCCCGCACCAGCGTCCAGGCGAGCCAGAGCAGCAACAGGCTGACAGCGGCGACCAGCACGGTCGCCAGCAGGGTGATCCGGGCGCGGAGGCTGCGGGTGCCCGGCAGGTTCACGCGCGCTGCGGCGTGCCGGGTTCCGGCACCCGGTACCCGGAGCCGACGACCGTTTCGATGATCCCCGGCTCGCCGAGCTTCTTGCGCAGCGTCATGACGGTGACCCGGACGGTCGTGGTGAACGGGTCGGCGTTCTCGTCCCAGACGCGCTCGAGGAGTTCTTCGCTGCTGACCACGGATCCGGCCGCCTGCAGCAGGACCTCGAGGACGCCGAACTCCTTGCGCGTCAGCTCGACCGGCCCGCTCGCCCGCCGCACGGTGCGTTTGGCCGGGTCCAGCTCGACGTCGCCGGCGGTCAGCAGCGGCGGCGCGGCCGGCGTCGCCCGGCGGCCGAGCGCCCGGACGCGGGCGACCAGCTCGGGGAAGGCGAAGGGTTTCGCGAGGTAGTCGTCGGCGCCGAGCGAAAGCCCGTCGACGCGGTCGGACACCGAGCTGCTCGCGGTCAGCATCAGCACCCGGGTCAGCTCCCCGGAGGCGACGATCTCGCGGCACAGCTCGTCCCCGGACATCCCGGGCAGGTCCCGGTCCAGCAACACGACGTCGTACCGCGTGACGGCGGCCTTCTCGTGCCCGTCGTCCCCGGTGAGCGCGACGTCCACGGCCATGCCCTCCCGGCGCAGCCCGCGGGCGATCGCGTCGGCCAGGGGTTCTTCGTCCTCGACTACCAAAACTCGCACGAGCCCACAATCCCATATTTTCCTGAGAGTGCCCTTTAAGGACCGGGCGTGGCCCAGCGCAGCGCGAACCACAGCCGCATCCGGGTCTCGGGGTCCGCCAGATCCACCCCCAGCGCCTTCTCCACCTGGGCGATCCGGTGCCGGACGCTGTTGCGGTGCACGCCCAGCTCGGCCGCCGTCGGCTCCCAGCCGCCGTGGTGGGCCAGCCACGTCCGCAGCGTCGGCACCAGCGATCGCTCCCCCGCCTCGTCGAGCGCCACCAGCGGCTCCAGGACCTTCGCGGCGAACCCGCGGGCCGCGGCCGGATCGAGCAGCGAGCCGGGGTCCGGCGGGCCGTCGCCCGCGACGACCGCGCGGCCGAGCGCCCGGGCGCGGGCCAGCAGCAGGTCCAGCTCCGCCAGCGCGCCCGCCGCCCGGCCCGCGGGGACCGGCGTGCCCACCGCCGCGAGCCAGCCGTGCTCGCGCAGGTCCTCGAGCACCTCCGGCGCCGGAGCCGTCCGCGCGACCGCCGTGAACCGCGGTCCGGGACCGACCTCGACGAGCGGGGTGTCCAGCCGCGCCCGCAGCCAGTCCGGGCGCCGGGCCACCTCGTCCGGGCCCCGCCGGTGCTCCGCGCCCGCGACCAGCCGCACCACCTCCGACCCCAGCACCGACCAGGCCGCCTCCCCCGGGGACACCCGGCCGAGCAGCAGGCCGGTGGCCGCCGCGCCCAGCTCGGCCGCGTCCGAGCCCGCGCGGCCGACCAGGCCCAGCAGGGCCGCGCCGACGGCGAGGATCGCCCGCTCGGCGCCGTCGAGCCGCCCCGGCCTGCCGACGACCACCAGGTGCGACGCCGTGGCCTGCGGGTACACCGGCTGGACGACGACGAACCCGCCGTCGAGCTCGGTGGTCGCGCTCCGGATCCCGCTGCCCGCCCGCACGGTCGCCATCAGCTCCCGCACTTCCGGCGGCAGCGGCGCCGGCGCGTCGTGCGCCGAGGCCAGCACGTCCCCGGCGCCGACGAGGGCGACCCAGGACCGCAGCACCGCCGCCAGCGCCGACGTCAGCTCGCCGAGCCCGCCGCCCGCCGCGCGCGTGAGCGTCTCGCGCGCCGCCGTGATCCGCCGCTGCTCGCGCTGGCCGGCCTCGGTCAACGCCACCGACACCGCCCGGTTGACCGCCAGGAACGGCGTGCGCGAGGGCACCACCAGCAGCGGCAGCCCGCGCCGCGCGCACGCCCGGCGCAAGGGTTCCGGCAGGGTCTCGTGCACCGTCGGGGTGAGCCCGAACCCCAGCGCCGTCACGCCGGCGTCGCGCAGCCCGAGCACGTACCGGTCGATCCGCTCGGGCAGGTTCACCCCGGCGGTGAGGATCAGCTCGCCGCCCAGCAGGTAGGGCGCGGGGTCCTCCAGCTCGCTCACGTGCGCCCAGCGCACCGGGGCGTCCAGCGCGCCCGGCCGGAGCGTCTCGGGGACGACGTCGAGCGCGAGCTCCCGGTTGCCGAGCACGTCCCGTAACGGGACATTCACTTCCGTGGACAGCGAATCCGCGCTTGAGGTCATTTCATCCCCGAAGATGTCGACATGGGGATGAATCATCCCATGCCGAACAGGTGGCGGGCGAACCTACGGTGACCCGAAACGACGTGAGGAGGACACCGTGACCGGCGACTACGCGGTGATCGCGCTGTACATCGCGGGCATGCTCGGGGTCGGCTGGTACGGCCTGAAGCTCGCGAAGACGAAGTCCGACTACCTGGTCGCCGGACGGCGGCTGGGCTGGTTCATGTACTCCGGCACGATGTCGGCCGTCGTCCTCGGCGGCGCGTCGACCGTCGGCGGCGTGAAGCTCGGCTACAAGTTCGGCATCTCCGGCATGTGGCTGGTCGTGAGCATCGGCGTCGGCATCCTCGTGCTGCACGCGCTGTTCGCGCGGCGGCTGGTGCGGCTGCAGGTCTACACCGTCGGCGAGATGCTCGACCTGCGGTACGGCGGCCGCACCAGCGCGGTGTCCGGCGTCGTCATGTGGGGCTACACCCTGATGCTCACGGTCACCTCGACGCTGGCCTTCGCGACCATCTTCAAGGTGCTGTTCGACCTGCCGAACTGGGCCGGGATCGCGGTCGGCGGCTCGATCGTCGTGCTCTACTCGGTGCTCGGCGGCATGTGGTCGATCACGCTCACCGACATCGCCCAGTTCGTCATCAAGACCATCGGCATCCTGGCCATCCTCCTGCCGGTGGCGATCACCTCGGCCGGCGGCTTCTCCGGCATGAGCGAGAAGCTCGACGCGAGCTTCTTCAGCTTCACCTCGATCGGCACCGACACGATCGTCACCTACTTCGTGATCTACACCTTCGGCCTGCTCATCGGCCAGGACATCTGGCAGCGCGTGTTCACCGCCCGCACGCCCGCGATCGCGACGTCCGGCGGCATCACCTCCGGCGTCTACTGCCTGGTCTACGGCCTGGCCGGCGCCCTGATCGGCACCGCCGCGCACGCGCTCTACCCGGACATCGCCAGCGCGCAGGACGCCTTCGCGACGATCGTCGAACGGCTGCTGCCGACCGGGGTCCGCGGCCTGGTCCTGGCCGCCGCGCTTTCGGCGATGATGTCGACGGCGAGCGGCGCGCTGATCGCGTGTTCCACCACGACGACGTCGGACCTGCTCACCAAGCTGGGCCTGAAGAAGGGCGGCGAGGTCAGCCGCAACCGGATCGCCACGCTCGTGCTCGGCCTGCTGGCCATCGGCATCGCGATGGTCGTCGACGACGTCGTCAACGCGCTCACCATCGCCTACGACATCCTGGTCGGCGGCCTGCTCGTCGCGATCGTCGGCGCGCTGTTCTGGAAGCGCGGCACCCGGCAGGGCGCGTACGCGTCGATGGTCGCCGGCACGGTCTCGGTGATCGCGTTCATGATCATCGACGGCGTCGACGCCAACACCCCGATCTACTGGGGCCTCGGCGCGAGCCTGGTCGTCTACCTGGCGGTCAGCCTCGCGACGCCCCGCACTCCCGAGACCATCCTCTCCGTCTGGACCCGCCGTCTGAACGGCCGGGAAGCACCCATCGAAAACCGGGAACAGGAGCCCACCAGTGCCTAACATCGGACCCCTCGACTCGTCGCGCGTCCCCCGGTTCGCCGGCTTCGCGACCTTCGCGCGGCTGCCGCGGATCGACCAGGTCGAACGCGCCGACGTCGCCGTCGTCGGGGTGCCCTTCGACTCCGGGGTGTCCTACCGGCCCGGCGCGCGGTTCGGCCCGGCCGCCGTCCGCGAGGCGAGCCGGCTGCTGCGGCCGTACCACCCGGAGCTGGACGTCTCGCCGTTCGAGGAGAAGCAGGTCGTCGACGCCGGGGACATCGCGGTCAACCCGTTCGACATCGGCGAAGCGATCGAAACGCTGCAGCAGGAAGCCGAGGCGCTGCAAGCGAACGGGACGCGGCTGGTGACCGTCGGCGGCGACCACACCATCGCGCTGCCGCTGCTGCGCGCCGCGGCGAAGGAGCACGGACCCGTCGCCCTGCTGCACTTCGACGCGCACCTGGACACCTGGGACACCTACTTCGGCGAGCCGTACACCCACGGCACGCCGTTCCGCCGGGCGTCCGAGGAAGGGATCCTCGACACGAGCGCGCTGTCGCACGTCGGCACCCGCGGGCCGCTGTACGGCAAGCGGGACCTCGAAGAGGACCGCCGGCTCGGCTTCGGCATCGTCACCTCCGGCGACGTGCTGCGCCGCGGCGTCGCCGAGACCGTGGACGCGCTGCGGCAGCGGATCGGCGACCGGCCGCTGTACGTCTCGGTCGACATCGACGTGCTCGACCCGGCCCACGCGCCCGGCACCGGCACTCCCGAGGCGGGCGGCATGACCAGCCGGGAACTGCTGGAGATCCTGCGCGGGCTGCGGGACCTCAACCTCGTCGGCGCGGACGTCGTCGAGCTGGCCCCGGCCTACGACCACGCCGAGATCACCGCCATCGCGGCCTCCCACGTCGCCTACGACCTGGTGAGCCTGCTCGCCCTCGGGAAGAACGCATGACCCGCATCGGCGGCGACGTCGTCGTCGAAACCCTCCGCGCGCTGGGCGCCGACACGGTGTTCGGCCTGCCGGGCCAGCACGCGCTGGGCCTGTTCGAGGCGCTGCGGCGGGCCGGCGACCTGCGCGTGCTCAGCGGGCGCGTCGAGAACAACCTCGCCTTCGCCGCCGACGGGTTCGCCCGGGCGCGCCTCGCGGCGGACCCGGACGGCCCGGTGCCGGTGACGCCGCTGGTCGTCTCGACCGGGCCGGGTGCGTTGCTGACGCTGGCTTCGCTGCAGGAGTCCCGCGCGGCTTCGGTGCCGGTGCTCGGCATCTCGAGCCAGGTCCCGGTCGCCGGGCTCGGCGGCGGCCGGCACGGCTACCTGCACGAGCTGCCCGACCAGCAGGCCAGCTTCGCCGGCGTCGTGAAGTCGGTGCACGTCGTGCGGCGGGCGAGCCAGATCCCCACGGCCCTGCGGGAAGCGTGGACGTCGGCGGCGACCGCGCCCTACGGCCCGGTGTGGGTGGAGATCCCCCAGGACGTGCTGCTCGGCCCGGCCGGGGTCCCGCCGATCACGTCGGTCTCGGCCGCTCCCCCGCCGCTGGAACCGCTGCCCGAACTGGTCGCGTCGGCGGCGGATCTGCTGGGCGCGGCCGCGAACCCCGTCATCCTCGCCGGCGGCGGCGCGCTGCGGTCCGGCGCTTCCGCCGAGCTGAAGGCCCTGGCGGAAGCCGTGCGCGCGCCGGTGATCTCGACCTTCGGCGGCAAGGGCGTCTTCGGCTGGGACCACGAGCTGTCCGGGCGGTCGTGGCTGGAGGACTGGCACACGACGGAGTTCCTGGCGGCCGCCGACGTGCTGCTCGTGCTCGGCTCCGGGCTCGGCGAGCTGTCCAGCAACTACCGCGAGTTCGCGCCGCGGGGCCGGGTGATCCAGGTCGAGGCCGATCTCGGCAAGCTGGAGTCGAACTACCCCGCCCTGGGCATCCACGCCGACGTGCGGCTCACGCTCCAGGCACTGCTGGAGCAGGTGCCGATGCGGGCGTCGGACGGCCGGGCCGAGAAGGCGGTCTCGGGGCTGCTCGCGCGGGTCGAGTCGCGTTTGGACAGCCAGGACCTGGCCGTCGAGCGCAAGCTGATCGACGACATCCGCGCGGCGCTGCCCGAGGGGACGCAGACGTTCTGGGACATGACGATCGCCGCGTACTGGGCCTGGTCGGCGTGGAACCCCGAGGGCGCGCCGATCCACACCGCGCAGGGCGCGGGCGGGCTGGGCTACGGCCTGCCCGGCGCGCTCGGCGGCGCGGCGGCCGGTGGCCCGGCGCTGGCCGTGTCGGGTGACGGCGGCGCGATGTACGGCGTCGCCGAGCTGGCCACGGCGGTGCAGCACGGCCTCGACGTCACGTGGCTGATCATCGACGACGGCGGCTACGGCGTGCTGCGCGAGTACCTCACGGACGCGTTCGGGCAGACGACGGCCACCGAGCTGGCCCGGCCCGAGTTCGTGGCGCTGGCTTCCTCGTTCGGCGTCCCCGCCCGGCTCTCCTCTTTGGACACCGTGGGCGCGGACCTCGCCGAGGCGCTGCGCACGCCGGGCCCGTCGGTCGTCGTCCTCCCCGCGTTGCTGAAGCTGTTCGCGCCGACCCACCTGGAGAAGGCATGACCCGCACGCTCGACCTGACCGACCCGGCGACCGGCGAGGTGTTCGGCACCAGCGCGATCGCCACCCAGTCCGATGTGGACAAGGCGCTCGAATCGGCCGCGCAAGCGTTTGCGGAGTGGCGCCGGGCCACCCCGGCGCAGCGCCAGCTGGCGTTGCTGAAGATCGCCGACGCACTCGAGGCGCGGGCGTCGGAGTTCGCCGACCTCGAGGTGCGCGAAACCGGCAAGATCCGGTCGGTCGTCGTGGACGAGGAGATCCCGGAGTGCGTGAGCGCGCTGCGGTTCTTCGCCGGCGCCGCGCGGCACCTGGAGGGCACCGCGGCCGGCGAGTACGCGCCGGGCCACACCTCGGTGATCCGCCGCGAGCCGGTCGGCGTCTGCGCGCAGATCGCGCCGTGGAACTACCCGCTGATGATGGCGGTCTGGAAGATCGCGCCGGCGCTGGCGGCGGGCAACACGGTGGTGCTCAAACCGGCCGAGACGACCCCGTCGACGGCCGTGCTGCTGGCCGAGGTGGCGGCGGAGTTCCTGCCGCCGGGCGCGTTCACCGTGCTGACTGGTGACCGCGACACCGGCCGGGCGCTGGTTCGGCACCCGGTCACCGCCCTGGTGTCGATCACCGGGTCGACCCGGGCGGGCATCGACGTCGCGACCGTCGCGGCCGCCGACCTCAAGCGCACCCACCTGGAACTGGGCGGCAACGCTCCCCTGCTGGTCTTCCCGGACGCCGATGTGGTCTCGACCACGGAGGGCATCGTGGGTGCCGCGTGCTACAACGCCGGTCAGGACTGCACGGCGGGCAGCCGGGTGCTGGTGCACGCGTCGATCCACGACGACTTCGTCGCCGCGCTGGCGAAGGTTGCCGCGGCGCGGACTCCGGGTGTCGACTTCGGGCCACTGAACAGCGCGACGCAGTTCGCGCGCGTGGAGGGCCTGATCTCGCGGCTGCCGTCGCACGCGCGGATCGAGACCGGTGGTGCGCGGTTCGGCTCGCGGGGGTACTACTTCTCCCCCACGGTGATCTCGGGACTGCGTCAGGACGACGAGATCGTCCAGGAGGAGATCTTCGGGCCGGTCGCCACGGTCCAGTCCTTTTCGGACGAAGCCGAGGCGGTGTCCCTGGCCAACGGTGTCCCGTATGGACTGGCGTCGTCGGTGTGGACGAACGACCTCGGCGTCGCCGCGCGGGTGTCGGCCGCTCTGGACTTCGGGTGCGTGTGGGTGAACACGCACGGGCCCCTGGTGGCGGAGATGCCGCACGGCGGGTTCGGCCACTCCGGCCACGGCAAGGACCTTTCGGCGTACGCCTTCGCCGAGTACACCCGCGTCAAGCACGTCATGACGAGGTTCGCATGAGCGAGAAGATCACCGAGGTCGAGCAGCACGGCATCGCGCCGATCCCGCCGGCGGAGCAGACGTCCCGCCCGCGCGACCTGTTCCGGATGGCGTTCGGCGGCGCGAACACGTTCGCCACGATCATCCTGGGCACGCTGCCGATCGCGTACGGGCTGAGCTTCCGCGACGCGGCGCTGGCGACGGCGCTCGGCGTCGTCGTCGGCGGCCTGGTCTTGGCGCCGATGGCGTTGTTCGGACCGCGCACGCGCACGAACAACGCGGTGTCGTCGGGCGCGCACTTCGGCGTGGTCGGCCGGTGCGTCGGCTCGTTCCTGTCGTTGCTGACGGCGATCACGTTCTTCGCGATTTCGGTGTGGGTCAGCGGCGACGCGGTGGCCGGCGCGGCCCAGCGCCTGTTCGGTTTCGACGGCGGCGCGGTGCTGCGCGGCCTCGCGTACGGCGTGATCGCGCTCGCGACGCTGGTGGTCTGCATCTACGGCTACCGGTTCATGCTGCTGGTGAACCGGGTGGCGGTGGTCCTGGGCACGGTGATCATGCTGCTGGGGATCGTGGCCTACGGCGGCACGTTCGACCCGGGCTACGCGGGCACGGGGACCTACGCGCTGGGCACGTTCTGGCCGACGTTCACGCTGGCGGCGCTGACGGCCCTGGCGAACCCGATCAGCTTCGGCGCGTTCCTCGGCGACTGGGCCCGGTACATCCCGGCCCGGTACAGCAAGCGCTCTCTGCTGGCGGCGCCGTTCCTGGCCCAGGTGGCGACGTTGCTGCCGTTCGGCTTCGGCATCGCGACGGCGACGCTGGTGGCGGACCCGGCCGACTACATCACGGGCCTGACGGCGGTGTCCCCGCTGTGGTACGCGATCCCGCTGATCGTGGTGGCGCTGATCGGCGGCCTGTCGACGGGGACGACGTCGTTGTACGGCACGGGCCTGGACTTCAGTTCGATCTTCCCGCGGCTGTCCCGGGTCCAGGCGACGCTGCTGATCGGGACGTTGAGCGTGGCGTTCATCTTCGTCGGCAATTTCGTGCTGGACATGGTGTCGAGCATCAACGCGTTCGCGACGCTGATCGTGCTGTGCACCTCGCCGTGGATGGTGATCATGATGATCGGCTTCGTCCAGCGGCGCGGTTTCTACGACGTCGACGACCTGCAGGTGTTCAACGAAGGCCGGCGCGGCGGCCGGTACTGGTTCGCCCGCGGCGTGAACTGGCGAGCGATGGCGGCGTGGATCCCGGCGACGACACTGGGGTTGCTGTGCGCGAACACGCCGATGATCGCGGGACCGCTGCGTGACGTGGCGGGTGGCGTGGACATCAGCCTGCTGGTGACTTTGGCGACCGCGGCGGTGGCGTATCCGGTACTGGTGAAGCTGTTCCCGGAACCACCGGAGGTGTTCGGGTCCGCGCCCGCCCCGGCTACGGTGCTCGCGGCGGAACCCCGGCGAGACCCGGCCGGACCGCTGCCGGAGACGCTCTAGCGGCAGACGACCTCGCGCGGATCGGCGGGATAGCGCAGCGCGGTCCGCGGGAACGCGCCGGTCAGGTTGTCCCAGAAGCGGCTCGCGGTGAGCGGTGCCCGCACCGAGTCGAGCATTTCCCGGATCTCCGGGCACTGCAGCGCCACGCGGGCGGCGGCGATCTGGTCGGCGGGGAGCGTGCCCTCGCCGGACGAGGCGCCGTCGGCGACGTTCCACGCCGGGGGCAGGTTCTTCTCGTGGCCGCTGCGCCCCGAGCGCGACAGCTCCGAATGCGCGGCGAGCGGACTGACCAGGCCGTAGACGTCGTGCACCCGGACCTCCGGTGGCGTCACCACGCCCAGCGCGCCGATGCTGCCGACCACGAAGGTGTCGGCCGGCGTCGCCGACGGGTAGCGCAGCCACTTCCCGTGGTCGGCGATCACCAGCGACGACGGCAGTTCCCGGCGGATCGATGCGGCTTCTCCCAACCCCATGACGACGGCGTAGTCGTCGCCGCGGACCGGGTGCGCCAAGCCGCTCGCGGCCGACCAGTACCCGCGCTCGTCGGCGATGCCGGTCGCCGGGTCGTAGTGCCGCGCCTCCGTGTCGTAGGGCACGCGCAACCACAGCCCGGCGACGACGGCCCACGCGCCGACCCCGGCCGCCAGCAGCCCGGTCCACCGGGTCACCGGGACCGCCATCACCGGCAGCAGGGCGACGAAGAGCGCGGGCAGCAGCATCCGGCCGTGCATGAAGTCGCCGCCGATGCGGATCACGTAGAGCGCCAGCACCGCCCCCGCCAGCAGCGGGAACGCGACGAGCACCAGACTGACCCGCGTCCGAGGCAGGCGCCGCGCGAGCAGCGCGAACGCACCGGCCAGCAGCAGCACCGGCACCCACAGGTAGTACGGCGCACCCAGGTCCGCCAGGTACTGCAGCCCCCGGTCCCAGTGGGCGGCCGAGGCCTCCTTCGCCACCGCCGTGTTCGGGGTGAGCAGGCCGTAGTAGCCCATGCGGAAGACCTGGTAGGCCAGCGGCAGCGCGCCGGCGACCGCGAGCCACGCCACGGCGCGCAGCGGGCCGCGCCAAGCGACGAAGCACAGCGCGGCGAAGCCGACCGCGCTGAACAGCGCCAGGTCCGGCCGCACGAGCGGGCCGAGGCCGAGCACGAGCGCGACCGGCCACGACCGCTCGGTGGCGCCGGTCGCGCGGCGCACCACGAGCCACCAGGCGCCGCCGAGCCAGAGCGAGATCAGGCCGGTTTCCAGCCCGGAGGTCGCGAAGTCGCGGAACGGCGGAAGCGCGCACACCAGCAGCGCGCCGGCCGGCACCACGAACCGGGGCGCGCCGTCCGCGTGGTGCAGGCGCCGGGCGCCGTCCATGGCCAGTACCAGCCCGCCGACCGCGCAGACCAAGCCGGTCACGATGGCCACCCACTCCAGCGCGGTCCCGGGGATCAGCCCGAACAGCCAGACCACGAAGGTCCAGAGGGTGCTGGTGTTCGCTTCGACGCGTTCGCCGGCGTTGTACACCGCGCCGTGGCCCTCGTAGAGGTTGCGCACCGTGCGCAGCACGATCAGGCCGTCGTCGCTCATCCACCGGCGGCGCCAGGCGAGGGTCGCGAACAGCAGGGCGGTCGCGGCGATGGCGAACCAGGCCCACCCGGCCGGACGCCGGTACCAGGGCCCCCCATCGGCTGCACCGTGCTCGTGCGTGCGCAGCTGGGTATCCGCCACCCGGTTCTCCCCCTCGCGTGGCAGCTCCCACCGCCGTTCGAAACCCCAGGACCGGCACCCAAATTACCGGGAGCGTCCGGCGGCCCGATCCGGGCCCGGCCGGAACTCAGGCCGAGTGGTCCCGAGCGGACTCCGTCCGCTCGGCCGTGCCGAGCCGGCCCGACGCCCATTCCGTCACCCGGCGGGCCACGTCCTGGGCGGTCAACCCGATCCGCCCGAGAACCTCGTCCCGGCTCCCGAGATCGTGGAACGCCTGCGGCACAGCCAAATCCCGCAGTGGAACGTCACACTCGGCATCCCGGAACATCGCGGCCAAAGCCGATCCGAAACCGCCGTGGCGGCCGCTGTCCTCCACGGTCACCACGAGCTTGTGCTGTGCGGCCAGCGCCACCAGCTCGGCCGGGACCGGCAGCACCCAGCGCGGGTCCACCACCGTCACGCCGATCCCCTGGTCGGCGAGCCGGTCCGCCGCGGCCAGCCCCAGCGTCGCGAACGGGCCGACCGTCACCAGCAGGACGTCCGCGCCCTCCGTCGGGCGGCGCAGGACGTCCACCGTGCCGATCCGCTCCACCGCCGTCACGTCCGTGCCGACCTTGCCCTTCGAGAAACGCAGCGCCGTCGGGCCGTCCGACACCGCCACCGCCTCGCGCAGCTCTTCCCGCAGCGTCGCCGGGTCGCGCGGGGCCGCCACGCGCATCCCCGGCACCATGCCCAGCAGCGACAGGTCCCACATGCCGTGGTGGCTCGGCCCGTCCGGCCCGGTGATGCCGGCGCGGTCCAGCACCAGCGTCACCGGCTGGCGGTGCAGCGCCACGTCCATCAGCACCTGGTCGAACGCGCGGTTGAGGAACGTCGAGTAGATCGCGACCACCGGGTGCAGCCCGCCCATCGCCAGCCCGGCCGCCGACGTCACCGCGTGCTGCTCGGCGATGCCGACGTCGTACCAGCGGTCCGGGAACGCCTCGGCGAACTTGTCGAGCCCGGTCGAGCGCAGCATCGCCGCCGTGATCGCCACGACGTCCTCGCGCTCGGCGCCGATCTTCGCCAGCTCGTCGCCGAACACGCCGGTCCAGCTCGGGCCCTTCACCGGCGGCAGGCCGGTCTCGGGGTCGATCGGGTCGGTCTGGTGCATCTGGTCGTGCTCGTGGTTGACCGCGGGCGCGTAACCGTGGCCCTTCTCGGTCACCACGTGCACGATCACCGCGCCGCCGAACGCCTTCGCGCTCTGCAGCGCCTTCTCCAGCGCCACCTGGTCGTGGCCGTCGACCGGGCCGAGGTACTTCAGGCCGAGGTCGGAGAACATCGCCTGCGGGCTCAGCGCGTCCTTCAGGCCGGCCTTCGCGGCGTGCAGCGCGGCGTAGATCGGCTTGCCGACGACCGGGGTGTGCTTGAGGATCTCGCGGCCGCCGTCGAGCAGCCGCTCGTAGCCCGGCTGCAGGCGCAGCGCCGCGAGGTGGTCGGCGAGGCCGCCGATGGTCGGCGAGTAGGAGCGGCCGTTGTCGTTGATGACGACGACGACCGGGCGCTCGCGGTGCGCGGCGATGTTGTTGAGCGCCTCCCAGCACATGCCGCCGGTGAGCGCGCCGTCGCCGACGACGGCGATCGCGTGCCGGTCGCCACCGTCCAGGGCGAACGCTTTCGCCAGGCCGTCCACATAGGACAGACCGGACGACGCGTGGCTGCTTTCGACCCAGTCGTGCTCACTCTCCGCGCGCGACGGGTAACCGGTGACGCCGCCGGTCTGGCGCAGCAGGTCGAAGCCCTCCGCGCGACCGGTGACGATCTTGTGCACGTAGGCCTGGTGCCCGACGTCCCAGACGATCGCGTCGCGCGGCGAGTCGAACACGCGGTGCAGCGCCAGCGTGAGCTCGACGACGCCGAGGTTGGGGCCGAGGTGCCCGCCGGCGCGGCGGACCTTGTCGACGAGGAAGTCCCGGATCTCGGCAGCCAGTTCGCCGAGGTCCTCGACACTCATGCGCTTCAGGTCCGCCGGTCCGTCCAAGGACTCCAGCAACGTCACTCGTCTCCACCTCGCTTGATCGGCACGCCCCGCGTCCGGCCCAGTCTACGGAGACCCGCCAGGGTGGTTCCGCCCGCCGCGTCCGGCGTCACAGGCGGAGCGCGACCAGGCGTCATCACGCGGGGTGAACCTCGTCTCCGTGCGTCGCTGTGGCCGTCACCGCGCGTGGCCACGAGAATGGGTCCATGGCGGACTTCTTCATCGGCGGCGACTGGGTGGACGCGATCGGCGGCGGGCGCCGGGAGATCCGCTGCCCGGCCGACGGCTCCCCGGTCGCGACGGTCGCCGAGGGCACCGCGAAGGACACCGAGGCCGCGATCGCGGCGGCGCGCCGGGCGTTCGACGCCGGACCGTGGCCGGGCACGCCCGCGCACCTGCGTGGCGACCTGCTGCTGCGCACCGCGGACCTGCTGGACCGCGACGCGGAGGCGTTCGCCCGCGCGGAGTCGCTCGACACCGGCAAGCGGCTGGTCGAGAGCCGCTACGACATGGCCGACATCGCCGCGTGCCTGCGCTACTTCGGCAAGCTCGCGGCCCAGGACGCCGGGCGCGTCGTCGACACCGGCAACCCGGACGCCATCAGCCGGATCGTGCACGAGCCGGTCGGCGTCTGCGGGCTGATCACGCCGTGGAACTACCCGCTGCTGCAGACCGTGTGGAAGATCGCGCCGGCGCTGGCGGCGGGCAACACGTTCGTGCTCAAGCCCAGCGAGCTGACGCCGCACACGGCGATCCTGTTCATGAAGCTGCTGACCGAGGCGGGCCTGCCGCCCGGCGTCGCGAACCTGGTGCTCGGCGCGGGTGCCGAAGCCGGTGCACCGCTGGCGTCGCACCCGGACGTCGACCTGGTGTCGTTCACCGGCGGGCTGGCGACCGGCCGGGTGATCGCCGCCGCGGCCGCCGGGACGGTCAAGAAAGTGGCCCTGGAGCTGGGCGGGAAGAACCCGAACGTGGTGTTCGCCGACGCCGACTTCGAGACGGCCGTCGACTACGCGCTGACGGCGGTGTTCCTGCACTCGGGCCAGGTGTGCTCGGCGGGCGCGCGGCTGATCGTGCAGCGGGAGTGGCACGACGACTTCGTCGGTGAGCTGGTGCGCCGGGCCGAGCGGATCCGCCTGGGCGGCCCGTTCGACGAGCGCGCGGAGACCGGGCCGCTGATCTCGGCGGCCCACCGCGAGAAGGTCGAGGCGTACGTGGCGGCGGCGCTGGCGGAGGGTGCGGTACTGCGGACCGGCGGGAGCCGGCCGGCGGACCCGGCGCTGGCCGACGGCTTCTACTACCTGCCGACCATCCTGGACCAGGTCAAGCAGGGGTCGTCGGCGGTGGTCGAGGAGTCGTTCGGGCCGGTGCTGACGGTCGAGACGTTCACCGACGAGGACGACGCCGTGCGCATCGCCAACGACACCCACTACGGCCTGGCCGGGGCGGTGTTCACGCAGGACGCGTCGCGGGCGCAGCGGGTGGCCGGCCGGCTGCGCCACGGGACGGTGTGGATCAACGACTTCCACCCGTACCTGCCGCAGGCCGAGTGGGGCGGGTACAAGCAGTCCGGCTTCGGCCGCGAGCTGGGGCCGACGGGACTCGGCGAGTACACCGAGCTCAAGCACATCTACCAGAACCTCCGGCCGGCGCCGCAGCGCTGGTTCGCCGGCTGACGGTGTCCGCCGATCGGGAACCCCCGGACGGCCCAGCGCGGGAAACGTGATCGGAACGGCGTTTCCGGCGCTTATGCTGCGTGCGTGACGCGAGCTTGGCGGGTTCCACGGGCGGTGGCGGCGGGGATCGCCGGCCTCGGGGTGATCGCCGGGCTGACCCTGCGCACGGCGGACTACCCCGGGATGCTGCCCCCGGGCACCCCGGACCCCGAGCTGGACCTCGGCCTGCGCCTGGTCTGCGCGGCGGCGGTCCTGATCACGGGCACGCTCGCGTACCTGACGTTCGCCTGCCACCAGGACGAACCCCTGGCGATGGCGTGCCTGCCGGGACTGGTGGTGACGGGCGTGGTCCTGCGGCACCTGGTGGTGACGCTGCCGGGGGTGACCCGCATCCAGCCGGCGGCGCGGGTGGTGCCGGGGGCCGGGGCGTGGGTGCTGCTGGTGTCGGGCATCGCCATGACGGCGACCGGCCTGGCGGCGGCGTTCGCGGTCCGCCGGGCGAGCTGACACCGGACCCGCACGGGCGCGGGTCGCGGCCCCACGTCATAGCGTCACCTCGAACGGGGTGGCCATCGCTCGGCGACCATCACCGCCGCGCCTGCCACCACGGCCCTGGAACAGCCACTTCCCGGCCGGTCGCACCGCCCCGGAACAGGGTGTCACTCGCCACGCGAATCTCCCCTCAGGCGCTCACCGCCTTGCGGCCCAGGAACGCCGCCAGCCGGTCCGCCGCCGTCGCCCCTTCCGGGGCCGGCACCTGCGGCCCGAACGGCCCGCCCGGCCGCCGCGGCGCGGACCCGAACCTCGCCCGCCACTGCTCCAGCGCCCGCGTTGCCGGCTCCGGCAGCAAATCCGTCGACGCGCCCGTCGCGTCGGCGATGTCCCAGCCGTGCACGATGTACTCGTTGACCCGCATGTGCACCAGGAACACCCCGGGCACCTCGCCGAGCGGGGTCGTCACCTTCCGTTCGGACAACCCGGGCGAGGCCAGCACCGCCCGGGCCGCCGCCACCGACGCCGCGAACGCCTCGACCGGCGCGGGACCCAGGTAGTCGCCCTCCGGGGCCGGTGGGCCCATCCCCGCCCAGAACGCCACTTTCGCGTTGCCGTGCGCCAAGTGGTTCACCACCGCGCGCACGTCCCAGTCCGTGCACGCCGTCGGCGCGTCCCAGGCCGAGACGCCCGAAACCAGGCCGGTCACCGTCGAAGCCGCCAGGTCGAACTCGTCGAGAGGAGTCATGCGAGCAGTGTGGCGGCCACCACCGACAAAACTCAGGACAGCAGCGCCACGCACTCCACGTGGTGGGTCATCGGGAAGGCGTCGAACGCCCGCAGATCGGTCAGCGAGTAGCCGTGCCCGGCGAAGAACGCCAGGTCACGGGCCAGGGCCGCCGGGTCGCACGCCACGTACACGATCCGATCGGGTGAACCCGCCACGATCGACTCCACGACCGCCCTGCCCGCGCCCTTGCGCGGCGGGTCCAGCACCACCACGTCGACCGGCTTGGCCGCCGACGCCAGCACGTGCTCGACGCGCCCGGCCTGCCAGGACACCTGCGGCAGGTCCGCCAGGTTCTTCTCCCCGTCGGCCACCGCGCGCCGCCCGGACTCCACCGCCAGCACCCGCCCCTCGGGGCCGACCTGCGCGGCCAGCACCGACGCGAACAGCCCGACCCCCGCGTACAGGTCCCAGGCCGACCCGCCGGCCGGTGCCTCGGCCCACTCCCCCACGACCGCGGCCAGCGTGGCCGCCGCGTCCGGGTGGACCTGCCAGAACCCGTGCGCGTCGAGGTGCCAGTCGCGGCCGGCCGCGTGCTGCACCGCCACCCCGCCGGTCAGCTGCCGCGCCCGGACCTTGCCGCGCACCGTCGACAGCTCCCGGACGTGCACGTCGCCGTCGCCGTCGCTGGTGACCTCCAGTTCGCTGCCCGGCCGCCACCGTCGCGCCAGGACGTCGTCGAGCTCGCCGGGCACCGCGATCGGGCAGTCGTCCAGGGCCACCACCCGGTGGCTGTGGTGCGCGCGCAGCCCCGCGCGCCCGTCCCGGCCGACGATCAGCCGGACCCGGCTGCGCCAGTCCAGCGGCCCGCCGTCGAGGGCCTCCACGACGACGTCCCGCTCGATGCCGGCCAGCCGTCGCAGCTGCTCCGCCACCACCGCCGCCTTGAGCGAGCGCTGGTGGTCCGGGTCGGCGTGCTGCCAGTCGCAGCCGCCGCACCCACCGGGCACCGCGAGCGGGCACGGCGGCTCGACCCGGAACTCCGACGCCGAAAGCACCTCGACCGCATCAGCGCGGCAGAACGAGCCGCCGTTGTCCTCGGTCACCTCGACGCGGACGTGTTCGCCCGGCAGCGCGTGCCGGACGAACACGACCCGGCCTTCGGCGCGGGCCACGCAGTGGCCGCCGTGCGCCACCGCGCCGACCTCGACCTCGAGGACCCGGCCCAGCCAGCTCGTCATTCGGCGGGCTCTTTGGGCTTCGGCGCCGCGACCGGCTTGCCGTTGGGCGAGAAGCCGCGGCGGACGTCGCCGGCCGCGGGCCGTTCGTTCCGGACGCGCGCGGCCGCCTTGGCCGAGGACTCCAGCTGCCACGGCACGCTCGCCACGATCACGCCGGACTGGAACAGCAGACGGCCCTTGAGCCGCAACGCGCTCTGGTTGTGCAGCACCTGCTCCCACCAGTGCCCGACGACGTACTCCGGGATGAACACCGTGACCACGTTGCGCGGGTTGTCGCCGCGCACCCGCTTCACGTAGTCGAGGACCGGTTTCGTGATCTCGCGGTAGGGCGACTCCACGACCTTCAGCGGCACCTTGAAGTTGTGGGCGTCCCACTCGGCGGTGAGCCGGCGCGTGTCCGCATCGTCCACATTGACCGTCACGGCTTCGAGGACGTCCGGGCGCATCGCCTTGGCGTAGGCCAGCGCGCGCAGCGTCGGACGGTGCAGTTTGGACACCAGGACGATCGCGTGGTTGCGCGACGGCAGCACCGTCGGGGTGTCGCCGAGCTCCTTCAGCTCGTCGGCGACGCGGTCGTAGTGGCGCCGGATCGCCGTCATCAGCGCGAAGATGGCCACCATGGCGGCGATCGCGATCCACGCGCCGAGCAGGAACTTGGTGATGAGCACGATCACCAGGACGGTCGCGGTCATGGTGAGGCCGATGGCGTTGACCGTTTGCGAGCGCCGCATACGCCGCCGCACGCCCGGGTCGGTTTCCTTGGCCAGCAACCGGTTCCAGTGCCGGATCATGCCGGCCTGGCTCACCGTGAACGACACGAACACGCCCACGATGTAGAGCTGGATCAGCCGGGTGACCTCGGCGTCGAACGCGATGATCAGGACCAGCGCGAACGCCGCGAGGAACAGGATCCCGTTCGAGAACGCGAGCCGGTCGCCGCGGGTGTGCAGCTGCCGGGGCAGGTAGCGGTCCTGCGCGAGGATCGAGCCCAGCACCGGGAAGCCGTTGAACGCGGTGTTCGCGGCCAGCAGCAGGATGATGCCGGTGGAGAACGAGATGTAGTAGAACGCCGGCGGGAAGTCGGCGAACACCGCGTGCGCGATCTGCGCGACGATCGTCTTCTGCTCGTAGCCCGCGGGCGCGCCGGCGAGCTGCTCGGCCGGGTCCTCGGCGAACTTGACGTCGGTGATCGAGGCGAGGGTGATGATGCCGACCAGCATGGTGACCGCGAGCAGGCCCATCATCAGCAGCGTCGTCGCCGCGTTCTTCGACTTGGGCTTCTGGAACGCCGGGACGCCGTTGCTGATCGCCTCGACCCCGGTCAGCGCCGCCGCGCCGGAGGAGAACGCGCGCAGCACCAGGAACGCGTACGCGACACCCGCGAAGGTTCCTTCCGCGTTCAACGTGAAGCCGGCGCTCTCGGCCTTCATCTCGGTGCCGGTGGCCGCCTGGACCAGACCCCACACGACCATGACCAGAATGCCCAGGATGAACCCGTAAGTCGGGATCGCGAAGGCCTTCCCCGACTCCCGGATGCCGCGCAGGTTCAGGGACGTCAGCACGACGACGATGACGATCGAGGCCAGCACCTTGTGCTGCGCCACCCACGGCACGGCGGACCCGATGTTGGCCACACCGGACGAAGTGGACACCGCGACGGTCAGCACGTAGTCGACGAGCAGCGCGCTGGCCACGGTCAGCCCGAACTTGCCGCCCAGGTTGGTGTTGGCGACCTCGTAGTCGCCGCCGCCGCTCGGGTAGGCGTGCACGTTCTGCCGGTAGGACGCGACGACGACGAGCATGACCAGCGCGACCATGACGCCGATCCACGGCGCCAGCGCGTACGCCGAGAGACCCGCCACGCTCAGTGTCAGGAAGATCTCTTCGGGTGCGTACGCCACGCTCGAGAGCGCGTCGGACGCGAAGATCGGCAGCGCGATGCGCTTGGGCAGCAGCGTGTGGGACAGCCGGTCACTGCGGAACGGACGTCCGAGGACCAGGCGTTTCAGCACGGTCGGGAACTTCGACACCACCGGAGAGTACTGCGGAGCGAAGCTCCTCCGTTGAGGGCGGTGGCGGGGAGGACGGTGGAGGTAACGGTCGGAGCACACGGTAGGTTCGGCGCTGGTATGTCGGGGGTAAGACGGACGGGTGAACCGCCGAGGAGGAGGCAGGGCGTGCACGTGGTGATCATGGGATGCGGCCGGGTCGGCGCGTCCCTGGCCGCTGCGCTGGAGCGGCTCGGCCACGAGGTGGCCGTCATCGACAAGAACCAGCAGGCGTTCCGCCGGCTGGGCAGCGACTTCCACGGCCAGCAGGTCGTCGGCGTCGGGTTCGACCGCCAGGTGCTCATCGAGGCGGGCATCGAGCGGGCCGAGGCGTTCGCCGCGGTGTCCAGCGGCGACAACTCGAACATCATCTCCGCGCGGGTCGCCCGCGAGAACTTCGGCATCGAGCACGTCGTCGCGCGGATCTACGACCACAAGCGCGCGGCCGTGTACGAGCGGCTGGGCATCCCGACGGTGGCGACGGTCCCGTGGACCACCGACCGGTTCCTGCGGACGCTGCTGCCGGACGGCGTGGCGTCGGCGTGGCGGGACCCGTCGGGCAACGTGGCGCTGCTGCAGCTGCCGCTGCACGAGGGCTGGGTCGGGCACTCGGTGAAGTCCCTGCAGGAGGCCTCCGGCGCGCGGGTGGCGTTCATCATGCGCTTCGGCACCCCGGTGCTGCCCGACAACAAGACCGTGGTCCAGGACGGCGACGACGTGTGGGTCGCCGCGCGCTCCGGCACCGTCAGCGACGTGACCAGCGTGGCGCAGCGCGAACCGGAGGACGAGAACTGATGCGGGTCGCGATTGCCGGCGCGGGTGCCGTCGGCCGTTCCATCGCCAACGAGCTCATCGACGGCCGCCACCAGGTGATGCTGATCGAACGGGAGGCCGACCAGTTCGAGCCGCACACCGTCGAGCAGGCCGACTGGGTGCTCGGGGACGCGTGCGAGGTGTCGATCCTGGAGGAGTCCGGGATCGAGCAGTGCGACGTCGTGATCGCCGCGACGGGCGACGACAAGGCGAACCTGGTCGTCTCGCTGCTGGCGAAGACGGAGTTCGCGGTGCGGCGCGTGGTGGCCCGGGTCAACAACCCGGCCAACGAGTGGCTGTTCAACGACGCGTGGGGCGTCGACGTGGCGGTCTCGACCCCGCGGATGCTCGCGGCGATGGTCGAGGAGGCGGTCAGCGTCGGCGACCTCGTCCGGCTGATGACGTTCCGGCAGAGCAACGCGAACCTGGTCGAGCTGACGCTGCCGGCGGAGACCCCGCTGGCCGGGAAGCCGGTGAGCGAGCTGACGCTGCCCCGCGACGCCGCGCTGGTGACGATCCTGCGGGGTGACCGGGTGATCGTGCCGCAGCCGGAGGACCCCCTGGAACCAGGCGACGAGCTGCTGTTCGTGGCGACGGCGGACGTGGAGCCGGAGATCCGGACGGCGCTGGGGTACTGAGTTCACCTGCCCACGGGCTGCTTCACGGCCAAACGAGTGTCCCGGCACCTACGGCGCCGGGACACTCTTCGTGACGTTCATTTTTTCCTCGCAGAACCTCGAAGATCTAGAAGATCTTCAGCTCCTTCGGATGAGACTCGCCGGCCGCGTTGACAAGAATGGCACCACCGGCCGCCAGAACCTCCTCCACGTACGCGTAGACGCTGATCGCACGGTTGATGGTGTCGGTCTTCGAATCGCCGGTAAGTCCAACCACCTGCTCCAAGGCGCGTGCCGCCCGGGGGCTCAAGTTGAACGTGACCCGGCCCTGACCACCGCTGCCGGCGCCCACGTTCTGGTCGATCACACTCGCAGAATTCTTCTGCACCATTCCATTACCTTCCCCGATGCGTGAATTTCTCCACGGCCTTGACGGCTCCTCGAGTTGCAGCTCGAGAAGTCAGGCTCAGACACGGAAACAGGCCGCATCGTCACCGTTGCGGACCCGTTCGCGCCTGCTATCAACTTGTTCTCCGGACTGACCGACGCCGGTCCGCGAGGCTCAGGATCAGGTTCGTCTCCGGCCAAGGAATCCGAGTTCCATGATCACCACCCCACTGTCGGCGTTGGCGCCGGGCCACCCTTTCCGAGGCGACCTGACGGTAATCATGCGCCTCTCGCCACCACGATGTCAAGCTGACCGCTGCAACTCGTATGGCCGATTCGCGTCATAGTTCTTCATCTTACCGTAACGACAGGCAGCCAACTGCTTGATCAAATACATCTAGTGTCATCATCTTGTCCATCCATCGCGCGTACACAAGGGGTAAAGTCACCCGCGGAAGAGCGTGTCGCGCGCGCGACGGCGCACTGGGACGGGTGGCAAGGAAATCACGTGACAAAAGAAACCGGATCGTCGAAGGACCGCAAGAAACTGGAACCGACCACCGGCTGGGAGCTGGACCTCACGAAGCTCGAACCGGGCAAGCCGACCCCGCGAGCGGACCCCGTCATCGTCGAACTCGAGTGGAGCTGGGGACTCAACGGCCTCAAGGGTCTGTTGACCGCCAAAGGTCCCTCAAGCGGCATGTTCGCCATCGCGCTGGGCGGGGTGGTGATCCTCGCCGGAGGCGCGGGCTTCGGAGCGACAGTCGCCGCCATCTGCGCGTTCGCCGGCGTGGCCGGATGGGTCACCTGCTTTTTCGGTGTTTCCGCGGCGGTGGCCGGCGTCAGCTTGATCGTCTTCCTGCTGCGACTGCGACGAGAGGGAGACAAGCCGAAGTAATCCAGGATCTCTCGTCCCCAGGCCCTGAGGTGTCACGACACCTCAGGGCCTTCGTGTGTCCGCCAGTGGAAACTAGACCGAAGCGACGGACGAGCACGGACCGCCGACCACACCGGCCCCACGGATTGGCGACAACGCTTTACCAAGCGAAGGATTTCTGTCTACAGTGACGGAGCAAGCCCGACTTCACCCATCGGCACCAAGGCCGGACCTGTAACACCCTCGAGCACGGTAACGACTGGCCAAGGGCCAGACCCGGCGGAGGGGAGGCTCGGTTCCAGCTGCAACTGGAACCGAGACCCATGCCGACCGCCTCCTCGGGGAGAAGAGGCGAGCCCGCACGCCATCCGTGCTTGGCTAGAGCAGCAGACCGGCCCCGCATCGAGAAAGATCCCTGCTGAGATCCCAGCCGGACCCGCAAGGGCTCCGGCTCTTCTCGACTTCGGGCTACGCCCAAGAGTAAGCGTAGCCCTCGCCGCCGCTTTTGCGGAGACGAGCCCGATCGCCAGGCACCCATAAGGGATCCCCAGCACGTGTTGACTAGCGACGGTACGTAATGAAAACCAGGCAAGCCCACCCCGACACATGTGATCTGTATCACACAACACGGGGTTAGCGGCGTAACCGCAGGTCAGCGAGCTGCTCCAGGTCCTGAAATCGCCGAACTTACTTCCAGGAAGTGTCGAACTTCAACGCCACGGAGACCAACTTCGCCTCGTGGACAATTCCTGATCATGTCGATCGCGAAGGTTTTTACCACATGATCTTATTTTTGAAAATGCCTACTCGTCAGTCCACTGCGACTTTCACGGTGCGTATTCGAAATTGAATATCAACTCAGCCGTGCACCTGCATGTGCACGTGCGTAGGTGACTGTCCGTGCTGGTAAACGTTGTTCAGGCGAGCACGTCCAGGTTCAGGCGAGGGAAACCCGCCGCTTCTGGCCCCCGAGCTCATCTATCACTCGATCGTCCCTTCGCGCAGCGTCAAAGAGTTACGCACGGCGACCAGATGTAGCCAGTCGACCTGAATCTTCGATCCCGGGGCCGCTCATCCTCGGGTCGGCAGCCGGACATCACTCCCCACCCGGAATCCGGCCATCGCCGACCGCGGCGCTGGGCCACACTACGCGCGCGGTCCAGCGCGCGCCTCAGGCTTCGGGGGCCGCGTACTTCTCGCGCAGCCGGGCCTCGATCTCCGCGTCGGTCTCCGGCTTCGGTGCCGTCTCCTCCAGTGTCTTCAGGCGCTTGTCCGAGCGGCGCACCGCCCAGACCACGACCAGCAGGCCCAGCGCGTACAGCGGGTACCCCATCGCGATCTTCGCGAAGGCCAGCCAGCCGGTGTAGTCCTCCTGGTAGAGCCACCGCTGCACGACGAACCGGGCGGCGAACACCAGCGCCAGCGCCAGCGTCGCGATGTCGTAGCCGTAGCGGGACGGCTTGTCCTTGCGCCACGCCTGGCCGGTGCCGTTCAGCACGTTCCACACCACGCCCGCGATCGGCCAGCGCACGAGCACCGACAGCACGAACACGCCGCAATACACGAGGCTCGCGTAGATCCCGAAGAGGAAGAACCCCTTCGCCGAGCCGGTGCGGTAGGCGATGAACGCCGCGATCGCGACGCCGAAGAAGCCGGAGATCGCCGGCTGCAGGGGCTCCTTGCGGACCACCCGCAGCACGGTGATCGCCACCGCGCTGCCCACCGACGTCCAGATGGCGGCGGTCAGCCCGAAGAACGCGTTCGCCAGCACGAAGACGATCACCGGCACCGAGGAGTAGATCAGGCCGGACACGCCGCCCATCTGCTCGAGCAGGGTCGGCTGGGGCTCTTCGCCGTCGGTCTTCTTCTCGCTCGGGGCGGGTTCAGTCACGATGGGTGATCAACTCACTGGGCTCTGGAGCTCGTAATAGGGGTTGTACAGCACCTTCTGGCCGTCACGCTCGGCCATCCGACCACGCACCTTGATCGTCCGGCCAGGCTCGATACCCGGGATCCGGCGGCGGCCGAGCCAGATTAGCGTCACGCCCTGTGTCCCGTCGAACAGCTCGGCCTCCAGCGTGGCGGCCTCGTTCGTCGGGCAAAGCTCCACGCTGCGGAGTCTCCCCATCACGGTGACCTCTTCGCCGGAACGGCAGTCGCAGGCCCGCTGCGCCCCTTCGGCGCCGGACCTCATGGACATCTCGTCGGCGTCGAGCTCGTCGACGTCGCTGGTCAGCTTGCGTACCAGCCGGCTGAAGTAGCCGCCGTCTTTGGCGGACATAGGTGCTCCTGTGCTCCGGGGCCCCCGACATGCTTGCGGCCCGTGCGATTCCAGCGTACTGCGGTCCCCGCCAGGGAAACGCCTTTGCGCAAAGATCGCAACGTGACGTCCGCAATCGAAGTTCCCGCCGCGGTGCTCCTGCCCGGCACCGGCTCGGACGAGGTGTTCGTCCGGGCCGTGTTCGCCGGCCCGCTGCGCGCCCTCGGTGTCCCGCTCATCGCGCCACCCCCGCCCGCCGGGGCGGCGCTCGCCGACGGCTACCTGGCGGCCCTCGACGCGCTCGCGGACGAACACGGCGAACTGCTCGTAGGCGGCATTTCGTTCGGCGCCCACCTCGCCGCGGAGTGGGCGGTCGCCAACCCGGGGCGTTGCGGGGGCCTGCTGGCCGCGCTCCCGGCCTGGAACGGCGTCCCGGGCTCGGCACCCGCGTCGCTGGCCGCGACGCTGTCCGCCGATCTGGTGGCCGGCTCCGGGGTCGACGCGGCACTGGCGCAGACGGCGGGCAGCCCGGACTGGCTGCGGGCGGAACTGGACCGGGCGTGGCGCCGCCACGGGGCCGGGCTGGCGATGAGCCTGCGCGTCGCGGCGAGCCGCCCCTCCCCCACCCTCGGCGACCTCGCGGCCCTCGGCGTCCCGGCCGGGATCGGCACGTGCACCGACGACCCGATCCACCCGACGAAAGTCGCATCGGAGTGGGCCACGGCACTTCCCCGGGCCGCCCTCGGCGAGACGACCCTCACGGCGCTGGGCGCGGACCGCGAGTCCCTCGGCCGGGCGACCGTCCTGGCCTTCCTGCGGGCACGCGGAAGGCCGTGAACCGCACGTCGAAACGTGCGTCCACGGCCTCCGGGTGGGGGCTCAGCCCTGCTGCTGCTGGGCCGCGATGTGCTCGGCGACCGCCTCGGGCAGCGTGATCGTGAGCGGGGTGCGGACCGGCATCGGCGCGTCGCCGCGGTCGACGATCGTGCGCCGCACGATCCCCCGCAGCACCTCGACCGCCGCCGCGGCCTCCGACTGCGGGCCGGCGATCACGCCGCGCAGCATCCAGCGCGGCCGGTCGACACCGACGAAGCGCAGCGCGACGTCGCCGACGATGGCCGAGATCTCCAGGCCCCACACGCCGCGGCCGATGTTGACCTTCGCGCCGTCGGCCCGCAGCTGCTCGGCCAGCTCGGTGCTGACCTCGCGCCACAGCCCGCCCGAGCGCGGCGCGGCGTAGGCGCTGACCGTGATCTGGCCCTGCTCGGTGACGACGTGCACGGCTCGCACGCCCTGCGTCTCGGGGTCCATCTCGACCTGCACCTGGGAACCGTCCGGCACCGGCACCTTCACCGAGCCGAGGTCGATCCGCGGGACGCCGTCGTCCTCGAAGTCCGCGACGTCGAACGGGCCGTCGGAGACGTCCGAAAGCTCCGATTCCTCGTCGTACGCCTCGTCCTCGATCGTGTCGTCGGCCTCGGGCGCGGCGTGCCGTCCGGCGGACCCGTCCTCGGTCCGCCGCTTGCGTCCGAAAATCCCCACTACTTCTCCGTTCCTTCCCCCGTGCCGGCGCTCGCGGCGAGCGCCGGTGCTCCCAGTGTGGCGTGTCCACCCGTGGAGCCGTAGCCTCCGTCGCCCCGCTCGGTCGTGTCGAGTCCGGCGACCTCCACGAACACCGCGTGCTCGACCCGCTGCACGATCAGCTGGGCGATGCGGTCGCCGCGCGCGAGCTCGATCGGGTGCACCGGGTCGTGGTTGATCAGGCAGACCTTGATCTCCCCGCGGTAGCCCGCGTCGATCGTGCCCGGCGTGTTCACCACCGAGAGGCCGACCCGGGCGGCCAGGCCCGACCGGGGGTGGACGAACCCCGCGTACCCGGGCGGGAGGGCGATGGCGACGCCGGTGCCGACGACGCCGCGTTCCCCGGGTTTCAGCACGATATCCGAGGTCGTGACGAGATCGGCGCCCGCGTCGCCCGGCCGGGCGTAGGCGGGCAGCGGGACATCCGGGTCGAGCCGGGTGAGGAGTACCTGAACGCTGGACACGGGCGGCGAGATTACTCTCTACCCGTGGGTGAATCTGCGAAGACGGCCGCGAGTGCCGCGGTCCGGCACTCCGAGCGGCTGTACGTCCCGTGGTGGGGCTGGCCGCTGCCGGTGCTGGGCGCGATCCTGCTCGCGGCCGAGGTCGACATGGGCTACCCGGGTGTCCGGGCGTGGCTGCCGTACGTGATCGCGCTGCCGGTCGTCGTCGGGCTGATGCTGTCGCTCGGCCGGTCCAAGGTCCGCGTCACCGGCGGCGACGAGCCGGAGCTGTGGGTCGGCGACGCGCACCTGCCGCTGCGGTACGCGGGCGAGGTCGAGATCTTCGACAAGGAGGCCAAGCGCAAGGCGCTGGGCCGCGACGGCGACCCCGCCGCCTTCGTGCTGCACCGCGGCTGGGTGGGCCCGGTCGTGCGGGTCCGGCTGACCGATCCGGCCGACCCGACGCCGTACTGGCTGTTCAGCACCCGCCACCCGGAGAAGGTCGCCGCGCTGATCGGGAAGGGCTAGTCCCGGACATGTGGAAGGGGGCCGGCCTGCCGGCCGGCCCCCTTGTCCCCAGCGCGCTTCGAGCCTCACCCCTCGGTTCCCTCGAGGCTCTCCGTCGCGTCTGTTCGTCCCCTGTCGAGAACCCCTGCGCCCGTCAGGCGCAGTCGCGGCAGATCAGGCGTCCGCCGTTGTCCTCGGCCAGCCGGCTGCGGTGGTGCACCAGGAAGCACACGGAGCAGGTGAACTCGTCCGCCTGCTTCGGCACCACCTTCACGGTCATGTCCTCACCGGAAAGCCCGGAGAGGTCGGCACCCGGCAGCTCGAAGTTCTCGGCGGTCGCGTCCTCGTCGACGTCGACGACGCCGGACTGGTTCTCGTTCCGCCGGGCCTTGAGCTCCTCCAACGAGTCTTCGGCCAGCTCGTCGGCTTCGCTGCGGCGCGGAGCGTCGTAGTCGGTAGCCATGTTGTCCCTCACCCCTGCGATCAGCTTGTGTAGTCGTTTTCCGGACCCCCGGGTGCGCCCGTGAGTCCGCCGTGCCGCTGGTCAACGTTCCAGGGCCCCTGTTTGTGCCCGACGGCCGAAGTGACCGAGGTCTCTTCTTTATGGGCCTCTTCCTGCGGCCGGAGCCCGGGAAGGGTAGCTCACGCCCGCGACGGTTCTGCAACGAGTCAGACATTGCCGGGGAATCGTCACCCGACAGGGGGAACCCGCAGGTAAGACGCGGTGTCGTCCATTCGGGTTGCCCGGAGGTGGACAACCTCACCGGCGGCCCGTGTCCGCTTGCCCCAGCCGGCCCCGCCGTGGTGCGATCGCCGCACGGGGATCGGCCGCGCGCGGGGCACGCGGCACGGGGCGCTTCCGGCGGGGTGACCCGGAACGGTGGGCGCCGGCCGCAGCGCCTAGGCTGAGCGGCCACGACGGTGCCGGGTTCGCACCGGCCGGGTTCGGTGTTCGGGAAGGGACGGGCAGGTGGCGTCGGGGAACGGCATCGGGGACCGTGGGGCGCGGCCGTATCGCAAGCACAAGCCGCTGCCGGCGCTGATCGTCATCGGCGTGCTCGCCCTCGGCGCGATCATCGTCTGGATCAACGCGGCCGTCGGCAAGGGCGACGTCGACGAGGCCGTGAAGTGCGACCCGGCCGCGAGCCCGCCGCCGGGGGTCACGTTCAGCACGCTCCCCCACAACGCCCTCGACGACCGCGCGCCGGTGCCGCCGGACAAGGTCGCGGTGAAGGTGCTCAACGCGTCCAGCACCCGCGGCCAGGGCGGCATCGCCACCACCGCGCTCAAGGAGCTGGGGTTCACCGCGGCGGGTGAACCGGCCAACGACCCGGCGTACGAGGGCCGCGTGGCCAAGTGCCGCGGCCAGATCCGCTTCGGCGAGAACGGCATCACGGCGGCCCGGACGCTCAGCCTGGTCGTGCCGTGCGCGGAGCTGGTCCAGGACAACCGCAAGGACGCGAGCGTCGACCTGGTGACGGGCACGCTGTTCGGCGACATCCGGCCGCGCGCGGAGGCCCGCCAGATCCTGACTCAGCTGGCGGACTGGTCCAAGGCCCACCAGGGCGGCGGCACGAACGAGCAGTCCGCGGGGGCGAAGGCCCCGGTCATCGACCAGACGCTTTTGGCATCGGCTCGCGACGTCGCCTGCTGACGCGCGCCCTGAGCCTGCCCAACCCGACCGTCCGCTCAGACCTCCGCGGCGCCGCAGTCCCCCAGCAGCTTCCGCAGCGGGTCCGCGATCGACGGCGCCGCCGCGTACGTCGCGTCAGTGCCCAGCTCCGGGGCCGACCCCGGCAGCAGCACCTCCGCGCCCGCCTCCGCGGCGATCAGGGCCCCCGCGGCCCAGTCCCAGCGGTGCAGCCCGTGCTCCACGTACGCGTCGAGCCAGCCCGCCGCCACCGCGCACAGGTCCAGCGATGCCGCGCCGTTGCGCCGGATGTCGCGGACGCGGCCCAGCAGCTCCGCCGCGAAGCGCGACTGGCGCGTCCGGCGCTCGGCCGAATACGCGAAACCGGTTCCGACGAGCGTCAGCTCCAGGCGCGCGGGCGCCGACACCGCCAGGCGGCGGTCGCCGAGGTACGCGCCCTGCCCGCGCGCGGCGGACCAGACGCGCCCGCTCGCCGGCTCCACCACCGCGCCCGCCACCGACTCGCCGCCGACCTGCGCCGCGACCGACACCGCGAACCAGGGCAGGCCGTAGAGGAAGTTGACGGTCCCGTCGATCGGGTCGACGACCCAGGTCACGCCGTCACCGGCGGCCCCGCCGCCCTCCTCGCCCAGCACCGGTTCCCCGGGCCGCAGCGCGGCCAGCCGGTCCCGCACCAGCCGCTCGGACTCGTGGTCCACCGCGGTCACCACGTCGGTGGCCGCGGACTTGGTGTCCACGGCCACCGAGCGGCCGCCCGCCATGCCCTCCCAGGCCTCGCGGACCAGCTCGGCGGCGTCCGTCGCGACCTGCACCGCGACGCTTTTCAGCAACGACTCGTCAACTCCCACGTCCGACATGTCACCACATCCGGTTAAAGTCTCCGAGGCAGGCTTCTGAATCGTGCGAGAAGGGACCACGTCCGTGGTGGAGGCGACCCGCCGAGGTTTCGGCATCGACATCGGCGGCAGCGGGATCAAGGGCGCCTTGGTCGACCTGGAAAAGGGCCGGCTCATCGGCGACCGGATCCGGATCGAGACGCCGAAGCCGTCCACCCCGTCCGCGGTGGCGGACGTCGTGCACGACATCGTCACGCAGGCGGCCTGGGACGGCCCGGTCGGCGTGACGCTGCCGGCCGTCGTCAAGAAGGGCGTCGCGCACACCGCGGCCAACATCGACAAGCAGTGGATCGGCACCGACGCCGACGCCCTGTTCGCCAAGCGGCTCGGCCGCGGCGTCGACCAGGTCGCGATGCTCAACGACGCCGACGCGGCGGGCATGGCCGAGATCCGCTTCGGCGACCCGGTCGCGCGCAAGGGCGTCACCGCGCTGCTCACCTTCGGCACCGGCATCGGCAGCGCGGTGTTCCAGGACGGCAAGCTCGTCCCGAACACCGAGTTCGGCCACCTGGAGATCGACGGCCACGACGCGGAGAAGCGCGCGGCCGCCTCCGTGAAGGACAACGAGGGGCTCTCCTACCCCGAATGGGCCAAGCGCGTGCACCGTTATCTGACCGTGCTCGAAAACCTGATCTGGCCCGACCTGTTCATCGTCGGCGGCGGGGTCAGCAAGAAGGCCGAGAAATGGGTGCCGCTGCTGGACATCCGCACTCCGGTGCTGGTCGCGACGCTGCAGAACAACGCCGGGATCGTGGGGGCCGCGGCGGCCGCCGCGGAGGGCATCCAGCACTGAATCCGGCCCGAAACCGGGCCGGAGGGTGATCGCTTCGCGACGCATGCGCGTACCGTCGTTACAATGGAACACGGCCCACGGCTGCGGAGGTCAAAACCGCAGGCCGAGGCGTGATCCCCGAATGTGAGGCAGCAGTGGCACCCGTGCCGTTGCTCGTCATGATCGACCGCTGCGAAAGGGCGTAAGTGGCAGCCGCAAGAACCGCAACCCGAGGCGGGACGAAGACCGCGACCGCAGCCGGCGAGCCGGCCGAAGAGGCAGCCACCGGGACGGCGAAGCCAGCGGCCCGCAAGACCACCACCGCCAAGAAGGCGCCGGCCAAGAAGGCCCCGGCGAAGAAGCCCGCGACCAAGGGCGCGAAGACCGAAGACGGCGAGCCGGACGGTCCCGGCGAGCTCGACGAGGCCGAACTCGACTCGCCCGACCTGTCGGACCTGGAAGAGGTCGAGGTCGACGTCGTCGACGAGACGGTCAACGACGAGCCGGACACCGACTCGGCCGACGACGACGATGACGACGAGGAAGCCGACGAGGAGACGCCGGCCCAGCGTCGTCGCGGTGCCGCGGCCGACAAGGCGGCGAAGAGCTCCGACAACCCGGACTTCGTCTGGGACGAGGAGGAGTCCGAGGCGCTGCGCCAGGCGCGCAAGGACGCCGAGCTCACCGCCTCCGCCGACTCCGTGCGCGCCTACCTCAAGCAGATCGGCAAGGTCGCGCTGCTGAACGCCGAGGAGGAGGTGGAGCTGGCCAAGCGGATCGAGGCCGGGCTCTACGCCGCCGAGCGCGTGCGCACCGCCGAGGAGGAGGGCGAGAAGCTCGTCACCCAGATGCGCCGCGATCTCAAGTGGATCGTGCGTGACGGCGAGCGCGCCAAGAACCACCTGCTGGAGGCGAACCTCCGGCTCGTGGTCTCGCTGGCCAAGCGCTACACCGGCCGCGGCATGGCGTTCCTGGACCTGATCCAGGAAGGCAACCTCGGCCTGATCCGCGCGGTCGAAAAGTTCGACTACACCAAGGGCTACAAGTTCTCGACGTACGCCACGTGGTGGATCCGCCAGGCGATCACCCGCGCGATGGCCGACCAGGCCCGCACCATCCGCATCCCGGTGCACATGGTCGAGGTCATCAACAAGCTCGGCCGCATACAGCGTGAACTGCTCCAGGACCTCGGCCGCGAGCCGACCCCGGAAGAGCTCGCGAAGGAAATGGACATCTCCCCGGAGAAGGTCCTGGAGATCCAGCAGTACGCACGCGAGCCGATCTCGCTGGACCAGACGATCGGCGACGAGGGCGACTCGCAGCTCGGTGACTTCATCGAGGACTCCGAAGCGGTCGTCGCGGTGGACGCGGTGTCGTTCACGCTGCTGCAGGACCAGCTCCAGTCGGTGCTGCAGACGCTGTCCGAGCGCGAGGCGGGCGTGGTCCGGCTGCGCTTCGGCCTCACCGACGGCCAGCCGCGCACGCTCGACGAGATCGGCCAGGTGTACGGGGTGACCCGCGAACGCATCCGGCAGATCGAGTCGAAGACGATGTCGAAGCTGCGCCACCCGTCGCGGTCGCAGGTCCTGCGCGACTACCTGGACTGAGTTCGGTTCGAGGAAACCCCGTCACTCCGGTGGCGGGGTTTTCTTGTGTCCACTTCGGACTTCACGGGACGGCGAGACCGCGCTCCCGCAACGATTCCTCGACGCGCAGGCGTTCGATCTCGCGGTCCATGCCCTCCGGCAGCTCGGCGAGCCGGTGCGGGACGCCCACCTGGCGGCACGCCTGGGTGAGCAGCTCGTCGTACGCCTGGCGGGTGCCGAGCCGCCGCGCGGCCGGGGTGCCTGACGGGTAGCCGGCCAGCAGCCGGTGCACCCGCCGCAGGTCCGCGGCGACGCGCTCGATCGGCGGCCCTTCGGGTTGCGGCTTCGCGCGCTTCTCCCGGATGCGGTGGACGAGCTTCGGGACGCGGAGCGCGCACCAGAACAGCACCGTGGGGGCGATGCAGACCACGGCGAAGAGGATCAGATTCACGAGGACGCCGCCGGCGCCGGTCATGCACCGATGGTAAGCCCGCGCGGGGCCGCGGGCGGAGGGATTTTCCGCGCGGGTGGGGCGGAGGGGCGAACCGCAGCGGCCGCGCGGGCGCGGGCAACGAACCGGCGCGGGCGAGCGGGCGGCCGGGCGGCGAACCGGCGCGAGCGGGCGGCGCGGGCGGGCGCGAGCAACGAACGGCGCGAGCGGGCAGGCAGCGAACCGGCGCGGGGGCAGCGAACTGGCGCGACCAGGCGACGCGACCGGCGCAAGCGGGCGGCCGGGCGGCGAACCGGCGCGAGCGGGCAGGCAGCGAACCGGCGCCGGCGCGCCTCGCCCGCCGGGCCGGCGCTTTCACGCGAAAGCGCCGCCCCGGCGGTGGCTCAGAGGCTCTCCGGGGCCACCAGCGACTCGGCCGTTTCCGGGTGCTCCTCGACCAGCCACAGCACACCCGACGGCGGGAGCTGGAGCACCGCCGAGGCCGGCTGGCCGTGCCAGGGCTCGACGACCGCCTCCACCGCGCCCAGGTTCCCGACGCCCGAGCCGCCGTACGCCTCCGCGTCGGTGTTGACCACCTCGAGCCAGCGCCCGGCCGACGGCAGCCCCACCCGGTAGTCGTGGTGCGGCACGCCCGAGAAGTTCGCGATGCAGGCCAGCCGCGAGCCGTCCGCGCCGATGCGCAGGAAGCTCAGCACGTTGCCGCTCGAGTCGTTCGCGTCGATCCAGCGGAAGCCGTCGGGCGTGGTGTCCTGGCTGAACAACGCCGGCGTCGACCGGTAGATCGCGTTCAGCGACCGCAGCAGGTCCTGCACGCCGCGGTGCAGCGGCTCGTCCAGCAGGTGCCAGTCCAGGGACCGCTGCTCCGACCACTCCGCGGGCTGGCCGAACTCGCCGCCCATGAACAGCAGCTGCTTGCCCGGGTGTGCCCACATGAACGCCAGCAACGACCGCAGCCCGGCCGCCTTGTTCCACGCGTCGCCCGGCATCCGGCCCCACAGGGATCCCTTGCCGTGCACCACTTCGTCGTGCGACAGCGGCAGCACGAAGTTCTCGCTCCACGCGTACACCAGCGAGAAGGTCATCTCGTTGTGGTGGTACGCCCGGTGGATCGGCTCGTGGGAGAGGTACCGGAGCGTGTCGTGCATCCAGCCCATGTTCCACTTGAAGCCGAACCCGAGGCCGCCCAGGTGGGTCGGGCGCGTGACGCCCGGCCACGCCGTCGACTCCTCGGCCACCATCACGATCCCGGGGTGTCGCTTGTAGACGGTCGCGTTCAGCTCCTGCAGGAACTTCACCGCGTCCAGGTTCTCGCGGCCGCCGTACTGGTTCGGCAGCCACTCCCCCTCGTTGCGGGAGTAGTCGAGGTAGAGCATCGACGCGACCGCGTCCACGCGCAGGCCGTCGAGGTGGAACTCCTCGATCCAGTACAGCGCGTTGGCGACGAGGAAGTTGCGGACCTCGTTGCGGCCGAAGTCGAACACGAGCGTGCCCCAGTCGGGCTGCTCGCCGCGACGCGGGTCCGCGTGCTCGTACAGCGCGGTGCCGTCGAACTTGGCCAGCGCCCAGCTGTCCTTCGGGAAGTGCGCGGGCACCCAGTCGACGAGCACGCCGATCCCCCGCTGGTGCAGGCGGTCGACGAAGTGGCGGAAGTCGTCCGGGGAGCCGAAGCGGGACGTCGGCGCGTAGTACGACGTCACCTGGTAGCCCCACGAGCCGCCGAACGGGTGCTCCGAGACCGGCAGCAGCTCGACGTGCGTGAAGCCGGTCTCGATCAGGTAGTCGCCGAGCTGGTCGGCCAGCTCCCGGTAGCCGAGCCCGGGCCGCCACGAGCCGAGGTGGACCTCGTAGACGCTCATCGGCGCCGCGGACCAGTCGGTCGCCTCGCGCTGCGCGACCCAGGCGTCGTCGGCCCAGATGTGCCCGGAGGTGGTGACGACCGACGCCGTCGCGGGCGGCTGCTCGGTGCCGAACGCCATCGGGTCGGCCTTCTCGTGCCAGTTCCCGTCGGCGCCGAGGATGCGGAACTTGTAGCACGTGCCCACGCCGACACCGGGGACGAACAGCTCCCAGATCCCCGACGAGCCGAGCGAGCGCATCGCGTGACCGCGCCCGTCCCAGCCGTTGAAGTCGCCGATCACGCGGATGCCGCGGGCGTTGGGTGCCCACACCGCGAACGACGTCCCCTCGACGACGCCGCCGGGGGTCTCGTACGACCGGACGTGCGCGCCGAGCACCTCCCACAGCCGCTCGTGCCTGCCCTCGCCGATCAGGTGCAGGTCCAGCTCGCCGACCGTGGGCAGCCAGCGGTAGGGGTCGTCGGCGGTGGCGGTGTGCCCGTCGTACTCGACCTCCAGGCGGTAGTCGCCCGGGTGCTCCGGCACGGCGACCGCGAACAGCGCGTCGATCACCGGCTCCATCGGGTAGCGGTGCTCGCCCGCGCGCAGCGTGACGCCCTTGGCGCCGGGCAGCAGCGCCCGGGCCACGAAGCTCTTGCCCACGGCGTGCACGCCCAGCACCGAGTGCGGGTCGTGGTGCGAACCGGCGAGCAGCCGGTCGATGTCCGCGGCCGGCGGGGCCGCGGCCGGGAGGCCTTCCGGAACCGCGTTCACGGCGTCATCCCTCTCCGTCGGTGATCCGGGCGATCGAGGCGAGCGGCACGCCCAGCCAGTCCGGCCGGTTCGCGTGCTCGTAGCCCACCTCGTAGACCGCCTTGTCCAGTTCGAAAGCGCGCAGCAGCTCACCCTGGTCGCGCGGGTCGGCCGCCACGGCCGCGTAGCCCTCGCAGAACGCCGCCCGGTTGCGCTCCGACCACTCGTGGGCGCGCTCGGCCAGCGCCGCGTCGTCCGGCTGGCCGACCAGCATCTGCTGGGCCGCGTAGTCGAACGACCTCAGCATGCCCGCCACGTCGCGCAACGGCGACCGCAGCGCGTGCCGCTCCTCGACCGGGGCCGCGGGCTCGCCCTCGAAGTCGATGAGCAGCCAGCCGCCGACCGTCCGCAGCACCTGGCCCAGGTGCAGGTCGCCGTGGATGTACTGCATGGTCACCGCCCCGCTGGGCAGCGAGCGCAGCTGCTCGAACGCCGCCCGCAGGGCCGGGGCGTGCGCGGCCAGCTCCGGCACCCGGCCGGCGATCGTGTCGAGCCGGTCGAGCATCGCCTTCGTCGAGCGTTCGAGCTCGTCGGCGTCGACGGCCTCGGTGCCGAGGGCCTCGGCCAGGTCGGCGTGCACCTCGGCGACGGCGCGCCCGAGCCGTTCGGCCTCGCCGGCGAAGTCGCCGCCGACCTCCTCGGCGTGCAGGTCCGCCACCGCCATCAGGTCGCGGACGCTGGTGGTGGCCATGGCCCAGCCGTCGACGGCGTCCGGGACGAACTGCTGGAGCATGCCGACCGTGGTCGGTTCGCCGTCGAGATCGCCGGTGATCGAGCCGAGCGGGGCCGCGATGTGCTTGCTGCCGACACCCTGCAGCGCGCGGTGCAGCAGCAGGTCCTTGTTCTTGCCCGGGGTCAGCTTCCGGAACAGCTTGAGGATGTACTGCCCGCCGTACACCAGGGAAGTGTTGCTCTGCTCCGAGGAGATCGGCCGCGCGCGCAGGCCGGTCTCCAGCTCCACGCCCGGCTCGTGCTCGAAGACGAGCGAGCCGACGCTGCCCTCCCGCGCCATCAGGTCCAGCAGGACGCCGGTGACGTCGAGGTCACCGGACGCCTCGTAGGCGTTGAGGTCGCCGACGGCGCCGATCCAGCTGGTCGACGCGATCTCCGGCGGGTGCGTCCGCCGGCCCACGAGCAGCTGGTACGGCTCGCGCCGGTCGTCCTGGGCGACCTCGACGACCACGTGCAGCAGCTGCGGGTCGCCTTCGACCAGCTCGGTCACGCCGAGCGGCCGGACGCCGGTCACCGGCCGGTCCTTGCCGGCGAACCAGCGCTGCTCCGGCAGCCAGCGCTTCAGGTCCTCGGTCAGGTCGTCGACCAGCGCACGCGGGTCGGACAAGGAACTCACCTCGCTTCGCCTTCGTCTCCCGGGTTCGTCAGCTGGAACCAGTAGAAGCCGTGCCCCGGCAGCGTCAGCAGGTACGACAGCTCCCCGATGCTGGGGAACCGCACGCCGCCGGTGAGCTCCACCGGCGTGCACCCGCGGTGCGCGGACAGGTCCAGCTCCACCGGCTGCGGGAACCGGGAGAGGTTGTTCACGCAGAGCACGACGTCCTCGCCGCCGTCCGGGCGCCGCCACTGGCGCTTGTAGGCCAGCACGCTCGGGTTGGACCCGCCGAGGTCGACGAACTCGCCTTCGGCGAACGCGTGGTGCTGCTTGCGCACCTCGATCATCCGCCGGGTCCAGTTGAGCAGCGAGGCGTCGTTGTTCGACTGCGCCTCGACGTTCAGGCCCTGGTAGCCGTACACCGGGTCCATGATCACCGGCAGGTAGATGCGGCCGGGGTCGCAGGAGGAGAACCCGGCGTTGCGGTCCGGGGTCCACTGCATGGGGGTGCGCACCGCGTCGCGGTCGCCGAGCCAGATGTTGTCTCCCATGCCGATCTCGTCACCGTAGTACAGAACGGGCGAGCCCGGCAGGGACAGCAGCATCGCCGTGAACAGCTCCTGCTGGTTGCGGTCGTTGTCCAGCAGCGGGGCCAACCGGCGGCGGATGCCGATGTTGGCCTTCATGCGCGGGTCCTTGGCGTACTCCGCGTACATGTAGTCGCGCTCTTCGTCGGTGACCATCTCGAGGGTCAGCTCGTCGTGGTTGCGCAGGAAGATGCCCCACTGGGTGCCGCCGGGGATTTCCGGCGTCTGGTCGAGGATCTCCGAGATCGGGAACCGCGACTCCCGGCGCACCGCCATGAAGATCCGCGGCATCAGCGGGAAGTGGAACGCCATGTGGCACTCGTCGCCGCCGACGGCCGGGTCGCCGAAGTACTCGACGACGTCCGAGGGCCACTGGTTCGCCTCGGCGAGCAGGATCCGGCCCGGGTACTCGTCGTCGACGACCTTGCGGCAGCGCTTGAGGAATTCGTGCGTGCGCGGCAGGTTCTCGCAGTTGGTGCCCTCCTGCTCGAACAGGTACGGCACGGCGTCCAGGCGGAACCCGTCGATGCCCAGGTCGAGCCAGAACCGCAGGACGTCGATCATCGCGTTCTGGACGTCGACGTTCTCGTAGTTCAGGTCGGGCTGGTGGGAGAAGAACCGGTGCCAGTAGAACTGGCCGCGGACCGGGTCGTAGGTCCAGTTCGACGTCTCGGTGTCGACGAAGATGATCCGCGCGTCGGCGTAGCGGGAGTCGTCGTCGCTCCACACGTAGTAGTCGCCGTACGGGCCGTCGGGCTCGCTGCGGGACTGCTGGAACCACGGGTGCGCGTCCGAGGTGTGGTTGAGCACCAGGTCGGTGATCACCCGGATGCCGCGCCGGTGCGCCTCGTTGAGCAGGAACACGAAGTCCTCGACGCTGCCGAACTCCGGCAGCACCGCGCGGAAGTCGCTGATGTCGTACCCGCCGTCGCGCAAGGGCGAGGCGTAGAACGGCGGCAGCCACAGGCAGTCGATCCCGAGCCAGGCCAGGTAGTCGAGCCGGCCGGCCAGTCCTCTCAGGTCGCCGGTGCCGTCGCCGTTGGAGTCGGCGAACGCGCGCACCAGCACTTCGTAGAACACCGCGCCCTTGAACCACTCGGGGTTGCTGGGCGCCTGCTGCGCCGAGCGGAAGTCGCCGGCCTGCGGCTCGACGAGCATCCCGTCCGCGGTGATCGCCTCACCGGTGTGCGGTACGCCGTCCAGCCCGAGCGCCGCGTCGGGGCGGGCTTCCTCCGCCATGTGCTCCACCTCAGTCCCTCGATCCGTTCCTTCCCCTGCTAGCCGGCCAGCCGCCGCCGGACCGACACCACGTGCGCCACGGCCCGCCAGGGTTCGAGCCGGACGAAGTTCGCCTGACCCCAGTCCCAGGTGTCGCCGGTGACCTCGTCGTGGGCGATCAGCCGCTCGTGCGCCTCGAACCCGAGCGCCCCGGTGTCGAGCCAGAGCGTGCCCTCCTGGGGGCCGTACGGGTCGAGCGTCACGACGGTGACCACGGTGTCGCCGGTGGCCGGGTCCTGTTTGGAGTAGGCCAGCAGTGCGTCGTTGTCGACGTGGTGGAAGTGCAGGGTGCGCATCTGCTGCAGCGCCGGGTGCGCGCGGCGGACGGCGTTCAGCTTCGCGATCCACGGCTCCAGCGAGCGGCCTTCGGCGAGCGCGCGCTCGAAGTCGCGGGGGCGCAGCTGGTACTTCTCGGAGTCGAGGTACTCCTCGCTGCCGTCGCGGACCGGGACGTGCTCGAACAGCTCGTAGCCGGAGTAGACACCCCACGTCGGCGAGATCGTCGCCGCCAGCGCCGCCCGCAGCGCGAACATGCCGGGACCGCCGCGCTGCAGCGACTCGTGGAGGATGTCCGGGGTGTTGACGAACAGGTTCGGCCGGCCCTCGTTCCAGTGGTCGCGCAGGTCGATGGCGAAGTCGATCAGCTCCTGCTTGCCGGTCCGCCACGTGAAGTACGTGTAGCTCTGGGTGAAGCCGAGCCGGGCCAGCCCCCACAGCCGCGCCGGGCGGGTGAACGCCTCGGCCAGGAACAGCACGTCCGGGTGGGCGTCCTTGACCGACTGGATCAGCCAGGCCCAGAAGTCCGGCGGCTTGGTGTGCGGGTTGTCGACCCGGAAGATCTTGACCCCGTGGTCGATCCAGACCGTGATGACGCGGAGCATCTCCTCGTAGACGGCCTTGGGGTCGTTGTCGAAGTTGATCGGGTAGATGTCCTGGTACTTCTTCGGCGGGTTCTCCGCGTAGGCGATCGAGCCGTCCGGGCGGGTGGTGAAGAACTCCGGGTTCTTCAGGACCCACGGGTGGTCGGGCGCGGCCTGCAGCGCGAAGTCGAGCGCGACCTCCATGCCCAGCTCTTCCGAGCGGGCGACGAACGCGTCGAAGTCGTCGAAGGTGCCGAGGTCGGGGTGGATGGCGTCGTGCCCGCCCTCGTCGGCGCCGATGGCCCACGGCGAGCCGACATCCTCCGGCTTGGCGTCGAGGGTGTTGTTGGGGCCCTTGCGGTTGACCCGGCCGATCGGGTGGATCGGCGGGAGGTAGACGACGTCGAAGCCCATCTTCGCGACCCGGTCGAGCGCGGCCGCGGCGGTGGTGAAGGTGCCGTGCACCGCCTTGCCCTCGGCGTCGAGGCCGCCGGTGGAGCGGGGGAACAGCTCGTACCAGGAGCCGAACGCGGCCCGGCGGCGGTCGACCCACACCTTGTGCGGCTTGCCCTTGGTGATCAGCTCGCGCACCGGGAACTCGCGCATGAGCTGCCGGACTTCGGGCGAGAGCGCGGGCCCGACGCGCTCGGCGAGGGCGCGCTCTTCGTCGCGCAACGCCGTCACCGCGCCGGTCAGAAGCGCTTTCTCGGCCCGGCGGTCCGGACGGCGGGAAACGCGCTCCAGCAGCCGGGCGCCGTTCTCGAGGTCGTTCGCGAGGTCCTCGGGCCCCTGCCCGGCGGCGACCTTCACCTCGACCGCGTGCTCCCACGTCGCCCACGGGTCGCCCCACGCGTCGATCCGGTAGGTCCACAGGCCGGTGGTGTCCGGGACGATCACCGCGGCGAATTCGTCGGGGTGGTCCGGGCCGCGCGGCACCATCCGCGTCTGGCGGGTCAGGCGGTCGCCGGGGCCGCGCCACGCGACGGTCGCCGCGACGGCGTCGTGACCCTCCCGCCAGACGGTCGCGGTGACCGGGATGTGTTCCCCCACAACGGCTTTGGCCGGATACCGGCCGCAGCTCACGCTGGGGGAGACGTCGTCGATGCCGAGCCGGCCGGTCATGGGCAACGCCCCTCGGTGTGTCGGTTGGACGCAGGCGACGCCAGTCTGCCTGACTCGATCAAGCGCCTGGGAGGCAGGGTTCTCTTCGGTGTACCCACCTCGCCGCGGACGAAACGCTTTCCCCGCAACGAATTTCCGGCGGATGTCCGGGAAGTTAAGATCGCGCGCGATCCCGATCCGCCGACACGCGGACCCGAACGGCCAACACCCGTACCCGAATGGACGAACGCGGCGTCGCTTTCCCGGGAAAGCGACGCCGCCGGCCGTCAGCGGCCCTCGGGCTGCGCCTCCGCCGCCAGGCGCGGGGCGCGCAGCAGGAGCAGCGACCGCGACTGCAGCGTCACCCGGCTCTTGGCCTCCAGGACACCCGGGTTGGCCGGGCTGCCGTCGGCGGTGCTCGTGTCGAGCGTCGGCTTGAACGTCTCGCCGTACTCGCGGCCCGGCAGGACGACCTCGGCCGGCTCGTCGCCCGCGTGCAGCCACAGCAGCCACGAGTGGTCGGGCACCAGCTCGCCGTCGCGGTTGCGGGCCTGGCTGTTCGAGCCGTCGATCCACATGCCGAGCGTGTGCCGGTCCTCGAACCAGTCGGTCTCGCCGAACTCCTCGCCGTCCGGCCGGAACCAGACGAGGTCCGGCTTGCCGGTCGGCGTCGTCCGGCCTTCGAAGAACTCCGGCTGCCGCAGCGCCGGGCTGTTCGCCCGCAGCCGCACGACGCGGCGGGCGAAGGCCAGCATCGCCTCGGCCTCGGGCGCCTCGGGCGTCCAGTCCAGCCACGACGTCTCGTCGTCGAGGCAGTACGCGTTGTTGTTGCCGCCCTGGGTCCGCCAGAACTCGTCGCCCGCGGTGATCATCGGGGTGCCGGTGGACAGCAGCAGCGTGGCGAACATGTTCCGCGCCTGCCGCACGCGCAGCTCGCGGATGGCCGGGTCGTCCGTGGGCCCCTCGGCGCCGTGGTTCCACGAGCGGTTGTCGTTGCCGCCGTCGCGGTTGTCCTCGCCGTTGGCCTCGTTGTGCTTTTCGTTGTAGGACACCAGGTCCCGCAGCGTGAAGCCGTCGTGGGCGGTGACGAAGTTGATCGACTGCCACGGCCGCCGCAGGTTGTGGTCGTACAGGTCCGACGAACCGGACAGCCGGTAGGCGAGGTCGCGGACGCCGGTCGCGCCGCGCCAGAAGTCGCGCACGGTGTCGCGGTAGCGGCCGTTCCACTCCGCCCACTGGGCGCCGAAGCCGCCGACCCGGTAGCCCTCGCCGGTGGCGTCCCACGGTTCGGCGATGAGCTTGCACCGCGAGAGCACCGGGTCGGTGGTGATCGCGGTGAGCAGCGTCGACGCGGGGTCGAACGGGCCGCCGCGGGCCCGGCCGAGCGTGCTGGCCAGGTCGAACCGGAAGCCGTCGACGCCCAGCTCCTGCGTCCAGTACCGCAGCGAGTCGGTGACCAGCCGGACCACCGTCGGCGAGCCCGCCTCCAGGGTGTTGCCGCAGCCGGTGATGTCGGCCATGTGACCGCGCTCGGTGTGCAGGTAGTACACGGGCGCGTTCAGGCCGCGGAAGCTCAGCGTCGGCCCGTCGGGCCCGCCTTCGCAGGTGTGGTTGAACACGACGTCGACGATCACCTCGATGCCGGCCGCGTGCAGGGCGGCGACCATCAGCCGGAACTCCTCGACCTCGTGGCCGGGCTCGCTGGCGTAGGCCGCGTGCGGCGCGAAGAAGCCGAGCGGCGAGTACCCCCAGTAGTTGTGCCGCCCGGCCCGGACCAGCGACGGCTCGTCGAGGAACGAGTGCACCGGCAGCAGCTCCACCGACGTGACGCCGAGCCGGGTCAGGTACTCGATGGCCACCGGGTGGGCCAGGCCGAGGTAGGTGCCGCGCAGCGCCTCGGGGATGAACGGGTGCCGCTGCGTGAACCCCTTGACGTGCAGCTCGTAGACCACCGCCTCCTCGAACGGGACCTCCGGCTTGACGCCGGTGTCCGGCCCGCCCGGCGAGGTGACCACCGACAGCGGCACGCTGCCCAGGGAGTCCACAGTGGACATCGGACCGCGCTCGGGGTCGCCGGTGAAGCCCTGGGCCGCGCGCAGGTCGGTGAGGCCGCCGGTGATCTGCCGGGCGTAGGGGTCGAGGAGCAGCTTGTGCGGGTTGCAGCGCAGGCCGCGGGCCGGGTCGTACGGGCCGTGGACGCGGTAGCCGTAGCGCTGCCCCGGCGTCACCCCGGGCACCAGGCCGTGCCACACGCCGAACGTGCGCTCGGTGAGCGCGATCCGGCGTTCGGACCCGTCGGCGTCGATCAGGCACAGCTCGACCGCGTCCGCGACGGCGGAGGTGATCGCGAACCGGACGCCGCCCGCCTCGGGGTGGGCGCCGAGCGGGAACGGGCGTCCGGCGAGGACGTGCGGGGTCGAGGGTCGTGTGGCCATTCCTGAATCGTCCCAGATCCGGCCCGTCCCCCGCGCCCCTATACCGCGACGGCTACCCGGCCACCGCCGTTCCGACGAGGGCGAAGGTGTCCGGCGGCAGCTGCGCGGCACCCCCGTCCACAGTGGCGTCCGCCCAGGTCAGCAGCGTTGTCGTGGCCCCGAGCGGGAGCGTCACCGGGCCTTCGCCGAAGTTGACGGCCAGCCGCAGCGAGCCGCGGTGCAGCACGAGCCAGGACCCGTCGGGGGCGCTGTCGACCCGCAAGCCGTCGACGTGGGGATCGGCCAGCCCGGGGTGCTCGCGGCGCAGCCGGATCAACGCCCGGTACAGGTCCAGCACCTCCCGGTGACCGGGCCGCCCGGCCTCGGCCCAGTCGAGCCGCGAGCGCTCGACGGTCGCCGGGTCCATCGGGTCGGGCACCTCGGACTCGCCCCAGCCGTGCCGGGCGAACTCGCGACGGCGGCCCGTGCGGACGGCCTCGGCCAGCTCCGGGTCGGGGAAGGAGGCGAAGAACTGCCACGGCGTGCTCGCCGCCCACTCCTCCCCCATGAACACCATCGGCGTGAACGGCGAGCAGAACAGGATCGCCGCGCCGCAGGCCAGCCGGTCCGCCGAGACGGTCGCCGGGAGCCGGTCGCCGGTCGCGCGGTTGCCGATCTGGTCGTGGTTCTGCAGGTAGGCGAGGAAGCGGTGACCCGGCACGGTCCGGGTGTCCACCGGGCGGCCGTGGGTCCGCTCGCGGAACGACGACCAGGTGCCGGCGTGGAAGAACACCTCGCGCAGGACCCGCTCGACGGCGTCCGGAGCGGCGAAGTCGGTGTAGTAGCCGGACGTCTCGCCGGTGAGCTTGACGTGCAGCGCGTGGTGGAAGTCGTCCGACCACTGCGCGTGCAGGCCGTAGCCGCCGCGCTCGCGGGGCGTCACCAGCCGCGGGTCGTTGAGGTCGGATTCGGCGATCAGCGTCAGCGGCCGGTTCAGCGCCGCCGACAGCGCCTCGGTCTCGGTGGCGAGCTGTTCGAGCAGGTGGACCGCGCGGCGGTCGAGCAGCGCGTGCACCGCGTCCAGCCGCAGCGCGTCGACGTGGAAGTCGCGGAACCAGCTCAGCGCGTTGTCGATCACGTACCGGCGGACCTCGTCCGAGCCGGCGCCGTCGAGGTTCAGGCCGGGGCCCCAGTCGTTCTGCCCGGCGAAGTACGGCCCGAACCGGTCGAGGTAGGCCCCCGACGGCCCGAGGTGGTTGTAGACGACGTCGAGCACGACGGCCAGCCCGCGCGCGTGCGCCGCGTCGACGAACCGCTTGAAGCCGTCGGGCCCGCCGTAGGGCTCGTGGACCGCGCCCCAGAGCACGCCGTCGTAGCCCCAGCCCGCGGTGCCGTCGAAGGAGTTGACCGGCAGCAGCTCGACGTGGGTGATGCCGAGGTCGACGAGGTGGTCGAGCCGGTCGATCGCCGCATCGAAGGTGCCGCCCCCGGTGAACGTCCCGACGTGCAGCTCGTAGACGACCCCGCCGGGCAGCTGGCGGCCGTGCCAGGCGTCGTCGGTCCACTCGAACTCGCCGTGGTCGTAGACGCGCGACTCCCCGTGGACGCCGTGGGGTTGCCACCGCGACCGCGGGTCCGGCAGGCGGTCGTCGGAGTCGTCCAGCAGGAAGGCGTAGTTGACGCCCTCGGCTTCGGCGTGCCACCAGCCGCCTTCGCCGGCGGTCATTTCGTGCACGCCGGCGTCGACGCTCACCCGGACCCGCCCGGCGGACGGGGCCCACACGCTGAACCTCATGCGTCTCCTCGCACCAGCACCGTGACGGGGTACCGCTCGAACAGGGTGGCCACGTCCGGCGTCGCTTCGCGGCCGGTCAGGACGTCGGTCCAGACGCCGTCGGGCAGCGGCAGCACGGTGCCGCGCCAGCCCCCGGCGGCTTCGAGGCCGACCGGCAGCCGGGTGACGGCGACGGCCAGGTCCGCCGATCTCGTGTAGGCCAGCACGTGCTTCGCCGCGGGACCCTCGGCCCGCAGCGGCCGGTAGCCGCGGAACAGCGCCGGGTGCTCCCGGCGCAACCGCAGCGCCTTGTGCACGACCAGGAGCTTCGCCGCGCCGGAGGCGTCGATCTCCGGCTGCTCGCCCTCGGCGATCCGGGCCAGGACCTCGCGGCGCACCGCGTAGTCGACCGGGCGGCGGTTGTCCGGGTCGACCAGCGAGAAGTCCCACAGCTCGGTGCCCTGGTAGACGTCGGGTACGCCGGGCGCGGTCAGGTGGACGAGCTTCTGACCGAGCGAGTTCGCGTAGCCGGGCTGCTCGATCCGCGCGACGAACGCCTCGATGTCCGCCGCCAGCTCGGCGTCGCCCATGACGTCCGCCGGCCACGCGGCGACGTCGGCCTCGAACGTCTCGTCGTGGTCGGTCCAGCTGGTGCGGAGCTTGGCCTCCTTGGCCGCCTTGTCGAGGTAGTCGCGCAGGCGGCCCGGCTCGATCGGCCAGGCCGACACGAGCGTCTGCCAGGCGAGCAGGTTCAGCGCCGGCTCGGCGATCCCGCGGCGCACCGTCCACCGCCGGACGGCGTCGGCGAACTCGCCGGGCAGCTCCGCCAGCACGGCCATCCGCGCGCGGGTGTCCTCCGAGCGCTTGGTGTCGTGCGTGGTCAGCGTCGTCATCGCGGCCGGGTGCCCGGCCTCGCGCTCGGCCGCCAAGCGGTGGAACTCCTCGACGTCGAGGCCGAACCGGTCCGGGTTGCCGCCGACCTCGTTGAGCGCGGCGAAGCGGGTGTAGCGGTAGAACGTCGTGTCCTCGGTGCCCTTGGCCACGACCATGCCGGAGGTCTGCTGGAGCCGGGTGGCCAGCTCGCCGTCCGGCTCGGCGCGGACCTGCGCGTCGAGGGCGTCCAGCGTGGCGGCGAGGTCCGGGCGGGCGGTCTTGGCGCCGTCGATCGCCGCCGCCCAGTGCCCGGCCCCCTCGGGCAGGTACGAGCGGTAGACGGGGAAGGCGATCATCGTCTCGGCGACGGCTTCGCGTGCCGCGTCCTGGTCGATGCCCCGCAGCAAGTTCGCGATCCGCCGCACCTCGGCGACCAGGATCCGGTCGGTGACCAGCCGCCGGGCCTCGGCTTCGACGCGGTGGTAGCCGGTCTTCACGCCCAGTTCGGTGGCCAGCTCGGTGAAGCCGGGCTCGCCCGCCGGGTCGACGAAGACGCCGGCGATCTCGCGCAGGGCGTCGTAGCCGGTGGTGCCGTCGACCGGCCAGCTCTGCGGCAGCGGCTCGCCCGGGTGCAGGATCTTCTCCGCGACGATCCACGCGTTCGGCGCGTTCTCCCGCAGCCGCCGGAAGTAGCCGCCCGGGTCGGCGAGGCCGTCCGGGTGGTCGACGCGCAGGCCGGTGACGTCGCCGTCGGCGACCCAGCGCAGCACCTCACCGTGCGTTTCGGCGAACACCTTCGGGTCCTCGACGCGGACCGCGGCCAGGTTCGTGATGTCGAAGAACCGCCGGTAGCCCAGCTCCGCGTTGCCGCGGCGCCAGCCGGCCAGCCGGTAGTGCTGGCGCTCGTGGACCTCCTGCGGCGTCCCGCCCTCGGTGCCGGGCGCGATCGGGAAGCGGTGGTCGTAGTAGACCAGCTCGTCACCGTCGACCGACAGCTCGGCGACGGCGTCGTCCTCGCCGAGCACCGGCAGCAGCAGGGGGCCGCGCGCCCAGTCGATGTCGAAGAACGACGCGTACTCGGAGTCGCGGCCGTGCTTCAGCACGTCCCACCACCACTTGTTGGCCTTCGGCACCTCGACCGACATGTGGTTCGGCACGATGTCGACCACCAGGCCGAGCCCGAGCTCCTTCAACAGCGTGCTGAGTTCCTGCCGCGCCGATTCGCCGCCCAGCTCGGGCCGCGCGCGCGTCGGGTCGACGACGTCGTAGCCGTGCGTCGAGCCGGGCGCCGCGTCCAGCACCGGCGACGCGTAGAGCGCGCCGATGCCCAGGTCGCGCAGGTAGCCGGCGATGCCGGCCGCGTCGCTGAAGGAGAACTCCGGGCGCAGCTGCACCCGGTAGGTCGACTCCGGCACCGTCATTCGGACTCCGTCTCCGTCCGCTGCAGCACGATCAGGGACCGCGCGGGCAGGGTGAACTGACCGCCGCCTTCGATGGGTTTCGCGTCGCGGGGCTCCACCTCGCCCGTCGCGGTGTCGACGACGACGGTCCAGGCCTGGCCGTAGCCGTTGCCCGGCAGCTTGGCGTCGATGTCCTCGTAGTGCGCGTTGAACGCGAGCAGGAACGAGTCGTCCTCGACGTGCATCCCGCGCGGGTCGAGGTCCGGGATGGCCTGGCCGTTGAGGAAGACGACGACCGCCTTGCCGAACCCGTCGTCCCAGTTCTGCTCGGTCATCTCCTCCCCCGCCGGGGTGAACCAGGCGATGTCGCCGAGCTTGTCGCCCTTGCCGACCGGGCCGCCCTGGAAGAACCGGCGGCGGCGGAACACCGGGTGGCGGTGCCGGAACGCGCCCAGCCCGGCGGTGAACCGGACCAGGTCGGCGTGCTCGGTGGCCAGCTCCCAGTCCATCCAGGACAGTTCGGAGTCCTGGCAGTAGACGTTGTTGTTGCCCTGCTGGGTCCGGCCGAACTCGTCGCCGTGCAGGATCATCGGCACGCCCTGGGACAGCATCACCGTCGCCAGCATGTTGCGCTGCTGGCGCGCCCGCAGCTCGTTGACCTCGGGATCGTCGGTCTCGCCCTCGACCCCGCAGTTCCACGAGCGGTTGTCGTCGGCGCCGTCGCGGCCGTCCTCGCCGTTGGCCTCGTTGTGCTTTTCGTTGTAGGACACCAGGTCCCGCAGCGTGAAGCCGTCGTGGGCGGTGACGAAGTTGATCGACGCGAACGGGCGGCGGCCGTCGTCCTGGTAGAGGTCCGACGAGCCGGTGATGCGCGACGCGAACTCGCCGAGCGTCGACGGCTCGCCGCGCCAGAAGTCGCGGACGGTGTCGCGGTACTGCCCGTTCCACTCCGTCCACAGCGGCGGGAAGTTGCCGACCTGGTAGCCACCGGGGCCGACGTCCCACGGCTCGGCGATCAGCTTCACCTGGCTCACGATCGGGTCCTGCTGGACGAGGTCGAAGAACGTCGACAGCCGGTCGACGTCGTAGAACTCGCGGGCCAGTGCCGAGGCGAGGTCGAAGCGGAAGCCGTCGACGTGCATCTCCGTCACCCAGTACCGCAGCGAGTCCATGATCAGCTGCAGGGTGTGCGGGTTGCGCACGTTGAGGGAGTTCCCGGTGCCGGTGTAGTCCATGTAGTACTCGGGCTCCCCCTCCACCAGCCGGTAGTAGGCCTCGTTGTCGATGCCCCGCATCGACAGCGTCGGCCCGAGGTGGTTGCCCTCGGCGGTGTGGTTGTAAACCACGTCGAGGATGACTTCGATGCCGGCCTCGTGGAAGGCCTTCACCATCCCCTTGAACTCCTGGACCTGGCCGCCCTCGCCGGGCATCGCGGCGTAGGCGTCGTGCGGGGCGAAGTACCCGATCGTGTTGTAGCCCCAGTAGTTCGTGAGGCCCTTCTCCTCCAGCCCGTGGTCGGAGACGAACTGGTGCACCGGCAGCAGCTCGACCGCCGTGACGCCGAGCTTCTGCAGGTGCTCGACGACGGCGGGGTGCGCCAGGCCGGCGTAGGTGCCCCGCAGCGCCTCCGGCACGAACGGGTGATTCACCGTCATGCCCTTGACGTGGGCCTCGTAGATGACCGTCTCGTTGTACGGCCGCTTCGGCTGGCGGTCGTTGCCCCAGTCGAAGAAGGGGTTCGCCACCAGCGAGTACGGCACCCGGCCGGCGGAGTCGGCGTCGTTGCGCTCCTCCGGGTTGGCGAACTGGTAGCCGAACAGCGACTCGTCCCACTTCACGCCGTGCGAGACGGCCTTCGCGTACGGGTCGATGAGCAGCTTGTTGGGGTTGCACCGCAGGCCGCGCTTCGGGTCGTACGGGCCGTGCACGCGGAAGCCGTACCGCTGTCCCGGGCCGACGTTGAGCAGGTAGCCGTGGTGGACGAAGCCGTCCACCTCTTCGAGCGCGTAGCGCGTCTCGTTGCCCTCGGCGTCGAACAGGCACAGTTCGACCCGCTCGGCCACCTCGGAGAACAGGGCGAAGTTCGTCCCCACTCCGTCGTAGGTCGCGCCGAGCGGGTAGGGCGTTCCGGGCCAGGGCCGCACTGGGTTCTCCTCGAGCTTTCGGTCGTGCCGGTCGTCCGTGCTGACGGACGAGAGTCGTGTGCGCCGGTATACCCGTTACCCGGGCAGGGGACGCGCTGCTGCCAGCGGCGCCACCGCGGCGCGCACCCCCTTCGCGGTGAAGAAGCCGTCGACGCTGACGGGAAGGGGAATCCGCCAGTTAGGGTACTGGTCGACCGTTCCCGGCAGATTCGGCTGCCGCACCTGGCCCGCGACGTCCGCCGGCGACGTCAGCACCAGCCGGGACGCGGCTCGCGCCAGCAGGGTGTGCAGCGCGACGACCAGGTCGTCGTCCGGAATCCCTTCGCGGGCAAGGAGTTCCCGCAGGGCCGCGCGTTCGGCGGCGGCCGCCTCTTCCTCCGCTTCGACGCCCCGGTCCAGCAGGCCCAGCTCGGCCCGGACCCGGACGTGCTCGCCCGCCAGCCAGCCGGAGACCGTCGGCAGGTCGTGGGTGGAGATGCTGGCCATGGCCTCCGGGTCCCAGGTGCCCGGGCGCGTGAACGGCTTGCCCGGCGCGTCCCAGTCGCGTTCGAACCACAGCACGGCCGAGCTGAGCATGCCGCGCTCGTGCATGGTCTCGGTGACGGTCTCCTCGACCGTGCCGAGGTCCTCCCCCACGACGACCGCACCGGCCCGGTGCGCCTCGAGCGCGAGCACGCCGACCATGGCCTCGGCGTCGTAGTGGACGTAGGTGCCGCGGTGCGCGGGCTCGCCCGGCGGGATCCACCACAGCCGCCAGAGCCCGGCGATGTGGTCGACGCGGATGCCGTCGGCGTACCGCAGCACCCCGCGGATGACGTCCCGGAAGGGCGCGTACCCGGCCTCGGCGAGCTTGTCCGGCCGCCACGGCGGCAGGTTCCAGTCCTGGCCCTGCTGGTTGAAGGCGTCCGGCGGCGCGCCGACGCGGACGTCGGCGGCGAAGACGTCCCGCACCGCCCAGGTGTCGGCCCCGCCGGGGTGCACGCCGACCGGCAGGTCGTGCACGATCCCGACGGTCATCCCGGCCTCGCGGGCCTTCACGCGGGCTTCGTCCAGCTGGATCCGGCAGAGGTGCTGCAGCCACGCGTGGAACCCGACGCGCTCCTTCAGTTCTTCGCGAGCCTTCTCCACCTCGGGCCCGGCCGGGTCCCGCAGGGGCTCCGGCCAGTCCCGCCAGTCGGCGCCGTGCTGCTCGGCGAGGGCGCAGAAGAGAGCGAAGCCGGTCAGGTCCCGGTCTTCGGGCAGCTCTTCGACGCGGTGCGGCCACAGCAGCTCGAGGGCGGCGCGCTTCGCCGTCCAGACCTTGTCGTAGTCGATGAGCTCGCCGTCGCGGTCCGGAGCCAGCGACGCCACCGCCTCCCGGGTCGCCGCGTCGGCCCGCTCGAACGTCTCGGTGGCGGTGACGCGCAGGTAGATCGGGTTGGCGAAGCGACGGCTCGCGGGCGAGTACGGCGACCGTTCGACCGGGTGGGCCGGGCTGAAGGCCTGCACGGGGTTGACCAAAAGGACGCCGGCGTCCAGCTCGGCGGCCGAGCGGGCGGCGAAGGTGGCGAGGTCGGCGTAGTCGCCGATGCCCCAGGAGCCGGCCGAGTGCAGGGCGTAAAGCTGCAGCATCCAGCCCCAGGCGGGCGGGACGTCCGGCAGCTTCGCGGGCACGACGGCGAGCACGACGTCCTGGCCGGCGGTGACCACCCGGTGCCAGCCGAGCGGCAGGTCGCCGGGGATTTCGCCCGCGACCCGGCGGCGGGTCCCGTCTTCGAGCACGACCTCGGCCTCCCCCGGCAGCGGCCGCGTGGTGCCCTCTTTCAGGACGATCGTCGGCGGCAGCTCGTCGGGGGTCCGGGCCGCCAGGGCTTCGGCGATGGCGTCGTCACCGGTGGCGTCGATGCCGAACTGCCCCAGCACGGCGGCGACGACGTCGTCGTCGACTTCGACCCACTCCTGGTCGGCGTTCTCGTAGCGGGTGGCGACGCCGTAGCGGTCGGCGAGCTGGTGCAGGGCGCTGCGGGCGGGGATCTCGTCGGGCACGGGACAAGCATTCCGGTGCCCGGCGGTTCGCGCCATCCGCGCGGCCGACGTCACTCCGCGGCCGCACTGCGGGAACCCCCGTGACCTTCTAACTTCTCCTCATGGGTGTGCGGAGAACTTTGAACGTGGACGAAGTCCTGAAGCGCCAGGACTCCGGGGAGCTCAAGCGGCGGCTGCGCGGGCGCGACCTGGTCGGGTTCGGCGTCGGGATCATCATCGGCACCGGCATCTTCACCCTCGCGGGCGTCGAGGCCAAGACCCACGCCGGGCCGTCGGTGACGCTGTCGTTCGTGCTCGGCGCGGTCGTCGCGGGTCTGGCGGCGCTCTGCTACGCCGAGCTCGCCTCCAGCGTGCCGACCGCCGGGAGCGCCTACACCTACGCCTTCGCCACCCTCGGCGAGGTCTTCGCCTGGATCATCGGCTGGGACCTGCTGCTGGAGTTCGCGCTCGGCGCCGCCGTGGTGTCGCGCGGCTGGTCCGGCTACCTGGCCAACCTGCTCGGCCTGTCGCCGGAGTGGTTCGGCGAGGACGCGAAGGTCAACGTCGGCGCGGTGCTGATCATCGCCGTGCTCACCGTGGTCGCCGTGCTGGGGATCAAGGAGTCGGCCTGGCTGACCAACCTGCTCGTCTGCGTGAAGGTCGCCGTCTGCGTTCTCGTGCTGGCGGTCGGCCTGTTCTTCGTCAAGGGCGCGAACCTGACGCCGTTCATCCCGCCCGCCCAGGCGCCCGAGAGCGGGTCGACGGTGCTGGAGCAGCCGATCGTGCAGGCCGCGCTCGGCCTGGAGCAGTCGGTCTACGGCATCGCCGGCATGATCACCGCCGCCGCGGTCGTGTTCTTCGCCTACACCGGCTTCGAGGCGCTCGCGAACCTCGGCGAGGAGACGCTCAACCCGCGCAAGGACCTCCGCGTCGGCATCCTCGGCGCGCTCGGCGTGTGCGCGCTGCTCTACATCGGCGTGTCGATCGTGCTGACCGGCATGATCCCGTTCACCGACATCGACACGGGCGCGCCGCTGGCCGACGCGTTCGACCGGGTCGGCCAGCACTGGGTCGGGGCGCTCATCTCGCTCGGCGCGGTGACCGGGCTGACGTCGGTGATGATGGTCGAGCTGGTGACGATCGGCCGCATCGGCTTCGCGATGGGCCGCGACGGCCTGCTGCCGAAGGCGCTCGGCACCGCGCACCCGAAGTGGGGCACCCCGCACCGGATGACCATCGGCGGCGCCGCGCTGATCGCCGTGCTGGCCGCGTTCGTCCCGATCTCGGAGCTGGCCGACATGGTCAGCATCGGCGCGCTGTCGGCGATGATCATCGTGGCGGTGGCGGTCCCGGTGCTGCGCCGCCGCCGTCCGGACCTCGACCGGCCGTTCCGGGTGCCGTTCTCGCCGGTGGTGCCGGTGCTCGCCGCGCTGGCGTGCCTGTACCTGATGCTCAACCTGAACGTGCTGACCTGGATCCGGTTCGCCGCGTGGCTGGTGATCGGCCTGGTGATCTACTTCGCCTACGGCCGCAGGCATTCCCGCTTCGCCGCCGAAGCGGAGGTCAGTCCCAGTAGGACGGAGTGAGGCCGGCGACGCGGGCCGCCTCGCGCGTCGCCGTCGCCTGGTCCGCGTCCACGACCACCAGCACGCCCGAGCCGGCCAGCGCCGCCGTCATCCACTCGACGGGCTGGTCGTGGATCCCCGTGTCCCCGAACGACGGGTAAGTGTCCACAACGGACAACAGGGTGCCTTCGGCGCCGATGCGGACGCCCGCCACGAGCACGAAGTGGCCGCCGGGCGGACGCCAGCGCGACGTCCACAATGGCGGGACGCCGGTGTCGAGGTAGTCGAGCAGCGCGCGTTCCGGGGTGTCGTGGGCGCCGAGCTCGGCGGCGTCGACGCGGGCGATCACCGCGACGCGCGGGATGTCCCACAGGCCGACGAGCAGGTCGAAGAGCGTCTCGGTGGTCCACTCCCCCGTCACCGGCACGGCCGCGAGAGCCCCGCCCGACAGCGCGCCGATCGCCGTGGCCAGCCCGGAGACGCGCGTTCCCGCCGCGGCCGGGTCGTCGACCCGCGGCACGGGCAGCCGGAAGTCCGGCCGCCCCGCCTCGCCCGGTGGGCGCACGACCGGCCCCCGGACGGTGCCCGCGGCCACCGCGACGGCGTCCTGGTCGGGCACGTCCAGCCCGGCCGCGCGCAGCGCCGCGAGGCCGCAGAACGCCGCGGCCAGGCCGTCCTTCTGGGGCAGCTCCGCCTGGGCCACCGCGGCCAGCCGGGCGCCGCCCGGCAGCCACCGCACCCCGGACAGGTCGAGCTGCCCGCCGTCGATCCCCGAAGACATCGGTCCCCTCAGGTCCTCAATAGCGCCACAGGTGTGCGGCGACGATCTCCTCGACGCTCCGCTCGGCCGCCCACGCCGCGTCGGACGCCCGAACCGCGCGGAAGGCCCCCAGCAGCTCCTCGCCGAGCACGCCGGCGATCCGCGGCGAAGCGAGCAGCGCGGCGTCCTGTTCCGCGGTGTCGGCCGGCAGCCGGCGCACGCCGCGCGTCTCGCGTTCGCCCTCGGTCCAGCCGCCGGGGTCCTCGGCGATCGGGTCGGGCAGCGCCGCCGCGTCTTCGATGCCGGCCATCCCGGCGGCGAGCACGACGGCCAGGGCGAGGTAGGGGTTGGCGGAGGCGTCGGACGTCTTGAGCTCGACGTTCGCGTGGTCGGCGCCCAGCAGCGGCGAGCCCGGGACGTACCGCAGCGGCGCTTCGCGGTTTTCGACGCCCCAGAAGGCGTACGCGCCGGCGAAGTAGCCAGGGCGCAACCGCAGTGTCGACGGGACGCTCGGCGCGGTGATGGCGGTCAGGGCCGGGAGGTCGCGCAGGAGGCCGGCGAGGTAGCCGCCGTCGCCCGGTCGGCCGTCGCCGCCGGTCTCGAGCAGGTTGCGGCCCTTGCGGCGAACGGAGGTGTGCAGGTGCCAGCCGTTGCCGGCGGCGCCGAGCCCGATCAGCGGCGCGAAGCTGGCGACCAGGCCGTGCGTGCGGGCGGCGGCGTGGATGGTCTGGCGGGCGAGGAGCTGGTCGTCGGCGGCGGAGACGGGATCGGTGGCGGCGAGGGAAAGCTCGAGCTGGGCGACGCCGTACTCGGCGTGCAGCTGGCCGATCCGCAGGCCGTTGGCGGCGAAGTCGTGCAGGAGGGCGGCGACGAAGGCGTCGAGGCCGACGAGGGCGTGCGGGCTGTAGGCGGGCCCGGGGTGCCCGGGGTTCTCGGTGATGCCGGCACTGCCCGCGGGGGCGACGGCGAACTCGAGCTCGTAGCCGGCCCGGAACTCCAGCCCCCGCCGCGCGCCCTCGGCGACCTGCGCTTCGAGGACGGCCCGCTGGCAGTAGGGCCACGGTTCGCCGTGCGGGGTGACCTGCCGGACGGGGGCCCAGGCGAGCGCGGGCTGCCCGGCGAGCCGCCGAAGCCGCTCGACGACGGGCACGAGCCGGACGTCCCCGCTCGGGGTGGCGAGCCCGCGGTGCGCGTAGGTGATGGCGTCGTGGCTGTCGAAGACGGCGAAGAGCGAAGTGGCCCCGACCCCCCGGGTGGCGGCCTCGGCGAGCCCGGCGACGGGGACGATCCGCGAGCGCGGGATGCCGTTGTTGTCCGCCCAGGCGAGGTGGACACCACCCACTCCGGCGGCCGCGAAGTCCTTCGCCGCCGCCGACGCCGCTTTGGTCATGGCACCCGCCTCCTCCGGCCCGCCCGGACCCGGCCCGCCCGGACCCGGCCCGACCGGACCCCGCCCATCCCGGGGGACGAGCCCCGCTTCAGCGTATCGGGAGGGTCCGACGAAAGGCGCGGGAAAAGGGGGTGGCGGGCCGGGTAGTCCACATCACGGGCGGGCTGTGGACAACTGTGCGGCTCCGGCGGCGGAAGCCGCGCCGAGGCCCGAGAAACCGGGCGCCCGGCCCCGCTCACCCCGGCGGCTCCGGAACCGGCCCCGCGGGCTCCTCCCGGCTCCGCCACCCCGGCCACGACCGCCAGCGTCTCCACGGCCTCCGGCACCGAGGGCACCTGCCCCAGCAGCACGAACCTCAGCACCCCGCCGTCCCCAGCAGCACAGCGGCACCGACGACACCGGCGGCGACCGCTCACCCCAGCGGCTCCAGGAGGGCCCGACGAACGGCGCGGAAAGGGGGTGGCGGACCGAGTAGTCCACATCACAGGACTGCGGACAACCGCGCGACTCCGGCGACGAAAACCATGCCGAGCCGCGAACGGGCGCCGGGCCCGGACTCGAACCCGCGGCCGGCGAACAGGCCCGGCTCGACCAGCGGCGCACACCAACGGCGCCGGTGGAACCCGAACCCACGAGCACGGCGGCACCCCTCCCGACAGCACCGGCGGCGAACGCTCACCCCGGCGGCTCCGGCCCCGGCCCCGCGGACTCCTCCCGGCTCCGCAACGCCACCCCGGCCACGACCGCCAGCGTCCCCACGGCCTCCGGCACCGAAGGCACCTGCCCCAGCAGCACGAACCCCATCACGCCCGCCGTCACCGGCAGCAGTGCCAGCAGCACCGCGAACCGGGCCTGCCCCACCCGCCGCAGGACCACCTGGTCCAGCGCATACGGCACCACGGTCGACAACACCCCCACCCCGACGCCCAGCAGCAGCATCCGTGGCGAAGACCACACCTGCCCGGTTCCGAACGCCAGCGGCGACAGCACCACCGTCGCCGCCGCGAAGCCGATCGCCAGGCTGTCCAGCCCGGAGGACGACCTGGACGCCACCCGCTTGCCCAGCACGATGTACCCCGCCCAGGCCGCCGCCGCGCCCAGGGCGAACAGCACGCCGGAAACGGACCCCGCCCACTGGACGTCCGCGATCGCCACCACGCCGCACGCCACCAGGACCAGCGCCAGCACGTCGCGCACCGACCTCGAGCCGACCGCCGCCACCAGGACCGGGCCGGCGAACTCCATCGCCACCACCGTGCCCAGCGGGAGCCGCGCGATCGCTTCGTAGAACAGCACGTTCATACCCGCCGTCACCACGCCGAACGCGATCGCCAGCCACAGCCCGCGGCCCCGCCACGCCGCGCGCCCCGGACGGCGCCACGCCAGCAGGACCACCGCCGCGCCGAGACAGCGAAGCCACGCCACCCCGGCCGGTGTCGCGTGGCCGAAAAGACCGACCGCGATGGCCGCGCCCGCGTACATGGAAATTCCGCTGAGAACGAACAAGAGCGGCGCGGGTACCCCGGAAACCCGTCGGGGCGAAGTCACCGTACTCACCACCCCATGGTGCCTGACCACGGAAAACGTAACTCTCCGGGTAAACGTCTCCTGCATTGCGGGACGCGGCTACGGCATCCGGGGTAAATCGGCGTGACTCAGGTCCCACCGGCGCGGGAACACTTGCGAGCCGCGAAACGTCTGGAAGAGTGGAAGCACGAACACCGCGGAGCCGAAGGCGATCGCCGCCACCGGCAGTGTTCCGAAGTGGGCGTAGCTGGATCGATGGCACCGGGCAACCGGTGCCGGGACGGAGGGAGACCCCCATGACAACGCCGACGCTCACCCGCCCCGAACTGACCGCCGCCGACCGCTGTGACCGGTGCGGAGCAGCAGCTCAGGTACGCGCTGTCCTCTCCGGAGGCGGCGAACTGCTCTTCTGCGGGCACCACGCCCGCGAGCACGAGGCCAAGCTCAAGGAACTGTCCGCCGACATCCAGCGGTAACGACCCAGACGCGAAAGGCGGCCGGTGCGCACAGGCACCGGCCGCCTTTCTGCATCTTGCAAACTGCGTGGCCGATATCACGGCCCGGCCGCGAAAAGCCGTGATTCCGGACACGAAACCGGACAAGAAATCAGACAGAATCCAGCACGACTTCGAACGCCACTTCCGCGGCACCCAAGAGCTTCACATCGGCGCCCAGCGCGGAGCTGACGATCCGGGTGCCGCCGACCGCCCGGCTCACCAGGCTGCGCCGCCGCACCTCGGCGCCGACGTGCCGCAGCACCGCCTCCGGCAGCACCGTCAGCAGGTCGCCGAGGATCACCAGCTGCGGCCCCAGCAGGTTGACGACGTTGATCAGGCCCAGCGTCAGCCACTCGGCGAACTCCGCGAGCCGCGTCAGCGCCGCCTCCGGGTCGCGGCCCAGCTCGCGCAGCTCGAACAGGATCGCGCCGCGCGGGGTGTCCTCCGGGAGCCCGAGGGCCCGGCACAGCGCCGCTTCGCCGACCTCGGTCTCCCAGCACCCGCTGCTGCCGCAGTAGCAGGGCCTGCCGTCCGGGCGGATCACCATGTGCCCGATTTCGCCGACGTACCCCGAGCCACCGCGCAGGGCCGAGCCTTCGGCGATGACACCGCCGCCGACCCCGACGTCCGCCGAGATGTACACGATGTCGGACGCCCCGCGGGCGGCCCCGCGCAGGTGCTCGGCGACCGCGCCGAACTCGGCGTCGTTGCCGACCAGGATCGGGATCTGCAGCACCCCGCCGAGCCGCTCGCCCAAGGCGACGTCGGTCCAGCGCAGGTTCGGGGCCTCGTGCACGTACCCGTCGGCGCGCCGGATGACGCCGGGCACCGACACCCCGGCCGCCACCGGGGTCACGTCGAGGTCGCCGGCCAGGATGGCCGTCGACTCGATGACGTGCGTGATGACCTCGTCGGGCTGGCCCATCCGGCCCCGCAGGTTCCAGCTGTTGCGGCCCAGGATCTGCCCGCCCAGCCCGACCAGGGCGATCGCGACGTGCTCGACCTGCAGGTCGACCGCGAGCACGACCGCCGCGTGCGGCTGGGGCAGGACCAGGAGCGAGGGGCGGCCCGCCCCTCGTCCCGGCCTCGGCACCTTCTCCTCGACGACGCCGGCTTCGGCGAGCCCGTCGACGAGGGTCTTGATCGTGCTCCGGTTGAGCCCCAGCTCGGAAGCCAGGGTCGCCCGGGTGCTCGGCCCGCCGACGTGCAGCAGGCGGAGCAGGGTCGTGCGGTTGTGCCGGCGCACCTCGTCCGGTCGCGCGACGGGTGAGCTGGACACAGGCTTGATCATCCCATGCTGGTTCAGCGCGTCGACGCAGCCGCGCGGCGCCGCGACAGCGCGTCGACCGTGGCGGCGAGCAGCAGGACCAGACCGGTGATGATGTTGACCACCGCGGCCGGCTGCTTGAGCAGGCCGAGACCGTTGATGACCACGGCGATCACGAGCCCGCCGACCACGGCGTCGGACACGCGGCCCTTGCCGCCGAACAGCGACGTGCCGCCGATGACCGCGGCACCGACCGAGAACAGCAGGGTGTTGAGGCCACCGGACTGCGGGCTGACCGAACCGACCTTCGACGCGGCGACGATGCCGCCGATGGCCGCGACCGCCGAGCCGATGACGAACACGCTCGCCCGGATCTTCGGCACGTCGATACCGGCGCGGCGGGCGGCTTCCTTGTTGCCGCCGACCGCGTAGACGTACCGGCCGTACTTGGTCCGGTTGAGCACGTAGGTGCCGGCCACGAGCAGCACGAGCATGATCGGGATGACGTACGGGATGCCCTCGATCGTGACGACCGCCTTGTTCGGCGAGCGGTTGATCGTCAGCAGCCACGTGCCCACCGCGGACAGCACGACGAGCGCGCCGACCTTGACCAGCACCAGCGCCGTCGGCTGGACGACCAGGCCGCGCTGGAGCCGCTTGAAGTGGCTGGTCAGCGTGATCACCGCGAAGCCACCGGCCGCGACGAGGAAGAAGATCCAGCTCCCCAGGATGTTCAGGTTGCCGTTGGCGATCTTGTACAGGACGTCGGAGTTGCTGATGCCGATCGTGCCGCCCTCACCGATGAACTGCAGCAGGACGCCCTGCCACACGATGAACAGCGCCAGCGTCACGACGAAGGACGGCATGCCGATCTTCGACACGAGGAAGCCGGTGATGCAGCCGATCGCGGTGCCGACGCAGATGGCCAGCAGGATCTCGAGCCAGGCGTTGGCGGGCACGCCGATCGCGACGATCAGCAGGCCGATCAGCGACAACGCGGCGCCGGCCCAGATCCGCTGGTAGGCCGACAGCAGCAGGGCCACGGCCAGCACCCCGATGAACGTGACGAACACCCCGGTGCCCAGGGAACCCAGCAGGTTCCCCGCGTTCACGTAGTGCAGTGCCATCACCGACGCGGCGACGCCGGAGGCCACACCGGCGGCGAGGTCGATCTCGCCGAGCAGCAGCACGAAGACGATGCCCATCGCGATGATGATGACGCCCGCGCCCTGCGGGAACACGTTGGCGATGTTGGCCAGCGTGAAGAAGTTGTCGGACAGCGCGCTGAACAGGATGACCAGCACGAGCAGGCCGAACAGCGAAGGCAGCGCGCCCAGTTCACCGGCCCGCAGGCGGGCGAAGTAGTCGCGGATGGCTTCGCCGGCTGACATCGATGTCGTGTCGATGCCGAAGTCGGAGATCGCCCCGGTGGGGGCCTGGGTCTGCGCGAGCGCGTCGGCGGGGGTGCCGACCTCGTGCTTGGCAGGGGTTTCAGTCATTTCCGGTTCTTTCTTCCCGCTCACAGGACCACGGCTTCGGGCCGGGCCAGGCCGAGGTCACCGGAGCGACCGGCGGTGATCAGTTCCACGACCTGGCCGTGGGTGACGTCCTTCGTGTGCACCTCGGCGACGAGCCGGCCGAGGTAGAGCACGGCGATGCGGTCGGCGACCTCGAACACGTCGGCCATGTTGTGGCTGATCAGCACGACCCCCAGGCCCTGCTCGGCGAGCCGCCGGACCAGGTCGAGCACCTGCCGGGTCTGTGCGACGCCGAGCGCGGCGGTCGGCTCGTCCAGCACGACGACCTTGCTGTTCCACAGCACCGACTTCGCGATGGCGACGGTCTGCCGCTGGCCACCGGACAGTGAGGAGACCGGCGTGCGGACCGACTTCACGGTCCGGACCGACAGGGAGGCCAGCGTCTCGCGGGCGGCCTTCTCCATGCTGGCTTCGTCGAGCTTCCACGAACTGCCGCGCTCGCGGCCGAGGAACATGTTCTGGACGATGTCGAGGTTGTCGGCGAGCGCGAGGTCCTGGTAGACGACCTCGATGCCGAGCTCGGCCGCGTCCTTCGGGCCGCGGATGTGGGCGTCCTGCCCGTTGAACCGCACGGCCCCCGAGTCGTACGGGTGGATGCCGGCGATGCACTTGACGAGCGTCGACTTGCCGGCACCGTTGTCGCCGACCAGTGCGGTCACTTCGCCCGCGCGCACGTCGAAGTCCACGTCGTGGAGGACGTGGACCGGGCCGAAGCTCTTGTTCAGGCCCTTGATCTCGAGAATGGGCTCACTCATGGATGGGCTTTCTCCTGGTGGGGACCGGGCCGGGACGCGCCGTCGGGGTGCGCGTCCCGGCCCGGCTGTTCATGGGGTGGTGCGGGGGCTCAGGAGATGCCGAGCGAGCTGCACTTGCTGGCGAGGTCGCCGGCGCAGATCTCGCTCGCCTTCACGTAGCCCTGGGTCACGACGGTCTTGACGTCCTTCTCCAGGATCGTCGTCGGGGTCAGCAGCACGGACTTGATGTCGCGGTTGTTCTTCGGGTCGTGCAGCTTGCCCGTGGCGATGGCGTCGGCACCCGCGGTGTCGCCCTTGGCGAGGGCGGCGGCCAGCTTGGCGGTGGACTCGGCCTCTTCCTTGATCGGCTTGAACACGGTCATGTACTGCTCACCGCGCATGACCGCCTTCAGGCCGTCGGCGGTGGCGTCCTGGCCGGTGACCGGGATCTTGCCGTTCAGGCCGTTCTTCTTGAGGATGGTGATGACCGCGCCGGCCAGGCCGTCGTTCGCCGCGACGACGCCGTCGACCTTGCCGCCGTTGGCCTGGAAGATCTGCTCGAACGTCGTGCCGCCGAGCTGGTTGTCCCAGTCGTTGATCGGCTGCTTCTGGATCCGCTTCAGCTTGCCGGAGTTGACCAGCGGGTCGAGGACGGAGTCCTGGCCGTTGGTGAACAGCGTGGCGTTGTTGTCGGTCGGGGCGCCCTCGATCTGGACGAAACCGGCGCCGGCCTTGTCCTTCAGCGCGTCGGCCATGGCCTGGCCCTGCAGCTGGCCGACCTTCTCGTTGTCGAACGAGACGTAGTAGTCGGCGGACCCGCCGAGGCTCGGGCGGTCGTAGTCGATGACCGGGATGCCCGCCGTCTTCGCCTTGGCCTCGACCGCGGCACCGACGGCCGGGTCGGACGGGGCGATGATCAGGACCTTGACGCCGGAGCTGATGAAGCCGTCGGCGAGGGTCGAGAACTTCTGGGCGTCGCCCTGAGCGTTCTGGACGTCGGCTTCGAAGCCCTGCGCCGCGAGGGCGGCCTGGAGCATCGGCTTGTCGAAGGCTTCCCAGCGGGCCGAGCTGGCGGTCTCCGGGAGGATGACGCCGACCTTGCCGTTGGCGCCGCCGCCGGCGGCCGGGGCGGACGAGGAAGCGGAGCTGCTCCCCGTGCCCCCGCTGTTCGAACTGTTGGCACCGCAAGCGGTCAGCACCAGGCCGGTGCTCACCGTGGCGGCGAGGAGGGTAAGGGTTCTGCTGCGCATCCTCGTTCCTTCCGGATCCAAGCATTGGTGACGAGCGGGCCCTCGGCGTCGCTCCGGGCCCTGCGGGGCGGTGATCCGGAGGGTCCCGGCGCACCGACGCGCATATGTTGTGGGCGACAACATATGCCGCTGAGCGGCTGCGGGGAAGATAGCTGGATCGATTAAATGACACCAATTGGACACGGTTCGGCAACACGGGCTGAACCTCGCCCGGAAAGAGTAGATCCGCTGACGATGTGATCGCCAGCACTCACCCTCTGTTACATCCAGGTTTCTTGACGGCTTGAAGGTACTCCGCCGGGGTGTACGGAGCGAGATCCGCCGCGAAGTGGTGGTGAACCCACGTGACGGGCCGCGGATTGGTCGCCGACTTGCGAACTTCGGAGCGGAAGCTGCCCGGCGTGCCACCGGGCGAGGGACGCGCGGGCAGGCGAGGGGTGACCGGGGCGGCACGGACGGTCACGGGACGGCTGGTACTTACCAGGAACGGACGGTGACGGCGGAGTTCAGCCGCCCGGGCGACACCCGAGGGGCCGGCGAGGCCTTCTCACCGGGGCTCCGGGCCCGGCGCCCCGGCCGGTGCCTACCAGGACCGCAGCGTCACGATCCGTTCCTCGAGCTGCTCGGCCGTCGCCATCGCCGTCACCGGCCCGCCGCACACGCGGCGCAGCTCGTTGTGGATCGCTCCGTGCGGCTTCTTCGTGCGGTGGTGGTACATCCCCACCAGCGCGTTCAGCTCTTTCCGCAGCGCGCCGAGCCGCTCGCTCACCGACTGGGGGCGGGCCACCGGTGGCGGGGCCTCCTCCTTGGCCGGCTTGCGGCGCTTCTCGTCCGCGATCTGCTCTTCCTGGCGCTTGCGCAGCAGGGCCCGGACCTGGTCCGGCTCCAGCAGGCCCGGCAGGCCCAGGTACTCCTGCTCCTCGTCGGACCCCGAGAACACCGCCGTGCCGAAGGAGTTGCCGTCGTAGATGACCTGGTCGAGCTCGGCCGAGGCGCCCAGCGACGTGAACGCCTTCTCCTCCTCGCCCGGCTCGTCCTCGGTGCGGTTGGCCTGGGCCAGGAGCTCGTCCTCCCAGCCCTCCTTCTCGCGGTGCGGCTTGCCCAGCACGTGGTCGCGCTGGGCCTCCAGCTCGCTCGCCAGCTCCAGCAGCACCGGCACCGACGGCAGGAAGACGCTCGCCGTCTCCCCCTTCTTGCGGGCCCGCACGTACCGGCCGATGGCCTGCGCGAAGAACAGCGGCGTCGACGCGCTCGTCGCGTACACGCCGACTCCCAGCCGCGGGACGTCCACGCCTTCCGAGACCATGCGGACCGCCACGATCCAGCGCTCGTTCGTCTCGGAGAACTCCTTGATCCGGCCCGAGGCCTTCGGGTCGTCCGAGAGCACCAGCGTCGGCATCTCGCCCGAGATGCGCTCCAGGATCTTCGCGTACGCGCGCGCCGACTCCTGGTCCGTCGCGATCACCAGGCCGCCCGCGTCCGGGACGCCCTGGCGGACCTGCGACAACCGCGTGTCCGCCGCCTGCAGCACCGCCGGGATCCACTCGCCGGCCGGGTCGAGCGCCGTGCGCCACGCCCGGGCGTTCTGCTCCGCGGTCAGCGGCTCGCCGAGCCGCGCGGTGAACTCCTCGCCCGCGCTGGTGCGCCAGGACGCCTCGCCCGAGTACGCCAGGAAGACGACCGGCCGGACCACGCCGTCGGCCAGCGCGTCCGCGTAGCCGTACGAATGGTCGGCCTTGCTGCGCTGGAACCCGCCCGCGTCCGGCTCGTACGTGACGAACGGGATGGCCGAGTCGTCCGACCGGAACGGCGTACCGGTCAGCGACAAGCGCCGCACGGCGGGGGTGAAGGCCTCGCGGATCGCGTCGCCCCAGCTCTTCGCGTCGCCGCCGTGGTGGATCTCGTCGAGGATGACCAGGGTCTTGCGGTTCTCCGTGCGCACCCGGTGCAGCGTCGGGTGGGCCGCGACCTGCGCGTACGTCAGCGCGACGCCGTTGTAGTCCGACGACGTGACACCGGTGGTGTTGCGGAAGTTCGAGTCGATGGCGATGCCGGCCGCCGCGGCCGAGGCCGCCCACTGGTGCTTGAGGTGCTCGGTCGGCGTGACGATGGTGATCGCCTCGACCGTGCGGTCGCTCAGCAGTTCCGCGGCGATCCGCAGGCCGAACACCGTCTTGCCGGCGCCGGGCGTCGCCACCGCGAGGAAGTCCTTCGGCTTCTGCGTCAGGTACTTGGTGAGCGCCCGCCGCTGCCACGCCCGCAGCGGGCGCGCGGTCGAGTCCTTCTCCGCGGGAGGCGCCCCGAGCTGCGTCTCCGTCATGCCGGTCCTCCCCCTCGCTCATGCCTTTGACGTGCGAAAACCCTCACTGTGGTACCGACTGCGGCTGCATCGGGCAGTCGGCGACTTGCGGTGAGGGCACTGGAGCGAGTCTACCGGCCGGGTCCGACAGTTCCGGGCACCGGCACGGGTGATGTCCCCCGACACGCCCGGCCGCAGGGGGTGTGACGAGCCAAATCAGCACCGATGGACCATGCTGGACACGTCATGGGTGAGGTGCAGCCGTCCGCAGCGACGAAGGTGGCCCGCAGGGGGCCGTGGCGCCTCGTCACGCGCACGCTCGCCAAGGCCTGGGACGGCAACATCTTCTCCGAGGCCGCCGAAGCGGCCTTCTGGCAGACGTTGTCGCTGCCCCCGCTGCTGCTCGGGCTGCTCGGCAGCCTCGGTTTCGTCGGCGAGTGGTTCGGCCAGGGCGTCGTCGCCGCGGTGCACGACCGCATCATCGGCTTCTGCCGCACGGTGTTCAGCCAGAACGCCGTGCACGACATCATCGAGCCGACCGTGAACAGCATCCTCACCGTCGGCAAGGGCGAGATCGTCTCCGTCGGCTTCCTGATCTCGCTGTGGGCGGGTTCGTCGGCGATGTCGTCCTTCGTGGACGCCATCACCGTCGCGCACGACCAGTACGGCGTCCGCAACGACGTCTGGCAACGGATCTTCGCGCTGCTGCTCTACCTGTGCGGCCTGGTCATCCTGGTGGTCGGGCTGCCGCTGCTGGCGATCGGCCCCGACCTGCTGCCGGAGTTCTTCCCGGCCGACTGGCGCCCGACCGTGACGTCGTGGGTGAGCGCGCTGTACTTCCCGACCCTCGGGGTGATGATCACCCTCGCGCTGACCACGCTGTACAAACTCGCCCTGCCGAGGAAGCTGCCGTGGCACCGCGGGCTGCCGGGCGCGGTGCTCGCGATGGTCGTGTTCCTGCTCTCCTCGGTCGGCCTGCGCATCTACCTGAACTGGATCACCAAGACCGGCTACACCTACGGCGCGCTCGCCGCGCCGATCGCCTTCCTGCTGCTGATGTTCTTCATCGGGCTGGCCGTCGTCGGCGGCGCCTACTTCAACAGCGCGATCCAGGAGCTGTGGCCGGCGAAGGCGACCCGGCGGCAGCGCCGCAAGTGGCGGCGGCTGGAAATGGAACGCGCCTCCGAGCGGCTGCGCTCGGAAGAGGGCCGCAAGCTGTGGGAGCGCACGACGATGCCGCTCAAGCGCCCGCGCGCCGGGGAGGCCTCCCCCAACGGCGACGCACCACCCCCAGCAGCACCGCCGGAAGCAGCAGAACCCGAAGCAGCACCGTCCGAAGAGGACGCGCCGTCACCGAGCGCGCCCGAACCGGCACCCAGCGCTGCTCAGGGTCGCGTCTCCTCCCAGGGGACGACCCGGAATCCACCCCCAGACTGAGTCGCTCCTCAGGTCGGACATGGCACGCTTCCCCCATCACTGACGAAGGCGTCGGTCGCCGCGTCATTCCCGAGGGGGTTCCCACCACCATGTCCGTGCTGGCCAGACTGAGCCTGCGCAACCGAAGCCTGATCGGCCTGCTCGCGCTGGTCGTCGTCGGCTTCGGCGCTTTCGCGCTGCCGCAGATCAAGCAGCAGCTGTTCCCGTCGCTGCAGTTCCCGCAGGCCCAGATCGTCACCTCCTACGCCGGCGCGTCGCCGGACGCGGTCGACCGGCAGGTCACCGAGCCGCTCGAAGGCGCGCTGCAGGGGCTGAAAGGCCTGGAGGAGATCAACTCCACGTCGTCGGACGGCGTTTCGCGGGTCGTCACGCAGTTCGAGTTCGGCACCGACCTCGACGCCGCGGTCTCGCAGATCCAGCAGGCGGTGAACCAGGTCCGGCCGCGGCTGCCGCAGAACTCCGAGCCGTCCGTGTCCGCGGGCAGCACCGACGACCTGCCGGTCGTGCTGGTCGCCGCGGGCACGTCGGGTGACCCGCAGCAGCTCGCGCCCGCGCTGACCGACCAGGTCGCGCCGGAGCTGCGCAAGATCGACGGCGTGCGCACGGTGACCGTCACCGGTGTGCGGCAGCCGCGCGTCACGATCACGCTCGACTACGCGAAGCTGGCCGCCGCCGGCGTCGACCCGGCGTCGATCGCGACCACGCTGCAGACCGCCGGCGCCGCCGTCCCGGCCGGCACGCTGACCGAAGGCGGCAAGACGCTGAGCGTCCAGGTCGGTGGCGGACAGACCACTGTGGACACCCTCCGCAACCTCTACCTGACCCCGGGTGCCACCGCGGGCGGGACCCGTACCCCGGCGCGGGGGCCGGTGAAGCTCGGCGACGTCGCCGACGTGCAGAGCGGATTCGCGCCGCCGACGTCCATCACGCGCACCAACGGCAAGCCGAGCCTCGGCCTCTCGATCACCATGGTGGACAACGGGAACGCGGTCGCTATCTCCGACGCGGTCCGCGACAAGCTGCCGGACCTGGCGAAGAAGACCGGCTCTGAGATGAGCGTCGTGTTCGACCAGGGCACGCCGGTGAAGGACGCGATCAGCGGCCTGACCACCGAAGGCCTGCTGGGCCTGGCGTTCGCCGTCGTCGTCATCTTGCTGTTCCTGCTTTCGGTGCGCTCGACGCTGGTGACCGCGGTGTCGATCCCGCTGTCGGTGGTCGTCGCGCTGATCGCGCTGTGGACCGGCGACCTGTCGCTCAACCTGCTCACCCTCGGCGCGCTGACCATCGCGATCGGCCGGGTGGTCGACGACTCGATCGTCGTGCTGGAGAACATCAAGCGGCACTTGGGTTACGGCGAAGAGAAGCAACGGGCGGTGCTCGACGGCGTGCGCGAGGTGGCCGGCGCGGTGACGTCGTCCACGCTGACGACCGTCGCGGTGTTCCTGCCGATCGCGTTCGTCGGCGGGTTCGTCGGCGAGCTGTTCTCGCCGTTCGCGATCACCGTCACCGTGGCGCTGCTGGCGTCGCTGCTCGTCTCGCTGACCGTGGTTCCCGTGCTGGCGTACTGGTTCCTGAAGCGGCCGGAGGTCCCGGCGGACGCCGTCGAAGCCGAACGCGCCCGCGAAGCCGCCGTCGAGAAGGAACGCCGCAGCTTCCTGCAGCGGGCCTACCTGCCGGTGATCCGGTTCGCGACCAGGCGGCGGCTGACCGTCGTCCTGCTGGCGCTGCTGATCTTCGCCGGCACGGTCGGGCTCGCGACGCGGCTGAACACGAACTTCCTCGACCAGTCCGGTGGCACCACGCTGAACATGACGCAGAAGCTGCCCGCGGGCACGAGCGTCGAGGCGAAGGAGCAGGCGGCGACGGCGGTCGAGCAGGCCCTCGCGGCCGAGCCCGCGGTGCAGACGTACCAGGTCAGCATCGGCGGGGGCGGCACGTTCGGCTTCGGCGGCGGGACCAACACGAGTATCTCGGTCACCGTCGCGAAGGACACCGACCTCGACGCGCTGTCGGACCGGCTGCGCTCCCAGCTGACCTCGCGCCCGGAGCTCGGCGAGATCAAGATCGGCGCGGACGCGTCCGGGTTCAACTCCGACCAGGTCTCGGTGACGGTGACCGCGCCGTCGGAGGCCGCGCTCAAGCCCGCGTCCGACCAGGTCGTGCAGGCGCTGCGCGGGGTGTCCGGGCTGACCGAGGTGTCCAGCGACCTGAGCGTCGGCTCGCCGCGGGTGCAGGTCGAGGTGGACGACGCCGCGGCCGCCGCGCACGGGCTGTCGGCGAGCACCATCGGCCAGGTCGCCAACCAGGCGATCGCCGGCCGGACGGTGACGCAGCTGCCGGTCGGCGGGCAGCGCACGGACATCGTGCTGCGCGCCGGCACCGCTCCGGTGACGGCCGACCAGGTGAAGGGCCTGCCGATCCCGGGTCCCACCGGGGTCGTCCGGCTCGACGAGGTCGCGAAGGTGTCCACAGTGGACGGACCGGCGTCGGTGCACCGCACCGGCGGTGACCTCAGCACCACGGTGACGGCCAAGAACACCGGCGACGACCTGACCAAGACCACCGCGGACATCAAGTCCAAGCTGGACGCGCTGACGTTCACCGGCGGCGCGTCCTACTCGCTCGGCGGCGTGAGCCAGGACCAGCAGGAGGCGTTCTCGAACCTGTTCCTGGCGCTGCTGGCGGCGATCGCGATCGTGTTCCTGATCATGGTGGCGACGTTCCGCAGCCTGATCCAGCCGCTGATCCTGCTGGTGTCGATCCCGTTCGCGGCGACCGGCGCGATCGGGCTGCTGCTGGCCACCGGCACCGCGCTGGGCCTGCCGGCCCTGATCGGCATGCTGATGCTGGTCGGCATCGTCGTGACGAACGCGATCGTGCTGATCGACCTGATCAACCAGTACCGCGCCGAAGGGATGAGCGTCACCGACGCGGTCACCGAGGGCGGCCGGCGCCGGCTGCGGCCGATCCTGATGACCGCGGCGGCGACGATCTTCGCGCTGATCCCGATGGCGCTGGGCATCACCGGCCAGGGCGGGTTCATCGGCCAGCCGCTCGCCATCGTGGTGATCGGCGGCCTGGTCAGCTCGACGCTGCTGACGCTGGTGCTGGTCCCGACGCTTTACACGATGGTCGAGACCCGCAAGGAACGCCGTCGCGCCCGCCGCGAAGCCAAGCGGACCCCGGCGAAGGCGCCGGAGTCGGAGTCCCTGGACCCCGCCCCGACCGCCTGACCCACGCACGAAGGCCCGGCACTTTCACGTGAAAGTGCCGGGCCTTCGGCGTTCACTGCTTGAAGCGGTAGGTCATCGAGTCGAAGAGGATGCAGATGCTCGGCGACATCACGATCACCCGCAGGGTGCCGTCGCGCTCGTCGAAGTCGATGCCCTCCACCTCGAAGGACCCGCTGCAGCCGCTGCGCAGCGGCAACTGGCCCAGAGAAGTGACGTGACCCGTGACGTCGGAGCCGTTGAGCGTCCCGGCCAGGTCCACCTGCAGCAGCGGCTTCGTCGTGCCGAAGAGGCTGCCGTCCGGGTCGTCGGACGCGCAGAGCAGACGGGTCGCCGTCTGGAAGTCGCAGCCCTGGACGTCACGGACCGGGTGGTCGAGGCGGATCGCCGAGGCGTACGGCAGGTTCTGCGCCGGGTCGGTCGCCACCACACCGGGCATCCGGTGGACCAGGAGCCGGTCCATGGTGCCCCACTCGCCCGCCACCAGCCAGCGCGCGTCGGGCGACACCGCGGCGAAGGAGTTGTTGTTGGCTTCCCAGGACTCGAGGTCGTGCTTGTAGTTCCGCCACGAGCCGTCCGGGGCCTGGACGCGGAAGAGCTTCGCGCCGCGGTCGTCACGCTGGTAGGGCTCGACGTACCAGCCCTGGGCCGAGCCCGGGTCGCCGACGTGGTTCCAGCCCTGGGAGCTCAGGTCCGCCGGGATGGTGCCGACCCCGGTGTAGCGGATGGTGGTGCCCGACGGCCGGACGATGGTGGCGAGCCCCTGGCTCTCGTCGAGCGCGCGGGCGTGGTCGGACCCGACCTCCGTCCACCCGGTGGCGGCCTGGGCCAGAGCGGGTGAGAACGCGGTCAGCAGGGCGGCGACGGCGAGGGCGATCCCGGTTCTGCGCATGTGCGACTCCGGTGGGTGAGGGAACCTGGCGCACTGGATCTACCAGGTGTCCCGCCTCGCGCACACCCTTCTTATGAAGGGTTTTCACGTTTGTTCGGGGATCTGTCCCTTTCCGGACAGCCTTCGGCCCCGGCGGACGACGTCAGCCGGGGTCCGAGCGCCGGGGTCACTCCCCCGGACGCAGCCCGTCGAAGATCTCCTTGCAGGCCGGGCAGACCGGCGAGCCCGGCTTCGGCGACTTCGTCACCGGGAAGACCTCGCCGCACAGCGCCACCACGTGGTTGCCCATGACCGCGCTCTCGGCGATCTTGTTCTTCTTCACGTAGTGGAACATCTTCGGCGAGTCGTCGTCGGTGGTGTCCGTGCCCTCGGGCGTGGTTTCCGGCTTCGTCAGCGTCTCGGTGCTCACCCGTCCATTGTGCCCGAGTCCCGTCGAACCTCGTACGAAAGCCCCTCGACCTGGCAGGATCTGCGGCATGTTCCAGAAGGTGCTCGCGACGTTCGGCTCGGGTGGCGCGAAGATCGACGCCCGCCTGCTCGACCGGGCCGCCACCCCCGGCAGGCCCCTGCACGGCGAGGTCCTGCTGGCCGGCGGCGAGGTCGACCAGGAGATCAAGGGCCTCGCGGTGACGCTGCTGGCCCGCGTCCAGGTCCCCGGCGCGGACAAGGTCGAAGACCTCCCCTTCGGCACCCAGCACCTGGTGGGGAGCGAGATCATCCGCGCGGGGCAGCAGGTGCGCGTGCCGTTCGAGGTGCCGTTGCCGTGGGAGACGCCGGTCACCAGCGTCTACGGCAAGCCGCTCACCGGCATGGCGGTCGGCGTCCGGGCCGAGCTCGACCTCGCGTCCGCGGTGTCCGACCCGTTCGACGCCGACGCCGTCGCGATCGAGCCGCTCCCGGCGCAGAAGCGCGTCCTGGACGCGCTGAGCCGCACGGGCTTCGCCTTCCGCGAGGCGATCCTCGAGCAGGGCCGCATCAACGGCGCCCAGCAGCAGCTGCCGTTCTTCCAGGAGGTCCGCTTCACGCCTTCGCCGCGCTTCGCGAGCGTGTTCTCGCAGCTCGCGGTGACGTTCCTGGCGTCGTCGGACCGCACCGACGTCGTCCTCGAGGTGACCAAGCGGGTCCGGGTCTCGAAGACGGGCGGCTTCGGCGGGCGCGGGCAGGACTTCCTCGGGATGTTCACCATGAAGCCGGACGTGAACTGGGAGAAGCAGCTCGACGACTGGCTCGACCTCCTCGCGCGGCCGCGCGGCATCTTCGACTGATGGAGTGGGACGACGCCGTCGCGGCGCTGGGCGGCCTGTCCGGGTCCCGGCCGCGGCTCGAAGAGCGCTACGGCGAACCCCACCGCCGCTACCACACGCTCACCCACGCGGCCGCCGTCGCGCGCGACTCCGCCTGGCTGGCCGGCGGCCTCGGCGAAACCGACCGCGCGATCGTCGCCGTCGCCGCGTGGGCGCACGACGTCGTCTACGACGCGAACCCCGGCGAGGACGAACGCGCCAGCGCGGCCTGGGCGCGCGCGGCACTCGAAGGTGCCGCCGAACCCCACGTCCAGCGGGTCGAAGGCCTGATCCTCGCCACCGTAAAGCACGACGCCCCGGCCGACGACGCACTGGCCACCGCGCTCCTCGACGCCGACCTCGCCATCCTCGGCGCCCCGAAGGAGCAGTACGCCGTCTACGCCCGCGGCGTGCGCGAGGAGTACGCGAAGTACCCCGACGACGTCTGGCGCGAAGGCCGCATCGCCGTTCTCGAAAGCCTGCTCACGCGCCGGCTCTACCGCAGTGAAGCCGCGCGGGCACGCTGGGCGAGCGCCGCCGAAGCGAACCTGACCGCCGAGCTGACCCACTGGCGCCGCGGGGGACCCGATCACCGATGATGGTTCCTCGTGACCACCCCACTCAACCTGCACGAAGAGGTCGCCTCGGCGTTGCGTGACGGGCACCCCGTCGTCGCGCTGGAGAGCACCATCCTGTCCCACGGCCTGCCGCCGGGCCGCAACCTCGACGTCGCCCGCCGCCTCGAGCGCGTCGTGCGCGACGGCGGTGCCGTCCCGGCCACCATCGCCGTGCTCGACGGGCGCGTCGTCGTCGGCCTCTCCCCCGCCGAGCTCGAGCGCGTCTGCGCGCCGGACGCCGGCCTCGACAAGCTCTCGCTGCGCGACCTCGGGCCGGCCGTCGGCCTCGGCCGCTCGGGCGCGACGACCGTCGCGAGCACGTCGGCGCTGGCCGCCGCGGCCGGCATCGGGATGTTCGCCACCGGCGGGCTCGGCGGCGTGCACGTCGGTGCCGCGCAGTCCTGGGACGTCTCGGCGGACCTCGGCGTGCTGGCGAAGGTGCCGACCGTCGTCGTCTGCTCCGGGGTGAAGTCGGTGCTCGACATCCCGGCCACGCTCGAGGTGCTGGAGACGAACTCGGTGCCGGTGCTGGGCTACCGCACCGACGACTTCCCGGCGTTCTACCTCCGCTCGTCCGGGCACGCCGTCGGCTGGCGGGTCGACGACCCGAAGCAGGCCGCCGCCGTGGTCGCCGCGCACCGCGCGTACGCGGGTTCCGGTGTCCTGCTGGCGAACCCGATCCCCGAGGCGTCCGAAATGGACAAGGAGCTGCACGACCGGCTGCTCGCCGAAGGCCTCGCGCTGGTCGAGGAGCAGGGTGTGCACGGCGCCGACGTCACGCCGGTGCTGCTGGAGCACTTCCACACCGCGAGCGGCGGCGTCAGCATCGACGCCAACGAAGCCCTGGTGCTCAACAACGCGAAGCTCGCCGCCGAAGTCGCGGTGGCGCTGTCGTGAGCGGGATCGTGGTGGTCGGCGACGCGGCCCTCGACGTGATCGCCCGGCACGACAAGCCGCTCCCGCACGGCGGCGACGCCCGCGCGAAGATCCGCTTCACCGGCGGCGGCTCGGGCGCCAACACGGCGCTGTGGCTGCGTCACCTCGGCGCCGAGACGACGCTGCTCGCCCGGATCGGCGACGACCCCGGCGGCCGGCTGATCCGCGCGGAGCTGGAGGCGGCGGGCGTGCGGTGCGCGTTCGCCGTCGACCCCGAGGCGCCGACGTGCTGCGTCGTGGTCATGGTCGACGGCTCCGGGCAGCGCAGCATGCTCGCCGATCGCGGCGCGAACCAGCGCTTCGCGCCCGAAGACGTCACGCCCGAGGCGCTGGCCGGGGCGAACCACCTGCACCTGTCCGGGTACGTGCTGCTCGACCCGCCCTCGCGCGCGGCCGGGCTGGCCGCGCTCGCGGCGGCGAAAGAAGCCGGGCTGACGACCTCGGTCGACCCGCAGGCGGCCGCGCACATCACCGACCCGGCGGCGTTCCTCGACGACGTCCGCGGCGTCGACCTGCTGATGCCGAACACCGAGGAACTGGTGGCGCTGACCGGGTCGGCGGACCCGGCGTCGGCGAAGGAACTGCTCGGCACGGTCGGCGCGGTGGTCGTGACGGCCGGGCTGGGCGGTGCGAGCTGGGTCGACGCGGACGGCGTGACGAGCGTCCCGGCGGTGGAGGCCGACTGCATCGACTCCACCGGCGCGGGCGACGCGTTCGACGCGGGCGTGCTCACCGGCTGGCTGGCCGGGGAGTCCACTGTGGACGTCCTGCGGCACGGGACGCGGCTGGGCGCGCTGGCCGTCGGGAAGGTGGGCCCGCAGCCCGGCTAACCGTCGATCACCCGGTGGCTGGTGCCTTCGATCGCCTTCGCCTCGCGCTGGTACCGCGAGACGTTCTCGGACTTGCGGGGCGGGCGGTCGTTGGCGATCAGCACCGCGATCCACGGCAGCGGCACCGAAATCGCGAGGAAGCCCAGCGCCAGCCACCACGTGTGGTAGGTCAGCCCGGCGAGGATCAGGCACGGGATCCGGCAGGCCATCATGATCACGTACTTGCGCTTGCGGGCGGCGAACTGCTCTTCGTACGACGGGGCCGCCCCGGTGATCAGCACCGGGTCCGAGTCCTTGGCGGGCGTGGTCACTGCACCACCTCCGCGATCCATCGTCCCACCTGTTCCGCTCATCCGACACCTGGGTGGGACAACCGGCTCAACGCCGCCGCCACGAGGGTCTCGATGCCCGTGCGCAGCGTCGGGTGCAGCACCGGGGCGAAGCGCGGCGAGTGGTTGGACGGGATGTCGCGCTCGAACCGGCCCTCGGTCATCGCCGTGATCACCGTCTGCGGGTCGAAGCCGCCGACCAGCCAGAACACCGACGGCACGCCGGACGCGCGGCCGAACTCGCTGAAGTCCTCGCTGCCGGTGACCAGCGGCGCAGGCAGCACCACGTCGGCGCCGAAGTGGCCGCGGAAGACCTCGGTGAGCGCGTCGGTGGCGGCTTCGTCGTTTTCCGTGACCGGGTAGGCACCCGACCGCTCGATGTCCGGCGGCTTCGGCGCCCCGGCGGTGGCCGCCTCGCCGTTGACGATCCGTTCGACCGCGGCCAGCACCCGCTCGCGGACGGCCTGGTCGAACGACCGGACGTTGACCTCGAGCACGGCGTCGTCGGCGATCACGTTGCTCGCGGTGCCCACGTGCAGGGAGCCGACGGTGACCACGGCCGACTCGGTGGCCGCGATCTCGCGCGAGACGATCGTCTGGAGCTTGAGGACGACCGACGCGGCCAGCACGGCCGGGTCGACGGTGGTCTCCGGGCGCGAGCCGTGCCCGCCGCGGCCGTGCAGGGTGATGCGCAGCGTGTCGGTCGCGGCCATGATCACGCCCGGCCGGGTGAGCACCCAGCCGGCCGGGCCGGGCACCAGGTGCTGGCCGAACACGACGTCGGGGGCGCCGGCCCGGTCGAAGAGACCGTCGCGGACCATCCGGACGGCGCCACCCGCGCCCTCCTCGCCGGGCTGGAAGACCACCTGCAGCGTGCCCGACCACGTGTCGCGGCCCTTCGCCAGCAGCGCGGCGGCGCCCGAGAGCCAGGTGGCGTGCATGTCGTGCCCGCACGCGTGCATCACGGGAACGTCCTTGCCGTGCTCGTCGGTGCCGCGGGCGGTGCTCGCGTACGACAGCCCGGTCTTCTCCTCGACCGGCAGCGCGTCGATGTCGGCGCGCAGCATGACCGCCGGGCCCTCGCCGTTGCGCAGCACGCCCAGCACCCCCGTGCCGGCGATGCCGGTGTGCACCTCGTAGCCGTCGCGCTCCAGCCGCCGGGCCAGCTCGGCCGCCGTCCGGGTCTCGGCGAACGACAGCTCGGGGTGGCGGTGGAGGTCGATGTACAGCGCTTCGAGCTCGGGCAGCGCCGCGTCGAGCGGGGCGAGGACGCGTTCAAGGGTCACGGGGGCCATCGTGGCAGCATTACCCACCGTGAGCACGCGAAGCGTACTGCCCGACCTGTCCGACGACGTCTGCGCGCGGCTGCGCGAGGCCTTCCGGCGCACCTCCTACGACGCCGACGGCGTGGTGGCCGCCCTCGGCGGGGCCGCCCACGCGGCGCTGGGCCGCGGCGAGCCGGTGCCCGCCGAGCGGGCGAGCCGGGACGCGGGTGACCTGGGGACGCTGATCCGGCTGTTCCTGCTCGGCGGCACCGAGCCGGAGACCGCGGTCAAGGCCGCGTTCGCGCCGCTCTCGCCCGAAGACGCCGTCGCCGCGGGAGTTCTCTCGGAAGTCCCGGACGGCTACCGCGCCGCGCTCGACATCCGCCCCCACGGCGACGAGGAAGGCTCCTGGTGGGTCGTGTCCGACCTGGACGCCGACGTGCTGGGCCGGACCGTGCCCGAGGACCACGTGCTCGGCGTCGGCCACGCGTCGCTGTCGCTGATCCGCGCGACCAGCCGCCGCCCGGTCGGCACGCTGCTCGACCTGGGCACCGGCAACGGCGTCCAGGCCCTGCACGCGACCCGGCACGCCCAGCGCGTGACCGCCACGGACGTCTCCGAGCGGGCCCTCTCCCTGGCCGCGGCGACGTTCCGGCTGAACGAGCTGGACGTCGAGCTGGTCCGCGGCGAATGGTTCGCGCCGGTCGCGCGGCGCAAGTTCGACCAGGTCGTCTGCAACCCGCCGTTCGTGGTCGGGCCGGCGCGCGTCGACTACACCTACCGCGACTCCGGGCTGGCCGGTGACGACGCGAGCGCGCTGGTCGTCCGCCAGCTGCCGGGCTTCCTCAACGAAGGGGGTGTCGGCCAGCTCCTGGCTTCGTGGGTGCACACCGGCAAAGAGGACTGGGCCGACCGGGTGAGCCGCTGGCTGCCCGCCGAGACCGACGCGTGGTTCGTCCAGCGCGACGTCGCCGATCCGGCGCTCTACGTCGGCACCTGGCTGCGGGACGCGGGCCTCGACCCGCGCTCGCCGGAAGGCCGGGCGAAGGCGGCGGCGTGGCTCGACTGGTTCGCGGCGAACGACGTCCGGGGCATCGGCTTCGGCTTCGTCACCTTGCGGCGGGCGTCCGGGCGGACACCGACCGTCGTCTGCGAAGACCTGCGGCAGGCCTACGACGACCCGCTGGGCCCGGAAGCGGCCGGCTGGCTGGACCGCGTGGAATGGTTGCGCGAATCGGGCGAATCACTACTCGATGTCCGTTTTGTGGTGCCCGACACGGTTTTGCTGGAAAGCATCGAGGAACCCGGCGACGAAGGCTGGGCGACGACCGTCCGGCGGCTGCACCGCACCGACGGGCCCGGCTGGCAGCACGAGGTCGACGAGCTGGCCGCGCGGCTCCTGGCGGGTTGCCGCGGCGCACTGCCCCTGGAGGACCTGATCGAGCTCCTCGCGTTCTCGCAGGGGCTCGAAGCTTCGGAGCTGGCGGCCACCGCGCTGCCCGTCGTCCGCGAGCTCGTCCGGCATGGGATGCTCGTCCCGGCGGCCCGGTGAAGGCCGTCGCGGCCCGCGTCACGCGGGCGGACGTGACCGTCGACGGCGAGGTCGTCGGGGCGATCGACGAGCCGGGTTTGCTGGTGCTGCTGGGAATCCACGTCGACGACGACGCGGCGAAGGCCGCCGTGATGGCGCGCAAATTGCACGAGCTGCGCGTGCTGCGCGACGAGGAATCATGCGCCACGGCGAATGCGCCGCTGCTCGTGGTGAGCCAGTTCACGCTCTACGGCGACACGAAGAAAGGGCGGCGGCCGTCGTGGACGCGGGCCGCCCGGCCGGAGGTCGCGGAGCCGTTGGTGGACACCGTCGTGGCCGAGCTGCGCGGCCGCGGCGCCACCGTGGCGACGGGCCGTTTCGGGGCGATGATGGCGGTCTCGAGCGTCAACGACGGTCCGTTCACGGTGCTCGTGGAGGTCTAGACCACCCCGCCGCGGTTCACGTCTTGACATGATTCACATGGGATTCTCAGGTTTCCCGGTCACGGAACGTTCTCAGTAAAAGCTCAGCAATGGTCGAGCAACCGGAGCGCGCCGGCAGCCGTCTCCTTTTCAGGCGAGCCGGGAACGTTTTGGAAACCCGGAGCGTTGTGCCAGATGTCCAGCCAAGCCGGCCGGACCGGCGTACCGGGTTCCACAGGCCCCGGTCCGCGGGTACGCACCCGGTGGGACGACCGCAGCAGCACGTTCAGCCCGTGACCGGGGAGGCAGAATGTCAGTCCAGACTCTCGAACGCGAGTCGCGCGGGATTCGCGAGCGCATCCCGGCTCAGGTGTCCGAGGAGCCGGCCGTGGGCGTGGGGGCGCTCACCGACGCCGACCTCGACGCCCAGAGCCCCGCCGCCGACCTCGTCCGCGTCTACCTCAACGGCATCGGCAAGACGGCCCTGCTGTCCGCGGCCGACGAGGTCGAGCTCGCCAAGCGCATCGAAGCCGGCGTCTTCGCCCAGCACATGCTGGACACCGGGGAGAACCTCACCCCGAAGCGCCGCAAGGAGCTCTCCGCCCTGGTCCGGGACGGGCACGTGGCCAAGAACCACCTGCTGGAGGCCAACCTCCGCCTGGTGGTCTCGCTGGCCAAGCGCTACACCGGCCGGGGGATGCCGCTGCTCGACCTGATCCAGGAGGGGAACCTGGGCCTGATCCGCGCGGTGGAGAAGTTCGACTACTCCAAGGGGTTCAAGTTCTCGACCTACGCGACCTGGTGGATCCGCCAGGCCATCACCAGGGGCATGGCCGACCAGGGCCGCACCATCCGGCTCCCGGTCCACCTGGTGGAACAGGTCAACAAGCTGGCCCGCATCAAGCGCGACCTGCACCAGCAGCTCGGGCGTGACGCGACCAACGAGGAGCTGTCGGCCGAGTCGGGCATCCCGGCGCACAAGATCTCGGACCTGCTCGACCACTCGCGTGACCCGGTAAGCCTGGACATGCCGGTCGGCACCGAGGAGGACGCCCCGCTGGGCGACTTCATCGAGGACTCCGAGGCGACGGACGCGGAGAGCGCGGTGATCTCGGGCCTGCTGCAGGACGACCTGCGCCGGGTGCTGGCGACGCTGGACGACCGCGAGCAGCACGTGATCCGCCTGCGCTACGGCCTCGACGACGGCCAGCCGCGCACGCTCGACCAGATCGGCAAGCACTTCGGGCTCTCCCGCGAGCGCGTCCGCCAGATCGAGCGCGAGGTCATGTCGAAGCTCCGCCAGGGCGAGCGGGCGGACCGCCTCCGCGCGTACGCCAGCTGATCGCTTCTTGTGAAGGGGCGGGTGCAGAGTGCACCCGCCCCTTTCGCGTGTCTTCGACCAGCGGTTCCGCGTTTCACGCAGCGCCCCCGGAAAATTTTTCACGAATCCGGGGTTTCGCCGCGCCGGGAGGTGGGTAGCAACCCGTGGCCAGCACCCGTTCGGCAGCGTTGACTTATGACGTTGGTCACGACAGCCTCGTCTGAGGTGGCCACCGGCGCAGGCGCAGGCTTCGCGACCGGATGTGCACGCATCCGGAAGCGTTCCCCGGGAGGTCGGGTCCGTCGGGGTGGACCCGGCCTCCCGACCAAAGTCCGGGAGGCCCGCGAACGCACGCCGGCAGCACAACCCGGGACGCCCCGCAAACGGACGCCGGCAGCACGACCCGGCACCCCACGAACCAGTCCGCCCCGCAACCCCGATCCGAAGCCAGAACACGGCCGGCGGTGCCGGGTCAAGGCACGCTTTCCCGCCTTGACGCGGTACCGCCGGCCGTAGTCACAATCGGGCTTCGGGGTTGTGGAGATCCCCAGCCCACGGCCGAGGGGTTGCAGGGATCCCAGCCCGCGGCCGAGCGGTTCGGAGGATCCCCAGCCCACGGCGAGGGGTTGTGGGAATCCCCAGCCCGCGGCCGAACGCGGAACGAGCGTGGGGTGGCCCACAGTGACCGGGTGCTTCTGACTCGTACAGCTCGAGCCTGCGTAGGGTGGACCGATCCCGGAGCTGGCAAAGGAGCCTGGCAGTGCCGTCCACCACCACGTTTCAGCACACCGAAGTCCTCCCGCTCGGCAAGGACACCACCACGGAGTACCGGCTGGTCACCGACGAGGGCGTCGAGACCGTCGAGGCCGTCGGGCGGAAGTTCCTGAAGATCGCCCCGGAAGCGCTCACCACGCTCGCCCGCACCGCGATCCACGACATCCAGCACCTGTTGCGCACGTCACACCTGCGCCAGCTGCGCGCGATCGTCGACGACCCCGAGGCCTCCGGCAACGACCGCTTCGTCGCCATGGACCTGCTGCGCAACGCCGCCATCTCCGCGGGCGGGGTCCTCCCCATGTGCCAGGACACCGGGACCGCCATCGTCATCGGCAAGCGCGGCGAAGGCGTCCTCACCGGCGGTGACGACGAGCGCGCCCTCTCCCAGGGCATCTTCGACGCCTACCAGCAGCTCAACCTGCGCTACTCGCAGATGGCGCCGGTCACCTTCTGGGACGAGCGCAACACCGGGACCAACCTCCCCGCCCAGGTCGAGCTCTACCACAAAGACAACACAGCCGGGCAGCCCGAAGATCCTTCCTACGAGTTCCTCTTCATGGCCAAGGGCGGCGGCAGCGCCAACAAGACGTTCCTGTACCAGGAGACCAAGGCCGTCCTGAACCCGAAGCGGCTCGCGCGCTTCCTCGACGAGAAGCTGCGCAGCCTCGGCACCGCGGCCTGCCCGCCGTACCACCTGGCGATCGTCGTTGGCGGCATGTCCGCCGAGTTCAACCTCAAGGTCGCGAAGCTCGCCTCCGCGCGCTACCTCGACAACCTCCCCGCCGAGGGTTCCGAGCTGGGCCACGCCTTCCGCGACCAGGACCTCGAGCAGCAGGTGCTGGAGATGACCCGCCAGTTCGGCATCGGCGCGCAGTTCGGCGGCAAGTACTTCTGCCACGACGTCCGCGTCATCCGGCTCCCCCGCCACGGCGCCAGCTGCCCCGTCGGCATCGCCGTCTCCTGCTCCGCCGACCGGCAGGCGAAGGCGAAGATCACCGCCGACGGCGTGTTCATCGAGCAGCTCGAGCGCGACCCGGCCCGCTTCCTGCCGGACGTCACCGAGGAAGACCTCTCCGACGACGTCGTGAGCGTCGACCTCAACCGGCCGATGGCCGAGATCCGCGCGCAGCTCTCGCAGCTGCCGGTCAAGACGCGGCTTTCGCTCACCGGGCCGCTGGTCGTCGCCCGCGACATCGCGCACGCGAAGATCGCCGAGCGCCTCGACGCCGGCGAGGAGATGCCGGACTACCTGAAGAACCACCCGGTCTACTACGCCGGTCCCGCGAAGACGCCGGAGGGCTACGCGTCCGGTTCGTTCGGGCCGACGACGGCCGGGCGGATGGACTCCTACGTCGAGCAGTTCCAGGCCGCCGGCGGCTCGCTCGTCATGCTGGCCAAGGGAAACCGCTCGAGGCAGGTGACGAACGCGTGCCAGTCGCACGGGGGGTTCTACCTCGGTTCGATCGGCGGCCCGGCGGCGCGGCTCGCGCAGGACTGCATCAAGAAGGTCGACGTCCTCGAGTACGCCGAGCTCGGGATGGAAGCCGTCTGGAAGATCGAGGTCGAGGACTTCCCGGCGTTCATCGTCATCGACGACAAGGGCAACGACTTCTTCGCCAGCACCGGCGACCCGGTGCTGCAGATCAGCTTCCGCTAGCAGGCAGCGTCCGCCAAAAACGGGGAAGGGGACACCGGCCCGCCGCCGGTGCCCCCTTTCTTCCCTGCTCCCTCAGCCGACGCGCTCGATCCGCGCGCGCCGGATGAGGAACTTTCCGGGTTCCCGAACCTGTTCGAAGGCCGCGTTGTTGAGCAGCGTGCAGCTGCCCGACACCGACGTGACCTCCACCGTGGTGGACTTCGAGTTGTCCAGGTTGGTCACCTTCAGCTTGGTCCCCGCGGGGAACTGGTTGCTGGACGCGGCCGGCGCGCCCCCTTCGCCCGAGAGCGTCACGGTGGAGCCGGCGCACACGACGTCCCCGGTCGCCCCCTGACCGGCCGCGGCGGCGCCGGTGCCGGCCTGGTCCTGCTTCTTCTGCTGGCCGGGTGCCTGCGCCTTGCCCGGTGCGTTGCCGGAGTTGCCCGGGGCCTGCGCGGCCTGGCCGTTGTTCGCGACGACGTTCGCGGTGCAGCCCGCGACCTGCCGCCGCTGCTGGATCAGGTCGACGACCGCCTGGCGGTTGGCGATCCGCGCGGCCGACTGCGCGTCCGGGTTCGCCTGCTGGCCCGCGATGAAGTTCAGGTTGTTCTGCAGGGCGGTGTCGAGTCCCCCGCAGTTTTCCTTGGGCGCTTCGGCCGCATTGCCCGCGGGACTGCTCAGCGCGATGGCGGCCGCGGTGATGCCGGAAACGCCCAGCAACGCGGCCAGCCCGACGGTCGCCTGCTTGCGGTGCCGACCACTGCTCAACCGGGGCATGTGCCCCTCCTCTCTGATCACCACCTCACCCCTGGACACGGCTCGGTAACACGGGCGGTTCACCGGATTCGCCGGAACTTTTTCGACGGCTTCGACAGATAAGGAAAAGAAGTGGTCCGGACCACCTGGGTCGAACCGGGCGATGACCAGCGGCTGGGCGCCGCGATCACGCCAGCTGGGCGGACTCGTGGTCCGAACCATTCACCCGCGCCGCCGTGGCCTGGGCCCACCGCCCGGTCGTCGCCAGCCCCAGGACGAACACCAGCGCCCCGCACCCCGCCACGATCGCCCACACCGCGTGGCCCGTTCCCGGTGGCGTCCTCCCGTCCGCCGCCACCACCGCGCCGATCACCGCCACCCCCAGCGCGGTCCCCACCTGGCGGCTCGTCGACGCCACCGCCGCCGCCAGGCCCGCCTGCTCGCGCGGCATCCCGGACACCGCCGCGTTCGTGATCGGCGCGTTGAGCAGGCCGTAGCCGATGCCGAAGCACACGTACCCCGCCACCACCCCCGCGATCGGCGTCGCCGGGCCGATCCCCGCCAGCACCACGCCGGACGCCGCGATTCCCGCGCCGGCCACCAGCAGTGGCAGCCGCGGGCCGCGAGCGCCGGTCAGCCGCCCCGACAGCGGCGCGCCCACCGCCGTCAGCACCGCCATCGGCAGCGTCAGCAACCCCGCGTGGAGCACCGAGAACCCGCGCGTCTCCTGCAGGTACAGCGTGGTCAAGAACAAGAACCCCGACAGCGCGGCGAACCCGGCGACCGCGGTGAGCGTCGCCCCCGAGAACGGCACGCTGCGGAAGAACCTCAGTTCCAGCAACGGATCCCGGCGCCGCCGTTCGTACGGCAGCAGCACCGCCAGCGCCGCCGCGGCGACCACGAAGCAGCCCACCACCACCGGCGTCCCCGCACCGCGGCCTTCGATGATCCCGTACGTCAGCGACGCCAGCAGGACGATCACCAGCAGCTGCCCGACCGGGTCGAGGCGGCGCGGGCGCGGGGCGCGCGATTCCGGGACGAACAGCGCCGTCAGCACGATCGCGGCGATGCCCACCGGGACGTTGATCCAGAAGATCGAGCGCCAGCCCGCCCGGTCGACGAGCACGCCGCCGAGCACCGGGCCGACCGCCAGGCTCAGCCCGTTCACCCCGGCCCACACGCCGATCGCGCGGGCCCGGTCACGGGGATCGGTGAAGACGTTCGCGACGATCGACAGCGCGACCGGGTTGAGCATCGACCCGCCGATCGCCTGCAGCGCGCGGAACGCGATCAGCAGCCCGATGCTCGGCGCGATCCCGCACAGCAGCGACCCGACGCTGAACAGGGCCAGGCCGGTCTGGAACGTCCGGCGCCGCCCGATCCGGTCCGCGGTCGAACCGGACAGCATGAGCAGGCTCGCCAGCACCAGCGTGTACGCGTCGATCGTCCACTGCAGACCGGAGACCGACGCGCCCAGCTCGTGGCGGATCGAGGGCAGCGCGAGGTTCACGATCGTGTTGTCGAGCCCGACGATGAACAGGCTCAGGCAGCAGATCGCGAGGACCGCCCGCCGTCGCACCGGCTGTGGCACGGCCGTCGTCAGGCCGGGAACAGCTCGGTGAGCCGCGCCAGGGTCTTCTCGATGCCCTCGGCGTTCTTGCGCGGGAACGGGCTGAGGCTGATGGCGAGCGGGAACTTCGCCGTCGACCAGTCGAACGTCTCGGTGACCTCGGTGCGGCCGTCGCCGAGGGGCTCGAGCCGCCAGCGCCAGCGGTGGCCGTTGAAGTGGCGCCAGGCGATGAGCCTGCCCTCTTCGAACTCGACGACGGTGTTGAGGATCTTGTACGACGCGCCGAGCTTCATGTCCATGCCGAACTTCGCGCCGAGCGTGAGCCGGTCCGGGCCGCCGGACTGGGCGGCCCGGACCGTGCCGGATCCGTCGATGAGCGGGTGCTGGGCCGGATCGGCGAGCAGCCCGAAGATCTTCTCGGGCGGCGCGGCGACGATCGCGGTGCGTGAGACCTGGCGGCTTCCCATCACCCGAGCCTAGGCCAGGGTGATCACTTCGGCGGCGTGGTCTTCAGCACGACCGTGCGCTGGTCCAGCGGCGCGGCCAAGGCGACCGAGATCACCGGGTACCGGATGTCCATCGTGCACATCTGGCCGGTCTGGGCCTTGGTCTCGCTCAGGTTGACCACGACGCGGTCACCCGCCTGCTGGGTCGCCTCCCCGAGCGCGTGCCCGCAGCCGCCTTCCTGGGCGCGGATGTTGAGGATCGTGCCACCGTTGGCCGTCCACACCTCGTGCGGGTAGCCGCCGGGCAGCGCCGAGGCGTCGACCTTCTCCGGCGGCACCGGCGTACTGCCCTCGGGCACGGTGAGCCGGGGTTTGCCCGGCGGCGACGTCGGCAGCACCGACTGGGTGGGCGACGTCGAAACGCTCCCGGTGGGCGCGGCCGATTCACCTCCGGCAGCGGGCTGGCTGGTGGGCATGTCCTGGCCGGCGCAGGCCGTTGCCATCAGCAGGAACGCGCCTGTCCCGACCACCTTCGCTAAGTACCTCATGTCCCGAAGACGGAACGGGCGGCGAGGGGGTTGCATCGAAGATCGACGGGTTCGTGGGTTTTTCACGAAGCTCCCCGGACATGGTCCGGGAGGGTGGCCCCGGGCATCCCGGGGCCACCCTCCCAGCGTCGGTCGAGCCGTCAGCCCTGGCGGAGCACCACCGTGCGCGTGCCGAGCGGCTCGGCGAGGGTCAGCGGGATGCTGACCTCCTTGATGTAGTCCGGGCACATCTGGCCCTTCTTCGCCGCGATGACGGAGACCAGCACGACCACCTGCTGCGGCGTCTGGTCACCGACGTGCGCGGCGACGCGGCGGCAGCCGCCCTCCTCCGCCTGGAGGATCACCGTCCTGCCGTCGAGGCTGCGGGTGAGGCTCCGGGGGTAGCCCTCGGGCAGCCCCCGCGCGTCGACCTGGGACTCCGCGATCACGTCGTCACCCGGGGCGATGCCCTGCGTCGGCCGGCCGACGGTCTGCGACGGCGGCGGCGCGGCCGTCGGCGAACCCGGCACCACCGGCGATGCCGACGTCGTGGGCGTTTCCGGTCCGGCGCTGCCCGGAGCGCCCGCGGTACCCGCCGCCCCGCACGCCGTCAGCGTGAGGAGCAGCAGGCCGGTACCCAGCAGTGTGCGCATACCTCCAGGACGGAGCGGACGCCCGATCGGTTGCACCGGCCACCCGGCCGCGTCAGGCGCGCCCCAGCCGGGTCACGAAGCTCAACCGGTCACCCCGGTACAGCGACCGCACCCGCTCGAACGGCACCCCGTCCGGGCCCCACGAAATCCGGTGCATCAGCAGCATCGGCAGCGCCGGGTTGGTGCCGATCAGCAACGCCTCGCGCGGCGTCGCCAGCACCGTCTCGACGCGCTCCTCGGCGCCGTCGAACACCACGCCGAGCTTCTCGCTCAGGCACGCGTACAGCGACTGCTCGGGGTTGAACACCTCCAGCAGCGTCGGGAACCGCTCCGCCAGGAGATAGGTCGACTCCAGCCCGACGCGCTCCTCGTCGGCCAGCAGGACGCGCTCGATGTGGATCACCTCGGCGTCCGAGGTGACCTGCAGGTCGGCCGCCAGCGCGCTGCCCGCCAGGCGCCGCTCCAGGGTGATCACCGTGCGGCCCGGCCGGATCCCCTGGCGGCGCAACCCTTCCGTGTAGCTCACCAGGGCCAGCGGCTGCACCAGCTTCGGGCCGGCGACGAACGTGCCGCTCCCCTGGCGCCGGCTGAGCCTGCCCTCGAGCACCAGCTCGCCGACCGCCTGCCGTACCGTCGCCCTCGACACTTCGAACCGCTCGCACAGCTCCCGTTCCGTGGGCAGCACCGATCCTTCCCCCAGTTCCGCGATCACCGCCAGCAGCTCGACTTTGACCGCGAAGTAACGCGGGACGCGGCCGTGCTCGGGAATCCCGTCGAGCACGGGACCGTCGGCGGACAGGCGGGAATGGCGTGAAGGGGCGGGCACGGAATCGACCCTATTCGTTTCCCGGTGCGCCGTGGTTCGCTGTGGCGCGTAACACGGCCGTCACACGGAGGATCACCCGGATGCGCTCGACCCCGCTGGCTCGCCGGCTCGGCCTCGCCGACGCCGTTTTCCTCGGACTGGGCTCGATGATCGGCGCCGGTGTCTTCGCCGCGTTCGCCCCGGCGGCGCGGGCCGCGGGGGCCGGATTGCTCATCGCACTGGTCCTCGCGGCCGTCGTCGCCTACTGCAATGCGATGTCTTCGGCGCGATTGGCCGCGATTTACCCCCAATCGGGCGGTACCTACGTTTACGGCCGGGAAAGGCTCGGTGAATTCTGGGGATACCTGGCCGGCTGGGGATTCGTCACCGGCAAGACGGCCAGCTGCGCCGCGATGACGCTGACCGTCGTCGCCTACGCCGCACCCGGGCTCGGGCAGCCGTGGCGCGGCCTGCTCGCCGTCGCCGTCGTCGCCGCGCTCACGACGGTCAACTACTTCGGCGTGCACCGCTCCGCGCTGGCGACCCGGGTGATCGTGTCGTGCACCCTGCTCGTGCTCACCGCCGCCGCCGTCGCGATGGCCGCCGGACCGCGCGCCGGCGGCCCGCTCGTCGCCTGGCCGGGCGGCGGGGGCGTCCTGGAGGCGGCCGGGCTGCTCTTCTTCGCCTTCGCCGGGTACGCGCGGCTCGCGACGCTCGGCGAGGAAGTCCGCGACCCGGCCCGGACCATCCCCCGCGCCATCCCGCTGGCGCTGGGCCTCACCCTCGTCGTCTACGCGGCCCTGGCGGTGCTGCTGCTCGTCCGCCTGGGCCCGGCCGCGCTCGCCGCGAGCCCCGACCCGATCGCGGCCGCCGTGCCCGGGTGGCTCGCCCCGGTCGTGCGGGTGGGCGCGGCGCTGGCGGCGCTCGGTTCGCTGCTCGCGCTCATCCTCGGCGTCTCGCGCACGACACTGGCGATGAGCCGCGACGGCCACCTCCCCCGGTTCCTCGCCGCCGTGCACCCCCGCTACGACGTGCCGCACCGCGCCGAGCTCACCGTCGGGCTCGTCGTCGCCGTGCTCGCCGCGTTCCTCGACCTGCGCGCCGCGATCGGCTTCTCGTCCTTCGCCGTCCTTACGTACTACGCGGTCGCCAACGCCGCCGCGCTCACCTTGAAGGGGAAGGCGCGAGCCGTCGTGGGCCTGGCCGGGTGCGTGGTGCTGGCGTTCAGCCTGCCGCTGCCGTCCGTGCTGGCCGGCTGCATCGCGTTGGTGCTGGGCGCTTCGGCCTACGGCGTTCGCCGGATCCGGCGGTGAGAAATCACCCAACCGCCCGAAAGATCCGAAGAAAGTCGGTTGTCCGGGTATGTGAGCACCTGGTGTAGTCGTGGGGCCGCTGTCGGCAACGGCTTCCACTGTGGACACTGGAAGGACTGATCCCCTTGGCTCCCAAGCGCTGGTTCACCCTGCTCAGAAACGCCACCACCGCACTGGCCGCGCTCGCCGCGGCCGCGTCGTTCGCCACCCCGGCGATCGCCGCCCAGCCACCGTCCACCGACGTCGTCGGCGGGACCCGGGCCGCCCAGGGCGAGTTCCCATTCATGGTGCGGCTGTCCATGGGCTGCGGCGGCGCGCTCTACACCAAGCAGATCGTCCTGACCGCGGCGCACTGCGTCAGCCGGACCGGGTCGAACACCTCGATCACCGCGACGGTCGGCGTCGTGGACCTGCAGAGCTCGAGCGCGCAGAAGATCCGCTCGACCTACGTCTACCAGTCCCCCACCTACGGCACCTCGACCGGCGGTGACTGGGCGCTGATCAAGCTGGCCAGCCCGGTGAGCGGCCTGTCGACGCTGCCGATCGCGACGACCACGGCGTACAACTCGGGCACCTTCACCGTCGCCGGCTGGGGCGCGGCCACCGAGGGCGGCTCCCAGCAGCGGTACCTGCTCAAGGCGAACGTCCCGTTCGTGGCCGACTCGACCTGTGCCGCGCAGGGCGGCAGCTACCCCGACCTCATCCCGAGCGCGGAGATCTGCGCGGGCAACCTGACCTCCGGCGGCGTCGACACGTGCCAGGGCGACTCCGGTGGCCCCATGTTCCGCCGCGACGCCAACAACGCCTGGATCCAGGTCGGCATCACCAGCTGGGGTGACGGCTGCGCCCGTCCGCACGCCCCCGGCGTCTACACCGAGGTGAGCACGTTCGCGTCGAAGATCGCCGCGGCCGCCGCCGGTCTGTAGCGAGTCTTCCCCGGAGGGGGCCCGCCGCGGCGGGCCCCCTTCAGCGCGTCTTGTCCAGGCGGGAAAGGGCTTCCTCGTAGCCGGACACCAGGTCGGCGACGACGTCGGCGACCGGGCGGACCGCGTTCATCCGCCCGACGATCTGCCCGACGGGCATCGAGACGACGCTCGGGTCGTTCGCCGCGTGGATCCGGTTGTGGGCGTGGGAAACCAGCAGGTTCTGCAGCGGCATCGGCAACGGCTCCGGCGCGTCCGCCGCGGCCCACGCCTCGGTCCAGCGGGTCTTGAGCAGCCGGGCCGGCTTGCCGGTGTAGATCCGCGTCCGCACGGTGTCCGACGACGACGCCCCGACGAGCGCCTGCTGCATCGCCACCGACTCGCCCATCGTCTGCAGGTACTCCTCGGTGGCGAGCCACATCGAGCCCATCCAGACCCCGGACGCGCCGAGCGCGAGCGCCGCGGCCATCTGCCGCCCGGACCCGATCCCGCCCGCGGCGAGCACCGGCACGTCGACCGCGTCGACGATCTCCGGTACCAGCACCATGGACGCGATCTCGCCGGTGTGCCCGCCGGCTTCGTAGCCCTGCGCGACCACGAAGTCGACGCCGTTTTCCACGTGCCGGACCGCGTGCTCGGCCTTCCCGGCGAGCGCCGCCACCGGCACGCCCTTGTCGTGGCACTGGGCGATGACGTCCACCGGCGGCGAGCCGAGCGCGTTGGCGATCAGCTTGATCGGGTGGTTGAGCGCGACCTCGACGTGCGAGCGGGCGACCGAGTGCAGCCAGCCGAGCACCCCCGCGCGTTCGTCCGTGTCGTCCGGCAGCGGCGGCACGGACAACTCGCGCAGCACGCGATCGACGAACTCGCGGTGGCCGTCCGGGATCAGCTTCGCCAGGTCGACCTGGGTGCCCTCGGCGGGCACCTTCGCGGGCATCACGATGTCGACGCCGTAGGGCTTGCCGCCGGTGTTCTCGTCCATCCAGGTCAGCACCCGGTCGAGCTCGGCGGCGTCGTTGAACCGGACGCAGCCGAGCACGCCGAGCCCGCCGGCGCGGCTGAGCGCCGCGGCGACGTGCTCCGAGGGCGTGAACCCGATGATCGGCAGGTCGATGCCGAGCCGGTCGCACAGGGGTGTCCGCACTTGCGCTTTCCTCTCAGACGGGCTGGGCCGTGGCCGGTTCGTGCTCGGCCGCGTAGCGCTGGGCCCACGGGTAATCCGGCTTGCCGCTGGGCGACCGGCCGATCTCACCGGCCAGCCAGATCGTGCGCGGCACCTTGTACCCGGCGATCTCGCCGCGGACGTGCTCCTCGAGCGAGGCGAGGTCGGCTTCCGCGCCTTCACGCAACTGCACGACAGCGGCGACGCGCTGGCCGAGCCGGTCGTCCGGGACGCCGATGACGAGCGCGTCGAAGACGTCGGGGTGCGACTTGAGCGCCCCCTCGACCTCCTCCGGATAGACCTTCTCGCCGCCGGTGTTCACGCACTGCGAGCCGCGGCCGAGCAGCGTGACGGTGCCGTCCTCCTCGTAGCGGGCGTAGTCACCCGGGACGACGTAGCGGACGCCGTCGACCTCGACGAAGATCTTCTTGCTCTTCTCGGGATCGCCGTAGTAGCCGAGCGGGACGTGCCCGCGGCGGGCGATCAGCCCCACCGCGCCGGGCACCGGCTCGACGAGCTTGCCGTCGTCGTCGACCAGGATCGCGTCCTTGCCGAAGCTGACCCGGGGACCGGCGCTGTGGTCGGAGTCCTTGGCGACCATGCCGATGCCGGTGAACCCGCTTTCCGACGAGCCGATCGCGTCGGTGATCACGGCGTGCGGCACGAGCTCGACGAACTCCTGCTTGACCGACTGCGAGAACAGCGCGGCGTGGCTCGACACGGCGACGATCGACGAAGCGTCGTAATCGCCCTCGCGGAACGCCTCGATCAGCGGCCGGGCCATCGCGTCGCCGACGATCGTGAGGACCTGGACCTTGTGCTCCTGCACGGCTTTCCAGATCTCGTGGGCGTCGAAGCGCGGTACGAAGACCACCGGGCTGCCGGTGAACAGCGCGCCGAACGCGGCCCACTGCGCGGCGCCGTGGATGAGCGGCGCGGCGGGCAGCCGGGTCAGGCTCCCGGCCTTGCCCTGCTCGGCGAGCGTCCACTCGTCCGGGATGTATTCGCCGGTGACGAAGTTGATCCCGCCGCCGAGCGCGCGCCAGACGTCCTCCTGCCGCCACAGCACGCCCTTCGGGTAGCCCGTGGTGCCGCCGGTGTAGAGGATGTAGAGGTCGTCATTGCTGCGTTCCTCGAAGTCGCGTTCGGGGCTCCGGGCCTCGAGCGCGGTCTCGTAGTCCACGCCGCCGTAGCTCTCGTAGTCGCCGTCACTGCCGTCGTCGACCACGACAACGTGTTTCAGTTTCGGCGTCTCCGGCAGGGCCGCGGCGACCTTGTCCGCGTAGCTTCTCTCGTGCACGAGCGCGACGAGCTCGGCGTCGTTGAAGAGGTAGACGAGCTCGCCGTGCACGTAGCGGTAGTTGACGTTGACGGCGATCGCGCGCAGCTTGTACGCCGCGATCATCGCCTCCAGGGCCTCGATCGAGTTGCGGGAATAGACCCCGATGTGGGACCCGCGTCCCACGCCGTGCGCGGCGAGGTGGTGGGCGAGCCGGTTGGCCCGCGCCTCCAGTTCGGCGAAGGTGACCCGCCGGTCGCCGCACACGACCGCGACGCGCTCCGGCACGGCGTCGACGGCGTGCTCCAGAAGATCCGCGATGTTGAGTGCCACGCCCTCAAAGTAGAACATGTTATCGTTCTGGGCAATGGCACTGCTCCTTCAGGAGGTCTCCCGTGGGTGAACCGCACGCGCTGGTTTCGCAAGAGGGGCAGACCCTCGTCGTCACGATGAACCGGCCCGAGGCGCGCAACGCGATCACCGGCGAGATGATGGCGATCATGGTCGAGGCCTGGGACCGGGTCGACTCCGACGACTCGATCCGCAGCTGCGTCCTGACCGGCGCGGGCGGCGCGTTCTGCGCGGGAGCAGACCTGAAGTCGATGGCGCGCAGCTCCCCGGCGAAGTCGTTCGACGAGGGCAAGTTCGACCCCGCCCACATCCCCGGCCTGCTGAAGGGCCGCCGCCTGACCAAGCCGCTGATCGCGGCGGTCGAAGGGCCGGCGATCGCGGGCGGGACGGAGATCCTCCAGGGGACCGACATCCGGGTGGCGGGCGAGTCGGCCCGGTTCGGGGTGTCGGAGGCCCGCTGGGGCCTGTTCCCGATGGGCGGGTCGGCGGTCCGACTGCCGCGCCAGATCCCGTACACGGTGGCCGCGGACATCCTGCTAACCGGACGTCATCTGTCCGCTTCGGAGGCGTTGGCGATCGGCCTGATCGGGCACGTGGTCCCGGACGGCACCGCGCTCACGAAGGCCCTGGAGCTGGCTTCCCTGGTGAACGCGAACGGGCCGCTCGCCGTGCGGGCGATCCTGCGGACGATCCGGGACACCGAAGGACTCCACGAGGAGGAGGCCTTCAAGCTCGACTCGCAGTACGGGATCGAGGTCTTCGCGTCCGAGGACGCCAAGGAGGGGCCGAAGGCGTTCGGCGAGAAGCGGAAGCCGGAGTTCAAGGGCCGCTGACGTAGAACGCGTTCCACTCATATCCGACCGCCTCGCGGAGGAACCTTGTCGACAGAACAAGAACATGTTTCACTCATGGACGTGACCGAGACACCACTGGCGGCACCCCTCAACGTCGGCTTCGACTACACGCGCTCCACCGGGCCCGTTCTCGGCCGGTTCGTGAGCGCTCTGCGCGAACGCCGCATCGAAGGCATCCGGGGCAGTGACGGGCGGGTGCACGTTCCGCCGGTCGAGTACGACCCGCTCACCGCCGAACAGCTCGGCGAGTTCGTCCCCGTGGCCGACGAGGGCACCGTCGTCTCGTGGTCGTGGTGTCCCGAGCCCCTCGACGGGCAGCCGCTGAACCGGCCCTTCGCCTGGGCGCTGGTCAAGCTCGACGGCGCCGACACCGCCCTGCTCCACGCCGTCGACGCCGGCTCGCCCGGGAACATCCACAGTGGACAGCGCGTCCGCGTGAAGTGGGCCGACGAGACCGTCGGGCACATCCGGGACATCGCCTACTTCCTGCCCGCCGACGCCGGGGACACCACACCGACCGAGCCCGCTCCCCCGGTCGCCGAGCGCGAAGAAGGCGCTCCGGTCAGCGTCGTCATCACCCCCGTGCACCTGAAGTACATGCACTCCGCCTCGCCCGAGGAAAGCCGGTACCTGCGCGGCCTCGCCGAAGGGAAGCTCATCGGCCAGCGCTGCCCGAAGTGCGAGAAGGTCTACATCCCGCCGCGCGGCGCGTGCCCGACCGACGGCGTTCCCACCACCGACGAGGTCGAGCTCCCCGACACCGGCATCGTGACGACGTTCTGCATCGTCAACGTCCCGTTCCTCGGCCAGCGCATCAAGCCGCCGTATGTCGCCGCGTACATCCTGCTCGACGGGGCCGACATCGCCTTCCTGCACCTCGTCCTCGGCTGCGACGCCCAGGACGTCAAGATGGGCATGCGCGTGCGCGCCGCGTGGAAACCGCGCGACGAGTGGTGGACGTCGCTGGAGAACATCAGCCACTTCGAGCCGACCGGCGAGCCGGACGCGGCCTACGAAACCTTCGCCCACCACCTGTGAGGTCCTGATGCCAGACGTCGCGATCGCGGGCTTCGCGAAGGCCCCCAACGTCCGCGAGACCCCGGGCACCACCAACGGCGTGGAGATGCTCGTCCCGATCTTCGCCGAGGTCTTCGAAAAGACCGGCCTGTCCAAACAGGACATCGGCTTCTGGTGCTCCGGTTCGTCGGACTACCTGGCCGGGCGCGCGTTCTCCTTCATCGCCGCCGTCGACGCGATCGGCGCGTTCCCGCCGATCCACGAGTCGCACGTCGAGATGGACGCCGCCTGGGCGCTCTACGAGGCGTGGCTGAAGATCAAGATGGGCGAGGTCGAGACCGCGCTCGTCTACGGCTTCGGCAAGTCGAGCGCCGGCCAGCTGCGCCGGGTGCTCGCCCTGCAGCTCGACCCGTACGTCGTCACGCCCCTGTGGCCCGATTCCGTTTCGATCGCCGGGATCCAGGCCCGCATGGGCCTGGAAGCGGGCCTGTGGTCCGAAAAGGACCTCGCCGAGGTCGCCGCGCGCGGCACGGGCAAGGACGTCGCCGAGCTGCTCGACTCGCCGTACTACGCGGACCCGTTGCGCCGGCACGACATCGCGCCGATCACCGACGGCGCCGCCGTGATCGTCCTGTCCACCGTGGAACGTGCCCGCGACATCGTGGACCACCCGGCGGTGATCCGGGGGATCGAGCACCGCGTCGACTCCCCCGTCCTCGGCGCCCGCGACCTCACGCGCAGCCCGTCCACCGAGGCCGCGGCGAGCGCGCTGGACCTCGACGGCGCCGACCTCGCCGAGCTGCACGCGCCCTTCACCCACCAGGAGCTGATCCTGCGGACGGCGCTGAAGCTCGGCGACGACGTCAAGATCAACCCCTCCGGCGGGGCACTGGCCGCCAACCCGATGTTCTCCGCCGGCCTCGCCCGCATCGGGGAGGCGGCGGCCCGGATCCACAGCGGCGAATCCCGCAAGGCCGTGGCGCACGCGACGAGCGGCCCGGTCCTGCAACAGAACCTGGTGACCGTGCTGGAGGCCCGATGACCAAGCAGCTCACCGCCGTGCTCGGCACCGGCCAGACGCACCACCGCGCCAAGCGCCAGGACGTCTCCATGCCGGGCCTGCTGCGCGAGGCGATCGACCGCGCGATGACCGACGCCCAGGTCGAGTGGGCCGACATCGACGCCGTGGTGCTCGGCAAGGCCCCGGACCTGTTCGAGGGCGTCATGATGCCCGAGCTGTTCCTCGCCGACGCGCTGGGCGCGAACGGGAAACCGCTGCTGCGCGTGCACACCGCCGGATCGGTCGGCGGCTCGACGGCGCTGGTCGCCGCGTCGCTGATCCAGTCCGGCGTGCACCGCCGCGTGCTGACCGTGGCGTACGAGAAGCAGTCCGAGTCGAACGCGATGTGGGGCCTGTCGATCCTGCCGCCGTTCCAGATGCCGGTCGGGGCCGGCGCGGGCGGGTACTTCGCGCCGCACGTGCGCTCCTACATCCGCCGCTCGGGCGCACCCGAGCACGTCGGCGCGATCGTCGCGGCCAAGGACCGCCGCAACGGCGCCCTCAACCCGTACGCGCACCTGCGGCAGGCCGACATCACCGTCGAGTCGGTGCAGAAGTCGCAGATGCTGTGGGACCCGATCCGCTACGACGAGACGTGCCCGTCGTCGGACGGCGCGTGCGCGATGGTGCTCGGCGACGAGGCCGCCGGGGACGCCGTCGAGGGCGGCGCCGCCTGGGTCCACGCGACGGCGATGCGCACCGAGCCGACGACGTTCGCCGGCCGCGACCAGGTCAACCCCCAAGCGGGGCGCGACGCCGCGGCCGCGCTCTGGGCCGAAGCCGGGATCAAGGACCCGATGTCCGAAGTGGACGTCGCGGAGATCTACGTGCCGTTCTCCTGGTTCGAGCCGATGTGGCTGGAGAACCTCGGGTTCGCGCCCGAAGGCGAGGGCTGGAAAGTCACCGAAGCGGGCGAGACGGCGATCGGCGGCCGGCTGCCGTGCAACCCGTCCGGTGGGGTGCTCTCGTCCAACCCGATCGGCGCGTCCGGCATGCTCCGCTTCTCCGAAGCCGCCAAGCAGGTGATGGGCCGGGCCGGGGACTACCAGGTCGACGGCGCGCGGATCGGGCTCGGGCACGCCTACGGCGGCGGGTCGCAGTACTTCTCGATGTGGGTGGTCGGCGCCGACAAGCCGCGTTGATACGCTCGACCCACCATGCCGAGACTCGCCGACCACGAGCAGCGCCGCCGCCAGATCGCCGAAGCGGTCTGGCGGATCGCGAGCACGCGCGGGCTGGAAGACGTGTCGTTGCGCAAGGTCGCGGCCGAGGCCGGCGTCTCGCTGCGGCTGGTCCAGTACTACTTCGGGACGCGCGACGACCTGCTGCTCGGCGCGCTGGAGATCCTCAACGCCGACGCCGGGGAGAGCATCCGCGCGGGCCTCGGCCCGGACGAGGACACCACGCCGCGCGAGGTGCTGCGGGCCATGCTCGTCGGGATGCTGCCGGTCGGCGACGAGCGCCGCACGCGCTACCTCGTGCACCTCGCCTACTTCGTCCGGTCCCTTTCGGACCCCGGGCTCGCGTCGGCGTTCAGCGCCGCGCCGCCCGAGCTGGAACGGCTGACCGCGGACCTGCTGGCGCGGGGCCGCGACCGCGGGGAGGTCGCGCCGGATCTCGAGCTGATGCCGGAGGCCGAGCTGCTGCTGTCGAGCGTCGACGGGCTGCAGACCAGCATCATCTTGGGCCAGCGGACGCCGGAGGCGGCGATCGCGCTGATCGACCACCAGCTCGACCGGCTCTTCAGCCTCGCGAACGTCGCCACTTGAGCGCGAGCAGCGTCCCGACCACGCCGGTGACGACGCCGACGGTGGCCGGCACCGCGACCGGCGGGTCCACCACGACCACCGGGTTCAGCACGACCGGGGCCGGTGGCTGGACCGGCTTCGGCGGCGCGTCCGAGGCGGTCGCGGTCCACGCCGTGACGTAGACGAGCAGCCGCGCGACGAGCGAGATGAAGAAGATCAGGCCGATCACCGAGCCGAACGCGATGCCGGTCAGCGAGTCGCCGATCAGGTTGAGGTAGAACCCACCGGCCAGCTTGAGCGCCTCGAACCCGAGCGCCAGCGCGATCGCGCCGCGCATCGCGCTGCGCACGCCCACCTTCTGCCGCGGCAGCCGGGTGAGCACCCACAGGAACACCAGCCAGTCGGCGGCCAGCGACAGCGGGACCGAGGACGCCGAGACGAGCTGGTGGCCCCAGCTCGTGTCGTCGAGACCGACCAGCCGGAGCAGGTAGCCGCCCAGCGCGGTGCCGGAGATGGTGATCGTGAACGACACCAGCAGCGCCGCCGAGAGGCCGAGCAGCGCGAGCAGGTCGACGACGATGAGCCGCGGCAGCGACTGGTCCGAGCGGTTCTGGCCCCAGAGCGCGGTCAGCGAGTCCCGCAGCGCGTTCATCCAGTTCCAGCCCGAGTAGAGGCCGATCGCCAGACCGAACGCGCCGACGCTGGTCCGCTGGTCGACGAAGCCGGTGAGCAGCTCGGTCGCCTTTTGGCCCAGCCCGCCGGGCAGCGTGCTGACGACGGCGTGGACCAGGGTTTCGCGCAGGCCCGGCTGGCTGGCCAGCACGAACCCGGCCACCGACGACGCCACCATCAGCAGCGGCACCAGCGACAGCAGGCTGAAGTAGGTGATCGAGGCGACGTAGTGGTAGCCACCGCAGTCGATGTAGCGGTTGGTGGCGCGGGCGATGTGGTCCAGCCACCGGTACCGGGCGCGGGCCCTGGCCCAGAGGCTCGGGGCCTTCGGGGAACTCTTCACGGACTCTGTCTACCCAGCCGGGGGCCACTTCGCGCAGGCAACACGCGGTCGGACCATCAGCTCAGGACGACGAGCTCCGTGCCGTCGTCCGCCGGGAGGGCGGCGTCCGTCGTCGCGAAGACCGTGCTGCCGAGGAAGTCGAGCTCGCAGCCGAAGGTGGCGAGGAAGGACGTGTCCGCGGCGTCGCGCCCGGTGGAGATCCGCAGCATGGTCTGCCGCGGCGCGAGGCGGGTGGCGTCGAAGACGTACCAGTGGCCGTCGATCCCGGCCTCGAAGACGGCGTGGAAGTCCATCGGGGAGAGGCCGGGCGCGTAGACGCCGACGTAGCGGGCGGGGATGTCGAGGAAGCGGCACAGCGTGACGCAGACGTGCGCGAAGTCGCGGCAGACGCCTTCGCCGGCGAGCAGCGTGTCGATCGCGTCGTCCGTCGGCCGGCTGGAGCCGACCACATAGGACAGTCGCTCGTGGACGTTCCGGACGATGGCGTCGACCTTCGCCCTGGCGCCCTTGGCCTTGAGCGCGGCGGGCGGGACGAGCCCGGCGACGCGGTCGGAGGGACAGTAGCGGCTCGGCCGCGTGAAGACGGCGACGTCGGCGAGCGTGACCGGCTCGGGTTCGGGCTCGGTCAGCGCGCGTTCGGCGTGGTAGGTGACGCGGTGTTCGCCGGGGGGCAGCGCGAAGACTTCGGCGCGGGTGCCGTGCTCGAACTCGACGAGCTCGGACTCGCCGTGCCAGGAGACGGTGAGCTCTTCGGTGTCGGCGTGCGCCGCGGCGACGGAGATCGCCGCGGGCCCGGGTTCGGTGACGCGGAAGGAGAATTCGACGTCGACGGTCGCGCGTGGGGCCATCGCCTCATGATGTCACCCTTTGGCAGAATCGCCGCGTGGCCGAAATCGTGGTGTTCCACTCCGTGCTGGGGCTCCGGCCCGTCGAACTGCGCTTCGCCGGCCGGCTCCGGGCGGCCGGGCACCGCGTCACCACACCCGACCTCTACGACGGCCTGACCGCGCCGACGCTCGAAGAGGGTTTCGCGCTGAAGGACCGCATCGGCTGGACCACGATCACCCGGCGCGCGGCGGCAGCCGTGCGCGACCTGCCCGCCGAGACCGTGCTGGCCGGGGTGTCGATGGGGGCGGGCGTCGTCCAGGAGGTGCTCCCCGGCCGGCCCGCCACCGCGGGTGTCCTGCTGCTCCACGCACTGGGGGCGCTGCCCGCGTCGGCCCGTGCCGGGCTGCCGGTGGAGGTCCACGTCGCCGACCCCGACCCCATCGCGCCGCCGGCGCAGGTCGCGGCGTGGCGCGCGGCCACCACCCGGACGGGCGCCGATGCCCGGGTGTACCCCTACCCGGGCATCGGCCACTTCTACACCGACGCCGACGGCCCCGAGTACGACGAGCGCGCGGCCGCGCTCACCTGGAACCGCGTCGAGGACTTCCTCAGGCGTATCGCACCGGGTAGTGCTTGATGCCGTTCAGCCAGCTGGACCGCAACCGCACCGGGGGCGCCGCCTCGGTGATCGCCGGCATCACGTCGGCGATCGCGTTGAAGATCAAGTCGATCTCCAGCCGGGCCAGGTTCGCGCCGATGCAGTAGTGCGAGCCCGTGCCGCCGAAGCCCACGTGCGGGTTGTCCTCGCGGAGGATGTCGAACTTCTCCGGGTCCTCGAACACCTCGTGGTCGAAGTTGGCCGAGCTGTAGAACATCCCCACGCGGTCGCCTTTGCGGATGTGCGCGCCGCCCAGCTCGGTGTCGCGGGTGGCCGTGCGCTGGAACGCCACCACCGGCGTGGCCCAGCGGACGATCTCGTCGGGCGCGGTCTTCGGCCGCTGCTCCTTGAACAGCTCCCACTGGTCCCGGTGGTCCAGGAACGCCTTCATGCCGTGGCTGATCGCGTTGCGCGTGGTCTCGTTGCCGGCGACGGCGAGCAGGATGACGAAGAAGCCGAACTCGTCGGAGCCGAGCGCCTCGCCGTCGACGTCGGCGTGGATCAGCTTCGTGACGATGTCGTCCATCGGGCACTTGCGCCGGTCCTCGGCCATGTTCCAGGCGTAGCCGATCAGCTGCGTGGACGCCTCCAGGGGCTCGACCTCGTACTCGGGGTCGTCGTAGGCGACCATCTGGTTCGACCAGTCGAAGATCTTGAGCCGGTCCTCCTGCGGGATGCCGATCAGCTCGGCGATCGCCTGCAGCGGCAGCTCGCAGGCGACGTCGGTGACGAAGTCGCCCGACCCCTTCTTGCGCGCTTCCGAGGCGATCCGCTCGGCACGGTCGCGCAGGGTGTCTTCGAGCTTCGCGATGGACCGCGGGGTGAAGCCCTTCGACACGATCCGCCGCAGCTTGGTGTGCTGCGGGGCGTCCATGTTGAGCAGCACCAGGCGGTTCGCGTTGAGGTTGTCCTCGGTCATGCTCTCGTCGAAGCGGATGATCGCGGTCTTCTCACTCGACGAGTACAGCGTGCTGTCGCGGGACACCTCCTTGACGTCCGCGTGGCGCGAGACGACCCAGTAGCCGTCGTCGCGGAAGCCCGCGGTGTTGTGCTTCTGGGGGTTCCACCACACGGGGGCGGTCCGCCGGAGCTCGGCGAACTCGTCCACGGGCAGCCGTTGGGCGTAGAGGTCCGGGTCCGTGAAGTCGAAACCGGCGGGGATGAGCGGAGCGGCCACGGTGCCTCCCACGTTTCGCCTTTGAAACACGTTCTAACGGCGATTGAAGCATACGGTGTTAACTTGCGGAAGACCGTTCAGTGAAACCCGTTAACTTTACCGATGAGGCCAGGTGAGCGAGCGCTCACTCGGCAAAGATCAAGATCCCGCCGATCCTGGGGGCGCTTGCCTCAAACGATAACTTGTTCTAGTTTTTGAGCTACAGGATAGTGTTTCCCGACGAAAGGGACGACATGGGCGTGCCGGTCATCGTCGAAGCCGTGCGGACCCCGATCGGCAAGCGGGGCGGGCTGCTGGCCGGCCTGCACGCGGCCGAGCTGCTGGGTGCCGCGCAGCAGGCCCTCCTCGACCGCGCCGGGATCGACCCTGCGCTGGTCGAGCAGCTGATCGGCGGCTGCGTCACGCAGGCGGGCGAGCAGTCCAACAACGTGACGCGCACGGCGTGGCTGCACGCGGGCCTCCCGGAGACGGCGGGCGCGACGACGATCGACGCCCAGTGCGGCTCGGCGCAGCAGGCGACCCACCTGGTCGCGGGGCTGATCGCGGCGGACGCCATCGAGGTCGGCGTCGCGTGCGGCGTCGAGGCGATGAGCCGGGTGCCGCTGGGCGCCAACCGGGCGGGCGCGTCACCGCGGCCGTCGTCGTGGTCGATCGACCTGCCCGACCAGTACGGCGCGGCGGAGCGGATCGCGGTCCGGCGCGGCCTGACGCGCGCCGACGTCGACGCGTTCGGCGCCGCGTCCCAGCGGAAAGCCGCGGCGGCGTGGGAAGCGGGGCACTTCGACCGCGAAGTGGTGCCGGTCAAGGCACCGGTGTTGTCCGACGACGGTTCCGACACCGGGGAGACGCGGCTGGTGGGCCGCGACCAGGGCTTGCGCGAGACGACCGTCGAAGGCCTGGCCCGGTTGAAGCCGGTGGTCGAGAACGGGATCCACACGGCGGGGACGTCGTCGCAGATTTCCGACGGCGCGGCGGCGGTGCTGCTGATGGACTCCTCGCGCGCTTCGGCGCTGGGACTGCGGCCGAGGGCCCGGATCGTGGCGCAGGCGCTGGTCGGCGCGGAGCCGTACTACCACCTGGACGGCCCGATCCGCGCGACCGAGCGGGTGCTCGCCCGCGCCGGGATGACCATCGCCGACCCGGATCTGTTCGAGGTCAACGAGGCGTTCGCTTCGGTGGCGCTGTCGTGGCAGCGGACGTTGTCGCCGGACGAGTCGCGGGTGAACGTCAACGGCGGCGCGATCGCGCTGGGGCACCCGGTGGGGAGCACGGGCGCCCGGCTGCTGACCACGGCGCTGCACGAACTGGAGCGCCGCGACGGCTCGACGGCCCTGGTGACGATGTGCGCCGGCGGAGCACTGGCCACGGCGTCGATCATCGAACGGCTCTAGCCGTCGACCACCACGCCGCCGGGTGAAGCGGTTGTGCTTGACTTCGGTGCATGACCTCGGAAAGCCGTTGCCCGGTGGAGAACGGTGAGCTCCTCGTCCGCCGCGGCGGCGAGGGTCCGGCGCTCCTGCTGATCTCCGGCGGTACCGGGTCGGGTGACTCCTACCGCGCGCTGGCGAAGCTGCTGTACGCGGACTACACCGTGATCACCTACGACCGGCGCGGCCACTTCGGCAGCACGGATTCGACATCGGGCCCGGTCCCGGTCTCGGTGCAGGCCGACGACGCGCTGGCGGTGCTGGAGCACACCGGCCTCGGCCCGGCGGCGGTGTTCGGCTCGAGCGCGGGCGCGCTGATCGGCCTGGACCTGGTGGCCCGCTACCCCGACCGCGTGACGACGCTGGTCGCGCACGAACCCCCGGCGGTGCACCTGATGCCGGACGCGAGCGCCTGGCTCGAGGCGGCGGCCGAGCAGGTCCGGCTGGCCCGCTCGGGCGAGCTGATGACGGCGGTGACCCGCTTCGCGGACGCGATCGCGGGCGCGGCGCTGCCGAACCTGCCGACCGTCCGCCTCCCGCACGAGGCCGAGTGGATCCGGTTGTTCGACCGCGAGCTGACCGAGTTCTTCGACTACCTGCCGGATCTGCGCGCCCTGCGGAAGGCGGCCACGGAGATCGTCCCGGTGGCCGGCGAGGGCAGCCGGGGGCGCTACCACTACCAGCCGGCGAAGATCCTGGCTCTGGAGCTGGGCTTGCCGTTCACCGAGATGCCGGGGGCGCACCTGGCCCCGCAGCGGAACCCGGGGAAGTTCGCCGCGGCGTTGAAGGACCTGCTGAGCCCGGAGCTGTGAAGGAGCGCGCCTTGTGGTCACCGGATGAGCTGGTCCTCCTGGATTCCGCCCGGGAACTGGAGATCGCCGTCGAACGCGCCGACGGCAGCTCGCGGCGGTGGACGCCGATCTGGGTCGTGTGCACCGGCGGCCAGGCGTACGTGCGCACCTGGTACCGGCGGGACACCGGCTGGTTCGGCGACGCGCTGCGGTCCGGCCGGGGCCGGATCCGCGTGCCGGGCCTGGAAGCCGAGGTCACCATCGAGGACCTCGGCGCCCGGCTCACCGCGGACATCGACGCGGCGTACCGCGCCAAGTACCCCGGTGGCGGCACCGACGCGATGGTGACCGCGGAAGCGGCGGCGACCACCCTGCGGCTCGACCCGCGCTAGCTGTATTGCCCTGTGAGGTTGGGGACGCGGCTGGCGGGTGGGTGGCCTGCGAGTGCGGTGTGTCCGCGGTGGTGATTGTAGGTGTGTAGCCATCGC